>CAWGSW010000007.1:0-714230 GCA_963825275.1 uncultured Actinomycetota bacterium | reverse complement strand
TCGATTTTGCCATGCGACGCGCGCCGTTTCCTCGGACCGGTCGCCGCCCTTCGCCAGCAACTCGAACCCGGCACGCGCCATCAGCCGTTGACCCATTGCCTCGCTCTTCGACGTGCGCTCCCTTTCCTTCTTCGCGGCGTCCTTGTCGCCGAAGCTGTCAAGTGCGTTGGGAACCTCCTGGCTATCGTGCAGCAGCCGGCCAGCCCACCGCGTGAGCCGCTGCTCGGTGCTGACCTCTACGTCGATGGACCAGTACGTGTTGATGACGGCTTCAGCACCGCGCAAGTGCCATTGCGGGCAGCGGCAGTAGTTCGTCACTGGCCAGGATCGTGCGCACGCCCTTGAGGTGCTCTATGGCGGCGTGCATGTTCAGGGTGGCTGCGTGGTGTGCCCACCAGCGCAGCCCCATCAGGTCTTCCTTGTCCGAGTGGCCGCTCACATGGTCGAGGTCAGCGCGGGCCGGCGTACTTGACGGAGGGTCATCCAACGCTTCGGATGCGGCTCGGAGAAACTCCCCAATGGCTGGCCGGTCGATGACGCGCTGGGCTAGCACGCGCATGTCGGGATCCACGGCTGGAGGCTACGCGGTCATGTTGGCTGGTCGATGTAGCAATCGCACGATCTCCAGGTTTCGGCTCATCGGCAGTTGAGTGGTTTCGAGGTGCGCCGGCAAGCGGCGGATTGACGCACGCCTTCAACAGCCGGGGTGTCGACCCAGAGGCGCGGCGAGGCAGAACCAGGACGCAGGACCGCCATTGTCTAGGCTTGCTGCCTCGGGGGGTTTGTCGATCCATCAACGTTTACGGGAGACGTGCATGAAGATCCGCCTCGGGCCCGACGGTATGCACGTCTTCGACCGGCAGACCGGCGTGAACGTCCTCCTCGACGAGGTCGAGCCGCCTGAGCGAGCGTGGTCGGCTGCGCCACGCCAGGTCTCGATCGCGGTGACCAACGCGTGCGACCTGGCGTGCTCGTACTGCTATGCCCCGAAGCACCGCGCGGTCCTCGAGAAGAGCGACTTGCTTCGGTGGATGGACGAGCTCGACCAAGCTGGAGCACTCGGCGTCGGGTTCGGCGGTGGCGAGCCGACCCTGTACCGGCACCTCCCCGAGGTCTGCGCACACGCCGCTGAGAACACCGACCTCGCGGTGACCATGACGACCCACGGCCTCCGTTGGAACGCCGACCTGATCTCGCGCCTTCGAGGCACCGTGAACTTCGTCCGGGTCAGCGTCGACGGGGTCGGAAGCACCTACGAACGCCTCCGCGGGCGAAGCTTCACGCAGCTGCGGGCCGCCTTGGACGCGATCGCCGGCGACTTCCAGTGGGGCATGAACACCGTGATCAACCAAGACACGGTGGGAGACCTCGACGCCATCGTCGCTGTCGCCGCGGAGCACGGAGCGTTCGAACTTCTCCTGCTCCCGGAGCAGCCGACCGCCCGCACGACCGGCGCCAGTGAGGGAACGCTACGTGTCCTGCAGAACTGGGTCGGCGCGTATACCGGCACCGTGCGGCTCGCCACGTCGGCCGAGGCTGAGCTCGGCGTCCCGACCGCGGACGCGCTTCCCAGGGAAGTAGGCCTCCGCTCGTACGCGCACATCGACGCGAGCGGAACGGCTCGCACCTCGTCGTACGCACCCAGTGGCGTTCGGATTGGCGAAGATGGCGTTATCGCTGCCTTCGAGCAGCTCGCACAGGTGGAGGCGGCATGAAGGTCTGGCACGGCTACGGGACCGAGCACTCGATGAACCTCAAGCTCATCGGGCACTTCGCGGGCGCCGAGGAAGCGAAATCAACGGTTGAGGCCATCAAGGTCCTGACCGCGGCGGCACAGGCAGAGCAAGAGGCCGGACGCCTGGAGTACGGCGAGCCCCCTCGGATGTTCAGCGACGAACTTCTCGCCGTGCTGAGCGAGGTGAAGATCCACAGCTTCGGCTACGCCGACGTCGAGCAGTTCTTGTACGACGCCGATGTCAAGGCAGATGGGTCCGACGTCGTCGTTCAAACCGACGAGATCGACGTGATCGCCTTCGTCAAGGTTCTCCTCGCCCGTGGTGCCATAGTCGAGATGTACTCCATGCACGAACACAGCACCGGTTTGGGAGGGCAGTAGTGCTCTCTGCACCTGCTGAGCGACGCGCTGACGGACCCGCCGTGAGGGTGGCCTCGTGACAGCGCTCGACTGGAGCCGGTTCGAGAACCTGCCCGGGGACCAGGCCGCCAATTTCGAGCTCCTGTGGCGCGGCGCGGTGCGTCACACCTACGGCAGGTACGGGAGGTTTCAGGCGCGATCCCAGCAGCCGGGCGTCGAGTTCCACCTCAGCTCGAGAGGGACTGTCCGCTCGGAGATGCCGGCGACTGGTTCGGCTGGCAGACGAAGTGGTGGCCAGGTCTCCAGCCCGGCCGCACGATCACTGCATCCCGGAAGCGCGACGTCGAGGACTCGCTCGACAAGACGAAGACCCACCTCTCCGGGCTCACGGACTGGGTTCTGTGCACCCGCCGCCCGTTCGCACCGATCGACGAGCCCTGGTGGGACGCCCTGACCGCGAGCGCGCCGTTCGAGCTGGACCACCAGGTCGCAGATGACCTCGCCAACCTGCTCACCGGCGATGCCGAACTGTTCCGGCAGACGTATTTCGGAGACCTGGTCCTCACTCCGGACCGACTGGAGACGCTCCAGCAGCGTGCTCTCGCCGACGTCCAGGAGCGCTGGTTCCCCGAGGTGCACCAGACCAGCCCCGCCGAGACGAGCTTCGGCGCATGCTCGCCGAACCTGATGCGTGGGAAGACCTCGAGGTATTCGGGACCGAGATCACCTCGCTCACGGCGATCATCGAGAGCAACGTCGACACGGAACCCCTCGAAGCATCGGTCCAAGAGGACGTTGGATGAGCTGCTGGGGACCGCTGAAACGATCCGGCAGCTCCTCGCCGACGCTCACGAGCACCTCACCCCAGGTGGAGACCACACGTGGCGCGAGCTAGGAGAAGCAACCGTCCCGGACCCGCCTCCCCACGGTATCCCCGGTGCCTGCGCAAGCTTCGCGCCGCCAACCACCCGGCGGCGCTCGCCTGCGCCAACCTGGTCTTCCACACCCGCGATGCCGCCGCGCTGGCCAAGAGCGTGTTCGGTCGGCTCGCGGTCCGGTGCGTCACGGTCACCGGCGACGCCGGCTACGGGAAGACCCAGCTCGCGGCCAAGCTCGCGAGCCCCGCTGAGTCCCGACCCGCCGGCATGCTGCTCTTCGGCCGCCAACTGCGAAGCCGAGACGGCCTCGACGACCTCGCCGCGCGGGTGTCCGTCAACGGCAGGAGGGTCGAGACCTTCGAAGCCCTGCTGGCGGCCGTCGACGCGGCCGCGGCCCGCGCACAGTGCCGCCTCCCCATCGTCATCGACGGACTCAACGAGGCCGAGGACCCGCGCGACTGGAAGCCGCTCCTGGCAGCAAGCGGCAGGTGCTGCTCGAGGACTACCCGTCGGTCCTCCTCGTCTGCACCGCTCCGGTCGGCGTTCGTCTCCCGGGCGATCCCCACCGTCGCTGAGCGACTCCGTGGATCTCGACGGGTTCGGAGAGGACGTCGACCACGCGGTCGAGACGTACTTCGACCACTTCAACATCGACGCCGGTGGCGTAGACCTGCCCCTCGAGCGATTCGATCACCCGATCACGTTGCGGATCTTCTGCGCGGTCACGAACCCGACCAGGGAGCCCGCGTGCGCCTCGTCGGCCGTGCACCCTCGCTGAACGCGATGTTCGACGGATACCTCGACTGACGCCGCAAACCGCATCGAGACCCTCACCAACTCCCGCATCCGAGCCACTGACGTTCACACCGCCCTGCGGGCGCTCGGCGTGGAGATGTGGAACACCAACTCCCGCGAGGTCAGCGAGCCCCGTGCGAAGGAAATCTTCGGCGACACCCACCGGCGTCTGGGACGACACCATCCTCAACGCGCTCCAGGGAGAGGGTGTTCTCATCCGCCAAACAGCGCAAGAGACTCGACGAGGACCGGGTTGCTCCGGAGACCCCCGAGGGCGGCCGACGGTCAGAGAAGGGCTGGTCGTCGCGGTCGTCTACGACCTCCTCGCCGGCCACATCGTCGCGTCAGCGATGGTCGAGACCGGCGGCGCGACGTTCGCGACGTCGCTGAGCACCCCCGGGGTCGAGGCCAAGTTCATCGGCGAGGTCGGCCGAGGTCCATCCTCTTGGCGCTCGACTCTTCAACGCACTGGTGTTCGTGCTCCCGCAACGCGGCCTGGGCCACCTGTGGGAGTACGTACAAGACACCCTCCTCGACGCTGCGCTCCTCCGAGCAACCGAACTCGCGCCGGAGGACGTCAACGACGCCACCGTCGCGGCCTGGGAGCAGAACCTGCCGACCTTGACGGGCCGGCCGACCTTCTGGGCGCGGCTCCGGTCCGTTCGCGCGGTTCCGGACCACCCGTTCAACGCGCTCTTCTCCGACAACATCCTCCGGTCTGTGACCGTGGCCGACCGCGACCTCACCTGGACCGAGTGGCTCCGGCAGCTCGACCCAGCCGTTACCTGCGTCAGGAGCCGGGAACCGACGCACGTGCGATGGAAGACCTGCGGTTGTGGACGACGCGTTGGCGGGAGACCGATGAACGAACCGAAGCTGACGCGCTGCGCGCCCGGTGGTTCATGTGGATGCTCACCAGCACCGTGCGTGACCTCCGCGACGCAGCGACCGCCGCCCTGTACTGGTTCGGCCGAGGCGACGCTGGATCGCTGTTCGAGCTCGCCGCCGGGGCGCTGGAGATCAACGACCCGTACGTCGGGGAACGAGTCATCGCCGCCGCGTACGGCGTCACCACTGCCCATCAGCAGCCTGACGCCGAGTTCGGGAACCAGCTCCGGACCTACCTCGAGGCGCTCCTGGCCGCGACCGCCGGAGACGCCCCCACTGCGCCGACCTACCATCGGCTCATCCGGTACTACATCGCCGGAACATTCGAATTCGCGCGCATCTACTACCCCGACGCGGTCCCGGCAGCTGCTGCCGACGGCATCGAGTTCGCCGACGGTCACCTCCCCGAACCCCTGCCCGAGGGCGACGAGCGACACGACGAAGTCGAACGCACCATCCACATGGACTTCGGGAACTACACCCTCGGCCGGCTCTTCGACGACCGCGACAACTACGACTACGAGCACGAAGGACACCGCAACGCGACCGCCCAGGTCCTCGGTGTCGTCTACGACCTCGGCTGGCGCAAGGACGAGTTCTCGTCCGTCGATAACACCCTCGGCCGCATGGACGCAGACAGGAACCCGAACCGCGTCGAGCGGTACGGGAAGAAGTACAGCTGGATCGGGCTGTACTTGGTGACCGGCATGCTGAATGCGCGCGGAGACCGCGTCTACAAGCTCGAGGTCGACATCGACCCGACGTTCCCGCAGGACTCACCACCCCTGCCGTTCTCGATCCCGACCTGGGTACGGCCGACACCCGCAGATGACCGCGCCTGGCTCATCAACGGGATCGTGAGGGTCCCCGACGACCTGATGTACACCCAGACCCTGGCGGGAGTCGAGGGTCCGTGGGTTCTTGTCCACGCCGAGATCGACGCGAAGGACGAGCGCACGGGGCGAGGCGGGTACGGCCTGTTCAACACCGTCGCGATCGCACCGGGCGACTTCGCCTCGTTTATGGAAGCGCTGGGAGCACGACGAGCACCCCGGCCGCGACCTCATCGAGCTCCCCAAGGCGTACTACCTCTTCGCCGGCGAGATCCCGTGGCACAAGCGGATGGTGACCTCGGGCGAAGACATCGCAGGCACGGGCATGCGTCCCATCGAGCGCGACGAGGACGACGGCTGGGAGGACTACCACGACCGCGAGGACCCGTACATCGACCACATCCGGATGGATCTGCCCGTCCCCGAAGATGTCGATGATGCGGGCGTCGACCAGGAGACCTCGGACGACGCTCCTCGAGATCCTGTACGGCGAGCCGGAGGAGGGCGCGGAAGGTGAAGAGATCGACATCCTCGCCTCTCATCCGGGCCAGGACGGCTGCTTACCGCGCCAAGATCCCGCCGTACGTGGAGCTGGAGTTCGAGTCTGCTGGCCCACCTGTTCGGGTGGGAGGGGCACAACAGCTCGGAGAATCAGGCGTTCGCGTACGTGCCGAGCCAACGGCTCTCCCAGCACTCGGACCTGCGCTCGCTTCCTGCTGGGTTCAACCAGGTCGATGTCGAAGGTCGTCCCGCGTCGATGAGTTTCACCGCGCCCGAGGGCTTCAACGGTCATCTGCTGTACGTCCGAGAGGACCTCGTCAAGGCGTTCACCGGTGACCGGACCGTCGTCACGTTCGGATGGGGCGAACGTCAGATCCACGCCGCCTGGCCCGCAGAAATTCCCGATCGCTTGCTGAAGGTCTACCGGGCTTACCGCAACATCTGGCGAACGCATCGCGTCGTCGCCGAAGGAAAGGCGGAACCGGTCGGCGCGAGGAAGGGGGAAGGGCAAAGGCGAGCCCGAGTAGTCGCTGCCCTACCGGGGGCGCCTGTGTCCCACAAAGCACCGGCCTCACCCGATGCCTACCCCGCAGCCGTCGTCCCGACCCGAAACAGTGCGCGTCATTCTGGGCGCAATGACGCACGCCAAAGGGCGATGAGGCCAGCCCGGTCGTCCAACGGTGGAGCCGGGCCCGGCGGTCAGCGGCGCCAGACGGGCGCGATGTGGCGGTAGTAGCCGATCCCGAACACCCGGCTCAGCACCCACGTCACCGGCGGCGGGACCGTCGAGCGCAGGAACGCACGGCTGTCGTCGTCCATCCCGTCCTGGAGCCAGGCGAAGAACCGTCCGGCGACCGTGGGTGGGGCGCTGCGCAGCTTCTTCTCGACCGCGTGCCACTCGGGTGAGTCCAGGTGCGGCCGGAGCACGGGCTCCAGGTCGTTCTCCTCGTGCGCCAGGTGCCGCTCGACGACCTCCCCGGTGTCGACCACGCTGACCCGGGCCGACTTCGCGACCGCCGCCGTGGGCCGCTTGACCAGCGCGTCCAGGGCCAGACCGGTCGTGGCCAGCGCCTCGGCCATGGCCCGGTGCTCGGACTCCATCGCCGCGAGCAGGACGGGGTCGACCTGGAACGAGGCGAGCATCGGCCAGATCCAGGTGTCCTCGCCCTCGTGGTGCCGGGTCAGCTCGGAGCGCAGGAACGCGTAGCCGCGCTGGAGCTCGGCGGCCCGTCGCCCGTCGCCGTCGGGGAAGGCGGCCAGCGCTGCCTCGAGCCGGGCGAGGTCGCGTCGTACGGCGCCGTGGATCACGCGGTTCATCGTCATCGGACCACTCATGGCTCGGACGCTACGCCCGCCGCATGCCCAGCCGAGGAGATCCGCCGCGGGTTCATCCGGACGGGTGACGCGCCCTCGCCGGCCGGGGGTCGGGTGGCGCCGGACCGACGGGCTCGCCCTCGCGGAAGCCGTGCCGCTCCCACCACCGCCGCAGCGGCCCGGGCGCCCACCAGTTCCAGGTGCCCAGGAGCTTCATCGTGGCCGGCACCAGCAGCGCCCGCACGATGGTGGCGTCGATGACCAGCGCGACGAGCATGCCGATCCCCATCAGCTTCATCAGCACGATGCCCGACAGGCCGAAGACGCCGATCACGACCGCGAGCAGCAGCGCGGCGCTGGTGATGATCCGGCCGGTCTTCTGCACCCCGGTGGCCACCGCCAGCTCGTTGTCCCCGGTCAGGTCCCACTGCTCACGCACCCGGGAGAGCAGGAAGACCTCGTAGTCCATCGACAGCCCGAACAGGATGGCCAGCATCAGGATCGGGTTGGTGGCGTCGAGGTAGCCGATCGGCTGGAACCCGAGCAGGTCGGAGAGGTGGCCGTCCTGGAAGATCCAGGTGATCACGCCGAAGGACGCGGTGATCGACAGGACGTTCATCAGCACCGCCTTGAGCGGCAGCACGACCGACCCGAACGCCACGAAGAGCAGCAGGAGCATCACGCCCACGACGATCAGCCCCATCGCCGGCAGGTGCCCGGCGACGGAGGCGACGAGGTCGACCGTGTCGGCGGTCGGGCCGCCGACCAGCGCCTCCCCGTGCGGCGGCTCGATGCCGCGGAGCTGCCGGACGAGCTCCTGGGAGCGTTGGCTCTGGGCGTTGCCGGTCCAGGTGGCCCGCAGCAGCGTGGTGTCGCCGGCGCGGTCGACCGGCTGGACGGCGAGCACCCCGTCGACCCGCCCGACCTCCTGGGTGTACGCCGCCACGTCGCGGCGCGAGGCCCCCTCGAGCAGCGAGGTTGGCGGTGGACCGCTCGGGGCCGAACTCGGTGTTGATCATGGTGGCGGCCGCGTGCGCCGGGGCGTCCTGGGGCAGCACCCGGTAGTCCAGGCCGCCCCAGCGCGCCCCCAGGAACGGCGACGCGACCGCGAGCAGCGCGGCGGTGACGAGCACGATGACCACGACCGGGCGGCGCATCACCGCGTGGGCCAGGCGCGCCCACCCGCCGTGGTCGTCGTCGACCCGGACCGCGTCGCCGCGGCGTCGCCACGGCAGCCGGCCGGCATCGATCCGGCGGCCGAGCAGGCGCAGCATCGCCGGCAGCACGGTCAGCGCCGCGAGCATGGCGATCAGCACGGCCGCGATGCCGCCGTACCCCATGCTGCGCAGGAAGTTCTGCGGGAACGACCAGCAGCGAGGAGAGCGCCGCCGCGACGGTGAGCCCGGAGAAGAGCACCGTGCGGCCCGCGGTCCGCATCGTCACCCGGATCGCGGTCGCGGCGGCGTCCGGGTCGTCGAGCGGGAGGCCGGCGAGCTCCTCGCGGAACCGGCTGATCACGAACAGCGCGTAGTCGATCGCCAGGCCCATGCCGAGCAGCGAGATCACGTTGACCGAGAAGATCGACACCTCGGTGAACGAGGTCAGCAGCCGGACCACGGCGAGCGCCCCGACCACCGCCAGCGCCCCGACCAGCGCCGGCATCGAGGCGGCCACCAGGCTGCCGAAGATCAGCAGGGCGAGCAGCACCACGATCGGCAGCGAGATCTTCTCGGCGGTCGCGAGGTCCTGGGAGGTGATCTCGTTGACGTCGGCGTGGACGGCGTACGCACCGGCGAGCCGCGTGTCCAGGCCGTCGGCCGTCAGCGTGGGCTCGAGCTCGTCGTAGTGGTCGAGGTGCTCGGCCTGGCCGGTGCCCGCGAGCGAGATGAGGACCTGGGCGGCGTGGCCGTCCTTGCTCACCAGCCGCGGGTCGTCGACGGCGTAGTAGGGCACGACCGCGGTCGTGGTGCCCGCGGGGATGCCGGCGACGACCGCCGCCACCCGGTCCCGGAACTGCGGGGAGTCGGCGCTCAGCTCGGGGTCGGAGTAGATCGCGACGACGTCGACCGCCCGGTTGCCGAAGGTGGCCTGCTCGGCGACGAGCTCGCGCGCGGACTCCGCCTTCGGGTCCTCGAACCCGCCCAGCGTCAGCGCGTCGAAGACGCCCAGGCCGTACGCCGCGGCCGCCACGGTCAGCGCGATCCCGGCCAGCAGCACCGCCAGGGCTCGTCGGGCGACGAAGGCCCCCCACCGATCGATCATCGCGGCCCCCCTTGCTACCCCAGCAGCGTCTCGACCCAGGCGGGCACCAGCTCACCGGCGAGACCGTGGCGGGACTCGTCGAAGAGGTGGGTGCCGTCGCTGGGCTGCAGGTTCAGCTCCAGGGTGCGGGCCCCGTGGACCGCGGCGTACTGCACGAAGCCGGCCGCGGGGTAGACCGCGCCCGAGGTGCCGATCGAGACGAACAGGTCCGCGACCTCGATGGCGCCCTGGATCGCGTGCATGCCGTAGGGCACCTCGCCGAACCAGACCACGTCCGGGCGCAGCTCGCTGACCCCGCAGCGCGGGCAGGGCGGGAAGTCGCCGAGGTCCTCGACCCAGCGCGAGCGGCTGCGGCAGCCGCGGCACAGCGCCGAGCGGAGCTCGCCGTGCATGTGCAGCACCCGGGTCGAGCCGGCCCGCTCGTGCAGGTCGTCGATGTTCTGGGTGACCAGGAGCAGGTCGTCACCGAGCCGCTCCTCGAGCCGGGCCAGCGCCCGGTGCGCCGGGTTGGGGTCGACCGCGTCGAGCGCCGCCCGGCGGGCGTCGTAGAAGCGGTGCACCACCATCGGCTGGACCTCGAAGGCCTCCGGGGTCGCGACCTCCTCGACCCGGTGCCCCTCCCAGAGCCCGTCGGCGTCGCGGAAGGTCGGCACCCCGCTCTCGGCGGAGATGCCGGCGCCGGTCAGGACGACGACCTTCACCGGTCCCCCGCCAAGGTGTGGGCCAACGTGTGGACGGTGACCACGTAGCCCGCCGCCGGGTCGAACGGCGCGCGGTCCCAGCCGGAGAACCGCTGCTCCAGCGCGAGCCCCGCGCCCGCCATCGCCTCGTCGACGTCGGCCAGCGGGGTGACCGGGCAGCCGGCCGGCAGGTGGGCGGTGTCGAGCCCGAACCCGCAGACCACCCGGCCGCCGGGCGCCACGTGCGCGGCCAGCCGGGCGCACACGTCGGCCAGGGTGCCGGGCTCGAGCAGCGGGAGGATGTTGCCGGCGAGCAGCACCACGTCGAAGCGCTCGCCCAGGTCGAACGACGCCAGGTCCCCCAGCCGCCAGTCCAGTGCCGGGGCCTCGGCCCGGGCCACCTCCAGCATCGGCGGGTCGACGTCGACCCCGACGACGCCGTAGCCCAGCTCGTCGAGGCGTACGGCGATCCGGCCGGTCCCGCAGCCGGCATCCAGCACCCGTGCCGGCGGGTCGACCAGCGTGGTCACGAAGGTCGCCTCGCCGTGGATGTCCTGCCCGCGGGCGGCCAGCGCGCGGAACTGCTCGGCGTACGTCTGCGCGTAGTTCGCGCCGGCGCCCCGGCGCGCGAGCTCCTGCCAGCGGGTCATCGGCGGGATCAGCTCACGACCTTGTAGTCGAAGTTCACCATCAGCCCGTCCACCGAGGTCACGGTCGCCTCGACGGTGCCGTCGCCCTCGGAGGGCTTGGCCGCGCAGCTGATCTTCTCGTCGACCACGCCGAGCAGCTCGCTCTCGCAGGTGACCTGGTCGACCTGGTAGCCCTGGTCGACCAGCGAGCCCTTGATCGTCTCGGCGACCCGGTCCGCGGGGACGAACGGGGTGGCGTCGAACTTCGTGTCGCTGCCGTCGACCTCGGTGACCGTGACCCGCACGTCGGCGGTCTCCTTGCCGACCTCGAGGTGGCAGTCCTGGGTGGCGTCGACCTCCGCGTCCAGGTCGCCGGCGCAGTCCGCGGCCACGGTCGCGTCGGGGTCGTCCGGGGTGTACATCTTCTCGACCTGGGTCTCCAGCTCGGACTGGCTGACGGTCGTGTCACCGACGGAGACGTCGGCGCTGCAGCCGGCCAGCGCGAACGCGCAGACGGCGAGGGCAGCGAGCTTCTTCATGGGGCTCCTCAGGAGGACACGGGGATCAGTAGTACCAGGGGATCGCGAGCTCCTCCTCGGTCAGGCCCTCGACGACGGCGCGCTGCTCCTCCTCGCGTGAGGGTCTGGGACAGCTCGATGAGGCGGCGCAGGTACTCGTCGATGTTGAGGCTGCCGGCGTTGTAGTCGGCGATGAGCTGCTCGATCCGCTCGACCAGGTCGTAGCGGGTCGGGTTGCGCAGCGGCGGCGCCGATGGCCCGCTGCCTGCAGCAGCTGCGGCGAGCCGGTCGGTCTCGGCGCGCTTGCGGCCGGCGAACCTGGCGGCCAGGGCGTCGAAGTCGATCTGCGACAGGTCGATCAGCGGGTCGGGTTCGCTGCCCTCGGCGGCGGCCCGGATGACGTACTCCTCGGCGCCGACCGAGCGGTCGAGCAGCGCGTCGACCGCGTCGGCGACGGCGTCGATGTCGGCCTCGGGCGGCCGGGTGACGTCGGCGATGCGCTCGGCGAGCACCCGGATCGCGGCGACGGTGCGCTGCTGCGCGGCGGCCGTCGGGTCGGGCAGCAGGGCCTTGAACAGCTTGCGGACCTGGCGGGCCGTCGGCCAGGAAGTCGGTGCGGGTCTCCTCGTCGACCAGTAGCGCCTCGACCGCGGCGTCGCGCAGGGCGATGTGGTCGAAGCCCGTCGGCGTCGCGCATGGCCGCGCAGGTCGACGCCGTACGCCGGCGCAGAACGCGATCACGTCGTCGACGGCTGCGTCCGAGCTCGCCGACGAGCGCGTCGATGATCTCGGATCGGGCGAGTCGACCCGGCCTCGGCGTTCGCCGCGCCGTAGATCGCGAGCGCCTTCTCCAGGTTCCGGAAGACGCCGACGTAGTCGACGATCAGCCCGTTGTCCTTCTCGGGGAAGACCCGGTTGGCGCGGGCGATGGTCTGCATCAGCGTGTGGTTCCGCATCGGCCGGTCGAGGTAGACCGTCGAGCACGCTCGGGGCGTCGAAGCCGGTCATCCACATCGCGCAGACGAACACGAGCCGCAGCGGGTCGTCGGCGTCCTTGAACTTCTCGGCGAGGTCCTCGCGGTTCATCCGCTCGCGGTGCGGGCGGATGTCGAGACCGAGGTCGTCGAGCATCTTGCGATCTCGTTCTGGCTCTGGGAGACCACCACCGCCATGTCGGTCGTCTCCATCAGCTCGATCCGCGACGGCCAGCCACGGCCGCTCCAGCTCCGGCAGCGCATCGTGCTGCGGCCCGCAGCTCGGCCAGGTGCTCGGCCCACGCCTCCTGGACGAGGTCGTACATCCGCACGGCGGCGGCCTTGTCGAGCCCGACGTACATCGCCTTGCCGGTGAAGCCGCGGCCGACGAAGTGGCGCGACGAGGTCCTTGGCGATCGTCTTCAGCCGCTCGGGGCGGGTGAGCAGCGTGTACTGCGTGCCGAACCGCGCGCGCGAGCTGGCCCTCGGCGTCCTCGTCGAGCTCGGCCTCCTCGAGGAGCGCGTCGAGCTCGTCGGCGAAGTCCTCGTTGACGAGCTGCAGCTCGGGGATGCGGTTCTCGTAGTAGAGCGGGACGGTCGCGCCGTCCTCGATGGCGTCGCGGAAGTTGTAGACGCTGACGTAGTCGCCGAACTGCTGCGCGGGTCGCTGCTCCTCGCCCGGCGATCAGCGGGGTGCCGGTGAAGCCCATGAACGAGGCGTTCGGCAGCGCCTGGCGCATGTTGAGCGCGAGCGTGTCGTACTGGCTGCGGTGCGCCTCGTCGGTGATCACGATGACGTCGGAGCGATCCGACAGCACCGGCATCTGCCGTCTCGCCGCGCCTTGCGAGGCGGAACTTGTGGATCAGCGTGAACACGTAGCGGTGGTCGGCGGCCAGCAGCTCGCGCAGGTGCGCGACCGAGTCGGCGTGCACCTGCGCCTCGGGCGAGATCGCGCCGGCGTCGGCGAACTCGCCGTGCAGCTGGATGTCGAGCTCGGTGCGGTCGGTGACCATCACGAACGTCCACGTTGCCCGGCGACGCTGGCGCAGCACCTTCTGGGTGAACCACAGCATCGACAGGCGACTTGCCCGAGCCCTGGGTGTGCCAGAAGACGCCGAGCCGCTTGTCCTGCTCGGCGCGCGACCCGGTGCAGGTTCTCGATCGCGGCGTTGACGCCGAGGTACTGGTGGGTGCGGGCCACGACCTTGATCAGCCCGCCGGGTCGCTCGATGTAGGCGACGAAGTTCTCGATCAGGTCGAGCAGGACGCGCCGGGTCGCAGGTGCCGCGGAGCGCCGTCTCCAGCGCGACCGCGCCACGGGTGCCGTCGGCGTCGATGACCTTCCAGTCGCCGAAGAACTCCCACGGCGAGTACGTCGAGCCGACCTTGGCCTCGACTGCCGTTGGACAGCAGCACGAAGCAGTTCGGGATGAACAGCTGCGGGATCGTGTCGCGGTAGTCGGTGAGGTTGTCGTCGTACGCCGACTTGACCGGCTCGTTCGGCTCCTTGAACTCCATCAGCACCAGCGGGATGCCGTTGACGAACAGCGCCACGTCGAGGCGGCGGCGGTGCAGGTTGCCCGTGACCCACATCTGCTGACACCGCCAGCAGGTCGTTGTTCGCCGGGTCGCGCAAGTCGAGGAAGCGCAGCGTCGCGATCTGCTTGTCACCGTGGTCGTCGGTCCACTCGGCCCGGTAGCCGTCGCGCAGCAGGTCGTGGACCTCCCGGTTGGCGCGGACCCGGTCCATCACCGACCGGTCCTTGGTCAGCGCCTCGACGGCCTCGTCGATCGACGAGGTCGGGCACGTCTCGGGGTTGAGCTTGCGCATCGCGAACCGCAGCCGATGGGTGAGCACGACGTCGTGCTGCGAGTCACGGCCGAGCGTGCCCTGCCGGCCCGAAGGTCTCGCTGAACGCGTCGACCGGGTCCAGCCGAGCTGCTGCGAGCAGCTCCATGCTCGGCTTCTCGACGTAGCCCGTACTCCGGTACCCCGTCGGCGCCATCACGCCACCGCCCCTCGACCAACGCATCCAGATCGAGCGTCGACACGTCGATCTGCCCGGTGACCAGCTTCGGCAGCAGCAGGTCGCGCAAGTCACGGCAGATTGCGAGTTCTGCGCATCGAGAGTCACGGACCTGCTGCTCGAGATCGGATCCGTCGTCGACGATAGGCATCGAGCACCGCCTGCGCCGGGACGACGAAGCGGGAAGCGCTTGAAGGACCTTTCGTGATCTCTTTGAACGGTGGCACCGTCGTGCCGAGCGCCGTCGAGTGCTCGCGGAACTCGCGTCAAGCCAGCTCGTAGATGAAGCCCGGCGACTCAGCGCTCGTCAGGACGAATCACGATGAAGCCTCGGTCGATCGTCGACCTCGGTCGATCGCCATGGCGAGGACGCCCGACGGTCTGCGCGACTCGCATCGATCGACGAGATCCGCCGGCGAATCAGCCGGCGCCGAACTCTTGGCACGCCGATCGGTGATGCCGCAGTGCGGGCTCGCGGCGTACCGCCATCGATCGTTCGTCGAGATCGGTCGGCGTGTACCGAGTGCACGGTTCCGCCGTCCCAGTACGAGCTCGCGCCTTCGAGGTGTGCCACCGCCGATGAAGCTCAGTTCGATCGCCGCGAGCGTGCTGACGTGTCCAGCCCTCGGGGATCGGGCCGAGGGCGGAGTCGACGAGGGGGACGTCCTCGTGGCCGGGGTAGCGGAACTTCACGAACCACTCGCGGTAGATGGCCCGCGCCATCTCCTCCAGCACCTCGACCCGCCGCCGGTTGTTCTCGATCAGGTCGTCGAGCGCATCGCAGGACGTCGCCGATGCGGCGCTGCGTTGCGTGGCCAGGAACTCGGCAGCGAGAACCTTCGGAATCGCCGACGTTCGATGGCCGGCGTGTGCGGCACCGCTCGCGTGCCTGCGCCGATCGTGACGCGCATCGGGACGTGCAGCAGGTAGTAGACGAAGCGCGTCGATCCGTGCTCGGATCGGTCGAATCACCGAGATCGATCGCTGGTTGTGCAGTACACGTCGACTCGGATCGTGCGAGCTACCGAGCAGACCTTGCCGATCGGTCCTCGCGATGCACGACGATCGCCGTCGAGCGATCATGTCGGACGTCGGACCGCAGCCGGTCGTACCTTCTCCGACGCCGATGCTATCGGTCGTGAAGCCGACGTCGCCGTCCGATCGAAGTTGCCGGGCGTGACGAATGGACGCCTCGTCCGCGAACGTGCTCGCGCTTGGCAGGCGATGCTCGTAGTGCACCATCGATGCCGAGCGTCCGCGATGGATCACGTCGCGCCACTCGCTCATGCGTCGAGGATCCCTTGAATCGCCGCGTCGACCTTCGCGCGCAGCACGTCGGCTTCGTCGCTGAGGCGCGTGAACTCCTCGTACAGCCCCTCGAGCGTCGCCGATGAAGTCGTCGTCGCTCGTCGTCGACCGCCGCCGTGCCGGTGTAGCGGCCGGGGTTGAGGCTCCAGCCCTGGGCTTCGATCTCGGCGCGGGTCGCGACCTTGCAGAGGCCGGCGACGTCGACGTACGTGCCGTCGGGGAAGTGCTCCTTGAGCAGGGCGTCGCTGCCGTCGATGGTCTCGACGTCCTCGCCGCGGTAGAGCCGCACGATGTTGGCGAGGAACTCGATCTGCTCGGGCAGGAAGTCGCGGTGGGCGCGGTCGATCTGGCGGAAGATGTGGCGGGCGTCGAGGAACAGCACCGTGTCCTCGCGCGGCGTGCCGGCCTTGGCCTTGTCGAGGAACCACAGCGTCACCGGCAGGGTGACGGTGTAGAAGAAGTTGGAGCCGATCGCGACCATCACGTCGACCGCGCCGGACTCGATCGAGCTGCTTGCGGATCTCCTTCTCGGAGTGGCCGGCGTCGCCGGCCGAGTTGGCCATGACGAAGCCGGCGCGGCCCGTGTCGGTCGAGGGCGGAGTAGAACTGCTGGATCCACAGGTAGTTGCCGTTGTCGGCCTTGGGCAGCCCGAACGGGAAGCGCTTGTCGCCGGCGAGCTGGTCCTTGTTGACCTTGTCGACGTTGAACGGCGGGTTGGCCATCACGAAGTCGAACGCGCCGACGGCGTCGTGCGGGTCCTCGTAGTAGCTGTTGGCCTGGCGGATGTCGCCGGAGAGGCCGTGGAGGGCGAGGTTCATCTTGGCCAGCGGAACGGTGTCCTCCGTCTGCTCCGCGCCGAAGACCGAGAGCTCGCGGGTGGCCGACTCGTGGTGGCGCTCGACGAACTTGGCGCACTGGACGAACATGCCGCCCGACCCGCAGGCCGGGTCGAAGACGCGGCCGTGGAACGGCTCGATGATCTCGACGATGAGCCGGACGATCGAGTACGGCGTGAAGAACTCGCCACCGCCCTTGCCCTCCTGTGCGGCGAAGTTGGAGAGGAAGTCCTCGTAGATGAAGCCGAAGGCGTCGCCCTCGAGCTGGGTCGGGCAGCGGGGCGAAGAGCCGCAGCAGCTCGATCAGGGTCGAGCGCTCGAGCTTCTGGTAGCCGCGCGGCAGGATGTCCTTGAGCTCCGGGTTGGCGGCCTCGATTGCCTTGATGGCCTCGTCGATGGCCTTGCCGAGGTCGTCGCCCTCGGGCAGGTCGACCAGGTTCGACAGCCGCGCCTCGTCGGGGACGTAGAGCACCGACCTCGCCTTGTAGTCCGCGATCGTCGCCGGGTTGCGGGCGCTGGCCTTGGCCTCGACCTCACCGCGGACCGCCTCGAACCGGTTCTCGGCGTACGCGAGGAACACCAGCCCGAGCACCGGGTCGCGGTACTGGACCGGCGTCAGCTTCGAGTTGGCGCGCAGCTCATCGGCAGCTGCCCACAGGGTCGCCCGGACCTTTGCGAGATCAGTTGCTTTCACCCCGGCAGGTTATCCGTGGGATCCGACGAAACGAGCGGTCTTCGCGGAACTCACGGTCATTCGTCAATCAGCGACAACTGCGTAGCATCGCGTGACTCTGCCGCGGCAAGGAGCTCCGCACGAAGGTCCCTGAGTCGGCGTCCATCGGCGACGGACCAGAAGTACCACCCATTCGTCGCTCGCTTGCGGAGAAGGTTGCCCGCTCCCGACGGGGTCCCAAATCGCTTGCCGTTGAGCTCAATCCTGGCATCGGAAGCGACTGTCGCCTCAATGCCGGCGAAGTCCCGATGGGTCGCGATCAGCTTGTCACCCGGCGCCAGGAGACCCGCCTCGATGAGGTGCTTGATCTCCACCCAGTCCTGCGCCTTCGTCTGCGGATCGACCACCCTGCCGGTGTGCCCGGCCGGGACCGGCCACACCGTAAGCAGCCGGTCGACGAGCGTCGTCGTACGCTCGTCGATCCGCGCCTCGCCCCAGTCGCCCTCTGCATCCAGGAGGCGGCCAGTGAGCTTGATCGTGTTGTGCTCCATCAGAGCTTTCCGCTTGCTGACCCACGGACCGTTGGAGACCTTCGAGTTCAGGCTCTTGGTGAGCAGCGTCAGGTTGCCGAGGCGGTGGACACGTTCCTGGCGCTCCTGCTCGGCCTCAGACGACTCGACCGGCCAATGGTCTTTCCACTTCTGCGGGAGGATGTGCTCGATCGGGAAGCCGGCGCGCTCGACCTGTGGCTGACCAGTCTCGGCGCGGAACGAGTTCTCGATCGCTTCCAAGTAGGCGCGCAGACGCGCCCGCGTGAACCGGCGATACGCGGATTCGGTGGTCAGGGTCGCACGGACCTCGTCGTCGCCCGGCCAGTAGGTACTGGTCACGTTGAGACGGGCGAGGTGGCCGATGACGCGTTCAGCGAGCTCGGCCGCCGAGGTGTGCGTGTTGGTCTTGATGAGGTCTGCGACGATGCGACCGAGGTCCGATCCGGGCAGACGGAGCAGCTGGCGACGGACGACCCAGCTCTCGGCTGCTGCGATGATCTCGTCGATCACGGCCTGCGGGAAGGTCTCGGCCCGGCTCGTGCAGCCACAGCAGCAACGGCTTCAGCAGCTCGATGCCGCTGGCTTGCATCCGATAGACCGCCATCTCGACGGTCGTCAGGTTGCCGTCCGGTCGCGCAGCGGCTTCGGTCCATGCCTCGTACAGGTTCGCCTGCTCCTTAAGCACCGGGAGGAGGTCGGCCATCTTGTGGCCGGCCTCGTGCTCGACGTAGGGCTTGAAACGCGTGAACGTCGACTGCGGACTGATCTCCTCGCCGAGGCGCGAGATCAGCCACTGGTTGAGGAACAGCGAGCTGCGACTGACCAGGTAGCGGCCGACGCTGATCTCCTTCGCCCAGAACTTCGTCTCGAACGGCCAGTCCTCCTGGTAGGCGTTCTTGGTGTCGCCGCCCTCGGCCTCAAGTCGCTGGAAGACGAAGTTCCTGATCAGGTCCGCAGCCGTCAGCGGCGTCCCTCGGGCGTTGAGGGTCTCGAAGATCTCCTGGGAGTTCTCCGACGAGAGCAACTCGATCGTGACCAGCTGCAGATCCGTCTGGAGGACGCTGGCAAGCTGCTCCCCTTTGGCTGCGAAGTCCTCGGCGGCCGGATCTCCCAGCCACTGGGTGACCGCAGTCGTGAAGTATTGGTGAGCCTTCACGATCTGGGAGTCGGAGTGCTTGAGACTGGCATAGTCGATCGGCGGCTCGGCCGACATGACCTCGTCGAAGGCGTCGTGGTCATTGTTGAGGTGGCGCACCTTGAGTCGGCTCTCGCCCTCGGGGATGAAGTTCGCCGGGTTGTGCGTCAGGGACTCGAGCTGGCTCGCGTAGCGATCCGAACCGGCAGCAGTGAGAACCGCACTCGTAGCGTCCATCAGAGCTTGGAGCGTGGTCAGCCGCTGCTGGCCGTCGATCACGTTCCAGGTGGTGACCCGGTTGCTCCCTGCGTCGTGCGCCTGGAGGACGACCGCGCCTAGGAAGTGCTGGGGGTTGAGATGCGGTTCGTTGATCCGGAGCTCGGCGACCCTTCGGATGTCCTTCCAGAGTGGCTCCCACTGGAGGTCCTCCTTCCAGACGTAGGGACGCTGGAAGAGTGGGATGACGAAGTGCTGCGGCAGGTTGAACAACTGCAACGGCGTCCGCTTGAAGGTCTCCACCTTTGCAATCTTGCCGTGGACGTCCGACGAATGGGTCAGTTCGATCTGATCGGCGCCAGCGAGCGTGACGATCAGGTCGAGCGTCACCGGATCGCCGCCTAGGTCGATCAAAGTGTCAACGGCCATCTCCAGACGGCCGAGCAACTCTGGTCGATCACCGCAGATCGGCCAGGTCGCCGGCCCGTCGGGGTCGATCACGTCCAGGGCGATCAGGAGTCGTTCATAGTGGCCCGACTCGTCTTCGTCGACCGCGGTGTCTGCCAGCGCTGCGAGACAGGAGCGGGCTTTTCCGAGTGCGTAGAGGTGGTCGAGGTCGGGCACGCAACCATGATCGGCGGCCTTCCGGGCGCTGTCCCTGGCGACTCATCGGCTTGGAGTCGCAGCGTCGTACCCATCCTGTGCACCCCTTCCAGCCCTTCACGTCTCCTTCTCACTCAGCCCCTCTCATTGGAAACCATTGATCCTTCTCGGCTTCCAAAACCTTCTTCCCCTGCTGCCCTCATCTCCCCTCTCCGCCCCTTCTTCATGAGCGGCACGGATTCCGCGCCTACGTCGCGCTCTGCGCGTTCGCGGGTCTGCGGAAGGGCGAGGCGGCTGGTGTACAGGTCGGCGACATCGACTTCGCTCTTCGACGGCTGACGGTGTCGCGGCAGTTGCAGCGGTACGGGCGCACGTTCGCGGTGCGGCTGCCGAAGTACGGCTCAGAGCGGGTGGTGCATCTACCGGACGAACTGGTGTCGATGTTGCGCACGCACATTAAGACCTTCCTGGTGCACGAGCCGGCGGCGGACGCCTGGCTCTTCACCGTCGCCGACAGGCCGATCTACGACAACGACATCGACTGGCGGTGGCGCGCGACGCGGACGTCTGCCGGATTGCCGGACGTGCGACTGCACGACCTGCGGCACTTCTACGCGTCCGGGCTGATCGCCGCGGGCTGTGATGTCGTCACCGTCCAGCGGGCGCTGGGGCACTCGTCAGCGACGACGACGCTGAATACGTACAGCCACCTGTGGCCGACGGCGGAGGACCGGACGCGGGCGGCTGCCGCCGACCTCCTGCTGCAGGCGCTGCGATCCGCTCGTTCTCCGACCCTCCGGTCCGGAACTGCTACACACGAACCCGACACTGTGAAGTAGAGTGTGAAGCGTGGCGATTACCCCGGCCTTGGCCACCCCGTTCGGGCTCGATCCGTTCGACGAGGTTCCACTTCCACGCGCTCCGCTAGCTCAGACTCTGACCCAGATCCGATTCCCGTCGCAATCAGCGCTGGCACTTGGCGGCGATGACGTGGCGGCGGACTTGGCGCGCGCGCTGCGCACGACCTACCCGGTCTTCAATAAGGAGAGCCAGTTCGCAGTCACGATCTCGCTGGACGGGACTGCAGTCCCGACTCCAGATGAGGCGAAAATCTGGCGACTCTCATCCGCCGACGAATCGTGGCAAGTCTCCTTCACATCGACCTTTCTCACCCTGTCAACCTCCCGATACACCAGCCGCGACGACTTCTGTGACCGGCTTTCAGCCGCGTGGAGTCATTTTGGCGACGTTGTCGGCCAACCCGCCTTGCAACGGATCGGCTTCCGCTACATAAACCGCGTGGATGACCGCAACGTCCTCGACAACCTCGCAGCGATGGTGCGCCCCGAGATTATGGGCGCGACCTTCTCCGGCGGTTCGGAGGCACCCATCGCGCGAAGCCTGACCGAGAACCACTACGTGCTGCAGGACGAAGGCCTGCTTGCACGCTGGGGGATATTGCCTCCCGGCGACACCTTCGACCCGTTCGCACTACCCCCGCATGCGTTGACGTCCTGGGTACTCGATCTTGACGCGTTTCGCACCTTCGCTGGTCCGGCAGGAATTGGCGCTGACGTGCCAGAGATCGTGAAGGGCCTCGGCCTCCGGGCGTACAGGTACTTTCGTTGGGCTGTGACCCGGGAATTCCTCGGACACTTTGGAGGTGACGTCTGATGTCGATCGCATACGCTGACGCCCGCGTCACGCAGGCGCAGCCCGCCACGACACGATCCGGACCATCCGTCGCAAAGATCGCGGTCTCGGGCCTCTTCTTGGTCGCCGCAGCTGGAAGCACGTCAGCCGGCATTCCCTTCAAGGAGCCGCTGCCGGTCGTCCGCAACGCGACCCCCGACACGATCCCGACTGCTGGATCTCTGGCGGGTGAGCCCGCCACCGATGCCGAACTCGTCCGTTGGCTCAAGGACGAATCAGGACTGACCTGGGATCAGATCGCACGCATCTTCGATGTCTCCCGCCGGACCGTGCACTTGTGGGCGAACGGGAGCCGCGTTAGCGCCGGTAACGCGGAGGCACTGCATGCCTTTGCGGCTCTCGTGCGACAGTTCGCCGGAAGGTCCCCCGACGACACCCGCAATCAGTTGCTGACGATCGGAGCAAACGGACTGAGCCCGATCGATCAGTTCCGTCGTTCACAACATGACGGCGCGTCAAACGTTTCAGGAACGCCGTTCGAGCCCGACGAACTGCTCGGCGCGCAGGCCGACGGATAGGCAGGACGTCTATCCCGTGACCGACGATGCTGAAGGCGCTAGCCGCGAGTGGCGGCAGGCAGATCGTTTCCGCTTGCTACAGATAGCTCTGATCGGCGCGGACGGTCAGCCTGAGGTTGTCGACACTCCCGATGGCGTCGCCCTGGTGAGTCAAACCTGCGATGCCGTGCTAACCCATCGGCCTTACGTCCAGGTGGCACCCATTGTCACGTTGTCCGGGAACGCTGCCCGCGCGGCGCGTGACGGCAAGCAATCGCAGTACGCCCACCTGCCCGACCTCGGCGATGACAAATTCGCAGATCTCGACCGAGTCAGCACAGTCTCCAAGACTGCCCTCCTCGACCTGCGGACGGGGGCAGGTGTCGCTGGCGATGCAGCCATCAGGCGGTTTGCCGGCGCGATCGCTCGTCGGTTTGGCCGCTTCGCTTTTCCAGATGAGGTGTCGGACGCGATGAAGGCACTGCGCGACCTTGTTCAATCGAAAGCGTCGAAACCAACCAGCCCGTTCGGCCAGGTTCTGAAGCACGTAGCAGAACTGCGCGCCGAATCACGGGACTGGTCGCATCCCGCGCCGGAGATCACGCTGAGCTTCGTTGTGAAGCCGGGCGCTCTGCCCACCCTGCCCGACGACGACCCGGGGGCAATGCCAGCCAGCGTTCGGAAGTACCAGCCCGACGAGGGCTCAGCTCAGGCGAAGCTCACCGCGATCGCCGAGGCACTGACAGGGCCGGAAGCGTGGTCGTCGCAAGAGCGTCATTGGCTGTGGACCATGCTTGCCGACGCGGCGGCGCTCCACTGTAATGGCCGCGCTACCGCGGCGCCAGAAGCCACCCGCCCGACGTTCTTCGGTGAAGTCGTGTCAGCCGACAGTTTCTCTCTGACGCGCTCCCGACGGAGCGAGATCGTTGACCTCGATCACCTCTCCGCACCGTTCCCCCTCGAAAGCTCCTGACTACCGTCGCGCCCCGTGTTCGACTCGTCGGCCGTCAGCCTCAGCGGACCGCGCACCAGCAGCTGGTCGATGAACTTCTGCACATTCGGTGCTCGACGTAGTCAGCCGGGATCGCGCGCCCCTCGAGCCGGGCCGAGTCGACTGTGTTCTTGTGGATCATCCGACGAATGACTTCGGGAGGCACCGTCCGCTTGCTCATGACGCCGCATCCCGAAGGGCGGCGGGGGATGTCCCCGCCTACAGGGTGGGCCCGTCGACAGACCCAGGACCACGACGATACGCGGCGGTCTCCAACGGCTGAAGCCGATTTCTTGCGGACTTTTTGCGGACCAGACGCGGACTTTGGAGCCTTAACCCCCCTCTGACCTGCGCAAACGCGCCAGGATCAGTAGTACCAGGGGTACGGGGACCAGTCGGGGTCGCGCTTCTCGAGGAACTGGTCGCGTCCCTCGGCGGCCTCGTCGGTCATGTAGGCCAGCCGGGTCGCCTCCCCCGCGAAGAGCTGCTGGCCGACCAGGCCGTCGTCGATCAGGTTGAACGAGTACTTCAGCATCCGCTGGGCGGTCGGCGACTTGCCGTTGATCTTCCTCCCCCATTCCAGCGCCTCGGCCTCGAGCTCGGCGTGCGGGACGACCTTGTTGACCATCCCCATCCGGTGGGCGTCCTCGGCGGTGTAGGTGTCGCCGAGGAAGAAGATCTCGCGGGCGAACTTCTGGCCGACCTGGCGCGCGAGGTACGCCGACCCGAAGCCGCCGTCGAAGGAGCCCACGTCGGCGTCGGTCTGCTTGAACTGGGCGTGCTCGGCGCTGGCCAGGGTGAGGTCGCTGACCACGTGCAGGCTGTGGCCGCCGCCGGCCGCCCAGCCGTTGACCAGGCAGATGACGACCTTGGGCATGAACCGGATCAGCCGCTGGCACTCCAGGATGTGCAACCGCCCGAGCTTCGCCTTGTCGACGGTCTCCGCGGTGTCGCCCGTCGGCGTACTGGTAGCCCGCCCGCCCCCGGATCCGCTGGTCGCCGCCGGTGCAGAAGGCCCACTTGCCGTTCTTCTCGCTCGGGCCGTTGCCGGTGAGCAGCACGCAGCCGACGTCGCTGGAGATCCGCGCGTGCTCCAGCACCCGCAGCAGCTCGTCGACCGTGTGCGGCCGGAACGCGTTGAGCACGTCGGGGCGGTCGAAGGCGATCCGCACCGTGCCGTGCGCCTTGGCGCGGTGGTAGGTCAGGTCGGTCAGGTCCTCGAAGCCGGGCACGGTGTTCCAGGCGTCCGCGTCGAAGATCTGGGACACGCCGTCGATGGCACTCATGCGACAGAGGCTAGTGGGCCCGACACGCCCGGCCGACGGCCCCCGGAATCCCCGGTCACCGTGTGGTGTTCTGCACCCCATGGCACTCACAGGAACGTACGAGCCCAGCCCGAGCGACTGGGTCCGCGAGCAGGTCGAGAAGTTCGAGGCCAGCAACGGCCAGGAGGGTGCCGAGCTGAACGGGGACCCGATCGTCGTGATCACCTCGACGGGCGCGAAGTCCGGCAACCTGCGCAAGAACCCGGTGATGCGGGTCGAGCACGACGGCACCTACGTCGCGATCGCGTCCAAGGGCGGCGCCCCGGACCAGCCCGAGTGGTACTTCAACTTCCTGGCCCACCCCGAGGTCGAGCTCCAGGACGGGTCCGAGAAGCACACCTACGTCGCCCGGCGTCGCCGAGGGCGAGGAGCGGGCCGAGTGGTGGGCGCACGCCGTCGCCACGTGGTCGACGTACGCCGAGTACCAGGAGAAGACCGACCGGGAGATCCCGGTCTTCCTGCTCGAACGCGCCTGACCGGTCGAGACCTTCCGCGGCGTCGCCTCGTTGACCCGGGCATGCGTCCTCGCCCCTCCCTGCCCGTCGCGCTCGCCGCCCCGCTGCTCCTGACCGCCGCGCTCGCTCACCGCGGCCCCGGCCGCCGCGGGGCCCGAGCCCGTCGAGCCCGGAGTACACCGCGCGCGACGCGCAGAACATCGTCGACGCCTACGGCCGCATCCACGGCCCCGGCGGCCAGCTGCAGAACCCGGCGTACCTGCCCGCGCTGGTCGAGGCGGCCACCGCGACGAGCGTCGACCAGCTGCTCACCCAGGTGGCCGAGCCGACCCGGCTCGCGATCACCGCCGGCAACGTCTTCCCGGGCTGGAACGTCGGCAACCCGCTGCGCGCCGGCTGGGAGAAGACCCGCGGCCGGATCAAGCGGGTCGCGTTCACCAACAGGTACGGCGCCCTGCTGCGCGGCACCGTCTACCGGCCCGCGCCGGGCGCGGTCGACCCGTACACCGGCCGGGAGCTGCACGCGCCGTTCCCGGGCGTGGTGCTCACCGAGGGGTCGGTCCAGGGCTCCGAGGGGATGTACGAGTGGCTCGCCCAGGACCTGGCCGAGCGCGGCTACGTCGTGCTGACCTACGACGTGCAGGGCCAGGGCACCAGCGAGACGCTGCCGCACGAGGACTCGCCGCCGTCGACGCGCTGCCGTTCTGCAACCCGTTCGCCGCACCCGGCGACGGCGAGATGTCCGGCTGCCCGGGGGTGCCCTCCCAGCAGCTGTCCAACTTCGTGGTCGGCACCCGCAACGCGCTGGGCTTCTTCACCTCCACCCCGGACCGGCCCTACCGCAACCCGCAGGCGGACGGCGCCGCCGTCACGGCGTACAACCCCTTCTGGCGGCTCTTCGACCGCGCCGCCGACCCGCACCCGGCGACCCCGGGCCGCACCACCCGGATCGCGATCATCGGCCACTCGATGGGGGCCGCCGCCGTCTCGAAGGTGCAGGGCACCGACCGACCGGGTCGCCGCCGTCGTGGCGCTCGACAAGCTGGCCGGCCCCGACTCCGGCGGGGCCGCTCGACGGGAGCGGCAACGTCCCGGTCGTGCCGGCGCTCGCCGTCCAGTCGGAGTACGGCTTCACGGTCTCCCCGTGGTTCCTCAGCGGCGGCAGCTCGCTGACCCCGCAGCCCTCCCCCGACGGCCCCGACCCGAGGCGCGAGCGCAGCACCGGCTTCGACGCCTGGCGCCAGGCCGGCGTCGACTCGATGCTCGTGGTGCCGCGGGCCTCCACCCACCTCGAGTACACCGACATCCCGCTGGTGCTGCCGGCCAGCCGCTACGGCCAGGACCTCACCAGCGTCTACGTCCAGCGCTGGCTGGACCGCTACCTCAAGCACCGCGACAACACCGGCTCGCTGCTCGGCACCCGCTTCCGCTACCTCGAGCCGGTGGGCGAGGGCGACTGGGCGCCGGTCGCGCCTGCGCCGCGACGGCCTGCTGAGCTTCAACTACTGCTCGGCGTACGGCGTGCGCACCGACACCGGCCTGCGCGCCAGCGGGGACATCACCGGCGTCGGCTGCTGAAACGCCCCCGGGCGCAGCGGCCAGCGCCCACAATGACGAACGTGACCGCCCTTCCGCCCCAGGCCGGCGTACGCCGCTCCGCGCTGGCCGAGCCGACGACGGACCCGCCCGCCCGCTGGGTCGCCTTCCTCACCCTGGCCAGCATCGGGCTGTGGGCCGGGTTCTTCGGCCCGATCCAGGTGCTGCTCGCGCAGCAGGCGGAGGCGATCTCGGCCACCGACAAGCGGGAGATCCTCTCGGTCGTGCTGGGCCTGGGCGCGTTCACCTCGGTGGTCTGCAACCCGCTGTTCGGGGCGTTCTCGGACCGGACCACGCTGCTGCGGGGGCGCCGGCTGCCCTGGGTCGCCGGGGGTGCGCTCGGCGGCGCGCTGTCGCTGGTGCTGCTCTCGACCGCCGACAACGTGGTGGTGATGGCGCTCGGCTGGTGCGGCGTCCAGGCCACCCTGAACGCCATGCTCGCCGCGGTGACGGCGACGGTCCCCGACCAGGTGCCGGTCGCACCGGCGCGGCCGGGTCGGCGGCATCCTCGCGGTCGCGCAGACGCTCGGCGTCGTCGGCGGCACCGGGATCGCGTCGGCGACCGGCAGCATCGCGGCCGGCTACACCGTGACCGCGGTCGTCCTGGTCGTGCTGGCGATCCCCTACTGCCTGGACTCCCGCGACATCCCGCTGGCTCCGGAGGAGCGGCCGGAGCCCTTCCGGTGGGGCGTGTTCCTGCGGTCGTTCTGGGTGTCGCCGCGGACCTACCCCGACTTCGCGTGGGCCTGGCTGACCCGGTTCCTGGTCAACCTCGGCAACGCGCTCGGGCTGCTCTACCTCCTCTACTACATGCAGGACGTCGTCGGCTTCTCGCACGACGAGGCGCCGAGACCGGGTCTTCCTGCTGACCGCCATCTACGCCGTCTCGCTGGTGCTGACCACCGTCGGCTTCGGGATCTGGAGCGACCGGACCGGCCGGCGCAAGGTCTTCGTGATCTGGTCGGGCGTCGTGGCCGGGTGCGCCGCCCTGCTGCTGGCCGTCGGCCAGAACTGGACCGCGGCCGCGATCGCGGCGGCGGTGATGGGCTGCGGGTTCGGGATCTACACCTCGGTCGACTTCGCGCTGATCACCCAGGTGCTGCCGGGCGCGGACGCCCGGGCCAAGGACCTCGGCGTCATCAACATCGCCAACGCGCTGCCGCAGGTCTTCGCGCCGTTCCTGGCCACCGTGATCCTGCAGGTGGTCGAGGCGACCGGCGCCACGGTGGAGACCGACGGGAAGGCCTTCTCGATCGGCTACTTCGCGCTCTACCTGACGGCGTTCGCGGTCTCGCTGCTCGGCTCGGTCTTCGTGACCCGGATCCGGTCGGTGCCCTGAGCCGACCCCGACCCCGGCTTGGTCGTCGGCTCAGCCGGCGCGGGTGATCGACATCGCGAGCGCGACCAGGTGGCCGAGCCGGGCCAGCTCGGAGTCGAGGAACTCGGGTCCGCCGCGACGGCCGATCGCCACCATCTCGTGCTTGTTGAGCTTGGCCCCGCAGTGCACGTTGTCGTCGTCGGTCTCGAGCAGGGACGGGCGGCCGAGCTGGCTCCAGGCCAGGTCGGCGGGCGCGGCCTCGGTGGCGTAGACGACGCCGCCCTCCTTGCTCACCCGGGCCGCCCAGTCCGCCCGGAACGTGATCGGCAGCAGGTCGATCAGCCGGTCGAGCGCGGTGGCGGGGTTGGCGGTCAGCTCCTCGACGGCCTCGAGGTCGAGGAAGAGGTTGCCACCGGCGGCGTAGCGGCTGATCCACAGCACCTGCACGCCGTCCAGCGCGTTGCAGGCCGACACGATCGAGTCGGGCATCGAACCGGGCGCCATCTCGAGCAGCACGTCGTCGACCGCGGTGCCGTCGTCGTGCCGCTTCTCGACGATCTCGATCGCCTCGATGTCGCCCCCGGCCTCACCGATCGCGCTCGCGACGCGGCCCAGCGACCCCGGGATGTCGGGCAGCTCCACGCGCAACAGGAAAGGCATCACATGACTCCAGGGTCGATTTCCCCGACCATATCCGTCGCAGGTTGCGGCGAGGTTTCCGCGCCAGGGGGTGACACCCCGCCCGCGCGGGGCGCCCGGGTGGGTCAGCGGGCCGCCAGGCGCAGCCGGAGCCCGGTCGCGCGCTGGGCGCGGCGGCCGATCGCGGCCCGCACGTCGTCGGGCGACCCGACCACCACGACCTTGTCCCGGGCCCGGGTGATCGCGGTGTAGAAGAGCTCGCGGGTGAGCAGCCGGGACTCCTGGGGCGGCAGCAGCACGACCACCTCGCCGGCCTGGCTGCCCTGGCTCTTGTGGATGGTCATCGCGTGCATGGTCTCGGCCTGCCCCAGCCGGCCGGGCGCGAGGTCGAAGCGTCGGGTGCTGCCGGCGACGTGGGCGCGCAGCACGCCGTCGGCCCGTCGTACGACGACGCCGGTGTCGCCGTTGTGCACGCCGAGGCCGTAGTCGTTGGCGGTGACCAGCAGCGGCCGGCCGGCGTAGGACTGGGTCCAGATCGGCTCGCCGGTCTCCTCGGTGAGCCAGCGCTCGAGCTGCCGGTTCCAGTGGCGTACGCCGTGGGGTCCCTCGCGGTGGGCGCAGAGCAGCCGCTGCCGGTCCAGCGCGGCCAGCGCGCCCTCGACGTCACCGCGCTCGGCGGCGCGGGTCAGCTCGAGCGCCCGCGGCAGCAGGGTGGCGCGCAGCCGTGGCCCCGGGTCGGGGTCGCAGACGAAGTCGATGTGCTCGCCGCCCGCCTCGAGCAGCGCGACGGCCCGGTCGGCGTCGCCGGCCCGCACCGCCTCGGCCAGGTGCCGGATCGACTCGCCGAAGCGGTGGGAGGTGCGGAGCGCGGCGATCCGCAGGTCGTCGCGGGCGCCGAGACCCTCCACGAGGTCCGCGAGCACGGCGCCGGCCTCGACGGAGGTGAGCTGGTCGGGATCCCCCACGAGCAGCAGCCGGGTCTCGGGGCGGACGGCCTCGAGGAGCCGGGCCATCATCGTCAGCGACACCATCGAGGTCTCGTCCACCACGACGACGTCGTGGGGCAGCCGATTCTCGCGGTGGTGCCGGAACCGCGCCGAGGTGTCCGGGCGGGGACCCAGCAGCCGGTGCAGCGTCACGGCCTTGAGGGTGCCGAGCCGGGACCTGTCGCTGTCGGGGAGCTTCGCGACCTCCTCCTCCACGGCCTGCTGCAGCCGTGCCGCGGCCTTGCCGGTGGGCGCGGCCAGGGCGATCCGCGGGCTGGCGCCGCCGGCCCGCTGCGCCTGCTCCGCGATGAGCGCGAGCAGGGCCGCGACCGTGGTGGTCTTGCCGGTGCCCGGCCCCCCGGTGAGGACGGTCGTGCCCTGGGCGAGCGCGATCCGCGCCGCGGCCCGCTGCTCGTCGTAGCCGTCGGGCTTGAAGACCCGGTCGAGGGCGATCTCGAGGGCGGCAGCCTCGTCCGCCGACAGCGGCACGGGGGCGGGCCGGTTGAGCAGGTCGGCGCAGACCTGCTCCTCCTCGCGCCAGTAGCGGTCGAGGTAGAGCAGCCGGTCCTCGAGCAGCCGCAGGACCGCGGGCGTGCCGGTGAGCGGGCTGGCCGCGAGCGCGGACAGCCACGCCGCGGTGGCGGGCCAGGGCAGCTCGTCGAGGCCGGACTCCTCCGCCACCGTGGTGAGGTCGACGCACACGGACCCGCCCCGGACCGCGCGCACCGCCAGGGCCACGGCGAGCCCGACGCTCTCGTCGGCCTCCTCGGCCAGGACCATGACCCGGCGCGCGACGTGCACGTCGGCCGCCTCGATCACCCCCGCCTCGTTGAACGTGCGGAGCAGTCCGCCCGCCTCCAGCGCGAGCCGGTGGTCGCGCGGGTCGTCGGTCTCGAGGATGCTCATCCGTCTCTCCGTCCGTCGAGCAGGTCCGACAGGGCGGTGACCAGACCGGCCGGCGGTGCCCAGCTGAAGACCCCCGCCGGGTGCCCGTCCACCACGGGCGTCTCCGCACCGCACATGCCCCGGACGTAGAGGTAGAGGACGCCGCCCAGGTGGATGGCGGGGTCGTAGCCGGGCTGGCGCCAGCGCAGGTAGCGGTGCACGACGACGACGTAGAGCAGCGCCTGGAGCGGGTAGTCGGAGTGCAGCATCGCCGCGGTCATCCGCTCGTGGGTGTAGTCGGCCGCGGTCAGCGGCTGCTCCGGGTCGCCGAGCCGGTTGGTCTTGTAGTCGACGACGAGGTAGCGGTGCCCGTCACCCGAGGGCACCCGCAGCACCACGTCGATCGAGCCGGAGAGGTAGCCCCGCAGCGACTGCTCGGCCAGGCCGGGGGCGAGCAGGCGCTGGGCGTACGGCGCGAGCGGGTCGTCGGCGGCGAGGTGCCGGCCGAGGAGCCTGCCCACGTCGGCCAGCCGGATGTCGGGCCCGGCGGCGAGGTCGCCGCCGGAGAGCGGGATCTCGAAGTCGAGCTCGCGGAGCCGGTCGGCCAGCCCGATCCGGCCCAGGGTCCAGTCGGGGGCCAGCGGCCCGAGCGGCGTGTGGTGCAGCGGGACCAGGGCCTCGGCCAGCTCCTCGACGCCCGCCTCGACCGGCCACCAGGCGAGCTGCTCGCGCACCTGGGCGGCCAGCTCGGCGGCGAGGTCACAGGCGAACGGGTCGGCGTGCTCGAGCACCCCGTGCACCAGCGAGCCGAACGTGGCGCCCGCCGGCAGGGTGCCCATCGGCGAGGGGACGTCGGCGCCCGCGGCCACCTCCGGGGGCTCCTCGGCGAGCGGGAGGTCACCCACCTCGTCGTCGAGGGCGGTGACCTCGGGCTCGCTGCCGACACCCCGTGACTCCTCGGCCGACCGGATCAGGCCGGAGTAGGAGGTGCGGCGCCACGAGGTGTCGATGGCCCGGGCGAAGCGGCGTACGCCGAGGTCGGAGGTGGCCGGCTCCGGCGCCGCCGGGGTGGGCGTGACGACGAGGGACTCCTCGACGACCGGGCCGCCGACGGCCTCCCAGGCGCGGAACAGGCCGAGCACGTCGGCGTCGGAGATCTTGGGCTGGCACCGGTCGGGCACCAGGGCCGCGCCGGGGGTGCGTCCGCGGAGCAGGCGCGACAGCCCGCCGTTCGGCTCGTCCCACGACGGGGCCCACCACGCCACGACCTGGGACTGCGCGCGGGTCAGGGCGACGTAGGTCAGCCGGATGTCGTCGCCGGCCATCTCCTGGCGTCCTTGCGTCTCGATCGCCCTGAAGCCCGGCTGGGCCTTGCCGCCGATGTCGAGGCAGCGCCGGCCGTCCTGGTGGTAGAGCACGATCTCGCGCGTGGGGACGTAGCGGTTGAAGCCGAAGGGCAGGTAGACGAGGGGGTACTGCAGCCCCTTGCTCACCCACACCGTCATGATCTGGACGGCCGCGGCGTCGCTGTCCAGGCGCCGGTTGCGCTCGGCGGAGCCCCGCTGGCCCTGGCACTGGGTGCGCAGCCAGTCGAGCAGCGCCGGCAGGCCGAGCCGCTCCTGGTGGGACAGCTCGTGGAGGACCTGCGCGACGTGCGCCACGTCGGTCATGTGCCGCTCGCCGCCGCGCCAGCGCAGCACCCGCGGGGCCAGGCCGGCCAGCATCGCCGCCTCGTGGACCGCCGCGATCCCCCGCTCGCGGGCGTGGTCGGCCCACTCGCGCAGCGTCTCGGCGACCCGGTCGGTCAGCTGGTCGCCGCCCGCCGCCAGGGTCTCGGCGGACTCCCCGAAGAACATCGTGGTCGCCGCGGCCCGCACCAGACCGCTGCGGTGCGGCTGCTCGAAGGCCTCGAGCAGGCAGAGCCAGTCCGCGGCGGCCCGGGAGGCGAACACGTCGGTGTCCCCGGTGTAGACGGCCGGCACCCCGACGGCCGCCAGCGCGTCGCGGCACACCCGGGCGTCGCGGTGGGCCTCGACGATCACCGCGACGTCACCCGCCGCGATCGGCCGGCCGTCGTACGTCGCGTCGCTGGCGAGCAGCTCCTGGATGTCGGCGGCGAGGTCGGCGGCCACATGGGCGCGGACGTCGTCCATGGCGACCGTGCCGGTGCCCTTCTTGCCGAACTTCTCACGGGTCACCACGCGCAGGCGGAACGGGTCGTTGTGGGGGGCGCCGGCCAGCCGGTGGTCAAGCTGTCGGGCCTCGACGTCGCGCACCACGATCTCGGGGTGCCCGAGCGCGGCGCCGCGGAGCACCGACTGGAGCCGCCGGACCAGTGGCGCGTCGCTGCGCCAGTTGGTGCCGAGCGTCCACTGCCGGTCGGCCTTCTCGGCGGCCTGGAGGTAGGTGACGATGTCGCCGCCCCGGAAGGCGTAGATGGCCTGCTTGGGGTCGCCGATGAGCACCACCGTCGCGTGCCCGACGAAGGCCCGCTCGATGACGTCCCACTGGACCGGGTCGGTGTCCTGGAACTCGTCGACCAGGACGATCCGCCACCGGCGACGCATCCGGGCCCGGGCCGGGGCGTCGTCGTCCTCGAGGGCGGTGGCGAGCCGGCTGAGCAGGTCGTCGTAGCCCAGGATGCCGAGCCGGCGCTTGCGGCGCTCGAGCTCGGCCAGCACCGCGTGGGCGAAGCCGACCCGGACGCCCGCGGTCGAGTCGGCCGGCGGGTCGAGCGGGGTCAGCAGGGTGTGCGGGTTGGCCACGGCCTCGCGGGCGAGGGTCAGCGCCTGCTCGCGGGTGACCGCCGGGGCGTCGGGCTCGTTCCCGAACCGGTTGAGGTAGAGGTCGTCGACGATCTCGGTCACGAGCTCGTCGAGGCTCTCCACCAGGGTGACCCCGGCGTCGGTGTCGCCGGCCACGCCCAGGGAGCGGAGCACGAGCTGGCAGAACTGGTGGGTCGTCGCGATCGTGGCCGCGTCGAACCCGGACAGCGCGTCGCGCAGGCGGTGCCGGCGCTGGGCGAGCTCCTCGTCGCTGCCCTTGACCAGGTGGGCCAGCAGCTCGTTGTCGCCCACCGTCCTCGGGTCGTCGAGCGCGCGGGCGGCGTCGACGAGCTGCTCGCGGACCCGCTCCCGGAGCTCCTGGCTGGCGGCCCGCCCGAAGGTGATGAGCAGCATCTCGTCGAGCGTCGCCTCGCCCTCGGCGACGAAGCGGGTGACCAGGCCGGCGAGCGTGAAGGTCTTGCCGGTGCCGGCGCTCGCCTCGAGCACGGTCGTGCAGGCACCGGTCGGCAGCGGTCCGAGGAGGTCGAAGGGTTCCATCACAGGCCCGTCCGCTCGCAGCGCAGCATCGGCAGCCACACCCGCGCGGCGAGCGCCCCGAGCCGGGTGCTCTCGCCCGCGGTCGGCTCACCGGCCGGGACCGGGCCGAGCAGCCGGTCCAGCGGCGCCCGGGAGCCCCACACGCGTTCGTGGGCGGGCTCGGCGTCCTCGGCGGGGTACATGGCGCTCTTCCACTTCTTGCCCGCCGCCTCGCGGGGGTCGTCGTCGAGGTGCCGGGCACCGGCCCACGCGAAGGAGGTCTTGAGCGGCAGCGGCAGCGGCTCGCGGCGGCCGGCGTCGTAGATCGCGACCAGGTCGTTGAGCAGGCTCAGGGGTTCCTCGTCGGCCGGTCCGAGGAGGCGCTGCAGGGGGGTGGTCCCCCGGGCCGCGCGACCGATGGTGAGCGCGGTCCAGTTGTGGTCCGGCCGGCCGGCCGCGAGGGCCAGCAGCCGGATCCACGACTCGAGCAGGTGCTTGCCGTCGAGGCGGGAGTAGCCGACCGCGACCAGGCGGTCGCCGTACACGGGCGTGACCGTGCCGGTCAGCCGCCGGCCGCCGCCGAGCTCGACGTCGACGTCGTAGGCCTTCGGGGCCACCTGCCGGTGGGTGAGGGCCGCGATCGCGAGCTGCATCGCCTGGTCGCGGACCTCGGTGGCCTTGCGCCAGCCGAGCCGGCCGGGCGGCAGCGAGCCGCGGCGCCACTCCGCACCGAGGGCCTGGTCGGGGTGCAGGCCGCGCAGCATGTCGGCCAGCATCCGGTCGCCGACGCCCCAGGTCTCGAGCGCGTCGATCTCGACCGGCATCCGGTCCGAGACCCCGTCGACGTCCCAGGGCAGGGTCAGGTCGAGGGCCCGGAAGAACCCCTTGACGGGGTCGCGGAAGAACGCCAGCAGGTCGGCGAGCGCCACGTCCTCGGGCGGGGTGGGCGGCAGCGGCGCGGGCAGGAAGTCGGGGGCGGTCGGACGGTCGGCCCCCACCGTCCGGGCCGCGGCGAGCATCGCCGGGTCGAAGGTGAACGGGGTCGGGACGCCCAGCCGGCCCGGGGTGACGTTGCGGACGTCGAACGGCTGGAGCGGGTGCTCGACCACGATCCGCTCGCGCACCGGCTCGCGGGTGGTCCGGTCGAGCGCGTCGAGCAGCTCGCCGAGGGGGACGGCCGGGGGGCGCTGCTGCCCGCTGTGCTCGTTGGCGCCGGTGTAGGTGATCACGAGCCGCTCGGTGGCGGCGCCGATCGCGTCGAGGAGGAGCTGGCGGTCCTCGGAGCGGATGTCGCGCTCGCCGGTCAGCGGGTTGCGGGCCAGGGCGTCGTCGCCGTCGACCAGGCCGAGCCGGGGGAAGATCCCGTCGTCGAGGCCGAGCAGGCACACCACGCGGTGCGGCACCGAGCGCATCGGCACCATCGTGCAGACCGTGAGCGTGCCGGTCCGGAAGTTGGCCCGGGTGGGACGACCGGCGAGGTGCCCGCCGAGCAGGGCCCGGACGTCGCTCAGCCGCATCGGGGTGTCCGCCCGCGCGGCCGCGTCGGCCAGCACGGCGGCGAACTCGCGCTGCACCTGGCCGGCCTGCCACTGGTCGGCGCGGTCCACCTGGGTCAGCCGCGCGACGCCCTCGCCGAGCGCCGTGAGCCACTCGGCGAGGCGGCGGGTGCCGGTCAGGCCGTCGGTGGCCACCCGGAGCCGCTCGACGAACTCGGCGAGCCGTCCGGCCAGCTCGACCCGGTTGCTGCCGACGTCGTCGAGCGGCAGCGTGGTGCCGAGCCAGGCCTGGGAGTCCTCGGAGAGCGCCACCCCGGCGAGCACCCGGTCGAGCCCGAACTGCCAGGTGTTCTGCAGGAACTGGTCGAGGGCGTACGGCGCGCGGTGCTCCTGGTCGAAGCCCCACCGGACCCCGGACTCCCGCACCCACGAGGTCACCGTGTCCAGGTCGTCGTCGGTGAAGCCGAAGCGGCGGCGCACCGGCGCGGCCTGGGCGAGGTCGAGGACCCCGCTGGCCGTGGACCGGCCCCCGGCCAGGTCGAGCAGCTGGGCCGCGACCGCGAGCAGCGGGTTGGTCTGGGTGAGCGCCCGGTCGGCCAGCCGGACCCGGAGCCGGTGGGCGGGGTGCCCGCCGTCGAGGACGTCGCCGAGGCCGAACCCGGCGGTGATCAGCGGGGCGTAGGTCTCGATGTCGGGACACATCACGAGGATGTCGCGTGGTTCGAGGGTCGGGTCGTCCTGGAGCAGCCCGAGCAGCACCTCGCGGAGCACGTCGACCTGGCGGGCGGGTCCGTGGCAGCTGTGCACCTGCACCGACCGGTCGTCGGCGGTGAGCTCGCGGGTCCCGGGGCGGGCGGCGTTGGCCGCGAGGTCGGACTGGAGCCGGCCGAGGAGGGTCTCGGGAGCCGGCGGTCCCTCGTGGTGGTGGTCGACGGCACCGGTCGCCGCCAGGCTCCGCTGCAGCTCGCGCACGTCACGCCCGAGGGTGGCCAGCAGCGGGTGGTCGACGCGGCGGTGGCTCTGGTCGTCGCGCCGCAGGATCGGCCCGGCCTCCCCGGCGAGCGCGCGCCACATCACGTCGCTCGGGTGCGGCAGCCACACGTGGACGTCGTGGGCGTGGGCCAGCGCAGCGAGCAGCTCGATCTCGGTGCCGGGCATGCGGGTGTGGCCGAACAGCGAGATCCGGGCGGGCAGGTCGGGCACCCCGTCCCGGAGCCGGGCCAGGGCCTCGGCGTGGCGGACGTGCGGCGGTGGCGCGCCGACCCGGTCCACCAGGGCCTGCCAGAGCGGCGGCTGCCAGGCCAGGTCGTCGTCGAGGGCCCCACCCCAGCCGTCGGTGGCGCGGCCGTCGAGCCAGTCGACGAGCAGCTGCGGCCGCTGCACGGCGTACGAGGAGAAGAGGCCGGCCAGGCGTCGGGCCACGGCGTAGCGTCGGCCGCGCCGGAACTCGGCCTCGTCGTCGGTGTCGAAGTGGCCGAGGTGGCGGGCCAGGCTGCGGTTCCACGGCTCGTCGAGGCTCTCGTCGATCACCTCGAGCAGCGGCCAGGCGAGCGCGTCGGGCGCCCACGGGTCGTCGTGGACGGTCCCGGTGAGCTCGGCGACCAGGGACCGGGGCGAGCGGAACTCGACGCCCGCGCAGACCCCGTCGTGGGCCTCGCCGCGCCCGAGCCGGTGGGAGAGGCGCTGGCTCAGCCACCGCTCGACCCCCCGGGCGGGCACCAGCACCAGCTCGGTCGCGAACGGGTCCTCCAGCGGCCGCGCGAGCAGGTCGCCGAGGGCATCGGCGAGCAGGTCGGTGCGCGGGGCGCGGTGGAGGTGCAGGGTCACGTGGGCACCCTAGAGCGTCGTACCGACAAGTCCGGGCCACTCCTCGGCCGCGGCCGCCGCAGGTTCAGCCGCGGGTTCAGCCGCGGGTTCAGCCGCGGGTTCATCAAGGTATGTCGGTGAGCCCGCAGTTCCCATGGTGAACTCACCGTGGGAAGTGGGGGTTGCCCTACATACCTTGATGAACCCGCGCCTTGGTGAACCTCCGCCTTGGTGAACCCGCGGGGGTGAACCTGCGCCTTGATGAACCTGCGCCTCGGTGAGCCAAAAGACCGTCAGGAGCCCTCGTCCTCCGCCAGCACCTGCTCCGCGATCCGGAAGGCCGTGTTGGCGTCGGGGACCCCGCAGTAGATCGCGGTCTGGAGCAGCAGCTCCTTGATCTCCTCGACGCTCAACCCGTTGGTCCGCGCCGCCCGCACGTGCAGCGCGAGCTCCTCGTGGTGGCCGCGGGCCACCAGCGCGGTGAGGGTGATCAGCGAGCGGCTGCGCCGGTCGAGGCCGGGCCGGTCCCAGATGGTGCCCCACGCGTACTGCGTGATGAGCTCCTGGAAGTCGCGGGTGAAGTCGGTCGTGGCGGCCGCCGCCCGGTCGACGTGCGCGTCGCCCAGCACCTCACGTCGTACGGCGAGCCCGGCGTCGTGCACCTCGCGGAGGGTGCGGTCGTGGCCGTCGTCGGGCTCCTGCAGTCCGAGCAGGTGCTGGCGGACCAGCCGGGCCACCTTCTCGGGCGCCTCGGCGGGCGCGAGGTGGGCCACGCCCTGGAGCTCGACGAGCCGGCCGTCGGGCACCCCGTCGGCGATGGCGCGGAGGTCGGCCGTGGGGGTCACCTCATCCTCGGCGCCGGCGACGGCGAGCACGGGTACGCCGATCTCGGCGAGGCGGTCCCGCACGTCGAAGTCCGCGAGGGCGGCGCAGACCTGCACGTAGCCCTCGTCGTCCGTCGCCTGCAGGGTGTGCAGCAGCGCCGACCCCCGCTCCGGCTCCCGGTCGAGGAACGCGCTGCCGAACCAGCGTTGCGCCGAGGCGGAGACCATGGCCGCGGTCCCGGCCTCCCTCACCTGGTCGATCCGCTCACGCCAGCCCTCGGCGGTGCCGATCTTCGCCCCGGTGCAGAGCAGCACGGCCGCCGTGACCCGCCGGGGTACGTCGAGCAGCAGCTGCAGGCCGACCGCGCCGCCCGCGGAGTCACCGGCGTAGGCGAAGGTGCCGCCGACCGCACCGCGCTCGGCGAGCAGGTCGTCGACGACGTGGAGGACCCCGGCAGCCAGCTCGGCCATCGTGAACGGCTCGTCGGGCACCGCCCGGTTGTGGCCGTGGCCGGGCAGGTCCCAGGCGACCACGTCGAAGGCGTCACTGAGCCCGTCCGCGCACTGCGACCACAGGGTCGTGGCCGAGGTCCCCAGGGACGGCCCCAGCACGAGCAGGGGGAGCTCGGCACGGTTGCGCGCACCGGTGAGCCGGACGGCGGTGATGGCGGGGATCACGAGTTCTCCTCCAGGTGGGCGGTCACCGGACGCCGCTCAGCGACGGAAGCGGCGGTAGCTGTAGATGATCATGGCGATCGCGATGAGGCCGGAGGCCACCTGCGTGGAGCCGGTGCCCCAGCCGCCGAAGAGCCACCACTTGTCGTCGATCGGCCACCAGCCGGGCGCGGGCGGATACCAGATCCACAGCACCCCGCACGCGATCAGCACGAGCGCAGCGGTCACCGACAGCAGGATCCGGCCCCAGGTCTCGACGCTCTCCGCGGCGGCCTTGAGGGCCCGCTCCTTGACCGGCTCGAGCCTCCGCTCGGCCCAGTCGTACTGCTGCGAGAGCAGGGCGAGGCCGGCGAAGATCGCCAGCAGGCCCGGGCCGGGGAGGACGAGCGCGGCGATGCCCGCGACCACCAGCAACCAGCCGAGCGTCTCGAGGGCGAGCCGGCGTGCGGCTGCCCCACCAGGAGGCTTCATGGGGTGCAGCCTCTCAGACGAGGACAACGCCGGTCAGCGGGACTCGCGCTCCTCCACGATCCGGCTGCGGTCGGGCTCGAAGCCGTGCGTGATGCCCCAGACGACCGCCTGGGCCCGCCGGGTGGCACCGATCTTGCGGTAGGCCGTGCGGATGTAGGTCTTGACCGAGTTGATGCTCAGGTAGGTCAGCCCGGCGATCTCCTGGTTGCTGAGCCCCTGCGTGATCAGCGCCAGAATCTCCGCCTCGCGGGCGCTCAGCCCGTGATCGCGACCCGGCCATGCCGCGGCGACGTTCTCGTCGTCCTCCTCCGTGGGGGGGACGACCACCTCGCCGCCGTGCACCGCCTCGATGCCCTCGACGATCTGCTCGGCCGAGAGCGACTTCGACAGGTATCCCGACGCGCCCTTGCGGATCGTGCGCGCCACCAGCTCGCGCTGGACGTTCCAGCTGAACACCACCACGCGGGCTGCGCTGCCCCGGATGAGGTCGCCCAGATCGATCGCGTCGCCCTGCGCCTGGCCGAAGGTGTCGTAGAGGACGATGTCGACGTCGCTGACCACGGGGAGCCGGCTGTCGAGCTCCACGACCCGGACCCGGTCGGCGTACGGCGCCAGCGCGGCGGCGACCCCGGCGACGACGATCTCGTAGTCGTTCACGATCGCGATCCGGATCGGAGCGTGAGAGGTGGCCATCCCCCGACCTTATTTCACGTGGGCGCCGCGTGGGGTGGCCGGTCCCGACCGGTCACGGCTGGTCACGGGCCGCGCCGCAGGCTGATCACGGCTTCGGCGAGCTGCTCCTCGGTGATCCCGGCCCGCTCCGCGGCATCACGCATCCGGAGACGCGCCGCCTCGAGCCCGACGCCGTCCGCCTCCGCGACAAGATGTGCCGCCTCGTCGATCGTGGACTCGGCGCGCAGGTGCCGCAGCGCCTGCTCGGCCTCGTGCCTGGTGGCGAACGACAGGTCGGCGTTCGTGACGGCGCCCGGCGCCCAGGCCCCCAGGATGGCGGCGAGCTCCTCGTGGTGGCCCGTGAACGCGCGGCGGGAGGCGCCGTACAGGTTGACGGCGCCCGAGATGCGCTCGTCGGTGACGAGCGGCAGGGTCAGGGTGCTCAGGACGCCCCGGGCGGCGGTCGCCATCGCCCGCAGCCGCCAGGACTCCTCGTCGAGGAGGTCGTCGTCGTCGAGGAGATCGTCGAGGCGAGCGGCCTGCGCCGCGTCCACCTCAGCTGCCACGTGGTGGATCGCGTCGAGCAGCTCGATCTGGGTCTCGGGCGCGATCAGGGTGAACGTGACCCCGTGCTTCCCCGAGGCGAGACTCAGGCCCACACAGTCCGGAACGACGGCGTTCACCCGGTTGCCCATGCTCTTGAGCTCTTCGAGGAGGTTGCCACCCTCGGCGAACGGGCCGAGCTCCTCGATCGCCTTGACCGTCTCCGGGATCGGGTCCATGCCGCTCCCTTCTGACTGTGCCGACACTCAGTACCGATCTGCTCACCAGGCCGACGACCACCTCTTCACCGTGGAACCGGCGGACCCCTCGTCGCGCAGCGCCCCCCCGTCAGGCTGCGTAAGCCCCCGCGCAAGGGGCCCGCCGGCACACCTCCCGTGCCCGATCAGGACGAAGCCAAACTCCAAGGCAGGAACCCGGGTCGACGCGTGCGCGCCGCCCGGGCTCCGGCCTCGGCTCCTAGTCCGTCACCACCGCCTTCAGCACGTCGACCCTGGCGGCGGAGCGGGCCGGCCCGACGGCGGCCAGCACCCCGGCGACGGCAGCGAGCGCGACGTACAGGGCCAGCTGCGGAACCGGGATCGAGATCGCCTTGATCCCCTCGTCCTTCAACGCCTGCGACAGGCCCAGGCCGATGCCGATCCCGAGTACGGCGCCGCTGAGTGCTCCGATCAGTGAGATCACCGCCGACTCCCACCGGACCATGGCGCGGACCTGGCCACGGGTCATCCCGACCGCACGGAGCAGGCCCAGCTCGCGGGTGCGCTCGAAGACCGACAGGGCCAGGGTGTTGACGATGCCGAGCAGGGCGATCAGGACGGCCAGCAGGAGCATCACCGTGACGAAGGTGAGCAGCGAGTCGATGAAACCGCTGGCCTCCTTCTCGTAGCCCTGCTGGTCCAGCACCTGCGCGTCCGGGTGGTCGGCCAGGGCGTCGGCGGCGGCGCTCTGGACGGCTCCCTGGTCGGCCCCGTCCGTGAGGGTCACCAGAGCGGTCGACACCAGCTGCGGGCCCGCGAACGCGTTCTGCTCGGCACGGCTGAGGATGAAGTCGTCGCTGATCCAGCCCGTGCCGTCATAGATCCCGACGACGTCCAGCTGGTGCTTGCCGCTGGCCGCGAACTCCGCGGTGACGGTGTCGCCGAGCTCCCAGCCGTGCTTCTTCGCCACCGACTTGGCCACCACGACGCCGTCCTTGCCGAGGTCGGCAACCGAACCCTGCGAGACCTCCAGGTTCATGACCTGCTCGGCATTGGCCGGGTCGACCGCCGAGTAGGAGGACGTGCCCTTGTCGAAGCGCGCCTGGCCCCAGCCGTTGGCCGAGACCTCGTCCACCCCCGGCACGGCCTTCACCGCGTCGATCACGGACGGGCTGAACCCGGGCCCCTGGCTGCTGGCGCCCGTGACGTACAGGTCGGCGTTCGTCTGCTCCGAGATCACGTCACCGAACGACGCCTTCAGCGACGAGGCGAAGACGCTCATGCTCACGACCAGGGCCAGGCCGACCATCAGGGCTGCCGCCGTCGAGGAGGTACGACGCGGGTTGCGCGTCGCGTTCTGCTTCGCCAGCTCGCCGGGCAGGCCCCGCAGCCGCAGCGGGGTCGCGATCATCGACGCCAGCGGGCGCACCACGAGCGGCAGCGCCACCATGACGCCCACCATCGCCGCCAGCAGGCCGAGCCCGAAGACCAGGAACGGCGCACCGCCGTACAGCGCCGCCAGCATCCCGGCCGCGCCGGCTCCGGCGATCGCGAGGCCGATGACGGCCCGACGCATCGAGGGCCGCTCGGCGCCGGGCGCCGAGTCACGCAGGGCCTCGACGGGCAGCACCTTGGTGGCGCGGCGGGCCGGGACGAGCGCGGCGAGCACGGTGACGAGGGTGCCGACCAGCAGGGAGATCCAGATGGTGCGGGACTCCAGCTGCAACGAGGTGCTCGGGAGGCTGAAGCCCACGGCGTCCATGAGCATCCGCAGCCCCGCGGCCACCCCCACGCCCAGTCCGACGCCGACGGCGGATGCCGCGGCCCCGATCATGCAGGGCCTCGAGCACCAGGCTCCGCAGGACCTGGCGGCGGGTGGCGCCGATGGCCCGGAGCAGGGCGATCTCGCGCGAGCGCTGGGTGACGGTCATCGTGAACGTGTTCCAGATGATGAAGGAGCCGACGAAGAGCGCGACCCCCGCGAAGACCATGAAGAGGATCCCGACGAACTTGAGGTCCTCACTGACCGCGTCGGAGCTCTCCTGGGCGACCGTGGCTCCGGTGACCGCCTCCGCCCCGGCGGGCGCGACGGCGCTCAACCGCTTCGCGAGCTCGGCCTGGCTGACGCCGTCGTCCGCGCTCACGTCGATGGTGTCGAAGAACCCGGGACTGCCGAGGACCTTCTGTGCGGTGCGGGTGTCGAAGTACGCCGACGTGGTGCCGCCCAGGTCCTTCTCACCGCCGAACCCGACCGTGCCGACGACGGTGAACTCCCGGGTCGGACCCTGGAACAGCACCTTGATGGTCGAGCCGAGCGGCGATGTCGTGGTCGGCGGCACTGGTGGCGTCGATGGCCACCTCGTGGGCGTTGTCCGGGGCGGTGCCCGAGAGCAGGTCCACGTCGCCCCGGAGGGTCTCGTCGGCCGCCATGCTGTAGCCCACGGTGGGGGCGCCGCCGTTGGTCAGGATCGCCTTGCCGTCGGTGTCGGTGAGCAGCGCGTAGCCGCTGACCGAGCCCTCGGCCGTGCGTACGCCGTCGACCCCGGCGACGTCGGGCAGCACCGAGGCGGAGATCGGGGCACGACTGGTCCCGGTGCCCTCGGAGACGTTGTACGGCGCCTGGGTGCGGACGACCGCATCGGTGCCGGCGGAGACCTTGCCGAAGAGCTGCTCGAAGGCCAGACCCATGGTGTCGGTCAGGACGAAGGTGCCGGCGAGGAACGCGACTCCGAGGGCGATCGACGCCGTGGTGAGGGCGAGGCGCAGCTTGTGCGCGAGCATGCCCCTGAGGGTGGCGGTCAACATGGCGGTCAGGCCCCCAGGTGCTTCATGTAGTCGAGGATCTCGTCGGCGGTTGCCGCGTGCAGCTCGTCGACGACCTGGCCGTCGGCGAGGAAGATGACCCGGTCGGCGTAGCTCGCCGCGGTCGGGTCGTGGGTGACCATCACGACGGTCTGGCCGAGGTCGCTGACCGCCGTACGCAGGAAGCCGAGCAGCTCGGCGCTCGACGTGGAGTCCAGGGCCCCGGTCGGTTCGTCCGCGAAGACGATGTCGGGGCGCGAGGCCAGGGCCCTGGCTGCCGCCACCCGCTGCTGCTGCCCTCCGGAGAGCTCGGTGGGTCGGTGCGTGAGCCGGCCGGCCAGTCCGACCGTCTCGACGATCGTCGCGACCCAGTGGTCGTCCGGCTTGCGCCCCGCGATCCGCATCGGCAGCAGGATGTTCTCCGCCGCCGTCATCGTCGGGAGCAGGTTGAAGGACTGGAAGATGAAACCGATCCGGTCACGACGCAGCAGCGTGAGCGCCTTGTCGCCCAGCGCCGTGATCTCGGTGTCCCCGAGGAACACCTCGCCCGAGGTCGGCCGGTCGAGGCCGGCGAGCATGTGGAGCAACGTCGACTTGCCCGAGCCGGAGGGCCCCATGATGGCCGTGAACTGGCCTTCGCCCAGGCCCACGTGGACGTTGTCGAGCGCGGTCACCGTGGCGTCGCCGCTGCCGTAGAGCTTGCTGAGGCCCGCGGCCCGGGTCGCCGTGCGGGCGGACACGTCGGGTGTGCTGGTGGTGAGGGACATCTGTTCTCCTGAGGTCGGTCGCCTCCCGTTCGAGGGGCGCATGACCAGCACACCTGAAGCGTCGCCGCCCGCCCATCGGGCTGGGCACACGGTTCGGGGGCGCTGGCGGTGGGGGCCCGTGCGGCCACCCCACCCCCGGGGGGTTCGGGAAGCGCCCTCCCGCACGGGCCCGCGAGCGCGCAGACTGCAGGCATGACCTGGCTGGGACGGCTGCGCCGGCGATCCGGTCGCGAGGCCCTGGCCGACGTCCTGGTCCTGGGCGGGCTCATCGCGTTCGTCGTGCTGGCCTACGTCGTCATCGTGCTGGGCGGCGGCACCCTGATCGGCCACACGGCATCGCCCCACGTGGGGCTGTCCGTGCTCGCGACGGCAGTGGTCGCCCTGGCCTTCGACCCCATCCAGACCCGGCTCGAGTCCTTCGCGTCGCGGACGGTCCACGGTGGCCAGCCCTCGCCGTACGACGTGCTGCGGAGGTTCTCGGAGACCCTGACCGGCAGCCACGCCGCGGAGGAGCTGCCTGCCCGGATGGCCCGGGTGCTCGCCGACGGCACCGGCGCCGCGTGGTCGCAGGTGTGGATCGTCGTCGGCGACCGCCCGACGCTGGCTGCCGTCTGGCCGCCGCACGCCGTCCCGGAGGACGTCGCGGCGGAGCCGGGCCCACTGTCCTCGCAGGTGCCCGGTCGCCGTGCGCTGCCGGTCCTGCACGGCGGGGAGCTGCTCGGCGTGCTCGTGGTCCAGGAGCGCGACCACGTGGCACTCACCTCCGTCGAGGAGCGTCTGTTCGCCGGCCTGGCGGGCCAGGCGGGGCTCGGGCTGCGGGGGGCCCGCCTGCGCGCCGAGCTGGAGCTCCGCGCCGAGGAGCTGTCGGTGCGAGCGGCCGAGCTGCGGGCGTCCCGACAGCGGCTGGTCGACGTGCAGGACGAGAAGCGTCGGCTGCTGGAGCGCGACATCCACGACGGCGCGCAGCAGCACCTGGTCGCCCTGGCCGTGAACCTCCGCCTCGCCCACACGCTGTCGAGCGGTGCACCCGAACGCGCCGGGCGACTCCTCGCCGCGCAGGAGCACGCCGCGACCGAGGCGATCGACACCCTGGTCCAGCTGTCCCGGGGGATCTATCCGCCGACACTGGCCGAGGAGGGGTTGGCCTCCGCGCTCCGGGCGGCGGTGGAGAGCCTGCCGATCCCCGTGGAGGTCGCGGCGACGCAGGTCGGCCGATACCCCGCGAACGTCGAGTCGGCGGCGTACTTCTGCTGCCTCGAGGCGCTGCAGAACGCCGCCAAGCACTCCGGGGCAACCGCGGTACGCGTGGCGCTGACCGGCGAGCCGGAAACGCTGTCGCTCACGGTGCAGGACGACGGCACCGGCTTCGACCCGCTGCGGACCCCCGTGGGAGCGGGCCTGACGAACATGCGTGACCGGGTCGAGTCAGTCGGGGGCACGCTGACCACCGAGACGATCTCGTCAGGTGGCACCCGGGTCCGGGCCCGACTGCCGGTGTCCCGGGCCGGCCTCCCGCTCGGACAGGGAGCCTGACGTGCGCGCCCGCGTGGCCTGGGTCCTGGCCGGCATCACCCTGCTGCTGGTGGTCGCCGACGCCGCGGTGACCGCCCAGTACCGGCACCTGTTGTCGGAGGCCGCGGTGGCGGTCCACGGCTTCCCGTTCGTCAACGGCGCGGTGCTCGGCTGCGCGGTGATGGGAGCCCTGATCATCTCGCGCTACGACCGGCACCCGATCGGCTGGCTGCTGAGCGTGGTCGGGACCACCAGCGCCGTCTCGCTGCTGGCCGAGGCGTACGGCGTCTGGGTCGTGGGCGAGGGTGGCCCCGGGACCAGGAGCCTCGGAGGGGTTGCCGGCTGGATCTCGACGCTGCTCGGCGGGCAGCTGGCCATCGCTGGTCTCGCACTCATGTTCCTGCTGGCGCCGGACGGGCACCTGCTGTCCCCACGGTGGAGGGTCGTCGCCTGGGTGACCGCCGTCGGCGAGCTCCTGTGCGTGGTGGCCATCGTCACCACGGACCCGACGACGTACGACCTGGAGTCGCAGGAGATCGGGACGGTCCGCAGGATTCTGTTCTCTGGCGGGTTCCTGCTGATCAGCGTGGGGATGCTCGGCTCGCTCGCCTCCATGCTGCGCCGGTTGCGGACGAGCCGGGGTGAGCAGCGCCAGCAGGTGCGCCTGATCGCGCTGGCTGCGGCCGGGGTGAGCTTCGGCCTGGCCTGCCTGTTCGTGGTGCAGCTGTTCAACGGGGGGCAGCAGACGTGGGCGGCGTCCCTCCCCCTCTTCGTCTCCTACCTCCTGCTTCCCCTGCTCTTCGCGACCGCCGTGCTGCGCTACCGGCTCTACGACATCGAGGTGATCATCAACCGGGCGGTCGTGCTGGCGGCCGGTACGGCGTTCGCGGCCATCGGCTACACCACCCTGGTCGTGGCGGTGGGCAAGCTCGTCGGCCGGCAGACGGGTGGGTTCTGGCTCTCCCTCCTGGCGATCGCCCTGGTGGCCGTGGCCTTCCAGCCACTGCGGCGCAGCGTCGTGCGACTCGCGAACCGGCTGGCGTACGGCTCGCGGGCGCAGCCCTACGAAGCCCTCTCGGACTTCAGCAGCCGCCTCGCCGAGACACCGTCGCCGGAGACCCTGCTGCCCGCCGTCGCCGACGCTGCGGGCAGGGCCGTGTCGGCTCGAGGGGCGAAGGCGACCCTCGACCTCCCGGGGGCCGGCGCCGCGTCCGCGATCTGGGGGTCGGCGAGCAGCGAGGGCACCGACACCCACGTGGTGCCCGTCCGGGAGGGCCGCCTGGCCCTGGGCAGCATCGAGGTGAACGTGCCGAGGGGCCGCGGGCTCCGGGCCTCCGACCAGCGGCTGCTGGAGGCCCTCGCCGACCACTCGGCGATCGCCTTTCGCAACACCGCGCTGGAAGCCCGGCTGGCCGGGCGGGTGGCCGAGCTGGACCGGACGACCCAGGAGCTGGCCCGATCGCGGCTGCGGATCATCGAGGCCGACGACGCCGCGCGACGCACCCTGGAGGCGGCCATCTCGCGTCAGGTGCTGCCGCACCTGGCTGCCCTGCCGGACGAGCTCCACCGCCTCCGGGAGGCCGCGGAGCTGGGGGCGCCCACGAACGGGATCGACCGCCTGATCGCCGGGACCAACACGGCGCTGGAGTCGTTGCGCGAGCTGACCCGTGGCGTGTTCCCGACCCAGCTCGCCCGAGCCGGCCTCGAACCCGCACTCCGGTCGATGCTGGCACGGGAGAGCCCGGCCACGACCCTGCGCATCGGCGACGCGGCAGCCCGGAGGTTCTCCGCGCGGGTGGAGGCAGCGGTCTACTTCTGCTGCGCCGAGGCAGCGCACGGGTGCGGCGGCGTGTCCTCGATCGAGCTCTCGGCTGTCGCCGATGACCTGGTCCTGCGGATCACGGGCGTCGATCGCAGTACGGTCGACGTCCAGGCTGTGGTGGACCGGGTGGAGGCGGTCGGTGGGGTCCTGTCCACCGATGCCGACACCTGGGAGTGGACGATCCCGAGCGGCACCGGCCGACCGCCGACCTAGTGGACGGCCGCCGACCAGGCCTCGGCCAGGCGGTCCGGTCCGAACGCGGCCTTCGCGACGTACGACGCGGCCCCGCAGTCGTCCAGGTCGAACTGGTCCTCGTCGTAGGTCGAGAGCAGGACGACCACGGGCGCGCCCGCGGCTGCGGTCAGGCGGCGTGTGGTCTCGATGCCGTCGATCCCGGGCAGGTGGACGTCCATCAGGACCAGCTGTGGGCTCAGCTCCGAGGCGAGCGCCAGTGACTCCTCACCGGACGTCGCGGACCCGACGACGACGAAGCCGTCGGTCTCCTCGACCACCGCTGCCATGGCGCACCGATAGGGCTCCTGGTCATCGACGATGAGCACCCGGACGTCGGTCACACGACACCTCCTGGCCGCCATCGTCTCCCGCGGCCGGACGGCCCCGGCAGCGTGTTGGCCACCCGTTCGCGTGGGGTTTCCCGCTCACCGCGAGGGGGGACCACCGGTGGCCTCGAGGAAGGCCAGGACCGCCATCACCCGACGGTTCACCTCGGACTCGTGGACCAGGCCGAGCTTCTGGAACACCGAGCCGACGTGCTTCTCCACGGCGCGTTCGCTCATGAACAGGACCTTCGCGGTGGCGGCATTGCTGCGACCCGTGGCCAGCTCCTGGAGCACCTCGAGCTCGCGGGTGGTGAGGCCGAGCAGGGCCGAGCTCGCCTCCTTGCTCTTGCGGGCCAGGAGTCCCTCGACGACCTTGGGATCGAGGGCAGACCCGCCGCGCGACACGTCGTACAACGCCCGGACCAGGTCGTCGATCTGCGTCACCCGCTCCTTGAGCAGGTAGCCCAGCCCGGCCACGCCGTCGGAGAGGAGTGCGAAGGCGTAGTCCTCCTCGACGTACTGGGAGAGCACGACCACGCCCGTCGCGGGGTAGCGCGCCCGGATCTGCTTGGCCGCATCGATGCCCTCGGTGGTGAACGTGGGGGGCATCCGGATGTCGGTCAGCACGGCGTCGGGCCGGTGCCGCGCGACCGCCTCGAGGAGCGCGGGGGGATCGGCCACCGTCTCGACCAGGTCGATGCCGGCGGTCTCGTTCAACAGCCCCGCCAGACCTTCGCGAACGAGGTAGTTGTCGTCGGCGAAGACGACGCTCACCGTCATGCTCACCACTGTAGGCCGCCGGCGGCACGCTGGGTGCGGTCCGGTCCGTCGCTGCCCACCGAGCTCCTGCGGGAGACCATTCTCCAGCCGGTTGCGACCACGAAGATGACCGCCCACGCGAGCAACGCGACTCCCCAGGGCTCCCCGATGCTTCCGGCGTGCTGGGGGTAGACCGCCGACACGACACCGAACCAGCCGGCGGTCACCGCGACACAACCAGCACACATTGCGGTGCCCGCCCAGCGACCCCGCACGCCGGCCGCGACCGCCATGGCCACCGCGACCACCGCCAACGCCAACGCGGCCTGTGTCGGCCAGTGATCCAGACCCCAGGTGTCGTCGTCGGTGGGCGCTCGTCCCGTGCGGTAGCCGGCGATCATGTCGACCGCGAAGACCGCAGCCGGCGGCAACAGGAGAACGGCCAGGAACGCGAGGACCGGGTCGACCGGCAGGCGGTACCAGCCCCGCGCGAGCCGCAGAGGACCGCGGGCCAGGTGGGAGACGGCAGAGGCGTTGAGCACGAGCAGGGCAGCGGGCACCAGCTGCCCCCAGGAGCCGCTCGCCACGGCGGTCACACCCAGACAGGTCCCGACCAGAGTGACCTGGATCAGCGGCATGGTCTGGGACGGGCGCAACGTCAGCGACAGGAAGGCCGCCCCCACCAGGAACGTGTAGGTCAGGCCCCACCCGGTTTCGAGCAGGTAGCTGTCGTGGAAGCCGGGGGTCTTGTCGATGGGGACGGCCAGGTCGATGATCCCGAAGAAGAGGAAGCCCCACAGGAACGCCGACGCAGCCGCGACCGCCCGCACGCCAAGGGTTCTCGTTCGGGTCGGATCAGGCCCCGCGGACTGGTTCATGAGCCTAGGGTCGGCTCGACCCTGACGCTGTCCACAAGGTTGAGCCTGCACATACCGAGGTTCGGCTACCAGCGGCCCGCCAAATGCACGAAGCCGCAGGTCAGCGAGCTGACCTGCGGCTTCCATGTCTTGCGCGCCTGTAGGGATTCGAACCCCAAACCTTCTGATCCGTAGTCAGATGCTCTATCCGTTGAGCTACAGGCGCCCGTCACGAGGACTGGACGAGAATAGCGGACCCGGCCGGTGATGCCGAAATCAGTGCAGGTTCCTCGACATCGCACAAGGCTCGGCAGATGATCGGGGCATGTCCCGGGCGAGCAGGACCGCGGCCGCCCTGCTGGCCGCAATCGCTCTCACCGTCCCGGCCGCCTGCGACGGGCAGGGCGACGCCACCACGCCCGCGTCCCCCGAAGGATCGAGCGCCCGCGCGCCGGCGGTCGCCTCCCAGCCGCCGCGGTTCACCGGTCGCCAGCGGGTCCTGCTCCAGGCCGCGTTGCCCGCCCTGGGTGACGCGGGTTGCGCACGCGCTCCCTCCTGGGTCTGCTCGGTGGACCAGGACGACAGCTACGTCCCGCTGGGGACAGCGGCGCACGCCACGCTGGTGGAGGCTCGCACCCACCTCGCGGACCGGCACACCTCCTGGACGTCGGTGCTGCGGGTCGACGCCGCATCACAGCAGGCCCTTGCCACTACCCGACGTACGGCGAGAGCCGCGGGCGGGCTGGTCCTGCTCATGACCCCCGGGCGCCAGGTGCTGGCCGCCGCGGCGCCCACCACCGAGGTGACCGCACAGGCCCTCAGGTTCTCCGACCTCACCAAGCCCGACGCCTGGGACCTGGTCGGGCTGTTCCCCTCGAATGACCGCGCGGAGTAACCCAGGTAGGTGATGTGTCGGACCCGCAGACATGCGGTTGTGACCCACGCCACCATCGTTGAACGATCCAATAGGTCGCGCTCCGCGGCCGGGAGTAGCCTCAGCGGCACTTGGGGGTCACCCCCCAGGCGTGCGGCCTCGAACATCTCGGGGACACAAAAGTCGCCGACAACGAAGCCGAGCGATCCACAAGACAACTCCACGACCTCCGTCGATACGCTCGACGGCCGGCGATGGCACCGCGAGAGCGGCGTACATGCCGCGATGCGCGAGAGGGAACAGACAGGCATGACCGCGGACACGCAGGCGCCCACCACCCATCAGGGCATCCTCGACTTCGTCAACGAAGTCGCCGAGATGACCCAGCCCGACAACATCCACTGGTGCACCGGCTCCGACGAGGAGTGGAAGCAGCTGACCGAGGCCCTGGTGGCCTCCGGCACCTTCACCCGGCTGAACCCCCAGATCAAGCCGAACTCGTTCTACGCAGCCTCCGACCCGATCGACGTGGCGCGTGTCGAGGACCGCACCTACATCTGCTCGGTCGACGAGAAGGACTGCGGGCCCACCAACAACTGGATGGACCCCAACGAGATGAAGGACCTCATGCGCGGGCTGTACGCCGGCTGCATGAAGGGCCGCACCATGTACGTCATCCCGTTCGTGATGGGCCACCTCGAGTCCGAGCACCCGATGTTCGGCGTGGAGATCACCGACTCCGCCTACGTCACCGTCTCGATGACCGTGATGGCCCGCATGGGCTCGAACGTGCTCAGGAAGATGGAAGAGCTCAACGCGGAGTTCGTCCCCGCCCTGCACTCGGTCGGCATGCCGCTCGAGGAGGGCCAGGCCGACGTCGCGTGGCCCTGCAGCGACACCAAGTACATCGTCCAGTTCCCCGAGGAGCGGATGATCTGGTCGTTCGGCTCCGGCTACGGCGGCAACGCGCTGCTCGGCAAGAAGTGCTACGCCCTGCGCATCGCGAGCGTCATGGCCCGCGACGAGGGCTGGCTCGCCGAGCACATGCTGATCCTCAAGCTGACCTCGCCGCAGAACGTCGTGAAGTACATCGCGGCCGCGTTCCCGTCCGCCTGTGGCAAGACCAACCTGGCCATGCTGGCCCCGACCGTCCCGGGCTGGAAGGTCGAGACCCTCGGCGACGACATCGCCTGGATGCGGATCGGCGAGGACGGTCGCCTGTGGGCGGTCAACCCGGAGTTCGGCTTCTTCGGCGTCGCGCCGGGCACGAACTACCACACCAACCCCAACGCGATGAAGACCATCGAGAAGGGCAACTCGGTCTTCACCAACGTTGCCCTGACCGAGGACAACGACGTCTGGTGGGAGGGTCTGGAGAACACGCCGGCCAAGGCCACGTCCTGGAAGGGCGAGCCGTGGACGCCGGAGTCCGCGGAGCTCTCGAGCCACCCGAACTCCCGTTACTGCACGCCGATCAAGCAGTGCGACATCCTCGCGGCGGAGTACGACGACCCGCGCGGTGTCCCGATCGACGCGATCCTCTTCGGTGGTCGTCGCAAGACCACGGTCCCGCTGGTCTTCGAGGCCCGCGACTGGACGCATGGCACCTTCCTGGGCGCCACGCTCTCCTCGGAGACGACGGCCGCGGCCGTCGGCGCGGTCGGCGTGGTCCGTCGTGACCCGATGGCGATGCTGCCGTTCATCGGCTACAACGCCGGTGACTACTTCAACCACTGGATCACGGTCGGCAAGGACAACGACGCCGCCAAGCTGCCGAAGATCTTCTACGTCAACTGGTTCCGCCGTGACGACGAGGGCGGCTTCCTGTGGCCCGGCTTCGGCGAGAACAGCCGCGTGCTCAAGTGGGTCGTGGAGCGCATCGAGGGCCAGGCCAGCGCGGTCGAGACCCCGATCGGCTACGTGCCCGGTCCCGGCTCGCTCGACGTGGACGGTCTCGACATGAGCTCCGAGCAGCTCGAGGCCGCGCTGAACGTCGACGTCGACGAGTGGCGCGCCGAGATCCCGCAGATCCAGGAGTGGTTCGAGAAGTTCGGCGACGACCTGCCCGCCGTACTCTGGACCGAGCTCGACAGCTTGAAGGCGCGCCTCGGCGTCTGAGCACCACCGCAACTCCCCCGGGGGCCTCGTCCGAATCGGACGGGGCCCTCGGGCATTGCACGGCTGTGGAATCATCTGCGTGGGAGATCGGCTCGGGGGGGTTCGAAAGGGGAGCACGAGTGGAGACCTTCGGTCCGGACGACCGCGGCCTCTTCGAGTCCGAGGCGAGCGGCCTCTTCGAGGAGATCGTCACGCAGGGGGAGCTGTCGGCACGCGACCCCCGCATCGCGCAGGGCGCGCCACTCCACGCCGCCTTCCGGCTCCTCGTCGACCTCGGGCTGCTCACCAGGGACACGGAGACCGACTCCTACACCGCCGTCGACCCCGCCAGCGTCCAGTCCCGCGTCGTCTCCCCCCTCGGCCAGGAGGGCGCGAAGCTGCTCGAGGAGTCCTCGCAGTGGGCCCGGGCCTTCGGGACCCTCACCCACGCCTGGCGGCGGGCACCCCAGACCTCGGACCGCGGCCCGTTCACCTACCTCCACGAGGACGCGATCGACCCCTACCTCGCCGGTCTCGTCGAGGACTGCGAGGAGGAGATGCTGACCGCCCAGCCGCAGACGGGCCGCGACCCTCGCAAGCTCGCCCTCGCTGCGCTGCGCGACACGAGCCTGCTGGAGCGGGGGGCCAAGATCCGCACGCTCTACCAGCACAGCGCCCGGCGCAGCGCGATCACGCACCGCTACGTCACCGCCGTCACCGAACGTGGCGCCGAGGTGCGCACCCTCGACGAGTTCTTCAACCGGATGATCGTCATCGACAAGCGAGTCGCGGTGATCCCGAGCCCCGAGGACCTCAAGGTGGCCCTGGCCATCCGCGAACCCTCGGTCGTCGCCTACCTCATCGACGTGTTCGAACGCTCGTGGGAGCGCGCCCGACCCTTCACCAGCCGTGACTCAATGATGATGAAGGACATCGCCGTCGAGCAGCGCGCGATGACGTTGCGGATGCTGATCGAGGGACACTCCGACCCGGTCTCCGCCAAACGGCTCGGGGTCAGCCCGCGCACCTACGCGGGCTACGTCGCGGACCTGAAGGTGGAGTTCGAGGCGGAGACACGCTTCCAGCTGGGCTACACGATGGGCAGCCAGGGAGTCTCGGGCTACGAACAAGCGACGGACGAGGACAGCGACGGCGAGGACGACAGCGCCAGCTGATCTCCGCCTCCACCAGAGTGCCCGTAAATCCCTACGAGGGCAGCGACCTCAGGTCGCTGCCCTCGTTCATGAGACGGGCCGGGGGGTGGCACTGGGACCGAACAATGTGGGGGGTGGTTCGGTCCCCGTCTCAATTCTGGTGGGGGGTCGGCTACTTCTTGACCGTGATCCAGCCCCAGCTGCTGTCGGCCTGGGCCGGCGCAGAAATTCCGAGAAGACCGAGGCTCAAACCAGTGGCGGCCAGCACGACGGCCACCTTGCGTCCAATGTTCATGCTGTCCCACCTTTGTTTGTCCAAGGCCTACGTCGAAGGCCTGTGATGAAGAGTGTCTGCCACTTCGATGCAGGCCGTGAGCGGTTTGCTGGCTCATAAAACTGCATTGCACATTGTTGCAGCCACAACATCCGGACGCCCACCCCCGAAATGCGGACGGCCCCTTCCGAGAAGTCTCGAAAGGGGCCGACACACTGCGGAGGCGGCGGGATTTGAACCCGCGAGAGGGGATTACCCTCAACCCGCTTAGCAGGCGGGCGCCATAAACCGGGCTAGGCGACGCCTCCCCGACAGCCAGCACAGGCTACAAGCAGACCCCGGCACGGCACGAATCAGGGTTGGACACGCCCTGGCCTGGCCCTGCTCACGCGTCAGAGCGGCCGCAGCCCCTGCCCGCGCTGCAGGTGTTCCTGCAGGTCGCGCACGAACTCCTCGCGGTCGGCGGCCAGGGCCCCGACCGGGATCGTCGTCGTCCGCCCGTCCAGCAGCCGCAGGACGACGCAGGGGATCCCGCGGGGGGTGCCGGTCGAGGCCTCCTCGACCTCCTTCCAGGTGGCCGAGGTGACACCGGCGCCGCGGATCAGCCGGACGCGGTAGCCCTGCTCGTCCAGGCGTACGACGTACGCGCGCCGGGTCAGGACGTAGCCCAGGCCGAAGACCGTCACCACACCGAGCAGGGCCACCACCACGAGCAGGTCCGGCGGCATGTCGAGGATGGCGACCAGGGCAGTCACCGCGAAGAGCAGCACCGCCAGGACGACGAGCAGCAACCCCATCAGTCGGGCGTTGAGTGCCGGGGAGAGCCGATAGTCGGACGGGGTCGTGGCGGGCATGGAGTTGATTGAACAAGACATCGGAATTGGTACGCCAATCGGGCTTGTGGGCAGGCCCGACCCGGGGTCAGACTCGAGGTTCAACCCGACTCCGGGCCGCCGGGAAGGTTTGCCGTGACCATCTCCATCACCTCGTCCGGGATGTCCACCGCGCTGCAGGCGCTCGCGCGCACCGTCGACGCGCCCCCGCCACCCGGAGTCCTGCTCGGCAACTGGCGCTGGGTCGTGCGGCAGCGGATGGCTGCGGTGCGCGACCACCTGATCAGCGAGGGCGAGCACGCCGAGGACGGCTGGCTGGCCGCACGGGGCGGCAGCGTCCTGCGCGAGCGCAACGGCCTGCTCGTCCGGCTCAGCGCGCTGGGCCCGCGGATCCTCGAGAGCGCGGACCTCGACAACCTCCGCGAGGAGCTCAAGCGCCTGGTCGTCGACATCGGCCACCACGTCCAGCGCCTGCACGACCTGGCCTACGACGAGGTCGAGCTGGAGCTCGGCGGTTCGGAGTAGCCGCGCGACCCCATCGGCGCAGCCCCTAAACTGCTCCCGTGCCGCCTTCGGGCGCACGGAGGGGTGCCGGAGCGGCCGATCGGAACCGCCTTGAAAGCGGTCGTAGGGAGACCTACCGCGGGTTCGAATCCCGCCCCCTCTGCCAACAATCAGGTGGGGCCAATCAGGTGAGCTCGAGCAGGACGTCGCCCTCCTGGACGACGTCACCGGGCCCGACCTTCACCGCCCGGACGGTGCCGGGCTCCTCGGCGATGACGGGGATCTCCATCTTCATCGACTCGAGGAGTACGACGGTGTCCCCCACCGCTACGGCGTCTCCCGGAGCGACGGCCACGCTCAGCACGTTGGCCACCATCTCCGCGACGATCTCGGTCACCTGTTCGCGGGGCATGCAGGCGAACCTAGTCGTTACCGGTGCGTACCCGGAACCGATCAGAGCAGCGGGCTGGTGCGGGCCGGCTCGGGGCGCCCCGCAGCGGCCTCCTCGGCACGCCGCGCGCGGCTGCCCCGCGGCCCGGTGAAGGCCAGGTCCACCCGGACGACGACGAAGCCCAGGGCGAGGCCCACGACGAGGCCGTAGACCACGGACAGGCCGCTCTCCACCAGGGAGATCGCCGGGTTGAGCAGGGCCTGGGCCACGGGCGCGGTGGCCGCGACCCCGAACGCGCACACCCACCAGCCCTGCCGGCGGCGGGCGCGCATGTGGCAGCCCCACGCGAGCGCGGGGATGCCGAGGACCGTCTCGATCGGGCGCGGGAAGGCGCCGAGGTGGTCCCGGCTCCAGTGCACGCCGTCCAGCAGGGACGTGACCAGGCCCGGAGTGCCGTACCGCCGCAGCAGCTCGGCGTACGCCAACGTGAGGGCGAGCACGAGTGACCCCACCAGGACCGCGAACACACCCCGGCGTCCCAGGCCGTGCAGGCCGGCGCCGAGGCGGTAGACGACGCCGAAGGCGCCGAGCAGCGCCAGGCCGAGGGTGAGGTACTCGAAGCGGACCAACCGGACGGTGGGTTCGAACCCCACGGTCGCCAGTGCCCCGATCCCGGCCACGACCACGGCGAGCGCGACCTCACGCGCAGCCCGGACGAAGCGCACCGCGGGCACGGTCGCCATCACCGCGAGCACGGCGGAGACGATGCAGGTGAGCACGGCCGCACCGGTGCGCAGCATCGGCTCGTCGCTGACGAGGACCACGATCCCCATCGCGAGCGCCAGGGAGCCGAAGACGACCGGCCGGCCCCCCGACCGCGCCGCGAGCGCCCACGCGTAGGCGCTGGAGACCGCCACCGCGCCGGCACCGTCGAGCCAGTCGGGCCCGACGGGGACCATCGCGGCGATCAGGGCCGCGAGTCCCGCGAGGACCAGGACACCCCAGCCGACCAGCGGCACGCGCGAGTCGGCGACGGACCGGGCCCGCGTGAGCAGCCGGGACGTCCGCGACGGCGGGGCGATCGCGCGACGACGCGGGGGTTGCGAGGGCACGACCCAGAAGGTTACAGACGCCGATTCGCCAGCGAGGGGTTGGTACGGCGCGCCTCGGCCAGCGCGCCCCGGTCCAGGGTGGCGCGCACGACCGTGTCGCCCTCCCCGGCCTCCGCGAGCACGTCGCCGAGCGGGTCGACGACCAGCGAGTGGCCGGAGTAGCGCGGCCCCGGCTGGCCCACCGCCGCGACGAAGACGGTGTTCTCGATCGCCCGGGCCCGCACGAGCGTGCGCCAGTGCTCGACCTTGCGCGGCCCGGCCACCCAGGCGGCCGGCACGAGCAGCAGCTCCGCGCCCCGGTCGACCAGGCCGCGCGCGAGCTCGGGGAAGCGCAGGTCGTAACAGGTCATCAGCCCCACGGGGAAACCGCCCACCTCGACGACGACGGGCTCGATCGGCCCGGCGGTCAGGCGGTCGGACTCGCGGTAGCCGAACGAGTCGTAGAGGTGGATCTTGCGGTACATCGTCGACACGGCGCCGCGCGCCACCAGCGTGTTGAAGGGGCGGGCGGGGTCCGGCCCCCGCTCGAACATGCCGGCCACGACCGTGGTCCCGCGGTCTGCGGCCACCCGGGCCACCTCGGTGGCGAACGGGCCATCCATCGGCTCCGCGAACCCGCTGACGTCGGAGCCCGCCTCGCCGAAGTCGCGGGCGAACGCCTCCGGGAAGACCACCAGCTCGGCGTCCGGCGGGGTCAGCTCGTCCAGCCGCGCACGGTTGACGGCAGGATCGAGGTCGGCGGCCTGCTGGACCAGGGCGATACGGAGCTGCTGGGCATCGGTCACGCCCCCAGCCTGCCACTCCCCGTCAGCGGCGGTGCCACACTTCGGATGTGGAGCTTCCCCCTGGCACGACCGGTTTCTGCGCCGTGGTCCTCGCCGGCGGCACCGCCGCCCGGCTCGACGGCGCCGACAAGGCCTCGGTCGAGTACGCCGGCCGCACCCTGCTGGAGCACGCCCTCGAGGCCCTCCTCGACGCCTCCGAGGTCGTCGTGGTCGGTGACCCGGTGCCGACGACCCGGCCGGTGACGTTCACCCGGGAGAGCCCGAGGTACGGCGGGCCCGTCGCCGCCCTGCTCACCGGGCGCGACGCGCTGCTGCGCACCCCGCGCACGCTGGGGGTCCTGGCGGTCGACATGCCGCTCGTCACCACCCACACGTTCCGGCGGCTGCACGAGGCGGCGCTCGGCCACGACGGGGCGTTCCTGACCGACCCCTCGGGGCGCCGGCAGCTGGCCGGTGTGCTCGACGTGGCCCGTCTCGAGGCCGTGCGTCCCGGACTGGAGGAGCAGCACAACATGGCGCTGCACCGGCTGCTGTCCGGGCTCGACCTCGTCGACGTCGCCCCCGAGGGCGGCGAGGGGCGCGACGTCGACACCTGGGCCGACCTGCGCGACCTCTGAGCCCGGCCCCGGCGGCCGGACATGAACCGCCCAGCAATTTCTCCGGATCGGCGCGTGGGGGGTTGCGGCACCGCGCGGTTCTGGCGAGTCTGTGAACCGTGAACCTGCACGACTGGATCGACGAGCTGTGCGACGTGCTCGACATCGAGGCCGAGATCGACGAGGGCCTGGTGCTCGACCTTGCGCGCGCGGCGGCCCACAACGTGGCGCGACCCGCGGCACCGGTCACGACGTACCTCCTCGGGCTCGCGGCCGGGATCCACGGCGCGAACCCCGAGGCCGTCGAGGCCATGGCTGGACGCGTCCAGCGGCTCGCCGACGGCTGGGACCGGCCGGCCGGCGCACCCGACCCGATCGACATCGACGACGAGGTCCCCGACGACAGCCTGGTGGACCACACGACCGACGCCTACGAGGCCTGACCGCCTCCGGAGAGGCTCCCGGGCCCACGTCCTAGGGTGGGCGCCATGCGTGCCGTGATCGCCTCCGGGGCCGGGGGCCCCGACGTCCTGTCCGTGACCGACCTGCCCGACCCGGAGCCGGGTGTCGGCGAGGTCGCCATCGCGGTCGCCGCCACCGCGATCAACCGGGCCGACCTCCTCCAGCGGCAGGGCTTCTACAACCCCCCGCCGGGCAGCTCCGACGTGATCGGCCTCGAGTGCAGCGGCACCATCGCGGCGGTCGGTCCCGACGTCACCGGCTGGGCGGTCGGCGACGAGGTCTGCGCCCTGCTGGCCGGCGGCGGCTACGCCTCGCGGGTCGTCGTACCCGCCGGACAGGTGATGCCCGTCCCCGACGGCGTCGACCTGGTGACCGCCGCGGCCATCCCCGAGGTCGCGTGCACGGTCTGGTCCAACGTGTTCATGATCGCCGGGCTCCAGCCGGGCGAGAACTTCCTGGTCCACGGCGGCGCGGGCGGGATCGGCACCTTCGCCATCCAGCTGGCCGCCCAGCTCGGGGCGCGGGTCCTCACGACCGGGGGTACGCCGGAGAAGCTCGCCGCCTGCGCGGCGCTCGGTGCCGACGTGACCATCAACTACCGCGACGAGGACTTCGTGCAGGTGCTCCGCGAGCGGACCGAGGGGCACGGCGCCGACGTCATCCTGGACAACATGGGCGCGAAGTACCTCGGCCGCAACGTCGAGGCGCTGGCCACGGAGGGGCGCCTGGTCATCATCGGCATGCAGGGCGGCACCCGGGCCGAGCTCGACATCGCCGCCCTGCTCCGCAAGCGCGGGGCGGTCATCGCGACCTCGCTGCGGGCCCGGCCGAGCGCCGAGAAGGCGGCGATCTGTGCCGCCGTGGTCGAGCACGTGTGGCCGCTGGTCGCCGAGGGACTGGTCCGTCCGGTCGTCCACGGCACCATGCCGCTGGAGGAGGCTCGCGCGGCCCACGAGCTGATGGAGTCCGGCGAGCACACCGGCAAGATCGTCCTCACCGTCTGAGGCTCCCCCCGTTTCGGCCGACCCCTAGGGTGGGTGCATGAGCGAGCAGCAGTCGTCCGACGAGGAGCAGCAGGTCGTCATCATCGGCCCCGACGGGCAGCCGATGGGGTCCGTGCCCGCCTCGGTGATCAACGCCGCGGGTGTGGAGAGCGACGGTGACGACGACGGCGAGCGCGCCGTCACCGACCTCGTCGAGCAGCCCGCGAAGGTGATGCGGATCGGCAGCATGATCCGCCAGCTGCTCGAGGAGGTGAAGGCGGCCCCCCTCGACGAGGCCAGCCGCAACCGTCTCAAGGAGATCCACCGGGCCTCCATCAAGGAGCTCGAGGCCGGGCTCGCGCCCGAGCTGGTGGAGGAGCTGGAGCGCCTCACCCTGCCGTTCAGCGAGGAAGGCACCCCGTCGGAGGGTGAGCTGCGGATCGCCCAGGCGCAGCTCGTGGGCTGGCTGGAAGGCCTCTTCCACGGGATCCAGACGGCGATCTATGCCCAGCAGATGGCGTCGCGCGCCCAGTTCGAGCAGATCCGCAAGGCGCTGCCCGCGGGCATGCTGCCCCAGCAGGCCGGAGAGCAGGACGGCCAGGCCGGGCAGGAACAGCAGCACCGGGCGGGCGAGTCCGGCGGGATGTACCTCTGACGCAGCGCCCGGCTCAGGCCCGGTGGCTTCAGGCCTTGCGGCCGAGGCGGCGTACGACGAAGAGCCCCAGCAGCCCGGCGAGCGCCAGCGCGACACCCGGGGCTGCGATCCGGGTGAGCGGGTCCGGCTCGGCGTCGGCGACCTTCGTGAACGCCGCCTTCTCCGGCTCCGGCGGGACCGGGGCGTGGCCGTCGCCCAACAGGCGCTCGACCTTGGCGACCAGCTCGCTCGTGGCGCGGGCGGTCCCGCCACAGCTGTCGGCGCTCAGGTCCGAGCCGTCGGCCTGCGCGAAGACGACGTAGCGCCGGTCGGCCGGCAGCTGGCCCAGCCCGCACGACGCCGAGGAACGGTCCGAGGTGACCTGCACCGTGGGCGAGGCGAGGTCGCCCTTGTAGACCCGCTCGACCTTCACGTCGTACGTCATGGTCGCGCCGCGCTGGCCGTCGGGCTTCCGCGCGGACGTCACCTCGGTGACCGTGCCGGTGAACACCTCGTCGGCGGCCTTGGTGTGCGTCTGGGTCGTGCCGGTCACGCAGGAGCAGGCGTGCGCGGGCAGCTGGCCCAGCACGACGCCGGAACCGGCCAGCACCAGGGCGGCGACGAGGCGACCCACATTGACGAACACGCGCACATCACAACAGATCACAGGCCGAACACACCAGCCAGCACCCGGGCGACACCGTCGTCGTCGTGACCGGGCGCGACGTGGTCCGCGGCGGCGGTGACGGTGTGGTGGGCGTCGGCCATGGCGTACGACGTGCCCGCCCACGCCAGCATCGGCAGGTCGTTGGGCATGTCCCCGAACGCGATCACCTCGTCGGCGTCGACGCCGAGGTCGGCACAGAGCAGGGCCAGCGTCGAGGCCTTGGTCACGCCCGGCCCGCTGATCTCGAGCAGCGACGAGGCCGACGACCAGGTGATGACGAGACGTCCCCCGACCACCTGCTCGGCGGCGTCCCAGAACTCCTGCGCGTCCAGCTCCTCGTGGCGCGCCAACAGCTTGAGCGCGGGCCGGTCGAAGATCTCCTCGATCGTGCCCCGGCGGCTGCCGTCGGGCAGCGGGTAGCGCTCCATGAACCCCCGCTCGAGCCCGATCCCCCGCAAGGTCTCCACCGCGAACGACGACCCGGGCATCGCGTCGCGGATCAGCCGGCACACCTCCAGGCCGAGCGCGGGCTCGATCGCCCGCTCGAGGTGTACGGCGGAGCGCGCGACGTCCCAGACCAGCCCGCCGTTGGAGACGATCGCCAGCCCATGGCCCCCGACGTGGTCGAAGACGTCCTCGGCCCAGCGCAGCGGGCGGCCGGTCACGAACACGACCGGTACGTCGCGGCGGTCCAGCTCGGCCAGGACGTCGCGGGTGTAGTCCGAGAGCGTGCCGTCGGAGCGGACCAGCGTGCCGTCGAGGTCCGTGGCCACCAGCCGCGGGATCGTCACGGCCGGGGCAGCGGACGGCCCATGACCAGATGGCCGTCCTCGTCGGCGCCCCGCAGCTCGGTGAACCCGCACTTGGCGAGGACCCGGATGCTGGGCTTGTTGTCGGGCAGCACGCTGGCCCGGACGCGCACGCCGAGCAGGTCGGTGCCGGCGAGCAGGCCGCGCAGCGCCTCGGTCGCGAAGCCCCAACCGCGGGCCTCCTCGACCAGTCCGTAGCCGACCTCGGCCTCGAGCACCTGCGCGTCGGGCGGTCCGGCGGGGTCGGGCGGTCCGAAGAAGCCGATCGTGCCCAGGACGGTCCGGCCGCGGACGACCGTGCGCGGTCCCCACGGGTCGCCGGCCCGGAACATGCTGGCGGCGTCACGGTCGTCGGGACGCGGGAAGTCCCGGTGCCACGAGGGACGGTGCCTGCCGGCCGCCACGTCGGCAGCCTCGTCGGCGGTGAGCAGCGCCAGCGAGAGCCGCTCGGTCGTCACCACGTCGGGGAGACTCACGGCAGCTCCGGCGCGGTCGCGCGCACGTGCCGGAACCACCGGTCGATCTCGAGCGCGGCTCCGTCCTCGTAGACGCTGGCGGTCACGGCGTCGGCGGCATCGTGCACCTGCTGGATCGCCTGGCCCATGGCCACGCCGCGGCGGGCCCACTGGAGCATCTCGATGTCGTTGCGCCCGTCCCCGATCGCCAGCGCGTGCTCCGGGCCCAGGCCCAGCTCGTCGGCGACGTGCTGGAGCCCCGAGGCCTTGGAGACGCCCACCGGGGCCAGGTCGAGCCACGCGGTCCAGCCGACGACGTAGTCGGTGCCCTGCAGGCCGAGCTTCGCGGCCAGGGCCACGAAGTCGTCCGCGGTCGCGTCAGGATCTCGGATGATCACCCGGCTGACCGGACCGTCGACCAGCTCGGTCACCTCGGTGATGGTCATCTGGCCGGTGAGCTCGCCCTCCGGGAAGTGCGCGTTGACGCGGTAGCCCACACCGCGCTCCTCCACCGCGACCAGCGCCGTGGGGTGGTGCTTGAGCACCTCCATGACGGCCGCCCGGGCGTCGAAGGTCTCTTCGTGGACCACCTCGATGGGCGGGTAGCGGAAGACGACCGCGCCGTTGCTGGCCACGATCCACAGGGGCTCGGAGCCGTCGGTGTGCAGCCCCAGCGCGTCGGCGATCCGGGTCATGCCGTGCGGCGAGCGCCCGCTGGCGAGCACCACGTGCGCGCCGGCCTCGCGGACCCGGCGTACGGACTCGTGGACCGCCGGGGCGATCTCCTCGTGCGTCGTCCCGGACCCGTCGATCCACTTCAGCAGCGTGCCGTCGATGTCGAGCGCGACGAGCCGCGGCTGCCAGTCGTTCACTGGCCCACCGGCTTCAGGAACTCGCGCCCCTGGAGCCACGGCTGCAGCGCCTGCGGCACCCGGATCGAGCCGTCGGCCTGCTGGTGGGTCTCCAGGATGGCCACGATCGTGCGGGTCATGGCGCACAGGGTGCCGTTCAGCGTCGCGACCGGCCCCACCTTCTGCTGGCCGTCGGCGTCGTAGCGCGCCCGGGTGTCGAGCCGGCGGGTCTGGAACTCGGTGCAGTTCGAGGTCGAGGTGAGCTCGCGGTACTTGCCCTGCGTGGGGATCCACGCCTCGCAGTCGAACTTGCGCTGCGCCGACAGGCCGAGGTCGCCCGCCGCCACGTCGATGACGCGGTAGGCCAGCTCGAGGCTGTCGAGGAACTGCTTCTCCCAGCCCAGCAACCGCTGGTGCTCGGCGACGGCCTCCTCGGGCGTGGTGTAGACGAACATCTCCACCTTGTCGAACCAGTGCACCCGGATGATGCCCTTGGTGTCCTTGCCGTGCGAGCCCGCCTCCTTGCGGAAGCAGGGGCTGAACGCGGCATAGCGGAGGGGCAGCGCTGCGCCGTCCAGGATCTCGTCGGAGTGGTACGCCGCCATCGGGACCTCCGAGGTCCCGACGAGGTAGAGGTCCTGGCCCTCGATCCGGTAGACGTCGTCGGCCGCCTGGCCGAGGAAGCCGGTGCCGTCCATGGCGCGCGGCTTCACCAGCGAGGGGGCGATCACCTGGGTGAACCCGGCGTTGCGGGCCTGCTCCATGGCCAGGTTGATCAGCGCCAGCTCGAGCTCGGCCCCGACCCCGGTGAGGAAGTAGAACCGGCTGCCCGACACCTTGGCGCCGCGCTCGATGTCGATCGCGCCCAGCATCTTGCCGAGCTCGATGTGGTCGCGCGGCTCGAAGTCGAACTCGGCGGGCGTGCCGACCGTCTCCAGCACGACGAAGTCGTCCTCGCCTCCGGCCGGCGACTCGTCGGCGGCGAGGTTGGGGATGCTCATCAGGGCCGCCTGCCACTCGGCCTCGGCGGCGACCTGGTCGGCCTCGGCGGCCTTCACCTCGGCGGCCAGCGTCTTGGTCTGCGCGAGGAGCGCCTGCTTCTCCTCACCCTGCGCCCGGGGGATGAGCTTGCCGAGCTGCTTCTGCTCCGCACGCCTCCCCTCGTACGTCGAGATCGCGGCCCGCCGAGCCTCGTCGGCCTTCAGCGCACGATCCACGACGTCGTCGGAGAGGCCTCGCTTGGCCTGGGCAGCACGGACGCGGTCGGGTTCGTCTCGGAGGAGTCGCGGGTCGATCATGCGGCAAGGCTATCCGCCGGGGCACCGACGTTTCATGCGAGATAGGGCTGCTCCGGGCCCGACCGGGGTACTCCCTGCATACTTGGCCGCGCCTCTGCCGCTCGAGGAGCCACCGAAGGGACCCGCGTGCTCGACCGATCTCGCCTCACCACGCTGAGCTGGGCGCTCGTCTGCTTCGCCCTGTTCACGGTGATCGGCGTCCTCGTGACCCACGACTGGGGTCCGCTCACGACCATCGACGCCCGGGGCGGCTCCGCCGAGGGCTGGGCCGTCGACGAGCGCTGGCTGCGCGAGCCGCTCAAGGTCATCGAGACCATGTTCGCCACGCTGGGCATGACCATCCTGACCGTGCTCCTGGCCGGGGCCATGCTGGTCAAGAAGCACCGTCGCGCGGCGATCTTCGCCATCGTCGTGATGGTGACCACCTCGCTGCTCACCACGCTCCTCAAGACGCAGATCGGCCGCGGCCGGCCCCCGTGGCAGAACGAGAACGGCCTGCTCAGCACCCAGTCGTTCCCGTCCGGGCACGCCTCGTCGTCCGCAGCCTTCGCCGGCATCGTGATGGTGCTGGTGGTCATGCTGGTGCGGCGCTCCAGCACCCGGCGTACGGCGTACATCCTCAGCGTGGTCTTCGTGGTCGTGGTCTGCGCCGACCGCGTGCTGCTGGGCCGGCACTACGTCAGCGACGTCACCGCGGGAGCCCTGCTCGGCGCCGGCATGGTCCTGCTCGGGCTCACGCTGTACAGCCCGCTGCCCCGCAGTACCGCGGAGCGGGCCGCCCCGCTGCCCGCGGTGGGCCCCTCGGGTCGCCGGCTGTCCGTGGTCCTCAACCCGATCAAGGTCGAGGACATCGGCCAGTTCAAGTCCATCGTGTCGACCATGGCCGCCGAGGCGGGCTGGTCGGAGCCGACCTGGCACCAGACGACGATCGAGGACCCGGGCACCGGCATGGCCGAGGCGGCATCGGTCGAGGGCGCCGACCTGGTGCTGGTCTGCGGCGGCGACGGCACGGTCCGCGAGGTCTGCGCCGAGCTGGCCGGCACCGGGATCCCGATCGGGATCATCCCGGCCGGCACCGGCAACCTGCTGGCCCGCAACCTCGGCATCCCGCTCTACATCCGGGCCGCGATCGACGTCGCGCTCAGTGGCCAGGACCGGGCCATCGACCTGGTGTCGGTCGGCGGGGACGGCATCGAGGACACCCACTTCATGGTGATGGCCGGCATGGGGTTCGACGCCGCGATCATGGAGGGCGTCAACGAGGACCTCAAGAAGCGGGTCGGCTGGATCGCCTACGTGCTCTCGGGGCTCAAGTCCCTGATGTTCCCGGCCGTGCGCGTCGAGGTCTCGGTCGACGGCGGCGAGTTCACCAGGCACCGTGCCCGCACCGTGGTGGTCGGCAACGTCGGTTTCCTGCAGGCCGGGCTGCCGCTGCTCCCCGACGCCGCGATCGACGACGGCCTGCTCGACGTCGTCATCCTGCACCCGCGCAACTTCTTCGCCTGGATCCCGCTGGCCTGGCGCGTGCTGCTCAAGCGCAAGCACACCGACGAGCTGGTCAACCGGATGACCGGCGCCACGGTGGTGGTCCGGTCGGCCACGGACACCCCCCGCCAGCTCGACGGCGACTCGATCGGCCCCGGCCGCGAGCTGCACATGGAGTGCATCCACGGACGCCTCCTCGTCCGGGTCCCCCGCTGAGCTGGCCCTCAGCTAGCTCCGCGCGTGCTCGATCGCCTCGTCCTCCTCGGGCGAGAGCTGCTGCTCGCTGGTCCAGCCCGAGATGTTCTTGGCGTAGGTGCGCGCCTCGCTGCGCCCGTGGATCGAGGTCAGCACGACGCCGTGCCCCCCGTCGTCGAGAAGGGCCAGCGACCAGGAGAGGTGACCCCCCATGTCGCCGAAGGCGTCGTACCGGACGACGGCGAGGTGCCGCAGGGCGTCACGGGTCTCGGTCCGCAGCGCGGCCACCTCCTGGCGCAGGCCGAACACGTCCTCGGGGAGCGCGTCGGCGCCCGAGCCTCGCCGGGTGGCGTTCAGCCGCCGCAGGGCGATGACCGAGAACACCAGCGCCGCAAGGGCGAACAACAGGGCGAGCGACGCGATGATCAACACGGGCCAGAGCCTAGAAGTCACCGGACCCGCTCCCGCGCAGGCGCGCTCGCCACGCCTCGGTCGGGCTGCGGAGGCGGCCCTTCCTGCGTGGCACCATGGCCCGGTGACCGCACGACGCATCGCCTACCAGGGCGAACCCGGCGCCAACTCCCACCTGGTGTGCAAGCAGCACTACCCCGAGTGGGAGGCGCTGGCCTGCGCGTCGTTCGAGGACGTCTTCGCCGCGGTCGAGTCGGGACAGGCCGACCTGGCGATGATCCCCATCGACAACTCGCTCGCGGGCCGCGTGGCCGACATCCACCACTTCCTGCCGGACTCCGGCCTGCACATCATCGCCGAGCACTTCCTGCGCATCCAGTTCACGATGATGGGCGTCCCGGGGTCGTCGCTGGACACGATCCGGACCGTGCACAGCCACGTCCACGCCCTGGGCCAGTGCCGCAAGATCATCCGCGAGCACGGGCTGAAGCCGGTCATCTCCGGTGACACCGCGGGTGCCGCCCGCGAGGTCGCCGAGGCGGGCGACCCGAGCCAGGCCGCGATCGCACCCCCGCTCGCCGCCGAGATCTACGGGCTGGAGATCCTCGCGGAGGACGTCGAGGACGAGGAGCACAACACCACGAGGTTCGTGGTCCTCTCCCGCGACCTCGTCGAGGCCCCGTCCGGCAACGGCCCGGTGATCACCAGCTTCATCTTCAACGTCCGCAACCTGCCCGCGGCGCTCTACAAGGCGCTCGGCGGCTTCGCCACCAACGGCGTGAACATGACCAAGCTGGAGAGCTACATGGTCGACGGTGAGTTCACCGCCACCCAGTTCCTCGCCGAGGTCGACGGCCATCCCGAGGACCCCGGCGTGAAGCGTGCCCTCGAGGAGCTGGCGTTCTTCACCACCGACGTGAAGATCCTCGGCGTCTACCCCGCCGCCGACTTCCGGGCCGAGCACGCACGGGCCTGACCCGCCGGCCTCACCCACCCGGGTTCTGCATCAGGTTGAACACCCCGCCCAGCGGGTCGGCGAGCACGGCCATCCGGCCCACGCCGTCCACCTCGAACGCGGGGGCGACGACCGCGCCGCCGAGCTCCAGCGCCCGGTCCACGGTGTCGTCGACGCTCTCGACGTTGAAGTAGACGCTCCAGCAGGCGGGGATGCCCGGCGCCGGGGACGCCATCGCTCCCCCGACCGGGCGGCCCCCGACGCTGAGCGTGGAGTAGTCGCCCTCGTTCATCTGCACGAGGTCGGCGCCGATCCCGACCACCTCCGCATAGAACGCCAGCGCCCGGGGGACGTCCGGGGTCATCAGGTCGTGCCAGATCGGGGTCCCGGGCTCGTCCGCCCGCACAGTGCCCACGAGGCTCCCCGCCTGCCACAGGCTGACGCTGGCCCCGGTCGGATCCAGCACGACCGCCCTCCGGCCCCGGTCCCCGACGTCGAAGGGTCCGGCCTCGACCGTGCCACCGGCCGGCACCACCCGCGCCGTAGCCGCATCGACGTCGTCCACCGCGAGACAGACCTCCCAGACCGCAGGCTCCCCGGCCACCTCGGGCAGCTGACCGGCGATGCCCGCGACGGGATCGCCCTCGCGGCTGGCCACCAGGCAGGGGCTGGCCCGGCCGTCGTCGGGCACGGCCTCGATCTTCCAGTCGAACAGGGCGCCGTAGAACTCCGCGGCCGCCTCCGGGTCGGGGGTCACCAGCTCGACCCAGCTGGGCGTCCCCTGGGCATAGGACTCGAACCTCGACATGCGCGCTCCCTCTCCCTGTCGTGACACGTGTCGTGCCACCTGGCCGTGGTCCCACCACAGGGCACGGCGCCGGACCGCTGCCAGAGGCCTTCGGCCCCGGCCGGGCGGACCTCTCGGGGGCGGCGAGTAGGTTCCTCCCGTGGACCAGCCCGACCTCCCGACCGATCCGCGGGTCGCCGACCTCGGCTTCGCGCGCGTCGACATGGACCGCGCGGCCCGCACCGGTGATCCCGAGGTCGTCTACGGCGCCGGCAAGACCCCCGACCAGGTGGTCGCGATCCTGCGCGCCCTGCACGAGAAGCACCCGGAGCGCGCCGTGCTCGCCACCCGTCTGGGCGAGGAGACCCTCCAGCTCGTGGCCGGCGCCCTCCCGGACGCCGAGATCGACCCGGTCGCCCGGGCTGTCACCCTCGGCCCGCTGCCGCAGCCGCGCGGGACCGTCGCCATCGTCAGCGCCGGCACGTCCGACGCGCCGGTCGCCGCCGAGGCCGCGCTGACCGTGCGCGTCCACGGCGCCGGGGTGGACCGGATCGACGACGTCGGTGTGGCCGGGCTGCACCGCCTGCTCGGCGTCCGCGACCGGATCGCGGCGGCCGACTGCCTCGTCGTCGTCGCCGGGATGGAGGGCGCGCTGCCGTCCGTCGTCGGTGGCCTGACCGGCGTCCCGCTGGTGGCCGTCCCGACCAGCGTCGGGTACGGCGCCTCGTTCGGCGGCCTGGCCGCCCTGCTGGCGATGCTCAACTCGTGCGCCCCCGGTGTCACGGTCGTGAACATCGACAACGGGTACGGCGCGGGCGTGTTCGCGGCCCGGGTCGCCCGGCGCGCCGAGGTCCGCCCGTGACGATCTGGGTCGACGCCTCGTCGGGCGCGAGCGGCGACATGCTGCTCGGCGCCCTGCTCGGCGCGGGTGTGCCGGTGGCCGTCGTCCAGGCCGCTGTCGACGCCATCGCCCCCGAGCCGGTCACCCTCCGCGTCGAGCCCGTGATGCGCAACGGCTTCGCCGCCACCCGCTGCCACGTCGAGATCCCCGACTCCGTCCACCACCGGTCCTGGCGCGACATCCGCGCGCTGCTGGCCGCGGTCGACCTCGACGAGCCGGTCCGCGACCTCGCGGCTCGCACGTTCGAGCGGCTGGCCGTCGCGGAGGCCACGGTCCACGGCAGCGACCCGCTCGACGTCTCCTTCCACGAGGTCGGCGCCCTCGACGCCATCGCCGACGTGGTGGGCGTCTGCGCCGGCTTCGTGCACCTCGCCTCCAGCCAGGCGGGACCGGCCGAGGTGGTCGTGTCCCCCGTGGCCGTCGGGTCGGGATCGGTCCGCGGCGCCCACGGCACCCTGCCGGTCCCGCCGCCGGCGGTGGCCGAGCTGCTGCGCGGCGTCCCGTCGTACGCCGGCCCGCCCGGTGCGCCCGCACTGGAGCTGTGCACCCCCACCGGTGCCGCACTGCTCACGACCCTGGCGACCGACTGGGGTCCGCAGCCGGCCATGACGACCGACGTGATCGGTGTCGGCGCCGGCGGCCGCGACCCCGAGGGGCACACCAACGTGCTGCGGCTGCTGGTCTCGACAAGCTCGACCAACCGAGGGCAGCCCCGTCCCAGCCGCCGCTGCTGATCGAGTCCAACATCGACGACCTCGACCCGCGGGTCTGGCCGGCCGTGATCGCCGCGCTGCTCGAGGCCGGCGCGTCCGACGCGTGGCTGACCCCGATCCTCATGAAGAAGGGCCGCCCCGCCCACACGCTGAGCGTCCTGGTCGCCGCCGACCGGGCCCCGGCCGTCCGCGCCGCGATCTTCCGCCAGACCTCCACGATCGGCCTGCGCGAGCAACCGCTCGGCAAGCACGCGCTCGACCGCGAGATGGTCGCCGTCGAGGTCGACGGCCAGCCGATCGCGGTCAAGCTGGCCCGCCACGACGGCGTGCTGGTCAACGCCCAGCCGGAGTACGACGACGTGGCCCGCGCCGCCGCCGCCCTCGGCCGGCCCGTGGTCGACGTACTCGCCGATGCCTCCGCCGCCAGTCGCACCTTTTTCCGATCGGAGCCCGCGCCCTGATGGACGCCACCGTCATCGCCCTGACCTTCTTCGCGATCTTCGTCGTGGAGCTGCCCGACAAGACGTTCCTCGCCACCCTGGTGCTCGCGACGAAGTACCGCCCCCTGCTGGTGTGGATCGGCGTCGGCCTCGCCTTCGCGGTCCAGACGACGGTCGCGGTCGCCCTCGGCCACGCCGCGTCGTTCCTGCCCCAGGACCTGGTGCGCGCCGCGGCGGCCGTCCTGTTCCTGACCGGGGCCGTGCTCCTCCTGCGCGAGGGCATCAGCCACCACCAGTCCAGCGGCGAGGAGTTCACCCCCACCAAGGAGGTGCACGGCGCCAAGCAGATCCTGGCCAGCTTCCTGGTGCTGTTCGCGGCCGAGTGGGGCGACCTCTCGCAGCTGCTGACGATCTCGCTCGTCGCGAAGTACGAGAACCCGATCTCCGTCTTCGCCGGGGCGCTCGGCGCCCTGCTCGCCGTCAGCGGTCTCGCCGTCGTCTCCGGACGGGCGCTGCTGCGGGTGATCTCGCTGCACATGCTGCACTACGTCGGCGCCGCGGTCTGCCTGATCCTGGCGATCATCACCGTGGTCGAGCTCATCCGCTGATCGACGACTCCCGCAGGGGCCACGTCTGCCCCTAGGCTGCTCGCATGGTTCACGCGCACGGTGCCGACAGCGAGGTCGGGAAGCTCCAGACGGTCATGCTCCACCGGCCCGGACCGGAGCTCAAGCGGCTCACCCCGCGCAACAACGACAAGCTCCTCTTCGACGGCATCCCGTGGGTGGCCCGCGCCCAGGAGGAGCACGACGCCTTCGCCCAGGCGCTGCGCGACCGCGACGTCGAGGTCCTCTACCTCACCGACCTGCTCACCGAGACCCTCCAGAGCGCGGACGCCCGCAACCACGCGATCACCACCGGCCTGGCGGGCCTGCACCTCGGCGACACCATGCGCACCTACCTCGCCCACGCGCTGCGCGACGCCTCCCCCGAGGAGCTCACCGGCTACCTCACCGCCGGCATCCGCAACGACGAGGTCCGCGGCGGCTTCGGCCTGGTGACCTCGCTCTTCGCGAGCGACGACTTCCTCATCGACCCGCTGCCCAACCTGCTGTTCACGCGCGACTCCAGCGTCTGGATCCAGGACCGGGTCGCGATCACCTCGCTGGCCATGCCGGCCCGGGCCCGCGAGACCCAGCTGACCGAGCTGATCTACACCGAGCACCCGCGCTTCCGAGGCACCCGCAAGATCCACGGCTGGCACCACGAGCACGTCGAGGGGGGCGACGTACTCCTCCTCGCCCCGGGCGTCATCGCCGTCGGCGTCGGGGAGCGTACGACGCCCGCCGGGGTCGAGCGCCTCGCCCGCCAGGTCTTCCACGCCGGCCTCGCGCACACCGTGCTGGCCGTGCCGATCGCCCAGGAGCGGGCGACCATGCACCTCGACACCGTGTGCACGATGGTCGACGTCGACAAGATCGTGATGTACCCCAACGTCGCCGACTCGCTGCGCGCGTTCACCGTCACCATGACGGCCGACGCCGACGACGAGGCCGAGCTGCACCTGCGCGTCGCGGAGGCCGAGCCGTTCCTCGTGGCCGCGGCCAAGGCCATGGAGATCGACACCCTGCACCAGATCGACACCGGCCTCGACCCGGTCACCGCCGAGCGCGAGCAGTGGGACGACGGCAACAACACGCTGGCCCTCGCGCCGCGCGTCGCGGTCGCCTACGAGCGCAACGACGAGACCAACGAGCGGCTCGAGGAGGCCGGCATCGAGGTCGTCCGGATCGCCGGCTCCGAGCTCGGCTCCGGCCGGGGCGGTCCGCGCTGCATGAGCTGTCCGATCTCGCGGGAGCCGTTGCCGGTCGACGCCTGAACGTGACGCACGGTACTGGACCGGCGCTGGACACGCCTGCAGCCGTCGGGAAGGATCCGCCCCGGGGAGCAACGACTGCGAAAGGCATGGCCATGACTGTCTCGTTCTTCGACGCGTTCACTCCTCAGGAGGTCGCCCGGATCAGCGCCGCGGGCACCGCCGTGCGGGTGCCGGAAGGCTGGTCCCCCATCTGGGAGAAGACCCCCGCCGACAAGGCCTACATCCTGCTCTCGGGCAACGTGTCGGTCCGGGTCAAGGGCAAGGAGATCGCCCAGCTCGGCCCCGGCGAGATCATGGGCGAGGCGGCGATCGTCAACCACTCGCTGCGCACCGCCTCGATCGTGGCGCTGACGCCGCTCGAGCTGATCCACTTCACCGACGACACCGTGCGCAGGCTCTGCGACGAGATGCCCACCTTCCAGCAGGCCCTGAAGACCGCCGCGGACGCGCGGCTCGACGAGCGCTGAGTGCCCCAGCCCCCCACGCAGCCCATCGGGCCCGGCGCGCTCGAGACGATCGAGGAGTACCTCCTCGGTGAGAGCCCGACCCTGACCCGGGTCGAGGTGGCCGAGCGGGCCGGTGTCCCGCTCGAGGTGGCGACCCAGCTGTGGCGGCTGCTGGGCTTCGCCAACCAGACCGACGACGCCGTGGCCTTCACCCACTCCGACGTCGAGGCACTGGTGCTCACCCACGAGCTGATGAAGCTCGGCATCCTGGGCCCCGACTCCCAGTCCGCGCTGGTGCGGACCTGGGGGCGCAGCTTCGCGCGGCTCGCCGAGTGGGAGACCACGCTCCTGGCCGACGTCGCCGTCTCGGGGCCGGACCCCGAGGCGCGACTCGCCGAGCTGGCCGCCGAGGTGCTCCCGCGGGTCGAGTCGTTGCAGACCTACATCTGGCGGCGCCACCTCGCGAGCGCCTCCAGCCGGATGTTCGCGGTCCAGTCGGCCGGGTCCGCGGTCACGGACCTCGCGGTGGGCTTCGTCGACATCGTCGGCTACACCTCCCGCAGCAAGTCGCTGGACGAGACCGAGCTGGTCGCCTGGCTCGAGCACTTCGAGGACGTCGCGACCGGCATCGTCGTCGACCACGGGGGCCGGATCATCAAGACGATCGGCGACGAGGTGCTCTTCGTCGCCGACGACCCGGCCGCGGCCGCCGAGATCGCGCTGCTGCTCACCGAGCGCGGAGGGGACGACGACGACCGGTTCCCGGCGGTCCGGGCCGGCCTGGCGTACGGCGAGGTGGTCAGCCGGCTGGGCGACGTCTTCGGCCCGGTGGTCAACGTCGCCTCCCGGCTGACCGCGCTGGCCCGACCCGGCGCCGTCCTGGTCGACGGCGGCGCCTACGAGGTCCTGTCGGGCCGGTCCCAGGCCGACGAGGGGGACACCGACCCCGACGAGCGGGAGGGCGAGGACCCCACCTCGGCGTACCGGTTCCGGCGCATGCGGCGCACCCCCGTCAAGGGCTACTCACGCCTGCAGTCGTGGGTGCTGCGCCGCCGGAGCTGAGCCCGCCGTACTTTTGGGCTCGTGAACCCACCGCCCGCGCCCTCGTCCTCGCTCGCGCCCGCCCCGGTCGAGCCGTCGGTCCGGGCCGCGCTGCGCTCACCCGCCCTGCTGCGCACGGAGGTCCTGGCCGGCCTCGTCGTCGCGCTCGCCCTCATCCCCGAGGCGATCTCGTTCTCGATCATCGCCGGGGTCGACCCCCGGGTCGGGCTGTTCGCGTCGTTCACGATGGCGGTGTCGATCGCGTTCCTCGGCGGCCGCCCGGCGATGATCTCCGCGGCCACCGGAGCGGTCGCGCTGGTGATCGCCCCCGTGATGCGCGACCACGGCTTCGACTACCTGATCGCGACCGTGCTGCTCGGCGGGGTCTTCCAGATCCTGCTCGGCCTGGCCGGCGTGGCCCGGCTGATGCGCTTCATCCCGCGCTCGGTGATGGTGGGCTTCGTCAACGCGCTGGCGATCCTGATCTTCCTGGCCCAGGTCCCGCACCTGATCGGCGTGCCGTGGCTGGTCTACCCGATGGTGGCGGCGGGACTCGCCACCATGGTGCTGCTCCCCCGGCTGACGAAGGCCGTCCCGGCCCCGCTCGTCGCGATCGTGGTCCTCACCGCCGTCACCGTTGCCGCCTCGCTGGCGGTGCCCAACGTGGGCGACGAGGGTGAGCTGCCCGACAGCCTGCCGTCGCTGTTCCTGCCCGACGTCCCGTGGACGCTGCACACGCTGCAGGTGATCGCGCCGTACGCGCTGGCGATGGCGCTCGTCGGGCTGCTGGAGTCGCTGATGACCGCCAAGCTCGTCGACGACATCACCGACACCCACTCGGCCAAGACCCGCGAGGCGTGGGGCCAGGGCGCGGCCAACGTGATCACCGGCTTCTTCGGTGGCATGGGCGGCTGCGCGATGATCGGCCAGACGATGATCAACGTGAAGGCGTCCGGCGCCCGCACCCGGATCTCGACGTTCCTCGCCGGCCTGTTCCTGCTGATCCTCGTGGTCGGGTTCGGCGACCAGGTCGCCCTGATCCCGATGGCCGCGCTGGTGGCGGTCATGGTCATGGTCGCGGTCGGGACGTTCGACTGGCACAGCGTCCACCCGACCACCCTGCGCCGGATGCCCCGCAGCGAGACCACCGTGATGGCCTCGACCGTCGTGGTGGTCGTGGCGACCCACAACCTCGCCATCGGCGTGATCGTCGGCGTCCTGGTCGCCATGGTGCTGTTCGCCCGCCGGGTCGCGCACCTCGCCGAGGTCCACCGCGAGCTGGTCGAGGACGCGGACGGCACGGTGAGCGCGGTCTACACCGTCGCCGGCGAGCTGTTCTTCGCGTCGAGCAACGACCTGTACACCCAGTTCGAGTACGCCGCCGACCCCGAGCGGATCGTCATCGACCTCAGCGGGTCACACGTGTGGGACGCCTCGACCGTCGCCTCCCTGGACGCGATCACCACGAAGTACGCCGCCAAGGGCAAGAGGGTCGAGATCGAGGGGCTCAACGCCGCGAGCGCCCACATGCACGGCCGGCTCACGGGCCGGCTCAGCACCCATTGAGAGGGAGCCGGTCAGGGACCTGTTCAGGTCGAGGCGTCCACGTTTGCTCGGAGCGGTGGAGCAGCAGCCAGCACTGCCACGGCGACCGCGAAGACCACGGCGGCGAGGAAGAGCGCGGGGCGCATGCCGAGTCGGTCTGCGAGCAGGCCCGCGAGCGGTGCTACGACCACGATCACTGCGCGGTTGAACGACCGCATGGTCGTGTTGACCCGCGCCTGGAGCGCGTCCGGGGTCAGCCTCTGGCGGTAGCTCATCTCGTGGGAGTTGCTCAGGCCCATGCCGAACCCATGGCACGCAGACCCGGCCCCCAGAACGACCGCAGCCGACCACCCGCTCGTTCCGACGCCTGACAGCGCCATGACAAGAACTCCCCACGACGAGGCTGCGCGAGCCACGATGATGGCCCCGCCCGTGCCGAACCTTCGTCCGGTCATCGAGGCGAGGGCAGCACCTGCCATGGCGCCAACGCCCGCGAGGCCGGTGACGACGCCGAACTGGAACGGGTTCAGATCCAGGTCGAGCAGGGCGAAGGGGGCGATGACGACGCCGACGGTCGCGTTCGCGATGAACCACACATGGGTGCTGACCGCCAACGTCGCGAGCCCCGACCGTCCGTACACCCATCTGACGCCTTCTCCGATCTCGCGTCGCAGATGGGGTAGGGCGACGGGGACGCTGGGTGCGGTCTCCTTGGTGTCCAGGGTTGCCACCGTGACCGCCGACACGAGGTAGGTGCCCGCGTCCACCAGTACGGCGAAGGGCGCTCCCACCCAGCTCACCAGCAAGCCGGCCAGTGCCGGCCCAGAGGTCTGCGCTGCAGCGTCGGCCCCATCGATCCGGGCATGGGCCCGTTGCAGGTGCTCGCCCGGAACGAGTCGAGGAAGGAAGGACATCGACGCGGCATCGTTGATCAGCGACGCCGTACCGAAAGCGGCCACGATCGCCAGCAACAGTGGAAGGGACAACACGTCTGCAACCCAGGCGACGGGGATGGCGGTGAGGAGCGCTGCCCTGATCAGGTCGGTGGCAATCATGACCGGTCTGCGCCTGCGGCGGTCCACGAGCGCACCGACGACCAGGCCGACGACCAGGTAGGGCAGCCATCGAGCGGAGTTCAGCCATCCCACCTGCGTCGCGGTGCCCTCGAGGGTCAGGACCACCAGGGTCTGCAGCGCGAGCAGGGTGACGTAGTCGCCGAACGCCGACACCGTCTCGCCGCCCCAGAACCGCCGGAACCCTGGTGGTGGAAACGGGTTCGCCGCCGAGACCGGTGCCATACGGCGCACTGTGTCATGTGAGGTGGAGTCGACGCGTTCCGTGCGACGGACGGTTCCGATCCAGCGAACCCCCGGAAACGCCAGAACCGGCCCACTCGGGACCGGTCCTGATGGTGCGGCGTATTCGCCGTAGGCATGTGAAAGCCCGGCCGTTGTCGACGGGGGACACAACAACGACCGGGCAACTGAAAATCTACGGGACCGCCGAGAGCGGCACAACCGCTGGAACCTACAAATCTCCGTGATTCAGGACAAGTTCGGCGTTCACCGCAGCGTGACCTGGCGGTTGGCCAGGCCCGAACGCGCCGCCCGCTGCTCCTTGGTGAGCTCGGAGTCGTCGGCCAGCGCCTCGGCGAGGTCGGCCGCGAACTTCGCCGCCGGGTCCTCCAGCGGCTCGGGGCCGGTGCCGACCGGCAGGTCCCACACGGGAGCGAGCAGTCCGTGCGCACGGAACATGCCGACGAGTCGGGAGCCGGGCGCGATGTCGTCCTTGCCGGCCGCGTGCAGGCGCGCCAGCGCGTCGAGGAGCTGGTCCTCGGGCTCGGGCATCACCCAGCGCAGGTGCTCCTTGGTCCCCACGTTGGTCCAGTACGCCGCCTCGACGCTGGTCAGCCGGGCGGTCGGGGAGGCAGCGGCGTTGGCCTGGTCCAGGGCGCCGGCCATGCCTTCCTTGTCCTCGACGTCGGCGATCCAGTAGTCGAAGCCGTCGTGCACGGTGATCTCGAGCGAGTCGCCGGTCACCAGGTCCTGCAGGCGCGGGCCCTCGCCGGGAGGGTCGGTGAGCCCCACGATGCCGGGCTCGGAGTCCAGGGCCTTGAGCAGGACGGCACCGAGGTCACGCGCCGGGTCACCGAAGTTGTGCTGCACCTGCAGCCCCAGCCAGATCTCGCCGCTGTCCCGGACCATCGCCGGTGCGGCCATCGGCAGCAGCGAGCAGAGCTGGACGGTCTTGTCGGAGCCCTTGAGCGTCAGCGGCGCCGTGGCGGCGGGGACCAGCTCGCGCAGCGCGACGATGTCGCACTCCGAGGGCAGTCCCTCGAACGGGCGGCCCACGAAGACCGAGGGGGCTCCCCCGGCGGCGCCGTGGCAGGCCTTGTAGCGCCGACCCGAGCCACAGGGGCAGGGCTGACGGGGCCCGACCTCGCCCGGGGCGGTGGTGTCGCGGGCCTGGTCACGGGTCTTGGTGCGAGAGCTCTTTCCCATGACGGGGAACCTATACGCCGAGCAGCTCCAGCATGTACGCCGGTCGGTCGCTGATGACCGCCGTGGCTCCCAGCTGCACGCAGAGCTCGAGCTCGCTCGCGGTGTTGACCGTCCACACGTGCATCTCGTGGCCACTCGCCGCGATCCGGGGACCGAGCTTGGGATGGTCCTCCAGCTCCTTGATGCCCGGACCCACGATCCAGTCGTCGCCGATGACCCGGCGCAGCATCGGCCAGTGGTGGGCCCGCTCGACCAGGATCACCACGGGCACGCCGGGGGCCATCCGCTCGACCCGCTGCAGCGCGGTCCAGGAGAAGCTCATCACCCGCGCGGGCGTGCCGAGCTTGTCCCACCCGAAGTCGCGGAGCATCTCCACGACCCGGCGTTCGACCAGGCCGCCGTACCTCGTGGGGTGCTTGGTCTCGATCGCGATCTCGACGCGCCGGTCGTAGTCGGCAACGGTCTCGAGCAGCTTGCGCAGGGTGAGCACGCGTGTCGAGGCCCTCGTCCCGGTCGGGCGCCTCGTCGTCGAGGATCGCCCACGGGTTCTTCCACGACGCGAAGTCGAGCTGGTCGAGGTCGGCGAGCTCCATGGTGGAGACGATGCCGCGCTTGCTGGCCGTGCGGCGCAGGTCGCGGTCGTGCACGCACACCAGGTGCCCGTCGGCGGTCAGCCGGACATCGCACTCCAGGCCCTCGGCACCGTCGTCCAGCGCGGCGATGTAGGCGCGGAGCGTGTGCTCGGCGTTCTCGTGGCTGGCGCCCCGGTGGGCGACGACCTGCGGCCTCATGCAGGCATTCTTACGGGTCCGGCTCCCGGACCTGCGCGCGGCGCCCCGGTCCGGGTCAGGCGTGCTCGAGCAGGTAGCGGCCGAAGTGCGGGACGGTGAAGGCGATCCGGCCCCGCTCCCCGGAGTAGATCAACCCCTTCTTGAGCAGGGAGTCGCGCGCGGGCGACAGGGACTGCGGCCGCTTGCCGAGGGCGGCGGCCACGTCCGAGGTCGGCACGCTCTGGATGTCGTCGAGCGGCTCCTCGCCGCGCTCGGAGATGGCGACCGCGGCGTCGGCCATGGCCCGGAGGTACTCCCGCTCGCCCGGCGTCGCGCGCTCGAAGCGGCTGCCGAAGAACCCGACCGCGAGCTCGCTCTCGGCCTCGGGGGCCGCGACCGCGACGTCCTCGGCCGTGATCGGCGAGCAGGGGGCGAGGTCCCACACGACCTTGCCGTAGGCCTGGATGAAGTAGGGGTAGCCGCCGGTGGCGGCGTACATCGCGGTCAGCGCGTCCTCGGAGTACGCCGCCTCCTCGTCCTCGGCGGGCGCGCTGAGGGCCCGGTCCGCGGCGTCACGCGCGAGCCGGTCGATCCGCTGGTAGCGGAAGAGTCGCTCGGAGTAGGACTTGCTCGCCGAGAGCACCGCCGGCAGGTGCGGCAGGCCGGCACCCACCACGATCACCGGCAGCCCCGACTGGCTGATCTCGTGGCAGGCCGCGCAGAGCGCCGAGATGTCGTCGGGCCCGAGGTCCTGCATCTCGTCGATGAACACCGCGATGCCCTTGCCGACGTCGGCAGCCAGACCGCCGAGGTCGGTCAGGAGCTCGACCAGGTCGATCTCGATGTCGCCGGAGTCGGCCCGGCCACGGACGGCGGGTACGTCGATGCCGGGACTCCACTGGTCGCGCAGCTTGGCGCCCGAACCGGCCTCGCGCTGGGCGAAGGACCGGACCACGCCGAGAACGTGGTCCACGTCGTCGGACTGCGGGTGGCCGAGCTCGCGCACCGCCTGGTGCAGCGCGCTCGACAACGGCCGGCGCAGCCCCTGGTCGGGCCGCGCCTCGAGCTTGCCGGTGCCCCAGCGGCGCCGGACCGCCGAGGAGCGCAGCGCGTTGAGCAGCACGGTCTTCCCCACGCCTCGCAACCCGGTCAGGACCAGGCTGCGCTCCGGGCGCCCATGGGCGACGCGTTCCAGGACGACGTCGAAGGCCCGGAGCTGCTCGTCGCGGCCGGCGAGCTCGGGTGGGCGCTGGCCGGCGCCGGGCGCGTAGGGGTTCCGGATGGGGTCCACGTCAGGACAATATCGGCGAATCTAGTCAGATCCGTAGATTTGCGGCGGCGTGGCCGTCCGCGCGCGTCGTCAGGCGCCGGTGGCCAGGGGGCCCTGGTCGATGAGGGTGTCGTGGGGCTGCTGCCGCCGGCTGCCGAGCGCGACGTCGTACGCCCGGTCGAGACCCGCGCGCAGGAGGTCGATCAGCTCGGGCACCTCGTCGACGGCGAGCCGGAAGGACCCGGCGCAGACGTTCTCCCGCCAGAGCGACAGCACGACCAGGCCGGACTCCTGGTGCCAGGACACCCGCATCGCGCGGTCGCCCCCGCGGGCGTCGAGGAAGATCGAGCCCGCCTCCGGGAGAGGACGCGCGGTGGCCATGTGCCCATCATGCGCCCGGGGCGTCACTCGTGTCACCGATTCGGGCCAGCCCGCCTGCTCGGGGACGGTCGAGCAGGTCACGCAGCGACCGTCGTCGAGACCCGGCGAGGCGTACGCCGACGGCAGCCGCCGGTGCGCCCTCACCCGTCGGTCAAGCCTGTCGAGACCCCAGCGAGCAGGCCGAAAATAGTTCTCCCCAACCCGACTCCGGGCCGAATCTAGGCCCCGGAATGTCGGTGGTCGGTGCTGGAATGGACCCATGATCGAGACCGACGCAACCGGGTTCCCGATCGAGGTCAGCGACCTCGACGCGGACTGGCTGCTCGCGCTCACCGAGGACGCCGAGACCCAGGCCCGCGCCGCCGAACGCCGCAAGCTGCGCTACGCCGCCCAGTGGTGCGCCCTGCACCCCGCCACCCCCCACACCGACCACGACACCGGGCGGGCGACCTGGGCCGAGGCCGCCCTGCCCGGCGCCCTCGACTGCGACGAGACCATCGGCGGACCCGGCACCCCGGCCGTCGCCGCGTTCACCGCCGAACCCTTCGCCGCCGCCCTGCGGCATCTCCACCACCGCCGGCCTGCAGCTCATGGCCGACGCCCTCAACCTCCACCACCGCCTCCCCCGGATCTGGGCCCGCGTCGAGTCCCTCGACCTCGCCCCCTGGCGCGCCCGCCGCATCGCCCAGGCCACCGCCTCCCTGTCCCAGCAGGCCGCCGCCCACGTGGACCGCCACCTCGCCACCAAGGCCGGCACCTGCGGCACCCTCACCATCGACCGCGCCATCGCCCAGGCCCTCGCCGCCTGCGACCCCGACGCCCAGGCCGAACGCGAACGCGCCGCCCGCCGCACCTGGGGCGTCCAGCCTCACCCACACCCGCAACCCCAACGGCTACACCGGGACCTCCTGGCTCGACGCCGTCGGCGACACCAGCGACCTGACCCGCTTCCACGACCTCCTCTGCGCCGTCGCGGCCCAGCTCAAGGAGGCCGGCGACGACGACGACCTCGAGCTCCGCAAGGCCAAGGCCCTCGGCGTCATCGCCGACTGGCACACCACCGGCCAGATCACCCCCCTGCCCGGCCGAGCCCGGGCCGCGAAGACCACCCTCTACCTCCACCTCTCCCTGGCCGACCTGCTCACCTCCGGCGCGTCACCAGCACCGCACCGGTCGAGACCCTCGGTCAGGTCGAGCGGCTCGGCCCAGCCACCACCGCCCGGATCAAGGACTGGGTCACCCACTCCCGCGTCAGCATCCGACCCATCCTCGACCTCGCCCGCACCGACGCCGTCGACGAGCACGACCCACCCGCCTGGATGCGCGAGCTCGTCATCCTGCGCGCCCCCCACTGCGTCTTCCCCTGGTGCACCCGCGACGCCCGCCGCTGCGACCTCGACCACATCGACCCCTACGACGAAGACGGACCACCCGGCCAAACATCGCCCGAGAACCTCGCCCCCCTCTGCCGACGCCACCACCGCGCCAAGACCGCCGGCCGCTGGCGATACCAACGCCACCCCGACGGCACCTACCACTGGACCGCACCCCACCACCGGACCTACGTCGTCACCCCGAGCGGCACTGTCCCCCTCGGCTGAGGACTCAGCCGAGGCGATCGGGCACGCCCTCATCCAGCACGCTCGGCGGCCTCGGCCAACCAGCGCGCCACCTCGTCATCGATCTCGTCGAGGTCATGGATCTCCAGGTGGTGCATCCACTGGGTCGGGGTCGGGTGTGCCACCTGCTTGAACCGCGGGGAGTCGTCGTGGCGGCCGAGCGCGATCGACAGGACGACCTCGGCGCCGGGCTTCGCGAGGTACCGCCCCGGCAGCCAGAGGAAGGCGAAGCCCCGCTCGCGCCGGAAGGCCACCTGGCTCTTCGTGACCCGCACGTCGTACGGCCCGAGCCGGGCGAGGATCGCGCTCACCCTCTCGAAGGCCGCCCAGCCGTCCGGATGACCCGCAAAGAACTCCTTCGCCGTCCGCATGCCACCTAGACTGACGCACGTGCCCGAGCTGCCCGAGGTGGAAGCCCTGGCCCTCGATCTCAAGGGCCGGCTGAGCGGCCGTGCCATCGTCAAGGTGCACATCGCCGCGTTCAGTGCGCTCAAGACCTTCGATCCGCCGCTGTCCGCCCTCGAGGGCACGCTGGTGGACGACGTCACCCGGCACGGCAAGTTCCTCGACATCCACGCCTCCGGCCTGCACCTGGTGCTCCACCTCGCCCGTGCCGGGTGGGTCCGCTGGCGCGACGAGGTGCCGACCATCCCGCCCAAGCCCAGCAACAAGTCGCCGCTGGCCGTCCGGGTCGTCCTCGACGACCAGGCCGGCCTCGACATCACCGAGGCCGGCACCAAGAAGAGCCTCGCGCTGTACGTCGTGCGCGACCCCGCCGACGTACCCGGCATCGCCCGCCTCGGCCCGGACCCGCTCGACGACGCCTTCACCATCGACGTCCTGCGCCAGATCCTCAGCGACGCCGGGCGCGCCCAGATCAAGGGCGTACTCCGCCACCAGGGCACGATCGCGGGCATCGGCAACGCCTACTCCGACGAGCTCCTGCACGCCGCGAAGCTGTCGCCCTTCAAGCCCGCGAACGGCCTGAGCGACACCGAGCTCCAGACCCTGTACGACGCCATCCGCGGCGTGCTCGGTGACGCCGTGGAGCGGTCCCGTGGCCTCGCGGCCAGCGAGCTCAAGGGCGAGAAGAAGTCCCACCTGGCCGTGCACGGCCAGACCGGCCGCCCGTGCCCGGTCTGCGGGGACATCGTCCGGGAGGTGTCGTTCGCGGACTCGAGCCTTCAGTACTGTCCGACGTGCCAGACCGGCGGCAAGCCGCTCGCGGACCGCCGGTTGTCCCGGCTGTTGAAGTGACCAGCAGCAGCCAGTCCCCCACCAGAGTCCGAGGACCGATGCACAACAACATCCCCACCGTGACCATCGACGGCGTGCCCGACCCGCTCCCCGAAGGGCTGACCGTGCTCGACGTCCGGGAGCCCCTCGAGTGGACCCACGGCCACATCGACGGCGCCCTGCACATTCCGCTCATGGACCTGCCGCAGCGCCTGGCCGAGGTCCCGGTCGGCCAGACCCTCGTCGTGTGCAAGATCGGTGGCCGCTCCGCGCAGGCAGTCGGCTACCTCATCCAGCAGGGCCTCGACGCGGTCAACCTCCACGGCGGGATGCTCGACTGGGCCGGCGCCGGGCGGCCGATGGTGGCCGACACCGGCAGCCCAGCGCACGTCGTCTGAGCCGTCGCGCCCTACGGCGTGTCTGGCATCTCCAGGGGACAGGTCTTCGTGGCGTACTCGCCGAAGGCCGCCGAGTCGTCCTGATCGCTCGTGCTCAGGTCGTCGGTCAGGTCCTTCAGCTCGTCCTGGGTGGCGTCGTCGTCGATCTTGTCGACGGTCTCCAGGATGACCTCGAAGCCGCGGCGGGCGTCCTTCGGGACGTCCTTCGGTGTGCCGGTGCCCTTCATCTCCGCGGCCCAGTCCTTGAGGGCCTTGACCGACTCCTCGTCGGACGGGGCCTCGCTGGCGCTGAACGCGTCGAAGAGGCCGTTGTAGGCCTGGCAGAAGTCCTCGGTCGAGGCGCTCTCGGGAGCAGCCGCGCCCCCGTCACCGCCACAGCCTGCGGTCAGGGAGCCCGCGACGAGGAGCGCCGCCACCAGCAGTGCACGCATGCGCCTACCTTCCGGACGGCTCAGACTTCCGGACCGCTCAGACGTCACACGTTTCGCCGAGGTAGTCGTTGAAGGCCTTCTGCTGCTTGGCCTCGGTGTCGCTCAGTTCCTTGTCCAGGTTGGCGATGTCCTCGGGAGTGGCGTCGTCGTCGAGGTCCTTGATCAGCTTGACGGTGACGTCGAAGCCCTTGCGCCCGTCCTCGGAGATGCTCTCGGGAGTGCCGGTCTCCTCGATCTTGTCGCCCGCGTCCTTCAGCGCCTTGACGACGTCCGCGTCCTTGGCATCCTGACCGAGCTCGGAGAGGTCCTTGCTGATCGCCTCGAAGTTGGCGCAGAAGTCCTTCTCGGAGGCGTCGGCCGGGGCGCCGTCGCTGCCGCTGCCGCCGCCACTGCCACAGCCGAAGGCGGTGCCGGCGACCAGCACCAGGCTGGCAGCAATGAGTCCGTGCTTCATGGTTGTCGTCTCCTCTTCGTGGAAGGTCCGCCCGACAGACTGCCCCATCAGGGGCGGGTCATGCGTCGTCGGGCCCCGCAAAGACCGCAGCGGTCGGCACCGCGAGGGCGACCGGGAGCCGGCGCAGGTACGCCGCCCGTGAGATCTCCACCACGCCGAGGGTGGCCAGGTGCGCCGTCGACCACTGCACGTCGATCAGCCGGTCGGCGGCCCGGTCGTCACGCAACCGCTCGACCAGACCGACCAGGGCGACCTTGGAGGCGTCCCGCTCCCGGTGGAACATCGACTCCCCGGCGAACAGCCCGCCGATCGCCACGCCGTACAGCCCGCCCGCCAGCCGGCCGTCGCGCCAGGCCTCCACCGAGTGCGCCCAGCCGAGCTCGTGCAGCCGGAGGTACGCCGCCCGGATCTCCACGTCGATCCAGCTCGCGTCGCGCGCGGGGTCGGCGCACGCGTCGACCACCTCCTCGAACGCGGTGTCGACGCGGATCTCGAAGTCACGCATCGAGCGCCGCAGGGACCGCGACACGACCAGCCCGTCGAGGGGCAGGACGCCGCGCCGGACCGGGCAGAACCAGTACATCGGGTCCCCGGCGCGACCCGACGGCATCGGGAAGAGACCGTGCCGATAGGCCGCCAGCAACGTCCCGGGCTCCAGGTCGGCGCCGATCGCGGCCAGGTCGTCGAGCTCGTCGAAGGTCGCCGGATCCCCGAAGGTCCAGGCGGAGGGCGGAGGCTCGAGCGGCACGGCGCCCACGGTAGTGGTCCCCAGCCACACCCTAGGATCGGGTCATGAGCATGAGAGGCCTCATCGGCATGCAGCTGGCGCCCCGCCTCACGGGGCTGGCGCCGGACCTGACCACGTCGTTCGTGCGCGAGTCGCTGCACCGGGCGATCAACGGCGTCGGGATCCTTCCGCCCGCCGCAGAGGCCGCCGACAAGCAGCTGGCCGAACAGCGCGGGAACGTCGATCGGGCCATCCACGAGGTGATCGAGAACCACGTCCGCTACGCCGGCGCGCAGGGCTTCGTCACCAACCTCGGTGGTGTCGCGACCGCCGCCCTGGCCATCCCGGCCAACATCACCGGGCTGGCGCTGATCGAGTGCCGGATGATCGCCGGCATCGCCCACCTGCGCGGTCACGAGCTCAACGACCCCCGGGTCCGCAACGCCGTGCTCGCCACCCTGCTGGGCGAGGACAAGGTCAACTCGCTGATCAAGAAGAAGAAGCTGCCGGCCCCGCCGATGGCGCTCGCCACGGCCCCGGTGCACGACCCGGACCTCGACCGGATCATCTCGGCCGAGGTCGCCTCGGAGATGATCGCCAAGGTCGCCGGCAAGCGGATGGTCGTGGTGGTCGGCCGGCGGGTGCCGGTCGTCGGTGGCCTGGTCGGCGCGGGCGCGGACGGCTACTCCACGTGGCGGATCGGCCGCTACGCCGAGCGCGAGCTCCTGCCCCGCGCGAGGCGGTAGGCCTTCAGCAGGCCCCGGCCGGCCCGGGCGCCCTGCAGGCGTCGGACGAGCTTCTCCCGCAGCCGGTACGTCGGCCGCAGGTAGGAGCGCTCGAGCGCAGCCCGGGTCTCGTGCAGCTCGTGGCCCAGCCGCTCCTCGGCGTGCCGCAGGCGCGCGTTGTCCAGCAGCAACGCCTTGATCGCGTCCACCGCGGCGCCCGCGACCTGCTTCTCCGAGGGTTGGTCCGGGTCGGCCCACGGCTCCATCGGCGGGGGCCCGGTCAGGTCGCCCAGGTCACCGACGACGTCGTAGCCGCGCTTCTCGATCTCGGTGCGCCACGAGGCCGCCACCTCCTGTGCCCACGGGTGCACGTGCGGCGGCAGCGCCAGCCGGGGTGAGCGGGAGCGGCGCGACAGGGTCTGGTGCGCGAGCAGCTCGCGCACCAGGGGCCGGTAGTCCGGGGGCTCGAGCACGCTGTTCGCGGCCCGGTTGATCCGGCGCACCAGCGCGGTCTCGGGCACGCCGAGCGACGGGTTCGCCCGCTCGGCCTCGAGGTCGAGGTCGAGGCCCTCCAGCCCGAACGCCTTGCTGAAGCGCTGCCAGAGCAGCTGGGGTGGCCCGCCCGGCGCCGGCACGGTCACCAGGTGGATCCGCTCGGGGGGCAGGTCGTGGCCCCACCGGTTGAGGATGTCGGGCACCTCCTGGACACCCCAGAACCAGCTGGCGATGCGGCTCTCGCGGGCCGGGTCCTGGATCTGCTCGAGGAAGCGCGCGTAGCTGATGATGCTGCGGTGCTTGACGTTCTCCTGCCACTCGGCGGGGATCTGGCGCACCAGGTCGCGCACCGACAGCACCACGTGGATCTCGGCGTCGTCGTGGTGGCCGAGGGACTCCAGCGCCCGCCCCACCTGGGAGCGGGACGCGGTCGCGAGGATCTCGGTGCTGATGATCGAGGTGCCCGGGGAGCGGCGTACCTCGGCGGCGAGCCGGTCCCAGGCGCCGACGGCCTCGGTCTCGAGCCCGCCCCACGGCAGCCGCATCAGGTCCAGTGCGGCCAGGAAGTGCGCGTCGAAGCGGTCCGCGGGGTAGTGGATCCCGACACCGGCCAGCAGCCGCCGGTTGCGGAACAGGACGTCCTGGAGGTACGACGTGCCGGTCTTGGGGGTGCCGACGTGCAGGAGGACCCGCTTCGTCACGTCCCCTCCTCGCCGTCGTGCCGATGTCCCTCGCCGGCCCTGTCACCGTCGAGCAGCAACCGGACCGCCAGCCTCAGCGTCCCGGCGTCGGACGGATCGACCACGTGTCCGGTGGGGCTCGTGGGGTCGTCCTGCCCGATGTCCGGGAGCAGGATGTCCGGATCGCCGTGCACAGCGTAGCCAGCGTGCAGCAGGGCTTCGCGCATGCGCACCGCACGGCGCTGCAGCCACTGCGCGTGCTCCGGGGGTACGGCCAGCGGAGGTCCGGGGACCGCGGCCAGCCGGGGCCGCAACGTCTGGCGGAGCAGGGCCCGCCGCCGCTCGCTCGGCACGAGGAGTCCGAGCACGGCAGCGACCCCACGAGCCAGCTCCACCCCGTCCGCGGACACCTCCGCGGGCGTGGTCAGGGGTCGGCGTACGCCCACGAGGCGTGGGACAGCGGCCGGGTCCAGCACGATCCGGACGCGCTCGGGGCCGACCTTCTCCGACCAGGTCCGGGCTGCCTGGACGAGGTCGACCCGGGGCGGCACACCGTGGCGCTGGACGGTCGCCCCCAGCCAGTCGCGCCAGGTGGGTGCCCCCTCGTCGAAGCAGCGTGACGTCCAGGCGTCGACCAGCATCTGGCCGAGGTCGGTGCCCACGACCAGGACGACCGAGCCGCGCCCACCCGGCGGCCGCCCCCGGGCAGTCAGCTCGGCACGGATCGGTTCGGCCAGCGCCGGGTCGCCCACGACGCGGTAGCGCGTCCGCCACGGACGCACCCGGCCGGGCGGCCGGTGCGGCGGCAGACCGGCGGCGACGACGTCGTCGGCCAGCAGGCTGGTGGCCACGCGGACCAGCTCGTCGTCGGGCAGGTCGGCCGGGTCGATCGGCGACGGCCCGAACGCCAGCGGCTCGACCGCACCGGCCAGCTCGAGGTCGGGTCGGCCCCGTCCCGGGGCAGAGGCGGCCAGCACCCGCCCGGCGAGCAGGGTCGAGGGGGTGCCGGCGAGGTTGAGGCGGCGGAGCAGCTCCAGCTGCTGGGCGCCCGGCAGGACCCGCCCGCGGGAGGGTGCCTCACCGGACCAGTCGCACCACGACGTGCTGCCGCCGTCGTGCAGGTGCGCCACCCAGCCCCAGGCACGACGTACGCCGGGGGTGTCCTCGTCGCGCGGGTCGGTCACCTCTGGCGCAGCCGCTGGGCGTGCGTGCGCACCCGCTGGACCAGCTGCCGCTCCGGGTCGGGGCGGCTCGCGGCCTCGCGGGTCATCGCGGCCAGCGCGTCCAGAGCGGCGTTGAGCTGGGGCTTGGCCTTCACCTTGTCCGGGTTGACCCAGTCCTGGTCCTCCGCAGGCCGCACCGGGCGCAGGTCGTCGAGGTCGCCGACCACGTCGACGCCGCTGCCCTGGACCCACTCGATCCAGCGCTCGGCCTGGGCCTCGGCCCAGTCGAAGCGACCCGGCGGCAGCCGCACGGGGGCGGACTCCCGGTTGACCAGCTGGTCCTGGGCGAGCATCTGCCGGATCAGCTCGTCGTACTGCGCCTCGCGGCGGGTGGCCCGGTCCATCCGCCGGTTGAGCTTGCGGATCACCTGGGTCTCGGCCACGCCGAGCGAGCGGTTGGCCCGGTCGCTGTCGAGGGGCGCCCAGCTCGGGTCGATACCGAGGACCTCGCACATGCGCAGCCAGAGCAGGTCGCCGCGCGGGTCGCCGAGCCCGGACCCGGGCACGGTCACGACGTGCACGCGCTCCGGCGGCAGCCCGGCCCCCCAGGTGCTCAGCACCGTGGGCAGGTCGAAGGCGCGGTAGAACCACGGCTGGCCGCGCTCCACCCGGTTGAGGAAGCGGCGGTAGGACCACTTGCGGCCCTGCTTGACGCTCTCCTGCCAGGCGGCGGGCAGCTGGCGGCCGAGATCCCGGGCGGAGTAGACGACGTGCACCTCGCTGCCGGCGAGGTCGTTCATCGCCTTGGTGACCCGGTCGGGGGTCGCGGGCGCCAGGATCTCGTGGCTCACGATGACGGTGCCGCTCTTGCGCCTGATCTTCTTGACCAGCGCGTCCCAGCTGCCCTCGGCGTGGCCCGGGGCGCCGCCCCAGTCCTGGCCGAGCAGGTCGAGCGCCGCGCGGAACTGCGACAGTCCCGGGCTGACCAGCGGCGACCGGGTGGGGAAGTGCACCCCGTGGTCGGCCAGGCTGCGGGCGTTCAGCGCCAGCCGGTCCTGGAGATAGGTCGTGCCGGTCTTCGGAGCACCGATGTGCAGATAGACGACCCGACTCATGCGCCAGATTGTGCCGTACCGCCGGACAGGGCGCGCACCACGGCCGACGGGGACGGCCGTCCGAGCTGGCCGGCCATCCACGCGCTCGCCGAGACGAGCTGCTCGAGGTCGACCCCGGTCTCGATGCCGAGCCCGTGCAGCATCCAGACCAGGTCCTCGGTGGCGAGGTTGCCGGTGGCGCTCTCGGCGTACGGGCAGCCGCCCAGGCCGCCGGCGCTGGCGTCGTACGTCGTGATGCCGGCCTGGAGCGCGGCGTAGGTGTTGGCCAGCGCCTGGCCGTAGGTGTCGTGGAAGTGCATCGCGAGCTGGTCGGTGCCCATCCCGGCCTCCACGAAGGCGCGCACCAGCGAGGTCACGTGGCCGGCGGTGCCGACGCCGATGGTGTCGCCGAGGCTGAGCTGGCTGGCCCCGAGGTCGAAGAGCCGCTTGCCGACCGACACGACCTGCTCGACGGGCACCGCCCCCTCCCACGGGTCGCCGAAGCACATCGAGACGTAGGCCCGGACGTCCAGGCCGGCCTCGCGGGCGCGGCGGACGGTGGGCTCGAACATCGCGAACTGCTCGTCGAGGCTGCGGTTGAGGTTCTTCCGGGCGAAGGTCTCGGTCGCGGACCCGAAGATCGCGATGTGGCGGCAGCCGAGCTCGAGGGCACGGTCGAGCCCGCGGTCGTTGGGGACCAGCACCGGCAGGTCACGCCCGGTGTCACCGAGCCCGTCGACCAGCATCGTCATCAGCTCGGCGGCGTCGGCGAGCTGGGGCACCCACTTCGGGTGCACGAAGCTGGTGGCCTCGACGACCGGCAGCCCCGCGTCCAGCAGGCGCCGGATGAACTCGGCCTTCACCTCGGTGGGCACCAGGGCCTTCTCGTTCTGGAGCCCGTCGCGCGGCCCGACCTCGTAGATCGTGACGCGCTCAGGCATCGGCGCCACCGGCGAGGCGGTGCCGGGGACGACGGTGGGCGTGCGGATCACGGGGTCTCCTCGGGGTCCTGGCCGTCCTGGCCGTCGGGCTCGACGACGAACAGCCGTGCGTGCAGGGCGACCTGGTCGCCGGTGGCGGCGTCGACGGCGGTGACGGTGCCGGGGAACGGCGCCTTGAGGCTCAGCTCCATCTTCATCGCCTCCATGGTGCCCAGCACGTCGCCCTCGGCGACCGTCTGCCCGACGGTGACCCGGACGTCGAGCAGCGTGCCCGGCATCGGCGCGACGATCGTCCCGTCGCCCGCGGCGGGGGCGTGGTCGGCGAAGACGTCGGGGCGGTGGAAGACGTGGCGGTGACCCCGGTGGACCACCTCGACGGCGTGCGGCTCGACGTTGACGACCGCCTGGTGGACGCGGCCGTCGATGCTGAGCTGGACGACGTGGAAGGCCGCCAGCAGCTGGCGGACGTCGACGTCGTCGACCCGGCCCGCCGCCCGGTCGACGCGGACCACCCGGTCGAGCTCGACGTACTGGGGCGCCGCGGCGGCGCCGAGGCGGAACCCGTCGCCGTGGAAGGGATCGCCCGCGCCGGTCGCGTCCGTGACCAGCATCGCCTGCGTCCAGGCCGCGAAGATGCGGGCCAGGTCGGGCGCGGGCTCCTCCACGGTGGCGGTGTCGAGCCAGGCGGTGTCGATCGTGGCGTCGCGGAACTCCCCGGAGGCCGCGAGCGCGCGCAGGAACCCGACGTTGGTGGTCAGGCCCAGGATCGCGGTGTCGTCCAGGGCGCTGACCAGGGCCCGCCGCGCGGACTCGCGGTCGGGGCCGTGGACGATGATCTTGCCGAGCATGGGGTCGTACGACGTGCTGACGACGCTGCCGCTCTCCAGGGCCGCGTCGACCCGGGCCCGGGCCGGCCAGCGCACGAGTGAGGCGGTGCCGGCCTGCGGCAGGAACCCGTGGAAGGGGTCCTCGGCATAGACCCGCGCCTCGATCGCGTGACCGCTCAGCGTCACCTGGTCCTGGGTCATCGGCAGCGGCTCGCCGGCGGCGACCCGCAGCTGGAGCTGCACCAGGTCGATCCCGGTGACCAGCTCGGTGACGGGGTGCTCGACCTGGAGCCGGGTGTTCATCTCGAGGAAGTACGCCTCCCCCGTGTCGGAGTCGAGCAGGAACTCGACCGTGCCGGCGTTCTCGTAGCCCACGTGCCGGGCCAGGGCCACCGAGGACTCGGTGATGAGCGTGCGGACCTCCGCGCTGATGGTCGGGGCGGGCGCCTCCTCCAGCACCTTCTGGTGGCGACGCTGGGTGGAGCAGTCGCGCTCGAAGAGGTGGATGACGTTGCCGTGGGCGTCGGCCATGACCTGGACCTCGATGTGGCGCCCGTGCTCGACGTACTTCTCCACCAGGATCGTGTCGTCGCCGAACGACGAGAGCGCCTCCCGCTTCGCCGAGGCCACCGCGGCGTCGAAGTCGCCCTGCTCCCGCACGATCCGCATCCCCTTGCCGCCGCCGCCGGCGGCCGCCTTCACCAGCACCGGGAAGCGCATGCCGGTGGTCGAGCCCTCGTCACCACGGGGTACGACGGGCACGCCCGCCGCGACCGCGATCTCGCGGGCGGCGTCCTTGCGGCCCATCCGGTCCATGACCTCCGCGGACGGCCCGACCAGCTTGATGCCGGCCTTCTCGACGGCGCGGGCGAAGGCGGCCCGTTCGGAGAGGAAGCCGTAGCCGGGGTGGATCGCGTCCGCCCCGGAGACCCGCGCGGCCTCGACCACCTCGTCGATGTCGAGGTAGCTGCCGACCAGCACGGCGTCGTCGGCCTCGCGCACGTGCAGGGCCGACCGGTCGAGGTCGGTGTGGATCGCGACGCTGCGCAACCCGAGGGCGCGGCAGCCGCGGATGACCCGCAGCGCGATCTCGCCACGGTTGGCGATCAGGACCGAGTGCAAAGACATGTTCATCACATCCGGAAGATGCCGTAGGAGGGATCCGGGATCGGCGCGTTCGCCGCGGCGGCGAGGCCCATCCCGAGCACCCGGCGGGTGTCGGCGGGGTCGATCACGCCGTCGTCCCAGAGCCGGGCGGTGGAGTAGTAGGGCGAACCCTGGTGCTCGTACTGGTCGCGGAGGGGCGCCTTGAACGACTCCTCCTCCTCTGCCGACCACTCCTGGCCCCGCGCTTCCATGCCGTCGCGCTTGACCGTGGCCAGCACGCTGGCGGCCTGCTCGCCGCCCATCACCGAGATCCGGGCGTTGGGCCACATCCACAGGAACCGGGGGTCGTAGGCCCGCCCGCACATGCCGTAGTTGCCGGCGCCGAAGGAGCCGCCGATCACGACCGTGAACTTGGGGACGACCGAGCACGCGACCGCGGTGACCAGCTTGGCGCCGTCGCGGGCGATGCCGCGGTTCTCGTACTCGCGCCCGACCATGAAGCCGGTGATGTTCTGCAGGAACACGAGCGGGACGCCGCGCTGGTTGCACAGCTCGATGAAGTGGGCGCCCTTGAGGGCCGACTCGCTGAACAGGATCCCGTTGTTGGCGATGATGCCGACGGGGTAGCCGTGGATCCGGGCGAAGCCGCAGACCAGGGTCTCGCCGTAGAGCTTCTTGAACTCGTGCATCCGGCTGCCGTCGACGACCCGGCGGATCACCTCGCGCACGTCGTACGGCGTCCGCGTGTCCCCCGGCACCACGTCGTAGAGGGTCTCGGGGTCCTCGTGCGGCTCCTCGGCCTCGTGCAGCGGGATCGAGCTCACCCGGGGCCGCTCGAAGGTGGCCACGATGCTGCGCACGATGGCCAGCGCGTGGGCGTCGTCCTCGGCGAGGTGGTCCACGACGCCGGAGGTGCGGGCGTGCACGTCGCCACCGCCGAGCTCCTCGGCGGTCACCACCTCGCCGGTCGCGGCCTTCACCAGCGGCGGGCCGCCGAGGAAGATCGTGCCCTGCTCCTTGACGATGACGGTCTCGTCCGACATGGCCGGGACGTAGGCGCCGCCGGCGGTGCACGAGCCCATCACGCTGGCGATCTGCGGGATGCCCTTGGCCGACAGGTTGGCCTGGTTGAAGAAGATCCGGCCGAAGTGCTCACGGTCGGGGAAGACGTCGTCCTGCATCGGCAGGAACGCGCCGCCGGAGTCGACGAGGTAGAGGCACGGCAGGTTGTTCTCCGCCGCGATCGTCTGCGCCCGCAGGTGCTTCTTGACCGTGATCGGGTAGTAGGTCCCGCCCTTGACGGTCGCGTCGTTGGCCACCACCACGCACTCGCGCCCGCTCACCCGGCCGATGCCCGTCACGACACCGGCCGAGGGAACGGCGTTGTCCCCGCCGTACATGCCCGTCGCGGCCAACGGGCTCAGCTCGAGGAACGGGCTGCCGGGATCGAGCAGCCGGTCCACCCGCTCGCGGACGAGGAGCTTGCCGCGGTCGGTGTGCTTGGTGCGTGCGGCCTCGCTGCCACCCTGCCGGGCGAGCGCCAGGCGCTCGCGCAGGTCGTCGACGAGCGCCCTCAGGTCCTGGGTCACGAGGCTAGGTTAGCGATCGTTAACCACGGCGTCTACCCGGCGGCCCGGAGGGGTCAGGCGCGCCCGAGCAGCCGGCTCCAGAAGCCGCCGCCGCGCTCGGCCCTGGGGTGCCCGGGGCACCGCTGCGACGTGGGTACGCCGGCCATGACCTGGTCGACGTGCATGCCGCAGCCGGCCCAGCCGACCTTGCCGCAGGTGCGGCACGTGGTTGCTCGACACATGGTGGTTCTCCTTCGTTTCGGGGTTGGGGGAAGGGCTGGGGTTCAGCCGTGGGAGAAGCGGATGTTCGGGAGGATCCGGGTCAGCCACGCCGGGGAGTACCACGCGGCCCTGCCGGTGAGGCGCAGCAGCACCGGGAGCAGCACGAGCCGGACCAGGAAGGCGTCGAGCAGCACGGCGACGCCGAGCACGATGCCCATCTCCTTGGGCGGCAGCGGACCGGACAGGGCGAAGGTGAAGAACACCGCGACCATGACCGCGCCGGCGGCGAAGATCACCCGGCCCGAGTGGGCGAGCGAGCCGACCATCGCGTCCTTGGGATCACCGGAGTGCTCGAAGTGCTCCTTGGCGGACGCGAGCAGGAAGACGGTGTAGTCCATCGCGATCGCGAAGATCATCGCGAAGAAGAACACCGGCGCCCAGGCGTCGAGGAAGCCCTGGCTCTCGAAGCCGAAGAACCCGGCCCCGTAGCCCTCCTGGAAGATCAACCGGGCGACACCGAAGGCCGCAGCCGTGGACAGCAGGCTCGCCAGGGTGCCCAGCAGGGAGATCAGCGGGGCTTGCAGCGCGACCAGCAGCAGCAGGAACCCGAGCACGAGGATCACGCCGATGACCAGGGGCGTGGACTCGTCGAGCTGGGTCTTCAGGTCGAGGTTCTCGACCGGAGCGCCACCCACGAGGGCGGAGTCGGGCAGGTCGGCCCGGAGCCGGTCGACGGTGTCGCCGAGGCCCGGGTCGGACGGGTCGACGGTCGGGACGGCCTGGATCATGGCCAGACCACTGCCGTCGGTGGCGGGCATGGCCGGCATGGCGCCGGCGATCCCCTCGTCCGCGGACAGGACGGCGGTCGCCTCCTGGGTGTCTGCCTTGTCCATCACGATCGTCAGGGTGCCGGGTGCGCCTTCACCGAAGGCGGCCTGGACCTGGTCGTAGCCGACGCGCGCGCTGGCATCCTCGGGCAGGACCTTGATCGAGGGCATGGCGGTCTTGAGGCCCAGGATCGGAGCGGCCAGGGCGAGCAGCACCACGACCGAGGCGAGGCCCCAGACGAGGGGCCGCTTCCACAGGCGCTCACCCCAGGCGGCGAACTTCGGCGACCGGTGCTCACCGCTGTGCACCCACTTCAGGGCCAGCTTGTTGATCTTGTAGTCGAGCTTGAACAGCACCAGCGGCAGCAGCGTGAGCGTCGCGGCCAGGACGAAGATCACCGAGAGCATGATCCCGCCGGCCATCGACCGGAAGGACGGCGAGGGCACGAGCATCACCGCGGACAGCGAGATCAGCACGGTCGCGCCGGAGAGCAGCACGGCCTTGCCGGCGGTGTCCATGGTCTCCGCGATCGCCTGGCGGGCGTTCTCGTGGTGCCCCATCCGGGCTGCCCGGAAGCGGACCACGAGGAAGAGCGCGTAGTCGATCCCGAGCGCGAGGGCGAACATCATGGCGAAGTTCATCGCCCAGATGGAGACCGGCACCAGCTCGTTGATCAGCACGAGCGAGCCGGCCGAGGCGACCAGGCCGGCCAGGGTCAGGATCAGCGGGAGCCCGGCGGCGACCAGCGCGCCGAAGGCGAGCACCAGGATGGCCAGCGTCACCGGCCAGGACACCATCTCCGACTTCAGCATCGCGCTGAGGTTCGCCTCGTTGAAGTCCGACCAGAGCAGCGAGGCGCCCGTCGGGTTGACCTCGACCCCGTCCCGGGAGAGCTCCTCGAGCGGCCCCTTCAGGTCGTTGGCGGCGCGCACCATGTCGTTCGGGTCGGCGTCGGCGCCCGCGAGCAGGATCGCGGTGCTGCCGTCCTGACTGAGGGTGGCGCCGGGCTGGGGCTGGACGATGGCGGCGATCCGCGAGTCGCCCTCGAGCATCGTGGTGGCCTCGGCGAGGATCTTCGCGCCCGTGCCCTCCGTGACCGGCCCGTCCGGGCTGTGCACCACGACCTGGATCGCGGAGCTGGCGTTGCCGCCGAAGCTCTCCTGGGCCAGCTCACGGGCCTGGACGGACTCCGAACCGTTCGCCTGCCAGCCGGCGCCCGAGAGGTTCGCCTCCACCTTGGGCGCGAAGACGCCGAGGCCGACGATCACCAGCAGCCAGATCGCCGTCGTGATCTTGGCGTGCCGCGTGACCAGGACCCCCAGCCGGCCCAACGGGCCCGGGCGGTAGCCGATCGTGGGATCGATGGGTGGTTCGGCGCGGCTGGTCGAGGTCTTGCTCATGGCGCTTGATCCTTTCCGGTCAGGTTCATCATCAGTCAGAGGAGGTGAGGAGGTCAGAGGAGGGCGGGGAGCGCCCGGGCCGCGGTGTAGATCGCGACGCCGAGCACCAGGACGGTGAAAGCCGCGGCGAGCCGGCGGGTGTCGGTCCGGTCGGCCAGCCGGGCGCCGAGGACGCCACCGACGGCCGAAGCAGCAGTGAGCACGAGCACGATCCCCCAGTCCGGCTCGACGCCCGCGCCGGCCCGGACCGCGAGGGCGGTCGCGCTGGTGATCGTGATGACGACCAGCGAGGTGCCGGCGGCGTACCCCATCGGCAGCGCGAGGGCGAGCACCAGGGCGGGGACGACGAGGAACCCGCCGCCGACGCCGAGGAACCCGGTCAGCAGGCCGACCACCGTGGCGGTCACCAGCACCTTGAGGGCGCGGGGGCACTGGCAGGCGAACGTCGGGCTGAACGTGATGATCGGGTCGTCCAGCGCGGCACTGCGGACCGCGACCCCGTCCGTGCTGCCTCGACCGAACCACTGACGGGCGGCCATCATCCCGCCCACCACGAGCATCAGCACGGCGAACGCCGCGAGCAGCACCGGCTCGGAGACATGGGCCGACGCCTGGGCTCCGACCACCGCGCCGCCGACGGCGACGACGCCGAAGGCCACGCCGCGGGCGAGCAGCACGTTGCCCGCGTGACGCGCGGCCACCGCGCCGATCAGCGACGTCACGCCGACCACGACCAGGGAGCCGGTCGTGGCCTGGGCGGGACTCTGGCCCAGCGCGTAGACCAGCACCGGGACCGCGAGGATGGAGCCACCCCCGCCGAGCGCGCCCAGGCTGAGCCCGATCAGCGCGCCGGCGAGGATCGCGAGGAGGAGGACGGTCACGCCTCGGGACCCACGAGGTGCAGCCCGGCCTGCTCGGCGTTGTCGAAGGAGTCGTCGATCGCGACCAGGGTGCGGCCGGCCGCGTCCAGCACGGAGGCGGCGACCGACGCGCGGTAGCCACCCGCACAGTGCACCCAGACCTCGCCGGCCGGGACCTCGGCCACCCGTCGGGTCAGCTCGTGGATCGGCACGTTCACCGCGCCGACGATGCGCGCGGCGGCGTACTCCTCCTCGCGACGCACGTCGAGCACCACGACCTCCCGGTGGTGGCGCACCTGGGCGAGGTCACCGAAGGTCGCGGTCGGAAAGCTGGCCAGCGCGCGGTCGGTCCACTCCTCGGGCCGGCCGGTGGCCTGGGCCGCCGGGCGGTCGATCCCGATCCGGACGAGCTCGCGCTGGGCCTCGGCCACCACCTCGGGCGTCTCGCCGAGCAGCGTGAGCGGGGTGCCCCACTCGATCAGCCAGCCGAGGTACGTCGCGAAGCCACCGTCGAGGCCGAAGTTCAGCGTGCCGGGCACGTGCCCGGCCGCGAAGGCGGTGCGGTTGCGCAGGTCGACGACCCACTCGCCGGCCTCGATCCGGTGGCGGAGCTCGGTCGGGTCGGCCGGCGCGGGCGGGCTGAGGTCGGGCTCGGAGGGGCCGGCGGCGTTGGCGGGCGCCATGTGGGCGTAGTAGGCCGGCCACGCGCCCAGGCCGTCGAGCAGCTCCTTGACGTAGCTCTCCTCGGACTGGGTCAGCACAGGGTTGGACCGCTTCTCCTGGCCGATCGTGGACGCGGTCGCCTCGGACTGGGAGGCGGAGCAGAAGGAGCCGAAGCCGTGGGTCGGGAAGACGCCGGCGTCGTCGGGCAGCACCCCGGCCAGCCGGTGCGCCGACGCGTGCTGGTGGTGGACGAGGTCGTGGGTGTGATCCGGGCCGAGCAGGTCCGGGCGCCCGGTGGCGCCGTACAGCAGGGAGCCGCCGGAGAAGACCGCCACGGACTCGCCCAGGTCGACGCCGGTGTCGGTGAGGGCGTAGCTGAGGTGGGTGTAGGTGTGGCCGGGGGTGGCCAGGGCGGTGACCCGCATGCGGTCGCCGACCTCGACGCTCTGGCCGTCGCGGACCGGGGTGCGCTCGAACGAGACCTCGTCGTCGGCGTTGACGAGGTACGCCGCGCCGGTGCGCCGAGCGAGGGCGAGGCCACCGGTGACGTAGTCGTTGTGGATGTGGGTCTCGAAGACGTGGGTCAGCCGCACGCCGTGCTCGTCGAGGAGCGCGAGGACGCGGTCGATGTCACGCTGCGGGTCGACGACGAAGGCCACCGTGCCGTCGTGGACGAGGTAGCTGCGATCGCCCAGCGTCGGGGTCTCCAGGGTGAGGATGCTCAGGTCGTTCATCGCAGCCCCCGCTCCACGGTCCGGCCGGAGCGGATCCACGCGGTGGTCCCTCCGGACACGTTGACGGCGGTGAAGCCGCCGGCGCGCAGGAAGTCGCACATCGCACCACTCCGGTTCCCCGACGCGCAGATGAGGTGGACCGGGGTGGATCGGTCGAGCTCCTCGAGCCGCGACCCCAGCTGGCTCATCGGGATCGGCACGGCGCCGGGGACGTGGGCCTCGGCGAACTCGCCGGGCTCGCGGACGTCGACCAGCTGACCGCCGTCCAGCAGGACCAGCTCGAGCTGTGCCACATCGATCTCAGGCATGTCAGGAACCTCTCCTCACCGGGTTGTGGATACCCCCAGGGGTATATACGATGAGATCACGTTAACACCCCTAGGGGTATTGTCAAACACATCCGAGGAGAGAGGTAGCCATGGCCGCCAACACACTGACCGCCGAGAACTTCGAGCGCACGATCACCGAGAACGACATCGTGCTCGTCGACTTCTGGGCCTCCTGGTGCGGACCGTGTCGCCAGTTCGCGCCGATCTACGAGCGCGCGTCCGAGGTGCACCAGGACGTCTACTTCGGCTCCGTCGACACCGAGTCCGAGCAGTCGCTGTCCGCGGCCGCCCGGATCACCTCGATCCCGACACTGATGGCCTTCAAGCAGGGCGTGCTCGTCTTCTCCCAGCCGGGGGCCCTGCCCGCCGAGGCGCTCGAGGAGCTGGTCACCGCCGTGCGCGACCTCGACATGGAGCAGGTCCGCGCCGCGCAGGCGGCTGCCGATGATGGGACGATCCAGCCCTCGGACTCCACCGACACCCAGACCTCTGCAAGGAAGGCCCGATGAGCTACACGCTGAGCACCACCCTGGACCGGCCGTACGACGCCACGGTCGCCGACGTGCGCGTGGCACTGGCCGACCAGGGCTTCGGGATCCTCACCGAGATCGACCTCAAGGCGACCCTCAAGGCGAAGCTCGACGTCGACGTGGCACCCCAGGTGATCCTGGGCGCGTGCCGTCCGCAGCTGGCCCACCAGGCGCTGGGCATCGACCCGTCCATCGCGGCCGTCCTGCCCTGCAACGTGGTGGTCCGCGCCCTCGACGACACCACCACCGTCGTGGAGGCCTTCGACCCCGACGCCATGACCCGGCTCGCCGGTGACGCGTTCTGCGACGTCGCCGCCGATGCCCGGCTGCGTCTGACCGCGGCGCTCGCGGCCCTCGGCAAGGAGAGCTGACATGGAGCTCGACCCCCAGTCCATGGTGCCGGTCATCAACCGGATCAAGCGCGCCCAGGGCCAGCTGGCCGGTGTGCTCCGGATGCTCGAGGAGGGGCGCGAGTGCGAGGACGTCGTCACCCAGCTCGCCGCGGTCTCGCGGGCCCTGGACCGGGCCGGCTTCGCGATCGTGGCCACCGGGCTGCAGGAGTGCCTGACCCGTGGCGACGGCATCGACGCCGTCGACGTGAAGAAGATGGAGAAGCTCTTCCTCTCGCTGGCCTGACCTGCGTGGCTGACCCGGGCCGTTAACGAACGCTAACCTTGGCCCGTGACCAGCCAGCCGCAGCAGGACCGGCAGACCCGGCGCGAGCAGATCCTCGCCACGGCTGCGGACCTCTTCGCGGCACGCGGCTTCCACGGGGTCTCGGTCGCCGACCTGGGCGCGGCGTGCGGCATCTCCGGCCCGGCGCTCTACAAGCACTTCGTCTCCAAGGACGCCGTGCTGGCCGAGATGCTCGTCTCGATCAGCCAGGAGCTGCTGGCCGTCGGCCGTGAGCGCGTGGCCTCCGCCTCCTCCGCGCGCGACGCGGTGGGAGCGCTCGTCGACTGGCACGTCGACTTCGCCCTGCGGCACCGTCCGCTGATCGTCGTGCAGGACCGTGACTGGGAGTCGCTCCCGCGCGAGGCACGTGAGCGGGTCCGCTCGCTGCAGCGCGCCTACGTCGACCTGTGGGCCACCCAGCTCCAGCGGGTGCACGCGGGGCTCGACCTCGACCAGGCCCGGGCGATGGCGCACGCGGCGTTCGGCCTGATCAACTCGACCCCGCACAGCGGGCTGCTGCCGGACGTCTCGATGCACGACCTGCTCCGGCAGATGGCCCTGGGCGCCCTCGGGGTGCCCGACCCCGGAGCCGGCTGATGCGGCTCGGCAGGCGTGGGACCTGGGTCCTGGTCGTGGCGGGGGTGCTCGGGATCGTGGGCGGTCTCACCGCGGCGTTCGTCGTGCCCCAGGGCTCCGAGTCGGCCGGCGACCCGCTGGACCTCGGCATCCCGCTCGCCAACCTCGACTGCTCGGGCGACAGCATCATGATCGTGGGCTGGGGCTCGACCCGGGCACCGCTCGCCGCCGCGGTCGCGGACAACCCCGGTGGCGACGCCCGCTACCTGCGCACCGACGACTCGTGCCCCACGCTCTACGCACCGCCGACCAGGGAGGTCCCGGACTACGTCGTCTACCTCGGCCCCTACGACAGCCTCGGCGAGGCGTGCGGCCAGCGACTCTCGGTCGAGCACAAGGGCGACAACCTGGCCCGGCTCAACGCCGGCAACGAGATCTACGTGAAGTGCATCTGCGAGCTGCCGACCGACGGCTTTCCCGAGCTGTCGGTCGGGATGGCCGCCACCACCGAGGACGGCATCTGGATCCGTGGCCTGCAGGGCCTGCTCAACGACATCGACCGGTTGGCCGACGACGGGATCACCGGGGCCTACGACGAGCGAACGGCGACGGTGATCCGGCGCATCCAGGCCCACGGAGCCGTGCCGGCCGACGGCGTCGTGGACGCGGTCACCTGGCGGATCCTGCGCGACCGCGCCTGCGGCACCTACGACTACTGAGTCGTCGGCGAGCCGTCAGAAGAGATGGTCCACCGGCCGGTCGGGCTCCTCGAGCAGCTCGAGCAGCCGGGCGGCCCGCAGCGCGGCGTCCAGCGCGGTCTCGAGATCGTCGGTGTCGGGGGTCCGTTCCGCGCGCCGGTGCAGCAGCGCCAGCAGCTCCTCGCGGCCGAGCCCGCGCAGCTGGAGCAGCACGAACGGGTCGGCCTCGATCAGCCAGGTGAGCTGGTAGAGCACCGCGAGCGCGTGCACGCAGGGGTCGACCCAGGCGTCGCAGGTGCACGCCGTGCCGAGCTCCCCGCCGTACGGCAGCAGCTCGACCCCGGCCTCCTCCGCGTGCTCGACCAGGACGTGCGGCAGGTCGCCGGCGAGCAGCGAGGCGATCCGGCCCGCCTCGGCCGCCACGGTCTCGACGAGGGCGGCGCGGGCCGGCTCGTCGAGCACCGGCAGGGTGCCGGACACGGTCCACAGCCCGCGGTCGTCCTCGACCGCGGCGACGAAGCTGCCGGCATCGGTGGTGATCCCGCCGATCCGGCCCGACCGCGACAGCGAGCGGGCCGCCAGCAGGTCGCGCTCGGCGTACGCCGCCTCCTCGACGGCCCGCGTCCACGCCTTGCCCCACCAGGCGGTGGCGCGGGCGGTGCCGCGGCGGGCGGCGACCCGCGGGTGCACCACCGTGCTCACTCGTCACCCGTCCGCCGCAGGCTGACGAAGTCGCGCAGGTCGTCGTTGCTGAGCTCGGTCAGCGCGGCCTCCCCCTGCGCCAGCACCGAGTCGGCCAGGGCGCGCTTGCGCGCGAGCAGCTCGGCGATCTTCTCCTCGATCGTGCCGCGGGTGATCAGCCGGTGCACCTGGACCGGCTTGGTCTGCCCGATCCGGTAGGCCCGGTCGGTGGCCTGCTCCTCGACCGCGGGGTTCCACCAGCGGTCGAGGTGGACGACGTGGTCGGCGCGGGTCAGGTTGAGGCCGGTGCCCCCGGCCTTCAGGGAGAGCAGGAAGACCGGGACGCTCTCCTCGTCATCGGCGGCCTGGAACCGGGCGACCATCGCCTCGCGCTCTCGCACCGGGGTGCCGCCGTGCAGGAACTGGTGGGGTACGCCGGCCCGGTTCAGGTGGCTCTCCAGGAGGCGGCCCATGGCGACGTACTGGGTGAAGACCAGCATCGCTCCGCCCTCGGCCAGGACCGTGGCGATCAGCTCGTCGAGGAGGTCGAGCTTCTCGGAGCGGCCCGCGAGGCGCGACCCGGACTGCTTGAGGAAGTGCGCCGGGTGGTTGCAGATCTGCTTGAGGCCGGTGAGCAGCATCAGGACCAGGCCGCGCCGGGCCTCCTCGTCGGCGCGCTCGATGCGGTCCATCGTGTCGCGGACGAAGGCTTCGTAGAGCACCACCTGCTCGCGGGTGAGGCTGAGCGGGTGGTCGGTCTCGGTCTTGGCCGGGAGCTCGGGCGCGATGCCGGGGTCGGACTTGCGCCGGCGCAGCAGGAACGGGCCGATCAGGTCGGCGAACTGGCGGGCCTTGGTCGGCTCGAGCCCCGACTCGATCGGGGCCGCCCACACCTTGCGGAAGGCGTTGCGGCTGCCGAGGAGCCCCGGCGTGGCCCAGTCGAGGATCGCCCAGAGCTCGGTGAGGTCGTTCTCGACGGGCGTTCCGGTCAACGCCACCCGGGCCGCGCTCGGGATCGCCCGCAGGCCGCGCGCGGTCGACGAGCGGGCGTTCTTGACGTGCTGCGCCTCGTCGGCGACCACGAGGTCCCACGGCACGGTGGCGAGCGTGGCGTGGTCGACGCGCATGGTGCCGTACGTCGTGAGCAGGAACCCGCGGTCGAGCCCGGCCAGGGACCGCTGCCCGCCGTGGAACCGCCGCACGGGCACACCGGGGGCGAAGCGCTGGATCTCGGCCTCCCAGTTGCCGAGCAGGCTCGCCGGGCAGACCACGAGCGTCGGCCCGACGCGCCGGCCGGCGGCCGCGCCCTCCTGGACCCGGTGCAGGTGCAGCGCGATCAGGGTGACGGTCTTGCCCAGGCCCATGTCGTCGGCGAGGCAGGCCCCGAGGCCGAGGCGGGTCATCTCCGCGAGCCAGGTCAGGCCGTGCAGCTGGTAGTCGCGCAGCGTGGCCTCCAGCCCGTCCGGGGGTGGCAGCGGCTCGCGGGTGGCGGCCCCCAGCAGCTCCTCGCGGACCCGGAGCAGGCTCGCCCCGACGATCACCTGCTCCTCGAGGTCGTCGACCTGGACGACGCCCGTCAGGGTGGCCGCGACCGCCTGAGCCGGCTTCACCGTGCGGACCAGCCGCTTGCGGGCCTTGCGCGCGATCGACGGGTCGATCACGGTCCAGCTGCCCCGCAGCTTGAGGATCGGGGCGGCCGACGCCGCCAGCTGGTCCATCTCCTCCTCGGTCAGCGGGTCGCCGTGCAGGGCGATCTGCCAGTTGAACGCGAACATCGTGTCGGGGCCGAAGAGGCCGTCCTGCAGCGCCTGCTCGCGGGGCCGCGCGGTGCTGCGGTCCAGGACGGTGGCCGCGGTCAGCTCGCGGCCCAGGCTGCGCGGCCACAGCACGTCGACACCTCGCTCCTTGAGCGCCGCCACACCGTCCTCGAGCAGGCTCACCAGCTCGTCGCCGTCGAGGGTGATCTCGTCGGGGACGCGCAGCTCGAGCAGCCGGTCGAGCACCGGCCAGGCATCGGCGGCGGCGCGCAGCGCGATGCTGGCGTGGGTGCGGGCCCGCTCGCCGAAGCCGTGGCTGGCCCCGCTGCCCGACTCGGTCCACAGCAGCGCGGCGTCGCAGACGTGGAGCGGGTCCCGCTCGTCGTGGACCTGGAGGACGAGGCGCACCGCGCCGGCCACGAGCTCCTCCTCGGCGGCCTCGACCCGCAGCGAGACCGTCACCAGCTGCGGCCGGTCGTCGGGCGGGGTCGTCAGGTGGCGCGCGATGCGGGCCTGCAGCCGGGCCGCGAAGTCGGGGTCCGCGGCGGCCGGTCTCGACGGGGTCGACCGGGTCGGCCTGCCGGCGAGCGGAGCACTGCGCGGCAGGGCGTCCGCCACGGCGTCGAGCATCCGGCGGACGGTCTCCTCGGCGGCGCCCTCGTCGAGGCCGGCGTCCGAGCGGGAGCGCGCGAGCATCGCGACCCGGTCCCGGTCGGCGGCATCGAGGGCGGTGACCCGCCAGCTCGGGACCCGGCCCGCTGCGTCGTCGTCCGCCTCGGCGGGCTCGAACTTGCCCGCCGCCACGAGCCGCATGCCCAGCAGCGCCGCACCCGAGAGCAGCCCGACGCTGGGATGCAGGTCGTCGCGCGCGTGCGCGCGGGTCAGGATCGGGAGCGCGGCCCGGATCGGCAGCGCGATCGTGCGCCGCTCGTCGGTGAACTCGACCACGCTGTCGCGCGGCGGGTGGGCCGCGCGGAAGGTGGCGGGTCCGGTGACAGGGACGAAGCTCAAGCGGGGGGCCTCCAGGTGCTGGGGCCCACAGCCTAGGCTCGCCGGATGAGCATCCTCGACTCCTCGATCGCCCGGCTGGACGGCAAGCCCGCCACCCTGGGTGACATCACCGGCCACGGCCCGGCCCTGCTGGTCAACGTCGCGAGCAAGTGCGGCCTCACGCCGCAGTACACCGGGCTGGAGCGGCTGCACGAGACGTACGCCGGCCGCGGGTTCCACGTCGTGGGCGTCCCGTGCAACCAGTTCGGCGGCCAGGAGCCCGGCTCCTCCGAGGAGATCGCCGAGTTCTGCTCGGCCACCTACGGCGTCACCTTCCCGATGACCGAGAAGGTCGACGTCAACGGGGAGGACCGCCACGAGATCTACCGGACCCTGGTGCAGACGCCCGACGAGAAGGGCCAGGACGGCGACGTCACCTGGAACTTCGAGAAGTTCCTGATCGACGCCGACGGGCACGTCGTCGCCCGCTTCGGCCCCGGTGTCGAGCCCGAGGACGCCCGGCTCGTCGCGGCGGTCGAGTCGCTGCTGGCGTGAGCCCCTTGCCGATGTGAGTCCCGTCGCTTCGGGGGGTCCGGACTTGCATCCGACCCCGGAACTTCGCGACGGTGGAGGATCAGCGCGACTCACGCAGCGCGCCTTTCAGCAGGTGGACCGACCTCGACCCGAGGTGGTCCCCGCACCAGTCACACACACGCAGAGCGGCACCACCGTGCCCAGCGTCCGTCGACTCCGAAAGGTCCTCCGCCGTGTCCATCACGCTCTCCCGACAGACTCCGACCCCGCCGCCGGCCTCCGCCGCCACCGGCCGGGTGGGATCACCCACCGAGGTGGTCTCCCTGCCCGTCCGCAGCCGGCTGACCATGCCGATCGCCCGCCGCCGCGAGATCGTCGCCGTGATCGACCCCGTCTGGACGGCTCCCGACGGGGACGCCATCGACTCGGTCCGCGCGCCCGAGGGGCTGGTCCAGGCCGCCGCCGAGCGGTTGACCCGCTTCCTCCAGCCCGGCGAGATCGTCGCCGGCACGCCCGAGGGTCGGCTGACCCTGCGCCTGCGCCACGAGGACCGCGCCGCACGCCCGGTCCGCCTGCAGGAGATGGCCTACCACGCGATCGAGGTGTTCGACGGCCTCACCGACGGCAAGAACGTCAGCGACCTCGGCGTCGGCTGGTCCCGGATCACCCGCAAGCAGGACCCGCGCCAGGCTGAGGAGTACGCCGCCACCGCGGCCGCCGAGTCGGTCAACCAGCGCGACCTCCAGCCCCGACAGCAGGGTGCCCACGTGAGCACCCGGCACCCGGTCGTGAACTGGTGGACCTCGGGGCGCCAGATGCTGCTCGCGACCGTGGGCAGCGTGCTGCTCCCGTTCCTGCTCCTCGTCGGCCTCGACACCATCGGCATCGACCTGTCGGGACCGCTCTACTGGATCCTGGTGGTGGCCCTCGGCGTCACCGCCCTGACCATCTGGGCCGAGTGCGCGCAGGCCCTGGACCCGCCGCAGGTGCCCGAGCGTCCGGAGGGTCCCGCCCCGCGGGCCACGGCCGTGATCGCGGCGTACCTCCCCAACGAGGCGGACACGATCGTGGAGACCGTGCACCACTTCCTCGCCCAGGACTACTCGGGCGGACTGCAGATCGTGGTGGCCTACAACACCCCCGTGCCGCTGGAGGTCGAGGACGAGCTCGTCGCGCTGGAGCGGGAGCACCCCGCGCTGGCCGTGCTCAAGGTCCCGGACAGCACCTCCAAGGCGCAGAACGTGAACGCCGCCCTGCGGGTCGCCGAGGGTGAGTTCGTCGGCATCTTCGACGCCGACCACCACCCGGCCGCGGGCAGCTTCGAGCGGGCCTGGGCGTGGATCGCGGACGGGGTCGACGTCGTCCAGGGCCACTGCGAGATCCGCAACGGCGCCGACTCGGCGCTCGCGCGCCTGGTCGCCGTCGAGTTCGAGCAGGTCTACGCCGTGTCCCACCCCGGCCGCGCCGCGGTCTACGACTTCGGCATCTTCGGTGGCTCCAACGGCTACTGGCGCGCCTCCGCCCTCCAGCAGATCCGGCTGCGTGGCTCCTTCCTCACCGAGGACATCGAGGCCTCGATGCGGCTCCTGGAGGCCGGCGGCCGCATCGTCAACGACCCGGGCCTGGTCAGCCGCGAGCTCGCCCCGGAGACCACGAAGGCGCTGTGGAACCAGCGGATGCGCTGGGCCCAGGGCTGGTTCCAGGTCTCCTGCCGGCACCTGTGGTCGACGCTCCGCTCGCCGAGCCTGAGCGTCCGCCAGAAGATCGGCGTGGCCTACCTGCTCGGCTGGCGCGAGATCTACCCGTGGGTGGCGATGCTGGCCTTCCCGCTGCTCGGCTTCCTGGCCTGGCGCGACGGCGGGATCGACTTCGGGTCCCCGTTCTTCCTGCTGCTCACCCTCTTCACGATGGTGTCCGGACCGCTCCAGACGCTCGCGGCCTGGCGCCTGGCCACGCCCGAGATGCGCCGCCACCCGTGGTGGTTCGTGGGCGCCGGCCTGGCCAACCTGTTCTTCTACACCGAGGCGAAGAACCTCGTGAACCGCGTCGCGCACCTCAAGCAGCTGCGCGGCGAGCACCGCTGGGTCGTGACGCCGCGCACCGCCGCGAGCTCCGGCTCCACCATCGACGACTCCGACGACCTCGAGGAGGTGGCCGCATGAGTAGCGCCACCGCAACCCCCGACACGACCGTCCACACCACCCCCGGCCCGACGACCGGCCCGACGACTGCTCCGACGCCCCGCACGGTGTTCCCGCTGGGCTGGCTGCGCGGCCTGGCCGCGCTCGCCGTGGTCTTCTTCCACGCCTACCAGAACAACCGCAGCGGCCCGGACAGCACCTGGCCGTGGTCCGGCTCGGCACACCAGGCGATGCTCGGCACCGACCTGTTCGTCGACATGTTCTTCGTGCTGTCCGGGCTGGTGCTCTGGCTGCCCGTCGCCCGCGCCTGCGCCGACGGACGCACGAGTCGACCGGGCCGGGTGCTGCTGTTCCGCCGGATGGCGCGCCTGCTGCCGCTCTACGTCGCGGTGGTCCTCATCGTCTGGACGACGACGAACCCCGAGCTGCCGGGGCACTGGCAGGACCTGCTCACGCACCTCACGTTCACCCACGTCTACAGCGACCAGTACATCTTCTGGACCGACGGTCCCGCCTGGTCGCTCGCGGTCGAGTTCCACTTCTACGTGCTGATGGCGCTCGCCGTACCCGTCGTCAACCGCGTCCTCGGGCGTACGTCGAGCCGCCGCGGGCGCCTGGCCGTCGCCTCCGTGCTGCCGGCCCTGAGCGTGCTGACCGGACTCGCCTACCTGCTCTGGGCGACCGTCCTGACGACCCAGGACCCCACCAACTGGTCGGTGTGGTTCTCCCCGCTCTCGCGGGCGTCCGACTTCGGTCTCGGCATGGGCCTGGCCGTGGTCAGCGCCGCGGGCGTGCGGTTCGGCGCCCCGCTGCGTGCGGGCGCGGCGATCGTCGGCACCACCGCCCTGGCCGTGCTGGTCATGCAGCGGCCGCTGGGCATCGCCCAGGAGTGGTGGCACCCGATGTTCGCCGCCGCGATCACCCTCGGGCTGACCGCGATCGTGCTGCACGACGGCCCGTGGCCCCGGGTCCTGGACTGGAAGCCGCTGGTCCGGGTGGGCGCGCTGGGCTACGGCGTCTACCTGATCCACGAGCCGGTGATGCGCCTGCTCGGCTCGATCGGCATGCTGCCCGAGGCCAGGCCCGGGCCGCAGTTCGTGCTCACCGCCGGGCTGGTCGTGGTGCCGACGCTGGCGCTCGCCTGGCTGAGCGCGCACACCATCGAGGCGGCCGGCCTGAAGATGCTGGCGATGATCGACCGGGACGGGCGGCCGCGGGACTACTACGCGCACCTGTCCGCGGACGAGCTCGAGCAGGGGTACGACGCCGGGCCGGGCCTCAGCCCTGCTTGACCCGCAGGGACTCGGTCTCGTCGGCGGTGTCGCCGGCGCCGGTCTCCGTGGTCACCTCGGCCACGAGGGTGCCGGCGTCGTCACCGAAGCAGGACTGCGGGACGCGGATCTGGACCTGGCCCTTGCGGCCCGACGAGACCGCAGCCTTGATGCCCGGGCAGTCGAGCACGGTGGCCTCGGTGGCCCCCGGGGCGGTCGACTCCAGCGTGGCGCCGACCTTCTTGCCGGGCCCCGTCACGACGGTGCGGGCGACGTAGGTCGCGGCACCCTCCGCGGCGGGAGTGAGGGTCGCGACGACGTGGCTGCGCCCGGCGGTGGCCTTGCTCAGCTTCACCCGAACCGTCAGCGTCTTCTCGGTGTTCTTCACGACGACGCGGGTGATGTCCGCGGCCGGTGCCGCGTCGCCGCTCTCGTCGGGGGCGGACTTCTGGGCGGCCGAGGCCGCTCCGGCGGTGAGGACCAGGGCGCTGGTCAGCAGGGCGATCGCTGTGCGACGGGGACCGAACATGGTGTGTACCTCCGAGTTTTTTGTGTGAACGGCGCCGCCCCCACCGGCAGGTCAGCACGACGATAGGGCCGCCCCTCCGTCCGCACAGGCGTTTCGGCGAACTCGCGTCAGGCCTGGGAGCCCAGCGCCAGCGGCCGCACCTCGGTGGCCCCGGCCCGCCGGATGGCGCGCGCCGCGAGCGTGAGCGTCCAGCCGGTGGCGACGAGGTCGTCGACCAGGAGGACGGAGCGGCCCTCGAGCTGCTCGGCCTCCAACCGGAACCTGCGACCGACGGCCGCCACCCGCTGGGCGGAGTTCATCGCCCCCTGCCCGGGCTCGACCGACGGGTCGACGATCGCGAAGCGGCCGAGGACCGGCACCTTCAGGAAGCGCGAGAGGCCGTCGGCCAGGTCGGACGTCAGGGTGGGCCGGGTCGCGGACTCGACGAAGACGATCCCGTCGACGGTCGGTCGCCAGTCGCCGAGCACCTCGACGACCGCCTTCACCAGGGGCAACGGGACCGGCCCGTCGGGCTGCCCGGGCCGGAAGAGCTCGCGCAGCGCCTGGCCGTAGCCCAGGTCGGTGAGCCGGGCGACGGTGCGGCCCTCGCTCGCCCCGTCGGCGATCTTGCCCTTCAGCTCGATGCCGAGGTTGGCCAGCGCGGAGGGCCACATCTTGCGCGGCTCCACCACGACGCCGGGCCGGGAGAGCCGGGCGCCCGCCTCGTCGACGGCCGCCTCCGACACGTCGGTCGACAGGTCGAGGCCACCGCAGTTGTCGCAGCGTCCGCACGGAGCGGCCTCGGGGTCGTCGAGCTGGTCACGCAGGAACCACATCCGGCAGCGGTCGGTGTCGAGGTAGTCGAGCATCGCGCGCTGCTCCCGCTCGCGGGCCTCGCTGACCCGGCGGTAGCGCTCCTCGTCGTAGTCCCACTCCCGGCCGGTGGCCTCCCAGCCGCCGCGGACGCGACGTACGGCGCCGTCGACGTCGAGCACCTTGAGCATCGTCTCGAGCCGGGTGCGGTTGAGCTCGACGTAGGTCTCGAGGGCGGCGGTGCTCAGCGGCTTGCCGTGGTCGGCGAGGACCCCGATCGTCTGGCGCACGAGCTCCTCGCGCGGGAAGGCCAGCGAGGCGAAGTAGGCCCAGATGTCGCGGTCCTCGATCGCGGGCAGCAGCACCACCGTGGCCTCGTCGGTGCCGCGGCCGGCACGGCCGACCTGCTGGTAGTAGGCCACCGGGGAGGCGGGTGCGCCCATGTTGACCACGAAGCCGAGGGTGGCGTCGAAACCCATGCCGAGCGCGCTGGTCGCAACCAGCGCCTTGACCTTGCCGTCGATCAGGTCCTGCTCGAGGGCCTGGCGCTCGGTGGTGTCGGTCTGGCCGGAGTACGCCGCGACGTCGTGGCCGCGGGAGCGCAGGTAGTCGGCGATCTCCTGGGTGGCCGCCACCGTGAGGCAGTAGATGATCCCCGAGCCCGGCTGCTCGGCCAGGTGGTCGGCGAGCCAGGCGAGGCGCTGCTGGGCGGTCTTCAGCCGGACGACGCCGAGGCGCAGCGACTCGCGGTCGAGCGTCCCGCGCAGCACGAGGACCGCGCCCTCCCGCTCGCCCGCCGCGGGGTCGACGCTGCCGAGCTGCTCGGCGACGTCGGCGGTGACCCGCGCGTTGGCGGTCGCGGTCGTCGCCAGCACCGGGATGCCCTCGGGCAGGTCGGCGAGCAGGGTGCGGATCCGGCGGTAGTCGGGACGGAAGTCGTGTCCCCAGTCGGAGATGCAGTGCGCCTCGTCGACGACGAGCAGGCCGCAGGTGGCCGCGAGCTTGGGCAGCACCTCGTCGCGGAAGCCCGGGTTGTTCAGCCGCTCGGGGCTGACCAGCAGCACGTCGACCTCGCCCGCCCGGATCGCGTCCTGGATCGGCTGCCAGGACTCGATGTTGGTCGAGTTGATCGTCACCGCGCGGATCCCCGCACGCTCGGCGGCCGCGATCTGGTTGCGCATCAGGGCGAGCAGCGGCGACACGATCACGGTCGGCCCGGCGCCGGACTCGCGCAGCAGCAGGGTGGCGACGAAGTAGACCGCCGACTTGCCCCAGCCGGTGCGCTGGACCACCAGCGAGCGTCGCCGGTCCACGGCCAGGGCCTCGATCGCGGTCCACTGGTCCTCGCGCAGGACGGCGTCCTCGCGCCCGACCAACGCCCGGAGGTGGGCCTCGGCGGCGGCGCGGACGTCAGCGGGGGCGATCGGGGTGGTGGTCACCCCCACTGTCTACCAGCGGCACCCGACAGCGTTCAGGCCGCCGGGCCCTTGCTGCGTACGTCGGCCACGGCACCCATCGCGTCGCGGAGCTCGGTCAGCCAGTCCTCCTCGTGCTGGCCCACCAGGCGCACGCACCAGGCCAGCGCCTCCGAGCGCGACCGGGCCACGCCCGCGTCGACGAGGGTGTCGAGCACCAGCCGCTGCGGCTGCCGGAGCCGGGTCATGACCGGTGCCGCGACATGGGTCCACAGCTCGGCGTGCTCGCCGACGCGGACGCCCCAGGAGACCTTCCGCTCGAAGCGGTGCTGCGCCTCCCGGGCGATCTTCATCCGCTCGGCGCGGGTGTCCTCGCGGAAGGCCTGGGCGCGGCCGGCGCGAGCCTCGCCCAGCTCCGCGTCCGAGGGGGCCCCCTCCGTGAGCTCGACGTCCGGGATGCTCAGGACGACCGTGATCTCCTCACGGTCGACCGTGATGTCGGCAGGCGCGGCCTGCCAGTCAGCCGGGAGGCGGCCGGTGAACCAGCCGCGGACCCGCTCCAGTGTTTGCTCTGTAATCATGTAATCGAGATTACATCCGCCCGCAAGGGGCCGGCCGATGACTCAGGCCGCGACGGCCTCCGCGTCGTAGTGCGGGTGGCGGTGCAGCTCCTGCACGTCACTCCTGGTGGCGGTCAGGTAGACCACCAGGGCCAGGATCGCGGCCAGGAACACGAAGCTCGTTCCGGTGGTGCCCAGCCCCAGCCCTCCGTCGGCACGGGTCTGGGAGAGCAGGTCCCCCAGGGAGGCGCCGAGCGGGCGGGTCATGATGTAGGCGAGCCAGAAGGCGAGCACCGCGTCGGCCTTGAACGCGAGGAACGCGACCGCGATCAGCGCGATGGTCCCGGCGAAGAGCAGCAGCGAGGTGAGGTAGCCGAGCGCGAACTGCTCGCCGATCAGGTCACCGGCGGCCGTGCCGAGCGCGAAGGTGAAGAGGATCGCGAGCCAGTAGAACGCCTCGCGGCGGCGGGTCACGACGGAGTGGATCGACAGCGTGCGCTCGACCGCGAACCAGACCGCGAAGGTGAGGGCCAGCAGGACCGTGAACACCGCCGTGCTGAGGGGCAGGGGGACCCCCATCGCGTCGGTGAGGTTGTCGGTGATGAGGGTCCCGACGACGCTGATGAGCACGACGGCGAGCCAGTAGACCGGCGCGACGTACCGCTTGAGGCTGAACTGCCCGGCGATCACCACCAGGAACAACGCCCCGGTGACCAGCGTGGTGTTCGTGAGGCCGAAGCCGAGGGTCTCGTTGAGGTAGTCGGCGGCGGTCTCCCCGACCGTGGTGGCGAGCACCTTGATGATCCAGAAGATCGCGATGACCTCCGGGACCTTGTTCAGGGTGACGCCGGGACGCAGCCGCAGGCGTGGGTCGGTCGTGGACGTGGAGGTCATGACACCCAGACTGGCCGGGGAGTCCTGCCGAAATCCTGACCGGCGCCGACTCAGTCGGCGGCCCGGTCGACAGCGGGGAGCTCGATCTCGAACCGGCCACCGTCGCCCGGGCAGGCGCGCACGGCGCCGCCCACGGACTCGACGAGGCGGCGTACGACGGCCAGTCCCAGGCCCGCCGACCCGCCGTCCGGGCCGCGGTGCCCGGGCCGGAACACCTCCGCGACGTCCGCTGCGGTGACGCCCGGCCCGTCGTCGAGCACGGCGAGGACCACGCGGTCGGCCCGGCGGCCCACCGTCACCTCCACGCGCGAGCGCGCGTGCCGCACCGCGTTGTCGAGCAGCGGGCCGACCGCCGACCTCACCAGCGCGGGGGGCGCCGCCACGCGGACGGGCGCGCCCGGAGCGGGGAGGCGTACGTCGACACCGGCCGGCGCCACGCTCGGCATCTCGTGCAGGACGCGCACCAGGTCCGCGGTGGCGTCCTGGTCGTGGCGCGACCGTGCCGCGTCGAGCATCGAGCCGACGACCCCGTCGACCCGCTCGGCGGCCTCGACGATCGACCGCAGCGACTCCTGCTGTGCCGGGTCGGCCTGCGCGAGCGCGAGCTCGGCCTCGGCCCGGATCACCGTCAGCGGCGTCCGCAGCTCGTGGGCGACCTCGTCGGAGAGGCGACGCTCGGCGTGCAGCGCCTCGGCGATCCGGTCGAGCATGTGGTCCAGCGTCCGGCCCAGCTCGGTGATCTCGTCGACCGGCGCGCCCATCGCGAAGCGGCTGTCGAGGTCGTGCTCCTCCCAGTCCTGCGCGCTGCGCACCATGTGCCGCACCTGGCCCAGGGTGTGCCGCGCCGCCTCGAGCGCGGCCACCCCCGCGGCCAGCACCGTGAGCAGCCCCAGCGCGAGGGAGAGCCAGAGCCCGCGGCGTTCCCCGTCCTCGTACGGCGTCAGGTCGACACCGGCGACCACGACCGCCACCAGGCTCCCGTCGTCGGTCACCGGCCGGGTCACCAACCGGACCCGGTCGTCGAGCAGCCGGGAACCCGACACGGGATGCGTGCCGAGGCCGGTGACGGTGTCACGGCCGCTGCTCGGCAGGCGACCCTCCACCAGGCGTCCCTGCCGGTCGAAGACCCACACGTCACGGTCGAGGGAGTCCGCACCGGCCTCGAGCACGACGACCTTCCCGTCCACCACGCGCACCGTGCCGGCCACGGCGTCGGCGCGGGCCCGGGCGAGCCGGGTGGAGTCCGACTCGCTGACGCTCGCGAGGTAGAGCTGGACCAGCACCACCACCGCGGTCACCACCAGGGTCGCGATCAGCATCGTCACCAGGACGAGGCGGGCGCGCAGTCCGGACGGCATCAGCGCCATGCGTAGCCGACCCCGTGCACCGTCTCCACCCGCGGTCCGCCGTCCGGCAGCTCCGCCAGCTTGCCGCGGATCCGGCGGACGTAGGAGTCCAGGGTGTTGTCGGAGACGATCGCGCCGTCGGGCCAGCCCGCGGCGACCAGCGCGCGGCGACGGACCACCTCGCCGGGCACCGCCATCAGCCGGGCCAGGAGCTTGAACTCCGTGGGGGTGAGCGAGACGGACACCTCGCCGTGGACCAGGGCATGGGTGGCCGGGTCCAGGACGACCCCCTCGATCGGCGGCCGCTGCGCGACCGCACGCCGCTCGAGCACCCGCACCCGGGCCATCAGCTCGGCCAGGGCGAACGGCTTGCCGAGGTAGTCGTCGGCACCGGCCTCGAAGCCCGAGACCCGGTGGTGCACGCCGTTGCGGGCCGTGAGCATCAGCACCGGCGCCGTCACCCCGTTGGCCTTGAGCGCCAGGCAGACGTCACGGCCGTCCGCGTCGGGAAGGCCGAGGTCGAGCACGATGACGTCGGGCGGGCGGGCCGCGAATGCCCGGAGCGCCTCGGCGCCGGTCGCCACCGTCACCACCTCGAAGTCGTTCGCCCTGAACGCCCGGGTGAGAACCGATCGGAGCTGCGCGTCGTCCTCGCAGACGCCGATCGTCGTCACGTCACCAGATCCGCACGCGCTCCGCGGGGTCGAGCCACAGGCCGTCGCCCTCGACCGTGCCGAAGACCTCGTGGAACTCGTCGAGGTTGCGCACGATGTTGGCGCGGAACTCCGGCGGGCTGTGCGGGTCGATGGTGAGGAACTGGAGCTCCTGCTCCTTGCGGCGCTTGGTGCGCCAGCAGTAGGCCCAGTTCATGAACAGCCGCTGACGGCCATCGTCCTCGGCGGCGCCCCCCTGGGAGATGACGTAGGCCTTGTGGCCGATCGTCAGGCCGCCCAGGTCGCCGATGTTCTCGCCGACGGTCAGGGCCCCGTTGACCTTCTCGCCGGGGAGCGCGCGGGGCTCGAAGGCGTCGTACTGCTCGATGAGCGCCTTCGACTTCACCTCGAACGCGGCCTTGTCGGCGGAGGTCCACCAGTCGTTGAGGTTGCCGGCGCCGTCGTACTGCGCGCCCTGGTCGTCGAAGCCGTGGCCGATCTCGTGGCCGATCACCGAGCCGATGCCGCCGTAGTTCTCGGCCGGGTCGGCGTCGGGGCTGAAGAACGGCTTCTGCAGGATGCCGGCCGGGAAGCAGATCTCGTTGGTGCCGGGGTTGTAGTAGGCGTTGACGGTCTGCGGCAGCATGAACCACTCGTCGCGGTCGACCGGCGAGCCGATCTTCGCCAGCTGGCGGTCGGTCTCGAACGCCGAGGCGGCCGCGACGTTGCCGAGCAGGTCGTCGGCGCGCACGTGCAGCCGGGAGTAGTCGCGGAACTTGTCCGGGTAGGCGATCTTCGGGCGGAACGTCGCGAGCTTCTCGTAGGCCCGCTGCTTGGTCTCCTCGGTCATCCAGTCGAGCCGGGAGATCGACTCGCGGTAGGCCGCGAGCAGGTTGGCGACCAGGTCGTCCATCTGCGCCTTGGAGCTCGGCGGGAAGTGGCGCGCGACGTACTCCTTGCCGACCGCCTCGCCGATCGCGCCCTCGACGAGCGCGACGCCGCGCTTCCACCGGGCGCGCAGCTCGGGGGTGCCGTTGAGGGTGCGGCCGTAGAAGTCGAAGTTGGTCTCGACGAAGTCGTCGGTGAGGTACGGCGCGGCCGAGCGCAGCACATGGAACAGCATCCACGCCTTCCAGTCCTCGATCGGCACCTCGTCGAGGACCGTCGAGAGGTGGGCGAGGTACGACGGCTGCCGCACGCAGCTCTCGGCGATCGTGTCGTCGGAGCCGCCCAGGTTGGTGACGTAGGCGTCCCAGTCGAAGGAGGGGCACAGCGCCTTGAGCTCGGCGGCCGTGGTCAGGTTGTAGGTCTTCTGGACGTCGCGGGTCTCGGCGCGCTCCCAGTGGCCCCGGGCCAGCTTGGTGTCGATCGCCAGCACGGTCGCGGCGGCGCCCGCCGGGTCGGTGTGCTCGGCGAGGCCGAGCAGCGTGGTGAGGTAGGCGACGTACTTGTCGCGGACCTCGGCGAACTTGTCGTCGCGGTAGTACGACTCGTCGGGCAGCCCCAGCCCGCCCTGGACGATGTGGAAGAGGTAGCGGTCGGAGTTGCGGTCGTCGGTGTCGACGTAGGACCCGAACAGGCCGTGCCCGCCGATCCGCTCGAACTCGCCGAGGAACGCCGCCAGGTCGCGGGTGTCGCGCAGCGCCGCGACCGCGTCGATGAGCGGTCGGACCGGACGGATCCCCTTGTGGTTGAGGGCCTCCTCGTCCATGAACGACGCGAACAGGTCGCCGATCTTGCGGGCGTCCTCGTCGACGGCCGCGGCGTCACCGCTGGTCACCGTCGCGGCGAGGTCCTCGATGATCCGGTGGACCTGCTCCTCGGCGACGTCGGCCAGCTGCACGAACGGGCCCCAGCTCGACCTGTCGGACGGGATCTCGGCCTCGTCGAGCCAGCGGCCGTTGACGTGGCCGAAGAGGTCGTCCTGCGGTCGAACGCCGGGGTTCATGCCCTCGCGGGCGTCATCGAGAATGCTCACGGTTCCGACCCTAACGGGCCGGACCAGCGTGCGTCAGTCGCGGACCCGCACCACGGACTTGCCGAGGGTCCGGCGGTTGTCCATGTCGACCAGTGCCCGGCCGAACTCCTCGAGCTCGTACGTCGCGCCGATCGGCGGCTTGATGACCCCGCTCGCCATCATCGGCGCGAGCGCCTGCCACTGCTCCTGCATGTAGCCGGGGCGGGTCATCGCGTAGGCGCCCCAGCCCACGCCGCGCACGTCGACGTTGTTGAGCAGCAGCCGGTTGACCTTGACCTCGGGGATGCCCTGGCCCGCGGCGAACCCCACGACGAGCAGGCGGCCCTGGGTGGCGAGCACGCGCAGGGAGTCCTTGAAGATCTCGCCGCCGACGACGTCCATGACCACGTCGACGCCCTTGCCGCCGGTCAGGGCCAGGACCGCGTCCTTGAACCCGTCGACGAGCACGGTCTCGTCGGCCCCGGCCTGCTCCGCGATCGCGGCCTTCTCCGGCGAGCTGACCACGGCGATGGTGCGGGCGCCGTACCCCTTGGCGACCTGGATGGTGGCGGTGCCCACCCCGCCGGCCGCGCCGAGCACCAGGACCGTCTCCCCGGCCCGGAGCTGCCCCCGCTCGGCCAGCGCGAACTGGGCGGTCAGGTAGTTCATCGGCAACGCCGCGCCCTCGTCGTACGACAGGGAGTCGGGCAGGGCGAAGGTGAACATCGCCGGGCTGGCGACCCGCTCGGCGGCACCGCCGTAGCCACCGACGCCGGCCACCCGCTGCCCGGGCTCGAAGCCGCCGGCGCCCGAGGCTGCGCCGCGCACGACCGTGCCCGCGAAGTCGACACCGAGCGTGAAGGGCGGCTCGGGCTTGAGCTGGTACTCACCCTTGCTGAGCAGGAGGTCGGGGAAGGAGACCCCGACCCGGTGCACCTCGACCAGGACGTCGTCGGGGCCCGGCGTGGGCTCCTCGACGTCGCGGACCTCGATGTCGTTCGGACCGGTGGGCGTGATGACCTGGACGGCGCGCATGCCCGGCACGCTATCGCTGCCCGATCCCTGCCCGCCCCTCACCCTCTCCCGCCGAGGCGGCGTGAAGTTCCCACCCAACCCTGCCGAGTCGGCGTGAAGTTCCCACGCAGCGGCGGAGTCGTGGGCACGGGCGGGGCACTTCACGCCGACTCGGCGCGTTTCCGAGGGCACTTCACGCCGCCTCGGCGGTCAGCGGGCTGCGACGATCGCGTTCATCTCGAAGTGCATCGGATCGGTGTAGTGCCAGTCGCCGCCCCAGGCGAAGCCCCACTTCTTGAAGATCGAGACCACGGTGCGGTCCATCTCGCCCACCGTGCCGCGCCCGTTGCCGGGCACGTTCAGGTCGAGCGCGAGCCCGAACGAGTGGTTCGAGAGCGACGTGGTGCCGGCGATGAACCGCGGGTAGTAGCACCCGGCGTACTCCCCCGGGTGGATCGCGTCGGCCAGCCCGCGCTCGGTGATCTCGCGCAGGGCGGCCTCGAGCTGCGGGAAGATCAGCTTGTTGCACGTGACGGTGCCGAGGATCGGGACGGTGCCGGTGGCGATGTGCGAGGCGACCCAGGCGGGGTCGGGCGCGATCCGGCCGCCGCCGAGCACGGAGTAGTTGAAGGTCCCCACCGCGTCCGCGACGGTGCCGACGAGGAAGGCGGTCTGCTGCACGCTCGTGTCCAGGTCGGGACCGAGGATCTGGACCGACGCCTTGCGGCCCGCGATCTTCTCGATCGCCCCGCGCAGGGACTGCGGCGACCGCGACCCGGTGTTCAGGATCAGCGCGTTGCCGGCCTTCATGTCCAGGGTGTCGATCCACGACTCGTTGACCACGGCGTCGATCTGCGGGATCTGCGGCGCGAACGCCCCGACGTGCACGAGCGCGGCGTCCTTGTCGCTGCCGAGGCGCAGGTAGCCGTCCTTGTCGGCCGGCACCTTCTTGCGCAGCGTCGGGTCGATCGCGAGCTCCCCGCCGGCGACGCGGTCCCAGACCTCCTGGGTGTCGGCACTGGCGGCCAGGGTGAAGTTCCGGTACGTCGAGGGGTCGACGGCGGCCACGTTGATGACCTTGTTCTCGATGCTGACGTTGGCCATCGCCAGCGAGTTCACGTTGGTCACCCCCGTGAGCTTCCGGATCGCGGCGACCTCGTCGTCGGTCAGGGAGTCGGGGTTGTAGACGAGCATGTCCGCGTAGGTCAGCGCGCCCCGGCGGCGCCCCGGCGGGTCGACGGCGTGCTCCGGGTCGACGACGGGGACGGCGCCGGTGGTGGCCGAGGACGAGCCGCCGGCCGGAGTCGGGTCGGCGGACTCCTTGGCCGCCGAGCCCGCGCAGGCCCCCGTCGTGACCAGCACAGCCGGCAGCACGACCGCAGCCAACACCCGCCCCACCCGCATGGCACTCCCTCCCCGGTCGCCAGCGTAGGCGTCACCGGCAACCGCCACGCGGGGCGTCTCGAATCGTTGCCCAGTCGAGTCCGGGGGCTCAGCCGCGCCGCCGCCGGATCTCCGCGTTGATCGCGGGCACCACCTCGTGCAGGTCACCGATCACGGCGTACGACGCCTTGGTCACCATCGGCGCGTCCGGGTCGGTGTTGATCGCGAGGATGTTCTTCGCGGTCGAGCAGCCGGCCCAGTGCTGGATCGCCCCGCTGATGCCGCAGGGGATGTAGAGGTCCGGGGAGATCCGGCTGCCGGTCTGGCCGACCTGCTCGTGGTGGGGACGCCAGCCCAGGCTGGTGACCACGCGCGAGACCCCGAGCGAGCCACCCACGAGCTCGGTCAGCTCGAGCAGCTCGGCGAACCCCTCGGCACTGCCGGCACCGCGGCCGGCGCCGACGACGACCCGGGCCGACTTGAGGCTGCCGGACAGGTCCGGGGCGGGCGGCTCGGCCGACACCACGCGCGCGACCAGGTCGGCGGCGGCCACCTCGGGCCGGGTCTCGACCAGCGACGCCGCGACGGGCGTCGCGGCCGGCACCGGCTCGACAGCGTGGCCGGCGACGGTGAAGACGGCGGGGCGCTCGTCGAGGCGCATCTCCTCCAGCGCGGCACCGCCGACGACCTGCCGGGTGACCACGAAGGGCGAGAGGCCCTGGAACGAGATCACGTTGGCCGCCATCGCGACGCCGGTGCGGGCCGCCAGGTGGGCCAGCACCTCGTTGCCCCGGGGCGTGCCGGCGGCGGTCACCACGACCGACTTCGTCACCTCGCGCACGGACTGGATCGCGGAGGCCCAGGCCGCGCCGGCGAACGCCGCGAACGCGTCCCCGGCGGCGTGGTGCACCTCGCGGACGCCGTACGCCCCGAGCTGCTCGACCAGCGCCTCGAGCCCGCCGGCCGTCTCGCCGATCACGACCGCGTCGATCGGGACCCCACCGCCGGCCGCGGCCAGGTCGCGCGCGAAGGTCACCGCCTCACGGGACACCTCGATCGCGCCGGACGCGTCGGTCTCCACCAGCACCAGGATCATCGGGCCAGCACCCCCAGCCGCTCCAGCAGGTCGACCACGGCGGGCGCGGCCTCGGCGCCCTTGCCCAGGACCTGTACGTCGCTCGGTTGCGGCGGCGGGAGCAGCAGCCGGACCCGCTTCGGTCCGGCCGGTTCGCCGGCCGGGCTGCGTTGCTCGATCGCCACCTTCTTGGCCTTCATCCGGCCCGGGACGGTCGGGTAGCGCGGCTCCACGCCGCCCTCCAGGACCGTGACCACGGCCGGGAGCGGGACGCGGTAGGTCTCGTGGCCCTCCGGGCCGTCGCCGCTGGCGACGACCGTGCCGTCCTCGACGCTGACGGTCGCGACGCCGTTGACGACGGGCCAGCCCAGCTCGTAGGCCAGCCGGATCCCCACCTGGAAGTCGCCGCTGTCGGCCGCGTCGTTGCCGAGCAGGACCAGGTCGGGGCCCTCGCCGGCGGCCGTGTGGTCGCGGACGACGGCGGCGAGCTCGCGGGCGACGTCGGCCGGGCCGAAGCGCGAGGAGTCGGCCTCGATGTGCGTGGCGGCCGTGCAGCCCACGGCCAGCGCGGAGCGCAGCTGCTCCACGGCGTCCGCGTCACCCAGGGTCACCACGCCGGCCCGGCCGCCGGTGGCGGCTGCGACCTGGACGGCCAGCTCGACGGCGCACTCCTCGTGGTTGCTGGTGGTGAAGCCGGCGTAGCGGCCGTCGACGGCCTGGGCGTCGTCGGTGAGCACCACCTCGCCGGAGGAGTCGACCACCCGCTTGATGCAGACCAGCACGTCGGTCATCTCAGCCCCGGATCCGCTCGTTGGACGGGTCGAAGAGCGCGGTGGCGTCGGCCGAGCCGACGGTGACCGGGTAGAGCTCCTCCATGTAGGACACCGCGAGCTGGTTGCCGAGCGTCGCCTGGTCGGGCGGCAGGTAGGCCAGCAGCACGTGCTTGCCGAGCGAGGGCGCCGAGCCCGCGCTGGTGACGTAGGGGTGGTGCCCGTGGCCGTCGGTGAGGGTGCCGCCGTCGCGGGTCAGGATCGGCTCGCCGCCGAGCATGAAGCGCCTGGTCCCGTCGGCCGAGGTGTGGTCGTCGACGGTGAGCGTGCACAGCACGGTCTGCGGCGCCTCCTCGCGCTGCTTGACGTAGGCCTCGCGGCCGACGAAGTCGGCGGTCTTGACCTTGGGCCGCTGCATGCCGGCCTCGATGATCGTGCGCTCGCTGTCGAGCTCGGCGCCGTAGGCGCGGTAGCCCTTCTCGAGCCGGCCGGTGGTGCCGTAGACGCCGATCCCGACCGGGACCGCGCCCTCCGGCTGGCCCGCGTCGTGGAGCAGGTCCCAGAGCCGGGCCCCCTGCTCCATCGGGACGTAGAGCTCCCAGCCGAGCTCGCCGACGTAGGAGATCCGCGAGGCCAGGACGCCGAGGTTGCCGACCTCGAGGTCGCGGCAGGTGAGGAAGCCGAAGCTCTCGTGGCTGATGTCGGCGTCGGTGAGCTTGCCGAGGATGTCGCGGGCGCGGGGGCCCCAGAGCCCGATGGTGGAGTACGCCGAGGTGAGGTCGACGACCGCGGCCGAGCCGTCGGCCGGCATCCGGTCGGCGAACCACTTGAGGTCGGCCATGCCGTGCGCGCCGCCGGTGACGACGCGGTAGCGGTCGTGGGCCAGGCGCATCACGGTCAGGTCGGAGCGGAACCCGCCGCGCTCGTCGAGCACCGGCGTGTAGATCACCCGACCCTCGGGCACGTCGGCCTGGGCGACCACGATCCGCTGGACGGCGTCCCTGGCGCTCGGTCCCACCACGTCGAAGATCGCGAACGCCGACAGGTCGATGATGCCGGCGCGCTCACGCATCGCGAGGTGCTCGGCGTTGATGATCGGGGACCACCAGCGGCTGTCCCACTCGTGCTCGCGCGGCAGCACCCGGTCGCCGTACTCGCCCAGCAGCGCCTCGTTGCCGGCGTACCAGTTCGGCCGCTCCCAGCCGACGGTCTCGATGAAGGCCGCGCCCTGCTCGAGCTGGCGCGTGTGCATCGGGGCCAGCCGCTTGCCGCGCTCGCCCTCCCACTGCTCGCCGGGGTGGACGATGCCGTAGGTCTTGATGAAGGCCTCGGACGTGCGCGACCGGACGTGCTCGCGGGTGCGCTGGTGGGGGTAGAACCGGGCGATGTCGCTGTGGTTCAGGTCGATCTCCGAGTGGCCGTGGGTCATCCACTCCGCCACGGCGCGCCCCACGCCCGGCCCCTCCTTGATCCACACGGCGGCCGCCGACCACAGCCCCTTGACCTCGGGGGTCTCGCCGAGGACCGGCGCGCCGTCGGGGGTGAGGGAGAGCAGGCCGTTGATCGCGTAGCGGATCTCGGCCCCCTCGGCGCCGAGGGCGTCGGGCATCAGGTCGTAGGCCTGCTCGAGCTGGGGGTCGAAGTCGTCGGACGTGAACGGCATCTCGGTCGGCGACAGCTTGGCCTGCTCGATCGAGGGGATCTCGTCGGGGTCGTGGAGGATCGCGCGGTGGGCGTAGGAGCCGACCTCCATGTCGGCGCCGTGCTGGCGCTCGTAGCAGAACGTGTCCATGTCGCGGATGATCGGGAACGAGATCTCGCCCTCCCGCTCGGCCAGCTGCGGGATCGGGCCCACGCTGATCATCTGGTGCACGGCGGGCGTCAGCGGGATGGCGGCCCCGGCCATCTTCGCGATCCGCGGGCTCCAGACGCCGCAGGCGATGACGACCGTCTCGGCCTCGATGTCGCCGCCGGAGGTGCGGACCCGACGGATCCGGCCCTCCTCGACGTCGAGGCCGACCACCTCCACGGTGGGGACGACGGTCAGCGCGCCCAGCTCGAGGGCGCGCTCGCGCATGATCGTCCCGGCACGCAGCGAGTCGACGACGCCGACCGAGGGGGTCCAGAAGGCCCCGAGGATGTCGTCGGTCTCGATGAAGGGGACCTTCTCCTTCACGAACGAGGCGTCGACCAGCTCGGACTCGATGCCCCACGCCCGGGCGCTGGACATCCGTCGGCGCAGCTCCTCCATCCGCTCCGGCGTCCGGGCGATCTCGAAGCCGCCGGACTGGGTGAAGACGCCCATCTCCTCGTACTGCCGCACCGAGTCGAGGGTCAGGTCGGTGATCTCGCGGGAGTGGTCCACCGGGAAGATGAAGTTCGAGGCGTGACCGGTCGAGCCGCCCGGGTTGGGCAGCGCTCCCTTGTCGATCTGCACGATGTCGCGCCACCCGAGCCGGGCCAGGTGGTGGACGAGGCTGTTGCCGACGATGCCGGCGCCGATGACCACGACGCGTGCCGTGGCGGGAACGTTGGCCATGGGCCCTCCGCAGAATGGTTGTTGCGTCAGACGCAACCGTGTGCGTGATGCGAGACAACCCTAGAATCACCCGCGCCCGGCCGGGTGTCAATCCCCTGCCGGGCGCGGATGGTCATGCCGTGGAGCGGTGGGCTACTTGAGCCAGGCGTCGACCTTGTCCGGGTTGTCCTCGACCCACTTCTTGGCGGCGTCCTCGGGGTCCATCTGGTCCTCGGCGATGTACTTCGCAACGAGGTTCTGGTCGTCGTTGGTCCAGCTGAAGTTCTTCACCAGGTCGTAGGCGGGGCTGCCCGAGTCGGCGAAGTCCTTCGAGACGATCTTGTCCAGCGGGTACGGCGGGTAGTCGCAGGCCACCTTCTCGGGGTCGGCGTCACAGCCGTCGGTGTACTTCGGCAGGTCGACCTTGACCAGCGGCACCTCGGCCAGGAACCACTGCGGCTCGTAGAAGTAGCCGATCATCGGGGTCTTGTTCTCCTCCGCGGAGCGGAACCCCTCGATGAGCGCGGTCTCGCTCCCGGCGAAGACGACCTTGTAGTCGAGCTTCAGGTTCTTGACCAGCGCCTCGTCGTTGGTCACGAAGCCCGGGTCGCCGTCGTAGAAGGTGCCCAGGTCCCCGGACTCGGGGGTCTGGAACAGGTCGGCGTACCCGTTGAGGTTCTTCCAGTCGGTGATGTCGGGGTACTTCTCCGCCATCCACGGCGGGACGTACCAGCCGATCACGCCGTCGTTGCCCGTGAGCCCGGCGTTGACCGCGGTTCCGTCACCACCCTTGTCGGCCATGTACTTCTTCTGCAGCTCGGGGTGGCCCCAGTTCTCGATGACCACGTCGACCGTCCCGTTGCCGAAGCCCTTCCAGGACACCTGCTCGTCGAGGTCCTTGTAGTTCACCGTGCAGCCGAGCTCGGTCTTGGCGAGGTAGCCCACGACGTGCGCGTCGGCCTCGTAGCCGACCCACGGGTTGATCGCCATGTTGAGGTCGCCGCAGTCCCCGCCGGACGGTTTGTCGGCGTTCTCGATGGATCCGCCGCCGTCCCCGCACGCACTGAGCGTGAGTGCCGACACGGCTGCCACTGCAGCAAGCACTGCTTGCGTGCGCTTGACTCTCATGTTGTTGACCCTTCGTTGAGTGGTGCTGTTACCGAGCCTGGAATGGCCTCCGGCGGAGGACGTCGAAGATGCCGCCGGGCTTCTCGGCCCGGCTGGCCTGCTGCGCGCCGTACGTCGTGATCCGGTCGAGCATGATCCCGAGCAGCACGACCGTGATGCCGGCGGCGAGGCCGCGGCCGACGTAGCTGGCGTTCCGGAAGCCGTGCACGATGTCGAAGCCGAGCGCGCCCGCCCCCGCCATGCCTCCGATGACGACCATGGAGAGCACGTAGAGGAGGCCCTGGTTGGTGGCGAGCAGCAGCGACCCGCGCGACATCGGCAGCTGGACCTTGGAGATCATCTGCCACCTGTTGGTGCCCGACGACTCGGCGGCCTCCACGGTCTCCACCGAGACCCCGCGGATGCCGTCGGCCACGAGCTTCACCGCGATGGGTGCGGCGTAGATGACACCCGCGACGATGGCGGTGAACCGGTTGGGTCCGAAGAGGATGAAGATCGGGATCAGGAAGACGAACGGCGGCATGGTCTGGCCGGCGTCGAGGAACGGCCTGAGCACCCGGTCCACCGTCAGGTTCCGGCCCATCCACACCCCCAGCACGACGGCCAGCACGACCACGATCGCCGTCGCCACCAGCACCGAGGTGAGGGTGATCATCGCGTAGTACCAGAGGTCGAGGTAGTAGATGCCGGCCACGCAGACGACCGTGAACGCGAACGCGCGGACGCCGCCGACGATCGCGGCGATCAGCAGGATCGCGGTTGCGGTGACGAACCACGGCGACTCGGCCAGGAGGCTCTGCACGGGGTTGAGGAACTTCTCGGTGAAGTTGGTCTCGAGGGACGTCGTGAAGCTGGAGACGTCGGTGCGCAGCCAGTCCCCGAACTGGTCGACCTTGTCCCGGATGGGAGTGCCGAGGTCCGGGCTCGAGGGGAACTCGTTGGCCCAGACGTAGTTGTGCGAGAAGTACAGCGCGACCAGGGTGCCGACGGCGCCGACCCCCAGCGCGCCGCGGCGCATGCGGGTGTGGGTGGCGTCGGCCCGGCTGGCCTGCTCGGCGCGGACGCTGGCCGCCGAGGTGGTGCGGTCCAGCATGATCGCCATGATCACGATGGCGATGCCGGCCACGAACGACGTGCCGAGCTGGCCGCGCTTGAGGCCGTCCAGCACCGGCTGGCCGAGGCCGGGACCGTCGATGAAGGCCGCGATCGTGGCCATCGACAGCGCCGCCATCATCGTCTGGTTGATCCCGACGATGATGGTCCGCTTGGCCAGGGGCAGCTCGACCTTGGTCAGCCGCTGGAGCCGGTTCTGCCCCATCGACGCGGTCGCCTCGAGCACGCCGGGCGGCAGCGTGCGGATGCCGTGCGCGGTGATGCGGACCACGGGCGGGGTGGCGTAGATGAGGGTGACGATGATCGCCGCCGCGGGCCCGATGCCGAACAGGATGCTGATCGGCAGCAGGTAGACGAACGACGGCATCGTCTGCATCACGTCGAGCACCGGGGTGACGATCGCGGTCACGACCTTGCTGTGCCCCATCCAGAGGCCGAGCGGGATGCCGACGGCTCCGGCGATCGCCACGGCGATGGCGATCACCAGCAGCATGTCGATGGAGTCCGTCCAGTAGCCGAGGAACCCGAACGCCAGGAACGAGGGGACGACCAGGAGCAGGCTGCGCCAGCCGGCGGCGGCGAAGGTGACCAGGGCGGCGAGCGCGATCGTCCCGAGCCAGCCGATCTGCGGCAGCGGCCGCGGGAACTCCGCCACCGTGAAGATGTGCTGGAGCCACTCGAAGACGGCGTTCATCGCGTCGGCGAACGAGTTGGCGGCGTTCACCAGCACGCTGGAGCCGCTCGAGGCCGCGTCCTCGACCCAGTTGCTGGCGTCCTGCAGGCTGTGGTGGGTGCCGGTGATCGTGGAGGCGCTGATCGTGAGGGTGTCCTGACCCTCGGCGAACGACCAGATGACCACCCACACCACGACGACCAGGAGCAGGGCCCAGAGCCGGGCGTGCGCCAGGACCATCTCCACGACCGCGGGCCGCTGCCGCTCGGCGCGCGGCGCGGTGGCGACGGCGGTCATGCCGGCACGCCCTCGTCCGGGGTGTCCGCCTCGGCGACGACCACGCGCAGGATGGCGTCGTCGTCGACGATGCCGACCAGCTGGCCGTCGTCGACGACCCGCACCGGGTGCTCGGAGGCCAACGCGGCCCGAGCCGCCGCACGCACGATGGTGTCCGAGGTCATCACGGGTCCCTCGAGGGAGTCCCCGGCCCGTGGCTCGCGCATCACCCACTTGAGGGTGAGCACGTGCGAGCGCGGGACCTCGGAGGTGAAGTCGCGGACGTACTCGTCGGCGGGTGCGCCCACGACCTCGTCCGGGGCCCCGATCTGGACGATCTCCCCGTCGCGCATGATCAGGATCCGGTCGCCGAGCTTCAGCGCCTCCTGGAGGTCGTGGGTGACGAAGACCATCGTCTTGCCGAGCTCGTGGTGCAGCCGGATGACCTCGTTCTGCATGTCGCGGCGGATCAGCGGGTCGAGCGCCGAGAACGGCTCGTCGAAGAGCAGGATGTCGGGGTCGCCGGCCAGCGCCCGGGCGAGGCCGACTCGTTGCTGCATGCCGCCGGAGAGCTGGTCGGGGTAGGAGCGCTCGTAGCCCTCGAGGCCGACGAGCTCGATGACCTCCGCCGCCTTGGCGCGCCGTTCCTTGGCCCCGATGCCGCGCACCTCGAGTCCGTACGCGACGTTGTCGACGACCTGGCGGTGCGGCAGGAGACCGAAGTGCTGGAAGACCATCGACACCCGGTTGCGGCGCAGGTCGCGCAGCTGGCCATCGGACGCACCGGTCACGTCCTGGCCACCGATCTCCACCCGGCCGGCGGTGGGCTCGATCAGGCGGGTCAGGCAGCGGATGAGGGTGGACTTCCCCGATCCCGAGAGGCCCATGACGACGAACACCTCACCCTGGGCGACGTCGAACGAGACGTCCTTGACCCCGGCGACGCAGCCCGTCTTCCGCTTCATCTCCGCGCGGGGCAGGTCGGCGTCCGGTGTGCCGATGATCTTGTCGGCCCGGGGGCCGAAGACCTTCCAGAGGCCGTCGACGCGGACGGCAGGGGACTCCGTGGTCGGGATCGTGGTCGGGATCGCGGCTGAGCTCGTCGAGGCGTTCATGGGGATTCCTCACGGTTGCGGGGGTCACCGGGCGGCCACAACGGCGTGTGGTCGCGATAGCGGTAGTAGGGCACATCGGCCGCGGGCAGCGGCGTGTTTCCGGCAATCAGGTCGGCGGCCCTCTCGGCGACCATCATCACGGGGGCGTAGATGTTGCCGTTGGTGACGTAGGGGAAGACCGAGGCGTCGACGACCCGCAGGCCCTCGGTGCCGTGCACCTTCATCGAGGACGGGTCGACCACCGACATCTCGTCGACCCCCATCTTCGCGGTGCACGAGGGGTGCAGCGCGGTCTCGGCGTCCTTGGCCACCCAGTCGAGGATCTCCTGGTCGGTCGACACCGACGGTCCGGGCGAGAGCTCGCCGTCGTTGAACGGGTCGAACGCCGACTGGTTGAGGATGTCGCGGGCCACCCGGACCGCCTCGACCCACTCCCGGCGGTCGGTGGCCGTGGAGAGGTAGTTGAACTGCATCGAGGGGTGCTGACGCGGGTCGCGCGACCGGATCCGCACCCAGCCGCGGGTGTCGGCGTACATCGGCCCGATGTGCACCTGGTAGCCGTGCCCCTTGGTCGGCGACGAGCCGTCGTACCGGATCGCGACCGGGAGGAAGTGGAACATCAGGTTGGGGTAGTCGACGTCCTCGTTGCTGCGCGCGAAGCCGCCCCCCTCGAAGTGGTTGGTCGCGCCGAGGCCCCGGCGGTGGAACAGCCAGTCGTAGGCGATCTTGGGGCGGGCCCGCATCCGCAGCCCGGGGGCGATCGAGACCGGCAGCTTCGAGGCGTACTGGATGTAGACCTCGAGGTGGTCCTGGAGGTTCTCGCCCACGCCCGGCGAGTGCTGCACGACGTCGATGCCGTGCTGGGCCAGCAACGCCTGGTCGCCGACGCCGGAGAGCTGGAGCAGCTGGGGGGTGTTGATCGCGCCCCCGCACAGGATCACCTCGCCCGCGACCACGCTGCGGCGCAGGCGCCCGGCGCGCAGGTAGTCGACGCCGACCGCCCGCTTGCCGGAGAAGCGGACGCCGGTGACCATCGCCAGGGTCTCGATGTGGAGGTTCTTCCGGTCGCGCACGGGGTGGAGGTAGGCCCGGGCCGCGGAGTAGCGGCGCCCGCGGTAGACGTTGCGGTCGAACTTCGCGAACCCCTCCTGCCGGTAGCCGTTGACGTCGTCGGTCAGCGGGTAGCCGGCCTGCTGCGCGGCGTCGAAGAAGGCGCCGAACAGCGGGTTCTCCGCCGGCCCGCGCTCGAGCCTCAGCGGCCCGTCGCCGCCGCGCCACGCGTCGGCGCCGGCCAGGCAGGTCTCCATCTTCCTGAAGTAGGGCAGGCAGTGCAGGTAGTCCCACTCGGCCATGCCGGGGTCGGCCGCCCAGCGCTGGTAGTCGAGGGGGTTGCCGCGCTGGAAGATCATCCCGTTGATGCTGCTCGAGCCGCCGAGGATCTTGCCGCGGGCGTGGAAGATGCGGCGGCCGTTCATGTGCGGCTCGGGGTCGGTCTCGTACTTCCAGTCGTAGAGCCGGTTGCCGATCGGGATCGGCAGGGCCGCGGGCATGTGGATGAAGGGGTCGATCCGGTAGTCGGTCCGGCCGGCCTCGAGCACCAGCACGCTGGTGGAGGAGTCGGCCGAGAGCCGGTTGGCCAGGGCGCAGCCGGCTGAGCCACCCCCGACGATCACGACGTCGTACCGGTCCCCAGCCACCCGACTACTCCCCGTCCCTCGGTCCGGACGTCGGGCTCCCGAACCAGCCCTGCACGGCCGGGCGGATGTTGTGCCAGACGTGCTTGGTCTCGCGGTACTCGTCCAGGCCGGCCTGGCCGAGCTCGCGCCCGATCCCGGACTGCTTGTAGCCGCCCCACTCGGCCTGGGGCACGTAGGGGTGGTAGTCGTTGATCCAGACGGTCCCCATCCGCAGGGCGCCCGCGACCCGCTGGGCCTTGCCGGCGTCCTGGGTCCACACCGCCCCCGCCAGCCCGTAGATGCTGTCGTTGGCGATCGTCACGGCCTCCTCCTCGCTGGCGAAGGTCTCCACGGTCAGCACCGGCCCGAACGACTCGTCCTGGGTCACCGACATGACGCTGGTGCAGTGGTCGAGCACGGTCGGCAGGTAGTAGTAGCCGTCGGCGAGGGCCGGGTCCTCGGGGCGGGTGCCCCCACAGCGCAGGACGGCGCCCTCGGCGAGCCCCAGGGCGACGTACCGCTCGACCTTGTCGCGGTGCGCCTCGCTGGTCAGTGGTCCGGTCTCGGCCTTGTCGTCGAACGGGCCACCCAGCCGGATCCGCCCCGCCCGCTCGACCAGGGCGTCGACGAACTCGTCGTGGATCGACTCCTCGACCAGCAGTCGGGCGCCGGCCGAGCAGACCTGGCCGGAGTGCAGGAAGACCGCGGTGAGCGCGTAGTCGAGGGCCACCTCGAGGTCGGCGTCGGCGAAGACGATGTTGGGGTTCTTGCCGCCGAGCTCCAGGGCCACCCGCTTCACGGTGCCCGCCGCCGCAGCCATGATCGCCTTGCCGGTGGCGAGCCCGCCGGTGAACGACACGAGGTCGACGCGCGGGTCCTCCGAGAGCGGCGCGCCGGCCGCCGGGCCGCTGCCGACGACGAGGTTGGCGACGCCCGGCGGCAGGCCGGCCTCCTCGAGCAGCTTCATCAGGTGGATCGCGGTGTGCGGGGTCAGCTCGCTCGGCTTGAGCACGAAGGTGTTGCCCGCGGCCAGGCAGGGCGCGACCTTCCAGGACACCTGCAGCAGCGGGTAGTTCCACGGCGTGATCAGGCCGCAGACCCCGACCGGCTCGTGCACCACCCTGCTGACCACGTCGGGGTTGCCGGTGTCGACGACGCGGCCCGCCTCCTCGGCGGCCACCCGGCCGTAGTGGCGGAAGACCGAGACCACGTCGGCCACGTCGTAGTCGCTCTCGACCAGCCGCTTGCCGGTGTCGAGCGACTCCAGGCGGGCGACGGTCGCGGCGTCGCGCTCGAGCAGGTCCGCCACCCGCTGCAGCAGGTCACCCCGCTCGCGAGCCGGGACCCCGGACCAGCGGCCGTCGTGGAAGGCACGATGGGCAGCGGTGATCGCGGCGTCGGTGTCCTCGGGCCCGGCCTCGTCGATCTCCGCGACCAGCGAGCCGTCCGCGGGGCAGCGGATCTCGCGCGTGGAGCCGGCACGGGCCGACTCCCAGTGCCCGTCGACGTAGAGCTCCGCCACGATCCGCCCACTCTCCGAACCCGGTCGTTGCGCATGCCGCAACCAGACGCTTCCCTCGCAACTGTTTGTGCCTTTGAGAATGCTGCGGCCGATCCCCTCGCGTCAAGGACCAAAGGCGGGACGTGTCCTAACGTTGACCCCAGCCGAGGCGGTGTGACACCTCGAGCGCGGCATCCACGAGCTTCGCGACGACCTCGTCGATGCGATCGGCGGTCAGCCGGAACGTCGGGCCCGAGACGCTCATCGAGGCCACCACGTCGCCGTGGGCGTTGTGGATCGGAGCGGCCGCCGCGGTGAGGCCGACCTCGAGCTCGTCGACGGCCACGGCGTACCCCTGGGCGCGCACCCGGTCCAGCTCCTCGCGCAGGCTGGACCGCTTGGTGATCGTGAACTCGGTGTACGGCGACAGCTTGCCGAGCAGGATGTCGAGCGCCTGCTGGTCCAGCCCACTGAGCAGGACCTTGCCGTTGCTGGTCGCGTGCAGGGGGATGTGCTGGCCGACCCAGTTGTGCGGCTGGAGGGCGGACGAGCCCGCGACCTGGTCGAGGTAGAGCGCGGAGCTCTCGGAGAGCACGGCGATGTTGACCGTCTCGCCGGTGTCGGCGGCGAGCTTGCGGCAGACCGACCGGGCTTCCTGGACCACGTCGAGGCGGGCGGTCGTCGCGCCTGCGAGGCGCAGCACGCCGACGCCGAGGCGGTACTTGCCGCGGTCGCCGGCCTGCTCGACGAGGCGGTGCGCCTCCAGGGTCGCGACCAGCCGGAACGCGGTGCTCTTGTGCACCTTCAGCTCGGCGGCCACCTCGGTCACGCCGGCCTCGCCGACCCGGGCCAGGACCTCGAGGATGGTGAGCGCCCGATCGACCGACTGCACCCCGGTCGGGGCTGCTTCGCGACCGAGCGGCTCATCCTCGAGGGTGTTGCGCATGGAGCGACACTAGCGCAGGAGTTGTTGCGTATCGCAGACTGAGTTTCGTTCAGCGCAACGATTCCCGACTCAGCAGGTAGGGCCCCATGGTGCTTCCCCCCTCCGCCCAGGCAAACAACGCGACCGCCCCCGCGGGCGACTTCGTGCTGATCATCGTCTGCCCGGACCGTCCGGGGATCGTGCACGCGGTCTCCGGCTTCCTGGTCCGCCACGGCGGCAACATCCTGGAGAGCCAGCAGTTCGGGGACCAGCTGGTCAACCGGTTCTTCATGCGCATCGACTTCGTCGTGTCCGACCGGGTCGACGTGGCCACGCTGCGGGCCGACTTCGAGCCGATCGCCCGGGAGTTCGCGATGGACTTCGAGCTCTGGGACGCGACCGCGCCGTACCGCACGCTGATCATGGTCTCCAAGCACCTGCACTGCCTCAACGACCTGCTGTTCCGGGCCAGCACGCGCTCGCTGCAGATCGAGATCCCCGCGGTCGTCTCCAACCACCCGGACGCCGGGCCGCTGGTGCGCTCCTACGGCCTGGACTTCCACCACATCCCGGTCACGGCCGACACCAAGCCCGAGGCCGAGGCGGCGCTGATGCGCCTCGTCGACGACCTCGACATCCACCTCGTCGTGCTGGCCCGCTACATGCAGGTCCTGTCCGACGACCTCTGCAAGCAGCTGTCGGGGCGCGCGATCAACATCCACCACTCGTTCCTGCCGAGCTTCAAGGGCGCCCGGCCCTACCACCAGGCGTTCGACCGCGGGGTGAAGCTGGTCGGGGCGACGGCGCACTACGTCACCGGTGACCTCGACGAGGGCCCGATCATCGAGCAGGACGTGATGCGGGTCGACCACACCTACGACCAGGAGCAGCTCGTCTCCGCCGGCCGTGACGTCGAGGCCCAGGTCCTCTCGCGTGCGGTGCGGTGGCACTCCCAGTCACGGGTCCTGCTCAACGGTCACCGGACCGTGGTCTTCCGGTAGCTCAGGCGCGAACCGGGACGAGGTGCTCTTCCGGGACCGGGCCCAGCAGGCCCTCCTTGCGGCCCACGACCACGGCGGCCGCGATCGTCACGGCGACGGCCAGCGCGTTGAGCGAGAGCACGGTGATGCCCTTGACCAGGACGAAGGTCTCCAGCGACTGCGACTCGAGCAGCCACAGCGTCATCACGGCCTTGCCGAGGCAGAGCGCCGCCCACAGCACGGTGAGGCGCCAGAAGAGCTGCCGGATCCGGGGACGCACCGACAGCTCGTGGTCCATCGGGTAGAAGTCGCCGGCCAGCCGCGCGACCAGCGGCCGCGCCGTGACCAGCGACAGCAGGAAGGCCGACGCGACCAGGCCGTCGCTGATGATCGGCTGGAGGAAGTACAGGAAGGTGCTGTCGGTGACCACGGCGACCGCGGTGCGGCCGGTCATCACGACCGCGGTGAGGAGCAGCAGTCCCGAGGCGCGGCGGCCGGTGATCCCGCGCCAGGCGATGGCGCCGTACGACCAGGCGAGGGCGACGGCGATCGCGGCCCACACCCCCCAGGTCACGACACACACGTAGAACAGCGCGGCGGGGATGAGGCAGGCGATCAGCAGGCTCAGCGCGACCCGCCGGATCACCGTCCCCAGCCGGGGCCGCTCGGGCATCTCGCCACTCGCGGCGGCGGGCGATACCGGCGAGGCCGGGGTGGAGGTGTGGGTGCCGGGGAGTCTCATCAAGCTCTGTCCTACCGGCCGCGAAGGCCCGGTTGTTGAGAGTGGTGCGCCTCGAAATGACGAAGCGATCTCGACGTCTGCGGATTCCTCGGCGCGTTCAATGTACGTCGAGAACCGCCTCCCCGGGCATCCCCACGAACCCAGGTGTCATCTCCTGGGGATGGAGTGACAGGAACAGTGCCGAGTCGGCGTGAAGTTCCCTCCCGACAGTGCCGAGTCGGCGTGAAGTTCCCGCCATCCGGACACTTCACGCCGCCTCGGCGGGTTTTGGGGGGCACTTCACGCCGCCTCGGCGGGCTTGCCTCGGCCGGTCAGTCGCCGAGCTCGGCGCGGCGGCGGATGACGTACTCCTCGAGCTCCATCCGGATCGCATCGTCCAGGTCGGGGGCGACGTACTCCTCGAGCTTCTTGCGGTAGATCCCCTCCGCACGGGCGTTGGCGTCCTGGCCGCCGTTGCGCATCCAGCGCTCGTAGTTCTCCGAGGAGGACAGCAGCGGCCGGTAGAAGCAGGTCCGGAAGCGCTCCATCGTGTGGGCCGCGCCGAGGAAGTGGCCACCGTGGCCGACCTCCTCGTGCGCCCCGAAGGCCATCGACGCCTCGTCGATCTCCAGGGGCGTGAACTCGGCCTGCATCATCTGCAGCAGCTCGATGTCGACGATGAACTTCTCGTAGCCCGCGACCAGGCCGCCCTCGAGCCAGCCGGCCGAGTGCATCACCCAGTTCGCGCCCGCCAGGAACGTCGGCATCATCGTCATCAGGGCCTCGTAGCCGGCCTGGGCGTCGGCCACCTGCGAGGAGGTCAGCCCCCCGCCGGTGCGGAACGGCAGCCCGAAGTGGCGCGCGATCTGGCCGGTGCAGAGCAGGCCGATGCCGGACTCCGGCGTCCCGAAGGTCGGCGAGCCGGACTGCATGTCGATGTTGGACAGGAACGACCCGAAGATCACCGGGGTCCCCGGCCGGATCAGCTGGGAGAGCGCGATGCCCGACAGCGCCTCGACGATCTGCTGGACGAGGGCGGCCGGGATCGTCACCGGCGACATCGCGCCCATCAGGATGAACGGCGTCAGGACGACGGGCTGGCCGGCGGCGGAGTACTCGAACTGGGCCTCGAGCATCCGGTCGTCCCAGCGCAGCGGGGAGTTGCAGTTGATCAGCGAGATCGTGGCCGGCGTCTCCTCGATCGCGGCACGCGAGCCGAACAGGATCGACGTCATCGCGAGGGTGTCGGCGGCGTTCACGCCGGACACCACGTTGCCCATGTAGACCTTGTCGGTCATCGTCTGCAGCGCATAGGTCATGTCGAGGTGGCGGCTGTCGAGCGGGGTGTCGTTGGGCTCGCAGATGATGCCGCCCGCGGAGTCCATCACCGGGAACGACTGCGCGAGCCTGGTGAAGTTGCGGAAGTCGTCCATCGTCGCGTCGCGTCGTACGTCGCCCTGCCGGACGAACGGCGGGCCGTAGACCGCACCGAAGGCCATCGCGTCGCCACCGATGTGGATGTTGTTCGCCGGGTTGCGGGCCTGCACGTCGAACTCGCGCGGGGCCTTGGCCACCTGCTCGAGCACGAAGTCGGGGTCGAGGAAGACCGTGTTGTCCTCGACCCGCTGCCCCGCCCGGCGGAACAGCTCGAGGGCGCGGGCATCCATGAACTCGACGCCGATCTCGGTCATGAGCTTGCGCCATCCCCGGTCCAGGGTGGCCATCGCGTCCTGGGACAGCACCTCGTAGCGCGGCATGCGGTTGCGGAACATCGAACCTCCTGGGCGGGGCTTGCTCTCCTGCCAGTCGGATCCACGGCGGGCGCGTCACTCTTGACCGCGCCCCCGGCTCCTCCTAGCCTCATCATGTGGGACCACAGTTCCACATCATGGAACCGCTGACCAGAGGGAGATTCCGTGCCGGCCGCGAGCACCAGCGCAGCGAGCAGCGGGACGCAGGCCGTCGACCGCGCCGCACTCCTGGTGTCGACGGTCGTGCACGCCGACGAGCCGCTGACCTTCGCGGACCTCCAGGAGACGTGCGGCCTGGCCAAGTCCACGACGTCGCGGATGCTCACCGCCCTGGAGCGCTCCGGGCTGCTCGAGCGCGACGTCGCCGGCTCCTACGTCGCGGGGCGCCTCTTCTGGCTGTACGCCGCTCGCCACGACCCGTGGGAGGAGCTCGTCCGGCTGGCCCGTCCGACCATGGAGCAGATCAGCGAGGACACCCACGAGACCGTCCACCTCAGCGTCACCCGGGGCGAGCGCGTCGTGCAGGTGGCCCAGGTCGACTCCCGCTTCATGCTCGGCATGCGTGACTGGACCGAGGTCGACGTGCCCGCGCACTGCTCCGCGCTCGGCAAGATCTTCTACGCCTACGACGCCCTGCCGCTGCCGGCCGGGCCGCTCGAGCGCCCCACGGCCGCGACCATGGCCCGCGTCGACGACCTGCGCCGCGACGGCGAGGACACCCGCCGCCGTGGCTGGGCGGCCACCACCGACGAGCTCGAGGTAGGCCTGACCGGCGTCGCCGTGCCCGTGCACGGCGCGCACGGCGAGCTGATCGCCGCGCTGGGCATCTCGGGACCGACACCACGACTGGAGGGGCGGCTCGACGAGGTCGGCTGCCACCTGCTGGACCAAGCCACGCAGCTCTCGACACTGCTGCGCGGCCAGACACGCAAGGAGGGCGTGGCATGACATCACCCCAGGAAATCCTGCAGGGGCTCTACGACGAGACCCTGATCGGCAATGCACCCCGCGTCCTCGAGCTCACGCACGAGGGACTCGAGCTCGACATGGAGCCGCAGACGCTGCTGTTCGACGCCCTGATCCCCTCGCTCGAGGAGGTCGGCGCGCGCTTCGAGCGTGGCGACTTCTTCGTGCCCGAGATGCTGATCGCCGGCCGGGCGATGGCCGGCGCGATGGAGGTGCTGCGGCCGCTCCTCGCCGAGACCGGCGTCCAGACCATCGGCAAGTTCCTGATGGGCACGGTCAAGGGCGACGTGCACGACATCGGCAAGAACCTCGTCAACATCATGCTCGAGGGCGCCGGCTTCGAGGTCATCGACCTCGGGGTCCAGGTGGCACCCGAGAAGTTCGTCGCCGCGATCGAGGAGCACCAGCCCGACATCGTCGGTTTCTCGGCCTTCCTCACCACGACGATGCCGATGTTCAAGGCCAACATGAACGCCCTCGAGAAGGCCGGGATCCGCAGCTCGGTGATCGTCATGGTCGGCGGCGCCCCCGTCACCCAGGAGTACGCCGACGCCGTCGGTGCCGACGGCTACGCCGCCGACGCCTCGCAGACGGTCAAGCGCGCCAAGGCCCTGCTGCAGCAGCGGCGTACGGCTGTCCCGGCATGAGCGGGCCCTTCAACGCCCCTCGCCTGGAGACCGTGCTCCGCTCGGCCACCCAGGAGGTCGTGATCGGCCACGGCCGGCGGTTCTGCCTGATCGGCGAGCGGATCAACCCCACCGGCCGGCGGATCTTCCAGGAGCAGCTGCGCGCCGGGGACCTGTCCGCGATCGAGCGCGACGTCCGGGCCCAGGTCGAGGGCGGCGCCGACGTGCTCGACATCAACATGGGCGTGCCGCTGACCGACGAGGCCGAGCTGCTCGCCAGGGCGATCACGATGGTCCAGGAGCTCACCGACAAGCCGATCTGCATCGACTCCTCGGTCGTCGAGGCGCTCGAGGCCGGGCTCTCCGCCTACAACGGCCGCGCCCTGGTCAACTCGATCACCGCGGAGGACGAGCGGATGGAGCAGATCCTGCCGCTGGTCAAGAAGTACGACGCCGCCATCATCGCGCTGCCCAACGACTCCGACGAGATCCCGATGGAGGTGGAGAAGCGGATCACGCTGACCCGCAAGATCATCGAGGTCGCCACGAAGGAGTACGGCATCGCCGCCGCCGACATCGTCATCGACCCGCTGGCCATGCCGATCGGCGCCGACCAGGAGGTCGTCAACACCACCCTGGAGACGATGCGCCGGATCCGCGACGAGTTCGGCGTGAACATGACGTGCGGCGCCTCCAACGTCTCGTTCGGGATGCCCGCGCGCCACGCGATCGGCGCCGCCTTCCTGCCGATGGCGATGACCGCGGGACTCACCTCCGCGATCATGGACACCCGCACCCCGCAGATCGTCGAGTCGGTCAAGGCCGCCGACCTGCTGCTCGGCCACGACGAGTGGGGCGGCGCCTGGATCGCGGCCCACCGCGCCCGACAAGCCCGGGAAGCCGCTCAGACCGCGTGACCGACGGCCCCGACTTCTCCTTCGCCGACGTTGCCCGCGAAGGCCTGATCGAGCCGTCCGGCGCCGAGCCGGCCGTGCACGACGGCACCGGTCGGGTCGACCTCTCGTTCACGATCCACTCCGCCGGGATCGGCGCCGGCTCCGCCGCGGACGCACCGCCGACCCAGCGCGGCGTACGCGTCCCGCCCGGCGTGACCGTCTTCGACTCCGCCTCGTGGAACGGCATCGCGATCGACTCCACCTGCGGCGGCCACGGCACCTGCCACAAGTGCAAGGTGCGGGTGGAGGGCGGCCACGTGCCGATCACCCGGCACGACGTGCGCACCTTCACCAGCGAGCAGATCGGCGAGGGCTGGCGGCTCGCCTGCCTGGTCCAGGCGACCCGCGACCTCAAGGTCGAGGTGCCCCCGCTGACCACCCGCCCCAAGGCCGCGACCGTCGGCGTCGGACGCCAGGTGATCCTGCGCCCGGCCCTGCAGAAGCGCTACGTCGAGCTCGAGGAGGCGACCCTGTCCGACCAGCGCACCGACCTGAAGCGGCTGACCGACGCCATCGACGACCTCGAGCTGACCGCCGACCTGCACGTGCTCCGGCGGCTGTCGACCGTGCTCCGGGAGGCGGACTTCAAGGTGACGGCGGTGATCGTCGACGAGGACCTGATCGACATCGAGCCCGGGGACACCACCGCCGGCCGCTACGCCATCGCCTTCGACCTCGGCACCACCACCGTGGTCGCGACCCTGCTCGACGTCGGCACCGGCACCCCGCTCGCGGTGGCCTCGATGCTCAACAAGCAGCAGCCGTTCGGCGGCGACGTGATCACCCGGATCAGCGCCACCATGATGGACAAGGACACCCTCGGCCGGCTCCAGGAGGCGGCGGGCGCGACCCTGGCCGAGCTCGCCGGCCAGGTCTGCCGCGAGGGCGGCGTCGATCCCGCCCAGGTCTACGAGGTCGCGATCGCCGGCAACGCGACGATGACCGCGCTGGCGCTGGGCATCGACCCGGAGCCGCTGGGCGTCGCGCCGTTCGTCATGTCGACCGCCCAGCCCCCGTCCGTCCTGGCCACCGAGATCGGCCTGGGCCTGCACCCCCGCGCCCGCGCGTTCTTCTTCCCGGCGCTCGGCGCCTACGTCGGGGGCGACATCGTCGCGGGCATGCTCGCCACCGGCATGGACCGCGACAAGCGCACCCGGCTCTTCATCGACGTCGGCACCAACTGCGAGATCGTGCTGAGCAACGGCGACACCGTGCTGTCCACCGCGGCGCCCGCCGGCCCGGCGTTCGAGGGCGGCGCGATCCGGTGCGGCATGCGCGCGGCCGACGGGGCGATCGAGGTGATCAAGCTCCAGCCGGACGTCGACACCGAGGACAAGCCGGCCGTCACCCTGGGGGTGATCGGCGACGTCGAGCCGCGCGGGCTGTGCGGCTCGGGGCTGGTCGACGCCGTGGCGGAGCTGGTCCGCGTCGGCCTGCTCGACAGCTCGGGGCGCCTGGTGCCCGACGAGTCCGCCGCCGAGATCGCGCCGGCACTGGCCGACCGGCTCTCCCGGATCGGCGAGGAGCGGGTCTTCATCCTGCACCGGCCCACGCCGGACACCGAGACCTCCGAGTGCGTCTACCTCTCCCAGCGCGACGTGCGCGAGCTCCAGTTCGCCAAGGCCGCGATCTCCACCGGGTGGACGCTGCTGCTCGAGCAGCTCGGTCTCGAGCACCGCGACGTGCAGCAGGTGCTGCTCGCAGGCTCGTTCGGCAGCTACCTCTCCCCCGCCTCCGCGGTCCGGATCGGGCTGGTGCCCCAGCTGCCGGTCCTGCGGATCGTGGCCGCGGGCAACGTGGCCGGCGAGGGAGCCAAGATGGCCCTGCTGTCGGTGCGCGAGCGCGCCGGCGCCGCGGCGCTGCTGGAGGAGGTGACCTATGTCGAGCTCTCCGACCGCCCCGACTTCAACGACAAGTTCGTCGAGCAGCTCGCGTTCTGAGGGCCGCACGGCGCTCGTCGCCTGCGGCGCCCTCGCCCAGCCGGCAGCCGCGATCGCCGCACGGCGCGGCTGGCCACTCGACGTACACCCCCTGCCGCCGCTGCTGCACAACCAGCCCCAGCTGATCGCCGGCGAGGTACGCCGCCTCGCCACCACCCTCGCCGGGTCGTACGCCGAGGTGGTCGTGGGCTACGCCGACTGCGGCACGTACGGCGCGCTCGACGAGGTCTGCCGCGAGCTCGGCCTGCGCCGGCTGCCGGGGCTGCACTGCTACGACCTGTACGCCGGCCCCTCGCGGCTGGAGCGTTTCTTCGACGAGCAGCCGGGCACCTACGTGCTCACCGACTTCCTGGTGCGCTCGTTCGCCCGGACCGTGATCCAGGAGCTGGGGCTCGACCGCTACCCCGACCTGCGCGACGCCTACTTCGAGCACTACACGCGGGTGGTCTGGCTGGCCCAGGAGCCCGACGACGAGCTGCGGGCGGCGGCCCAGGAGGCGGCCGACCGGATCGGGCTGCCGCTCACCGTCGTCGAGACCGGCACCACCGGGCTCGAGCAGGCCCTGGCCGACCTGGTGGACTGAAGCGAGCTGACCCGGACCCTGGTAGTCCGTGACGATCGGCAGGTCGACACGCTGTCCTGACCTGCTCAACGTCACGGACTACCCCGGTGGGCCGGGGCAACCACTTCGTACGACGTTCCGGGGGCTCAGTCGCGCAGCCGCTCCAGCAACGAGGTGCGCCACGCCTCGCTCTCGGCGATCTGGTTGAACGTGAAGACGTGCAGCCCCTCCACCAGGGCGTCGGGCATCCCCAGCGCGGGGGCGCACTGCTCCAGGAAGCGCTCGCCGGTGAACCCGCCGGGGGCGGCCAGCCGCGCGAAGGTCCCCTTGTGCTTGGCCAGGAAGCGGGTCGACTCGCCGACACCGATCCGGGTGGCCATCGAGAGCAGCTTGGTCCGCTCGACCGGGCCGGGGACCCCCAGCAGCAGCGGCATGGTGATCCCGCGGTCCCGCATCCGGCGGATCCAGCCGCGGATGACGGCCGGATCGAAGGTCAGGTTGCTGACGACGTGGGTCGCGTAGCGGCGCTTGTCCCACATCGACTGGACGGTCAGGTCGTCGTTGATCGTCGGGTGCGACTCGGGGTACCCGGTGATGCCCACCTGGGCGAACGGCCTGCCCAGCGCGGTGAGGTCCTCGAGCAGCGCGAGCGCGTCCGGGTAGTCGCCGGCGGGCTCGGCGTCCCCGCCCGGGACGAAGATGCGGGTGATGCCCTTGCCGGTCAGTCGCTCGCAGATCTCGGCCAGCTCCGTGCGGCCGCTGATCATCCGCGCCGCGAGGTGCGGCACCGCGACGTAGCCGTGCCCGGCGAGGCGCTCGGCGAGGTCCAGCGTGGCCTCGAGCCCCTTGCTGGGGGAGGCGGTGACGGTGACGACCCGGTCCCGGGGCAGGTGCTCGAGCACCTTGTCCTCGGTGGAGGCCGTGGGCAGCACCTCGTAGCGGGCCTGTTCGAGCAGACGGGCCATCGTCGCGGCGGAACTTTTGTTGCGCATGAAGCAACTCATTTCGTGATGCGCACCAGACGTGGCCAGCGTAGCCGTCCGCGGGGGCCGGGTACAGAGCCCGGATTCCCCGTCACGGCCCGCCGGCCGGAGCCGCGGGGCTGCGGATCGTCAGCCACGACACCAACCCGCCGAGCAGGAGCAGCACCACACAGGCGAGGAGCGCCGAGCGGTAGGCGGCGTCGAAGGCGACGGCGTCGGTGTAGTCGGCACCGCCCAGGCCGACCGCGACCGGCAGGGCCGCCACCGCGAGCAGGGTGCCGGCCCGCGCGACGGCGTTGTTGATCCCGCTGGCCAGGCCGGCGTTCTCGTCGGGAGCGGCGGCCAGCACGGTCGCGGTCAGCGGGGCGACCATGAGCGCCAGCCCGAGCCCGAACACGGTGATCCCCGGCAGCACGTCGAGCACGTAGTGGACGTCCCCGCCGACGCGCAGCAGGAGCAGCGCACCCCCGGCCATCACGATCGGGCCGAGCGTCATCGGGAGCCGCGGGCCGATCCGGGTCGCCAGGGCACCGCCGCGGGCCGCGAGGAAGAGCATGCAGAGGGTCAACGGCACGGTGGCCACGCCGGCGGCCAGGGCGCCGTACCCGCCCACGGTCTGCAGCTGCAGCACCAGGAAGAAGAGCACCGCACCGAGGGCGGCATAGACCAGCAGGGTCATCGCGTTGGCGGCGCTGAAGGTGCGCTCGGCGAAGATGCCGAGCGGCAGCATCGGATAGCGGGCGCGCCGCTCCACCACCACGAACCCGACGCCGGCCGCGACGGCAGCTCCGGCCGCCCAGGGCGCGAGGTCCCCACCCCACTGGATCAGCGCGTACGTCGTGCCGCCCAGCGCGGCGGCGGCGAGGACGGCCCCGAGCGCGTCGAAGTGGGGTGGCGCCTGTGGGTCGAGGGTCTCGGGGACCCAGCGGCGCGCCACCGCCACCGTCACCAGCGCGATCGGCAGGTTGACCAGGAAGATCCAGCGCCAGTCGGCGTACTGCACGAGGGCGCCGCCGACGAAGGGCCCCAGCCCGGCGGCGACGCTGCCGAACCCGGCCCAGGCGCCGATCGCCCGGGCCCGGTCCTCGCGGGCGAAGGCGCCCTGGATCATCGCGAGGCTGCCGGGCGTGAGCAGGGCGGCCCCGACTCCCTGCAGGATCCGGGCCGCGATCAGCACCACCGCCGTCGGCGCCAGCCCGCACAGCAACGACGCAAGGGCGAACCAGACCGTGCCCACGACGAAGACCCGGCGCCGCCCGAACCGGTCCCCCAGCGAGCCGCCGAGCAGGATCAGGCTCGCCAGCGAGAGCAGGTAGCCGTTGGTGATCCACTGGAGCTCGGCCAGGCTCGCGTCGAGGTCGCGGCCGATCGTGGGCAGCGCGATGTTCACGACCGTGCCGTCGAGCACGGTCAGCCCCGACCCGAGGGTGGCCGCGATGACGACGGCTCGCCCGGCGGTCGTGCCCGGGCGGACGCTGCCGGCCTCGGCCTCCTCACTCACGAGCCGGACACCGGGTGCCCCTAGGAGCGGAGCACGCGGGCAGCGATCCAGGCCAGGTTCGCGGAGGTGTGCTCGGGTGCGGCCGAGGGCTGCATCACGTGGCTGAGCACCACCCGGACCACCATGTCGATGGCGGCGTCGAGGTGCTCGGCCTCCAGCCGCACGTCGTACGGCGTGATCCGCTCGCCGACGACGACCTTGGCCGCGGCGAGCAGCGACTCGGCGTGCGTGGTCAGGAGCGGCAGCAGCTCGGTGTCGGCGCCGTGGGTCGCGGAGACGACCGCGTGCAGGAGCTGGTTGTCCTGGGCGAGCTCGAGCACCCCGAGGCAGGCCGCCCGGATCGCCCCGACCAGGTCGCCCGGGTGGGCGTCGAAGGCCTGGTCGACCACGCCGAGGAACCGGTCGAGCTCGTGCAGGATCATCGCCTCGGCCAGCGCCGGCTTGGTGCCGATCTCGTTGTAGACGGTCTGGCGGCTGACGCCGACGTGGTCGGCCAGCTTGGCCATGGTCACCCGCGCCCAGCCGACCTGGGCGGTGAGCGCGACCGCGGCGTCGACGATCCGCTCCCGCAGGCTCGGCGCCGGGGAGGCCACACGGTCCGGGGCGCTCGTCACGGGACCGAGTCTAGGAGCTCAGCTCTCGAGCGAGAGCGCCAGCACCGGGCAGGACTGCACGGCCGCGTGCACCTGCGTGCGGTGCTCCTCGTCCGGGGACTCGTCGAGGACGTGCATCACCTCGTCGTCGTCGACCTCGAAGAACTCGTGGGCCATCGCCTCGCACATGCCGAGGCCCTCGCACCGGTCGCGGTCCACCACGATCCGCATCAGGCCACCTCGCTCGTCAGCCCACTGGCCAGCGAGGAGGTGAGCGGGACGAAGTCGACCTTCTCGCGCACCCCGCAGTCGGGGCAGCACCAGGACTCGGGGATGTCCGCCCAGGCCGTGCCGGCCGCGAAGCCCTCGTGCTCGTCGCCGGCGACGACGTCGTAGACGTAGCCGCAGCCCGGGCAGCGGGCAGCCGCCACCTCAGCCGGGACGGACGCGCCGGCGTTGTCGCCGGCCGGACCCGTCCCGGCCGCAGCGACCTCGCTCGGCCGGGGGTACCTCGCGAGGATCTTGTCGCGCTTGCGCGGGCTGAGGTTGGCGCGGCTGAGGTCACCGTCGAAGTGCGCGAGCACCCGCGGGTCCATCACCCGGCGCCAGAGCGGCGGGAACAGGGCGAGCACGATCATCCCGGCGTACCCGGTCGGCAGCACCGGGGACTCCTCGAAGTCGCGCAGCGTCTGGTAGCGCCGCGTCGGGTTGGCGTGGTGGTCGCTGTGGCGCTGCAGGTGGTAGAGCAGCACGTTGGTCGCGATGTTGTTGGAGTTCCACGAGTGCGAGGGGTCGACCCGCTCGTAGCGCTGCTTGCCGGGGGCACCGACCTTCTGGCGCAGCATGCCGTAGTGCTCCATGTAGTTGACGACCTCGAGGAGCGAGAAGCCGACCACGGCCTGGATCAGGAGGTACGGCGTGATGCCGACGCCGAGCCAGGCGATCATCGCGCCCCACAGCACGGCCGACATCAGCCAGGCGTTGAGCACGTCGTTGCCGATCCGGAACGGGTGCTGCTGCTTGCGGGCGTAGCGGCGCTTCTCGAGGTTCCACGCGCTGCGGAGGGAGCCGAGGACCGTGCGCGGCCAGAACTGGTAGAGGTTCTCGCCGAACCGGCTGCTGGCGGGGTCCTCGGGGGTGGCGACGCGGACGTGGTGGCCGCGGTTGTGCTCGATGTAGAAGTGGCCGTAGAAGCTCTGCGCCAGGGCGATCTTGGACAGCCAGCGCTCGTGGCTCTCCTTCTTGTGACCGAGCTCGTGGGCGGTGTTGATGCCGATCCCGCCGATGCTGCCGATCGAGACGGCCAGCCCGATCTTGTCGAGCGTGCTCAGGTCGCCCTGCAGGGCAAAGGGGTCCCCGTGGACGATCAGCCAGAAGGCGCCGACGAACCCGAGGTACTGGATCGGCAGGAAGAGGTAGGTGATCCAGCGGTAGTACCTGTCCTTCTCCAGCGCCTCGATGACGTCGTCGGGCGGGTTGGAGCGGTCGAGGCCGGCGATCAGGTCGATGGCCGGGACGACGACCAGGATCACGACCGGGCCGATCCAGAAGAAGACGCCGAGACCGGTGGCGGCCCAGAGCCCATAGCCCAGGAACGCCAGCGTCGGGACCACCAGGCCGATCAGCCACAGGTAGCGCTTCCTGTCCTTCCACTGGGCCGTCGACCCTGCGGGGACCGTGCTGTTCGCGACTGCGGACATCGAGGAAGCCTTCCTGCCGAATGCGGGTTTACAGAACCATAGGGTCTGTAAACCTCCTTGACAAGAGGTGCCCATCTGTAAAGACCGCAGACAACGAGTCCTGCCGGACGACGCGTCAGCCCGGGGGCCGCAGCACGAGCGCGAGGTGCTCGGCCAGCCACCGCTCGTAGGCCAGGTCGGACCACCCGCACGCGAGCACCAGGCGGCGGTGCAGCTCGGGGGCGTTGAGGGTCCAGACCACGTCGACGACCCGCGGCAGCGTGGCGCCCCGAGCCAGCCCGAACCGGTCCCGGAACAGGGTGACCGCGCCGGTGGCCCCGACCCGGCGCTCGCGATCGATGGTCGCGACGAACTCCTCCAGCCCGGCGTCCCCGCCCGGCCCGTGCTCGAGCAGCACCCCGAGGAAGCGCCCCACCCGCTGGTAGACGCCGCGACTCAGCGCCGCGTAGGCCCGCACGAACGCGTCGGGATCCGGCGCGTCGACCAGCGCCAGGTACGCCGGCCGCTCGACCATCACCACGGGTTCGTCGTCGCCCACCAGCAGCAGGTCGTACGCCGCCTTGACCACCTCGGCCTTGCCGCCCACCGAGTTGTAGACGGTCTGGGGGCTGACCCCTGCGCGGGCAGCGAGGTCGGCGACCGTCATCGCGGCGTACCCGCCGGCGAGCACCATCTCCTCGGCGGTGGCCACGATCCGCCGGCGCGTCTCACGCGCCCGCTCCTCGCGGGTCGAGTTGTCGTACACCCTTGCCACGTCGGTCCCCATTCACTAGATTCTTATTCCATTGGAATGTCGTTCCACCGATGCGAGGAGTCTAGCCATGACCCACGAGAACGCCGCGCTCCCCGCGGCGCTGGCCGTCTTCGAGGCGATCAACGCCCGCGACCTGACCGGCCTGGACGCGCTGGTCACGGCTGACTTCGTCGACCACGGATCGCCGTTCCCGCTGCCGCCCGGACCCGAGGGCTACCGACAGGTCCTGACGTTCGTCACCGGGGTGCTGCAGATCCACTACACGCTCGAGGACGTGTTCTGCACCGAGGATCGGATCGCGTTGCGGGCGACGGCGCGCGGCATCGGCGTCGACGCGGTGCACGGCCCGGGGGCAGCCGGCCGCGAGTACGCCATGACCACGGCGCACATCTACCGCACCGAGGGCAACCGGCTGGCCGAGCACTGGGGGGTGCGCGACGAGATCGCGGCCCGGATCCAGCTGGGGGTGCTGGCCGCGCCCACACCGGTTCCCGCACCGGCCACCGCCTGAGGGCAGCGCCCGGTTGCGTCCCCCACCGTGATGTGACCAGATTGGGGGAATGGCGACCCACGACCTCCCCTTCGGCATCGACTTCGGCGGCTCCGGCATCAAGGGGGCCCCGGTCGACCTCGACCGTGGTGACTTCGCGGCGGACCGGGTCCGGATCGAGACCCCGACGCCGTCGACGCCGCAGGCCGTCGCCACGGTCTTCGCCGAGCTGCTCGACCGGTTCCCCGAATCCGTCGGCCCGGTCGGCGTGACGGTGCCGGGCGTGGTCCGCCACGGGGTCGTCCACTCCGCCGCCAACATCGACCGGTCCTGGCTCGGCACCGACGCCGACGCGTTGTTCACCGAGGCCACCGGTCGCGACGTGCACGTGGTCAACGACGCCGACGCGGCCGGCCTCGCCGAGGTGAGGTACGGCGCGGCGCGCGGCCGCCGTGGGCTGGTCATCGTCACCACCCTGGGCACCGGCATCGGGTCGGCGCTCGTGCACGACGGCGTCCTGGTCCCCAACTCCGAGCTGGGCCACCTCGAGATCGACGGGCACAACGCGGAGTCCCGGGCCGCCAACAGCGCCCGCGAGGCCGAGGACCTGTCCTGGGCGCACTGGGCGAGACGGCTCACGACGTACTACCGGACGCTGGAGATGCTGTTCTCCCCCGACCTGTTCGTGGTCGGCGGCGGGATCAGCAAGAAGGCCGACCTGTTCCTGCCGCTGCTCGACCTCGACACCGAGATCGTGCCCGCGGTCCTGCTCAACAAGGCCGGGATCGTCGGCGCGGCGCTCTACGCCAGCGAGCAGGCCGCCCACCAGGCAGGTCAGCAGTAGGCCCACCAGCAGGCGGGTGACTCAGGCGGTCGTGCCCTTGATCGCGGCCGCTACAGCCTTCGGGACGTCCGGGTGGAAGACCGTCGGGATGATGAAGTTCGGGTTGAGCTCCTCGTCCTTGACCACGTGCGCGATCGCCTTGGCCGCGCGCAGCAGCATCGCGACGGTGATCTCCGAGGCGCGGGCGTCGAGCAGGCCCCGGAAGACCCCCGGGAACGCCAGCACGTTGTTGATCTGGTTGGGGTAGTCCGAACGGCCGCTGGCCACCACCGCGGCGTACTTCTCGGCCTCGGCGGGGTCCACCTCCGGGTCCGGGTTGGCCAGCGCGAAGACCACGGCGTCGTCGGCCATCTCGCCGATCCACTCGGGCTGCAGCAGCCCCGGCCCGCTGACCCCGATGAACACGTCGGCGCCCCGCAGCCCGGCGAGCATGTCGCCGCGCACCCGGCGCGGGTTGGTGCGGCCCGCCAGCTCGGCCTTGGCGGGCGGCAGCGACTCGTCGTCGGCCGAGAGGCAGCCCTCGCGGTCCCACACCACGACGTCCCGCGCGCCGCCGGCGAGGAGCAGCGTCGTGATGGCCGATCCGGCCGCACCGGCTCCGGCGACGACGATCCGCACGTCAGGCAGGTTCTTCCTCACCACCCGCAGCGCGTTGGTCAGGGCGGCGAGGACGACGATCGCGGTGCCGTGCTGGTCGTCGTGGAAGACCGGGATGTCGAGGCTGGCGCGCAGCCGCGCCTCGATCTCGAAGCACCGCGGCGCCGCGATGTCCTCGAGGTTGATGCCACCGAAGCCCGGCGCGATCATCTCGACCGCCTTGACGATCTCGTCGGTGTCCTGCGTGGCCAGGCAGATCGGCCAGGCGTCGATGCCGGCGAACCGCTTGAACAGCGCGGCCTTGCCCTCCATGACCGGCAGTGCCGCGCCCGGCCCGATGTTGCCCAGGCCCAGCACGGCCGACCCGTCGGTGACGACCGCGACCGCGTTGCCCTTGATCGTCAGCCGCCAGACGTCGTCGGGGTGCTCGGCGATCGCCATGCTCACCCGGCCGACCCCCGGGGTGTAGGCCATCGACAGGTCGTCACGGTTCTTCAGCGGCACCTTGGAGTTGACCTCGATCTTCCCGCCGATGTGCAGCAGGAAGGTCCGGTCGCTGGTCTTGTGCACCTCGACGCCGGCGAGCGCGTCCACCGCCACCTCCAGCTCCTTGGCGTGGTCGGCGTCGCTGGCCGAGCAGGTGACGTCGACGACGAGACGCTCGTGGCTCGACTCCGCGACGTCGATCGCGGTCACGATGCCGCCCGCCTGCGCGATCGTCGTGGCGACCGCTCCCACGACCCCGTGGTCGGGCGCGGTGTAGAGGCGCATGGTGATGGAGTACGACGACGTGGTGGCGGCCATGTCCGAACCTTCCTCCGCTCGCGTGGTTACGGGCAAGTCACCTGCGACCGCAACGACCGCAATTCATTTTGCACTCCTTGGTGCAGAGTGCAAAGATGCACTCCATGAGCGAGAGTGCAACACTGCGGGACCGGCGCCGGTGGGAGACCGAGCACCGGATCACCCGGTGTGCGCAGCGCCTGACCGAGGAGCACGGGCTCGACGGCTTCACCATGGACGACCTCGCCGCGGCCGCAGGCGTCTCGCGGCGCACCCTGTTCAACTACTTCTCCGGCAAGATCGACGCCGTCCTCGGCGGGCGCCCGGAGATCCCGGCCGACGACCTCGCGAGGTTCCGGGCCGGCGGACCGCACGGCGACCTCGTCCAGGACCTGGCCGAGATCGCTCGCAGGCTCCTCGTCGACCACGCCCTCGACCACGCGCTCGACCGGGACGCGGCGGCACTGGTCCGGCGCCTGATGACCACCACGCCCCGGCTCTTCGTCGCCGCCCACGAGCGCTTCGAGACGGTCAGCGAGGAGTTCGTGACCCTGATCCTGGCCCGCGAGGGAGACGCCTTCGGCGCACCCCGGGCCCGCCTCCTGGTGCGGATCCTGGTCGCCGTCTTCGACTCCTCGCTCCTCACCTTCATCGACGACCCGGGTGGGCGTGAGCTCGTCGAGATCTTCGACGAGAACCTCCGCACCGCCCGCGACCACTTCGCCTGAGCTCCGTCCACCTCCCCGAAAGAAAACCCATGGCCACCCTGCTCCACCGACTCGGCAAGACCGCCTACCGGCGCTGGCCGTTCTTCCTCGCCGCCTGGCTGGTCGCGATCGTCGCCGTCGGCGGGGTCGCGGGCACCATGTCCCGGCCGATGACCGACGCCTTCTCGATCCCGGGCATCCCCTCGGAGAAGGCAGCCGACCTCCAGGCCGAGCTCTTCCCCGACGCGGTCGACGCGTTCGACCAGGCGACGGTGAACGTCGTCGTGGCCGCCCCCGAGGGCCACCGGCTCTCGGAGCCGACGTACACGAAGGCGATCGACGCGCTGATCGCCGACCTGGCCTCCGTGCCCCAGATGCCGACCGAGCCGCCGCTGGCCAACCCGGTCGAGGCCGCCCCCGAGCAGTTCGACTCGATGGTGGACTCGGCCGTCGAGGGTGGGACGAAGCGCGACGTCGCCGCCGCCAACGCCCGGGAGCTGCTCCCGCTGTCCGAGGACGGCCGCGTCGGCGTCATCACGTGGGCCTTCGACGTGGAGACCGTCACCGACGTGGATCCCGCGACCCAGGACGCCGTGCTCGACGCCCTCGCCACGGCGCGCGACGCCGGGCTGGTCGCCGAGGTCAACGGCGCCGGCATGACCTCGATGGCGCCGCCGGGCGGCGCGTCCGAGCTGATCGGCATCGCCATCGCCCTGCTGGTGCTCGTGCTCACCTTCGGCTCACTCGTCGGCGCCGGCCTCCCCATCGTCACCGCCCTGCTCGGCGTCGGCCTCGGCGTCACCGGCATCACCGCGATGACCGCCTTCATGGACATCGGCTCCAGCACCCCGATGCTGGCCACCATGATCGGCCTGGCGGTCGGGATCGACTACGCGCTGTTCATCCTGGCCCGCTACCGCAGCGAGCTGGAGCACACCGACGACCGCGAGGAAGCCGTCGGGGTCTCGGTCGGCACCGCGGGCTCGGCCGTCGTGTTCGCCGGCCTGACCGTCATGATCGCCCTGGCCGCGCTGACCGTCGTCGGCATCCCCTTCCTGACCGCCATGGGCCTGGCCGCCGCGGGCACCGTGCTCGTCGCGGTCCTCGTGGCGCTCACCCTGCTGCCCGCCGTCCTGGGCATGGTGAAGTCGAAGGCGTTCGGAGCCCAGGTCCGCAAGCACGACCCGAAGCGCGAGGCCGACGGCAGGATCGTCAACAACGGCGTCCGTTGGGCGCGCCTCGTGGGTCGGGCCCCGGTCGCCGTCGTACTCCTGGTCGTCATCGGCCTGGGTGCCCTGGCGATCCCGCTCAAGGGCCTGCACCTGGCGTTCCCGACCGACAGCACCGCCGCGAGCGACACCACCGCCCGCAAGGCCTCCGACCTGGTCGCGGACGCGTTCGGCCCGGGTCGCGAGGCGCCCATGCTCATCGTGGCCGACGGGCGCGACCTGCCCGAGGGCGACCGCGGTGCGGCGTTCGGCGAGGTCGTCGACTGGGCGGCCGGCCAGACCGGGGTCCGCAACGCCCAGATCGCCGGCATGAACGAGGAGGGCACCGGGGCGCTGATCATGGTCACCCCGGCCACCGGCCCCGACGAGACCGCGACCGAGGACCTGCTCGCCGACCTGCGCGGGGGCCAGGCCGGCATCGAGGAGGCCACGGGTACGACGACGGGTGTCACCGGGCTCACCGCGATCACCACCGACGTGTCCGAGCGGCTCGCCGACGCCCTGCCGATCTACCTCGCGGTGGTCATCGGCCTGGCGTTCCTCCTGCTGATGGTCGTGTTCCGCTCGATCCTGGTGCCGCTCACCGCGACCCTCGGCTTCCTGCTGTCGGTGCTCGCGACCCTCGGCGCGACCGTCGCGGTCTTCCAGGAGGGCGCGTTCGGCCTGATGGAGGGGCAGCCGATCGTCAGCTTCATGCCGATCTTCCTGATCGGGGTGGTGTTCGGCCTCGCGATGGACTACCAGGTCTTCCTGGTCACCCGGATGCGCGAGGCGCACGTCCACGGCGCCACCCCGCGCGAGTCCGTCGTCGACGGCTTCCGCAACAGCGGCCGGGTGGTCTCGGCGGCAGCCGTGATCATGACCGCGGTCTTCGCGGCGTTCATGCTCCAGGACGAGCCGATCATCAAGTCGATGGGCTTCGCGCTCGCGGTCGCCGTCGTCTTCGACGCCTTCATCGTGCGCATGGCACTGATCCCCGCGGTGATGTACCTCCTCGGCGAGAAGGCCTGGTGGCTGCCGCGCTGGCTGGACCGGATCCTGCCCGACGTCGACGTCGAGGGCGAGAAGCTGGTCCGCCCGCACCTGCAGGCGCGCACGGTGGGCGCCGGCCCTGAGGACCCGACGGACCCGGCCCCCGTCCGCCACGACGACGAGGTCGGCGCCGGGGTGTGAGGGCCGGCGTCTGAGCGCCGGGACCTGCTCGACCCCTCAGCGCGGGTCAGCCGCGTGCCTCGAGGTGGTCGAGCAGGTTCTTCGCGAACCGGTCGCCCATGGTGGCCATCACGCCCTTCATGGCGACGTTCACCGCGGGCGCGGAGAGCCGCGGGAGCGGCAGCTCCAGCTGCACCTCGAGGCTGGTGGCGAGGTGGGTGCCGCCCTCGGCGTCGGCCAGGGCGTACCAGCCCTGCACCCCGGCCCGCTCCCGCTTCCCGTCCGGCGGGGCATGGCGGAACTCGATGCGCTCCTGCTCGCGGAAGGTCATCTGCTCGGTGAACGCGGGCGCGATGCCCACCCCCAGGACCTCCAGCCCGCTCATCTCCCAGAACCACAGCTCGTCCACGGCGCTGATCCGCCGGACGAAGGGGGTCAGCTCGGCGAGCAGCGCCGGGTCGGTGAGCACGTCCCAGAGCGCGTCGCGCTCGGCGGCGACCACGGCCTCGGCAGTGGTGCGTGCGGCGAAGCGGGCCATGCTCAGGCGGCCAGCGCCTGCTCGATGTCGCCGGCGATCTTCTCGGGCTTCGTCGTGGGCGCGTAGCGGCCGATGACCGTGCCGTCCCTGGCCAGCAGGAACTTCGTGAAGTTCCACTTGATCTTGTTGCCGAGCAGGCCACCCTTCGCCGACCGGAGCCAGTCGAAGAGCGGGTGCGCGTCGTCGCCGTTGACGTCGACCTTGGAGAACAGCGGGAAGGTCACGCCGAAGTTGCGCTCGCAGAACCCGGCGATCTCCTCGTCGCTGCCGGGCTCCTGACCGCCGAACTGGTCGCACGGGAAGCCCAGGACGCTGAACCCCTGCGCGTCGAACTGGTCGTGGAGCTCCTGCAGGCCTGAGTACTGCGAGGTGAAGCCGCACTGCGACGCGGTGTTGACCACGAGCACCACCTGACCGGCGTACGACGCGAGGTCGACCTCGGTTCCATCGTTGGCGCGGGCCGAGAAGTCGGTCAGGGAGGGCATGGCCCGATTGTGGCAGGGTCCTGGTCATGCCCCAGGTGACGTCCCAGACATGGGTGCCGGTCCCACCGGACACGGCCTTCGCGGTTTCGCAGACGACCGGGGAGGTCCGCCTGCGCTGGGACCCGTTCATCCGTCACCAGCACCTCATCGACGCCGACCGCCCCGCCAAGGGGGTCCGGACGCTGACGAGGGCCCGGGTCGGCCCGCGGATGGTCAGCGAGTACGTCGCCTACCGGCCGCCGACCTCGGTGGGCATGACGATGGTCACAGGGCCGTGGTTCTTCGAGGCCTTCGGCGGGGGCTGGCGCTTCGTGCCGGAGACCCGCGGCGCCGTGGACGGGACCAAGGCGGTGTGGAAGTACACCTACACCGTGCGCCCCGCCTGGCTGCGGCTGCTCGCCGAGCCGATCGGGCAGTGGCTGCTGGGCCGCGAGATCCGGGCCCGGATCGCCGCCTTCGCCCGGGCCTGCGAGGATCCGGTCGTGCTGGAATCGGTCTAGACCACCAGTGGTGCAGGTTTCAAGCGACTGCCGTCGGAGCACGTAGGGACTCGGCAGCCGGTCGCACCATCCAGCCGGCCCGACCGCCTCACTTCATCCGTCCAAGGAGCAGAAACCGATGTCGTTCGTCACCGTCTTCACGGCCACCACGATGGGGTTCGTCCTGCTCGTCCCGGTGCTGATGGTGTGGGTCCTCACCCCCCTCTCCCCGCTGCGCTCGTCACTCCCCGACGCGCTCTCCGACGCGGCCGACGACACCGTCGAGCACGCGGACGCGCCCGCCGAGCTCATCCCCGCTGCCTGACGACCCGGACGAGCAGCACCAGCGACACCGCCTGGCACAGGGCGACCACGACCACGAGGTCCAGCACCCCACCGCCGTACAGCCCGCCCGCCAGCGCACCCCCCGCCAGCGCCGCCGCACCCTGGAACGCCGCGAAGACGCCGTACGCCGTCGCGAGCCGCGCGGACGGGACCAGGTCCGCCACCAGCGCCTTGACCGTCGAGTCCTGCACGCCGACGGCCGCGCCCCAGATGACGACCCCGGCCAGCACCCAGCCGAGGGCGGAGCTGAGGGTCAGCAGCGGCACCAGGGCGACGAGGAACGGCAGGCTCAGCAGCACCTTCGCCCCGACCCGGTCGTAGGCGAAGCCGGTCGCCAGCGCGGAGACCGCCTCGACGCCCATCGCCCCGGCGTACACGATCGGCACCAGGGCCGCCCGCACCAGGTTCGCGTCGACCAGGTGGAACGAGATGATGCCGAAGGTCATCAGCCCGAGCGTGCTGGCCGCGCACGAGGTGGCGAAGACGTAGAAGTCCCGGGGCAGCCGCGCGGGCTGCTCGAGCCCGCCGCCTGCCCGCACCGCCAGTGGCTCCTCGTCGTAGACCGTCATGTCCGGCACCCGCGCGCGCACCACCAGGAGCAGCGCCATGGCGGCTGCGCCCGGGATCGCGAGCACCGCGAGGCCGGCCCAGGTGTGCGTCGTCAGGGCGATCACCCCGGCCACCAGCAGCGGCCCGGCGAAGGCCCCGACCTGGTCGAGCGCCTTGTGCACCGCGAAGCCGCGACCTCGCCCGACGGCGCGGGCGGCATGGGCGAGCAGGGCCGACTTGGACGGGCTGCGGATCGCCTTGCCGGTGCGTTCGAGCAGCACCATGCTCGCGCCGAACGCGAGCCCGGCGCCGCCCAGGAACGGGGCGACGGCCATCAGCGGGACGCACACGGCGGTCATCGCGTAGCCGACGATCGTGAGGGACCAGTAGCGGCCGCTGCGGTCCGCGAACGGCCCGGAGACCAGCCGGAACACCAACGCCGCCGCCTCGCCCGCGCCCGTCACCAGCCCGACGACCAGCGCCGAGGCGCCCAGGGACGCGAGGAACGGGCCGGTGATGGCCCGCGCGCCCTCGTAGACCATGTCCGCGGTCAGGCTGACGATGCCGAACCAGACGACCGTGCGCCACGGCGACCACCGCGCGGTGGCGACGTCCTGGCTCATCGCTGTCCTCCCGGTCTCATCGAAACTTCACGCAACGGACGCTACCGTCGGGTCGTGAGTCCACAGTGATCCCGTCCGCGCAGCCATGAGGGTGCTCGTCGCCGAGGACGAGGCCCGGCTGGCGGCACTCCTCGAACAGTCCCTCGTCGAAGCCGGCTGGGAGGTCGACGTCGTCGCCGACGGGCACGCGGCGTACGTCGCCGCGCTCGGCAAGGAGGGCGCGTCGTACGACGTGCTGCTGCTGGACTGGATGCTCCCCGAGATGGAGGGGGTGACCGTCTGCCGCCGGCTGCGCGAGATGGGGGTGCGCACCCCGGTCCTGATGCTGACCGCGCGCTCGACCGTGCCCGACCGGATCACCGGCCTGGACGCCGGGGCCGACGACTACCTGGTCAAGCCGTTCGACCTCGACGAGCTGATCGCCCGGCTGCGGGCCCTGCACCGGCGGGCCGCCGCCGACGACGAGGACGAACGCCCGCTCCGGGTGGGTGACCTGGTGCTCGACCCCGGTGCCCGGCGGACCCTGCGGGGCGACACCGAGATCGAGCTGTCGGCCCGCGAGTTCGACATCCTGCGGCTGCTGATGCAGCGGGCGGGGCGGCTGGTCACCCGGTTCACCATCCTCGACGAGGTGTGGGACGGGGAGACCGACCTGCGCAGCAACGTCATCGACGTCCACGTCGCCAGCCTGCGCGCCAAGATCGACCGGCCCTTCGGGACGAACACGATCACGACCCTGCGCGGAGCCGGCTACCGGATCGACGAGAGCCCGTGAGCGTTCGCGGCCGGCTCGCGCGGCTGCCGCTGCGGGTCCGCCTCGTCGCCGGGTTCTCGGCCACGATGCTGCTCGTCCTGACCTGCGCGGGCGCCTTCGTCTACTGGCGGGTGCAGTTCGCGCTCGACCGTCAGCTGGATGGGGACCTGGCCTCCGAGGCCCGGGTCCTGACCCCGCTGGTCGAGTCCGACGGTGAGCTGGCGTCCGGTGCGCGCGAGGTGGTCGGCAGCGAGCTCTACCAGGTGCTCGACCGCGAGGGGCGCCTGCTCTCGGCCAGCCCCACCCTGGCGACGGCACCGCTCGTCTCGCCGGCGACCGCGCGCAGGGCACTCGAGGCCCCCGTGCGCCAGGACATCGGCGCCCTGCTGCCCACCACCCGGGACCCGCTGCGCGTCCGGGCCACGGCCCTGCCCGACGCCGAAGGGGCCGACGAGCGGGCCGCCGCGGTCCTGGTCGTGGCCGTCCGGCGCGACCATCGCGACGAGGCACTCCTGGAGCTGCTGGGCCAGCTCGCGGCCGCGGGGATCGGCGCCCTGCTCGTGACCGCGTTCGTCGGGGAGCGACTCGCCCGGTTCGCCCTGCGGCCGGTGGAGCGCTACCGGGCCCAGGCCGACGACATCATCGCCGGCGCCAGCGGCGTACGTCTCGAGGTCCCGCCCGACCGCCACGACGAGGTGACCCGCCTCGGCGACACCCTGAACCGCATGCTCGACGCCCTCGAGGAGGCGGTCGAGCGGGAACGACGGTTCGTCAACGACGCCAGCCACGAGCTGCGCACGCCGCTGACGCTGCTCTCGACGCGGGTCCAGCTGGCCCGGCGTCGGAGCCGCACGGTCGCCGAGCACGAGGAGGTGCTCGCCGAGATCGAGACCGACGTCGTGCGGCTCGTGTCCCTGGCCGACCACCTCCTGCAGGTGGGGCACGAGGCGGCCGGGGACGGTCACGGGTCCGACCTCGCCGCTCTGGCGACCCGCGAGGTGGCCCGCCGCAACGCGCTCACCCGGGCCACCGGCGACGGCGGCACCGTCCGGCTCGAGGCGACCGCACCGGTCGTGGTGGCCCTCCCGGCCGCCGCCGTCGAGCAGCTGCTGGGCAACCTGCTCGACAACGCGGCCCGGCACGGGGCCGAGCCGGTCTCGGTCACGGTCGACCGAGCCGGGTCCTGCGGACGGCTGCAGGTGGTCGACGCCGGCCCGGGCATGGACGCCGAGCTCCTCGCCACCGCCACCCGCCGGTTCACCCGCTCGGCCGCCTCGCGCTCCCGCCAGGGGTTCGGGCTCGGGCTGTCGCTCGTCGAGAGCGTCGTGGCCCGGGCCGGCGGCGAGCTCAGGCTCTGCTTCGGCGGTCGGCACACCCGGTACGGCGCGGGGAGTGACGCGACCGGCGACGTGCCGTGCGCGCACACCGACGCCATGACGGTCACGGTGCTGCTCCCCCTCGACGAGGCCTGACCCCAGACCTTCATCGGGACTTCACGTTCCGTTCCTAGCCTGAGCGTCGGATCATTCGGCGAAAGGACCCTCATGCTGCAGAACGTGTTGTCGATCCTCCCCGGCAACCTCGACGGACCGGCCCGTCTCGGCCTCGACGTCTTGTCGATGCTGGTGCTGGTCGGCGTGCTCTACCGCCGTCGCGTGGCAGCACCCGAGATGATCCTGGTCTTCACGGCCCTCAACATCGGGCTCTTCGCCGCCGTCACCGCGATCGGGTCCGGGGACTTCCCGACCGGCATCGGCTTCGGGCTGTTCGGCCTGCTCAGCCTGGTGCGGCTGCGGAGCACCGCGTTCACGCTCAAGGACGTCGCCTACACCTTCGTGGCGCTGATCCTGGCGCTGGTCAACGGGCTGCCGGAGCGCAACCTGGCCTTCGTGATCGCCCTGAACGTCGTGCTGCTGGCGGCGATCTGGCTCACCGACGAGACCAGGTCCACCCAGCCGACCCGGATCATGCGGATCACCCTCGACCACGTGTTCACCAGCGCCGAGGCCGCCACCGCCGCGATCCGCGAGCGACTCAGCGTCGAGCCCCTCGGCCTGACCATCGACGAGGTCGACTACGTGCGCGAGACGACCCGGGTCTCGGTGCGCTACGCCATCGACGACTCCTGGTGGAACTGGTCCGACGCCCAGACCGCCTCCGCCCGGGCCGACACCGCCGAGAGCGAGGCAGCCGATGCTCGCTGACCGGTTCCTTGCCCCAGCACTGCCGCTCGACGTCCTCGAGAGGGCGCAGGTCGGTCTGGAGCACGTGGTCCGGGAGGCCGCCCGGCTCACCAGGGTCGACCGCAAGTACCTCGTGCCCCGCGCGCTGGCCGAGGGGTTCCTGACCCGCCTGTCGCCCTCCTTCCGCGTGCTGACGATCGACGGGCGCAACGCGACGTCGTACTCCTCGGTCTACTTCGACACCCCCGGCCTGGACTCCTGCCGCGACCACGTCCAGCATCGTCGCCGCCGGTGGAAGGTGCGGAGCCGGATGTACGTCGAGGACCAGCTCTGCCGCTTCGAGGTGAAGACCCGCGACGGCCGCGGCGTGACCGAGAAGACCGTCGCACTGAGCCACCCCGAGCAGCACGGGCGGCTCGGCGTGGACGAGGGCGCCTTCGTCACCCGGGCCCTCGCCGAGCGCGGGCTCGACATCGACGTCGCCACGCTCGTGCCGTCGATGCGCGTGGACTACCAGCGCCTCACGCTCGCCGACACCGACGCCTCGCTGCGGGTGACCCTCGACTGGGGCGTCGAGTGCTCGCTCGACACCGGACGCGTCTGGGTCGACGAGGGCTGGGTGCTCATCGAGACCAAGGGCGGGCTGCGACCCTCCCCGGCCGACGCGGTGCTCGGCGCCCTCGGCGCGCGACCCCGCTCGTTCTCGAAGTACGCCTCTGCTGCCTCACTCCTGCGTGACGACATTCCCGACAACGACGTCCGCCGGCTGCGCGGTCGTCAGCTGCACACCCGAAGGGCAACCACATGAAGCCGCGCACCCGCTGGCCCCGCAAGTTCGTCGTCCTCGCGGTCGTCGCCGTCCTCGCCGTGCTCGGCGGTGCGGTCGCCCCCTGGGCCTACTCCTCCTTCGTGGACACCTCGGCCAAGGACCGGATCGAGGCCGACCCGCCGCCCACGCTGTTCGCGGACGCGGACGTCGCCCCGATCGGGAAGCAGATCGACCAGCAGGCAGCCGTGGCGCACCACCTGATGGCCGGGTGGTGGAGCACGCAGGACGCCACGGCGCACGACACGGACTTCGTCGCGTGGGCCGAGAAGACGCTCCCGCCGCCGCCCTCCGCGGCGGCCCGGACCGCCGAGATCAAGCAGGTGCAGGCGATCGCACCGACCCGCACCGACGCCGGGGTCACGGCCGCGACCTGGCTCGAGGCCTACGGCAAGAAGGACGTCTGGAAGCTCGCCGCGCACGACCAGGCCGAGCTGCTCTCGACGACGGCGGGCGACGCGGTCAAGAACGACGTCGACGACTCGCTCTCGCTGGCCAAGCAGGTGGCCGACGACCTCGGCGCGAAGTACCAGCAGTCCGCGCCCTACGTCATCGACCCGTCGCTGCGTCCCGACCACACCGTCACCGCGGGCCAGGTCTGCCCCTGCTCCTACCCGTCGCGCCACGCGACCGCGGGCGCGGCTGCGGTCACCTACCTGTCCCACCTCGCCCCGCACCGGGCCGAGGACTACCGGTGGACCGAGGACGAGGTCGACTGGTCGCGGGTCTACATGGCCGGGCACGTGCCCAGCGACATCACCGCCGGTGCCCTGCTCGGCGACATGATCGGCGAGTACGTCCTGGTCACGCGCGGGCACCTGGCCGAACCGGCCGCCTGACCGGGTGCGTCAGCCGATGAGCCGGCCGCGCACCTGGGCGGGCTGCTGGTGGCCGACCGGGTTGTGGTGCCCGTCGAGCGTCACGCGGACCGACCTGTCGACCGAGGTCGAGCACCAGCTCGTCCTCGCCGATCTCCGAGACCTCGCCCCGGATCAGGTAGAGGCCCCCCTCCGACTTCTCCAGCAACGCGCCCGGCGCGCAGCGCTCGACGTCACCGACCGCGACCGCGTGCAGCTGGCCCCGCAGCGTGCCGCGGAAACGCCAGAGCAGGAGCAGCATCGCCAGCAGCGCCACGTCGGCGAACAGGGTGAAGAAGAGCCCGGACCGGTGGGTGACCTGGCCCTCGGCCGTGAAGGCCGACGGCCGCTCGGGCAGGACCCGGACCGCGATCGTCTTCTGCTCGGAGGCCTGCTCGTACGTCGAGCGGTCGACCTCGACGGTCCAGAACTCCTGCTCGGGGTCGATCTCCGTCGGGAACCTGAAGGAGACGACGTAGCTCGGGTCGTCCTCCGGCGGCAGCACGGCCGTGCCGGCGACCTTGCCGGTGACGTCGGTGCCCGCATGCTCGACCCGCCACGAGGTGTACCTGCTGTGCACGATCGGCAGGTTGATCAGGACCACCAGCAGCCCGACGAGCAGCAACGCCTTGAGGGACGGCCGGCGCTTCACGACGCGGAGTCCGTCCCGGCCGTCCAGGGCTCGCCCCAGGTGGCGCCGTACGCGAAGCTCTCGAGCGGCTTGCGCTGGCGCACCTTCTGCTCGCGGCCGCGGGTGCGCTCGTCGACGTCCGCCGGGTCGCCCGGAACGCCGATCGCGATGCCGGTCATCACCCGGAAGTGGTCCGGCACCCCGAGCCCTGCCTGCACCGCGTCCTGGTCGAAGCCGGAGAACTGGTGGGCGTGCAGCCCCATCGAGCGCGCCTGCAGGGTGATGTGCGCGGCGGCCTGGCCGAGGTCGTACTGCGTGTAGCGCCCACCCCCGTTGCCCTCCGGCGTCCGGCGCGACCTGGGTCATCGTGATCAGCACCACCGACGCCCGGGGCACCCAGCCGGAGTTGCCGCGGCTCAGGTGGTCGACCAGGACCTGGTGGCTCTTGTCGCCGCGCTCGGCGACGAAGAACGCCCAGGGCTGGGAGTTGCCCTCGCTCGGCGACCACTGCCCGGCGTGCAGGATCGTCTCCAGCTCGGCTCCGCTCAACCGGTGGAGGTCGTCGAAGACGCTCGGGCTCCAGCGCGACCGCATCGGCTCGGCCAGCGCCTCGGCGCTCGGCATGGGGGCGTGGGGCGCAGGCATGGAGCCAGTATTCCGGTGCCTCCCGCACGTTGCCCGACCGCCCCGACGGGGACCCCCGTCTCCGGGAGTCCCCATCGTGTGGAGGTGCGGGTCACGCAGCAGCGGTCACTGCACGAACAGGTCCTTGTAGTTCGGGGCACCCATCACTCCGTCACCGGTCGGGTTGCCGATCTTGGACCCGAACACGTACAGGTCGTTGCGGAACGCGGTCGGGATGAACGGGAAGTACTCCGTGGAGACCTGCTCGTCGAGGGCGCCCCAGGCGTCCGCCTGCTCGTCGAGCGGCAAGGTCGGGATCTCGGCCATCCGGTCGTCGACCTTCTTCTCGGAGAAATGGGCGGTGTTGTAGGCAGCCCCCGTCTTCAGCGCCGGCGGGAGCATGGTCAGCCCCGAGGGCCAGTCGGAGCACCAGAAGAGGCTGCGCAGGTTGAGCGTCTTGTTGATCTCGTCGTCGGGCGCCTGGTAGACGTTGAAGATGTCCTCCTGGACCGGGATGCCCTTGACCGTGAACCCGGCATCCTCGAAGCCCTTCGCGAGCACCTTCTGGCCAGAGACCTGGAGCGGGTCGGACTCGTAGAAGATCATGGTGATCTTGAACTCGCCGGGCTCGTAGCCCGCCTCCTTCAGGAGCTCCTTCGACTTCTCCGGGTCGTAGGTGAACTGCTCACCGTCGACGAAGTAGTCGTGCCTGCCCGTCATGCCGGGCGGCATGATCGAGTTCGCCGGAACCCGGGTGACGCCCGGCACCTGACCGGTCGCGAGCCACATGTCCTGGTAGGGGTAGGCGTACGCGATCGCCTTGCGGACGTTGATGTCGGTGATCTTGGTGTAGTCCGGTGCCAGGAAGCTGGTGCACTGCGCCGACTGCTGGACCAGGCGGTCACCGAGCTCGGTGTTCGCGCGGTCGTAGTTGTTCGAGCCCAGCTGGTCCGAGAGCGCCGCCTGTGACGCCGTGTTGTCGCTCAGCATGATCTGGTCGACCTTGGACTGATCCTGGACGAACTTGATGACCCACTTGTCGGCGTACTGGTGCCGAGCCGGGTCGGACTTCGGGTCCCACTGATCGTTCCTGAGCAGGGTCAGCTCCTCGTTGACCCGGAAGGACTCCACCTTGTAGGGGCCGTTGGACATGATGTGCTGGCCGTAGTCCGGCGGGGTGCTGGCCTTCCCGAGCGGCACCGGGCCCATGGCCATGAACGCGCCCCAGTAGTCCATGTCCGGGAAGGGCTTGGCCATCCTGATCGTCAGCTTCTGGCCGTCGACGGACACGCCGTCCCACTTCTTGCCCTTGTCGGTGTAGGGGCCCATGTACGTGCCGGCCTGCGAGAAGTAGGTCTGGGAATACTCCGTGCCCGGACCGGCCGGGAAGGAGTCGGAGTCCATGGTGCGGGTGATGCCCCAGGCGATCTCCTCGGCGGTGACGGGCGAGCCGTCCTCCCACGTGGCGTCGTCGCGGATGGTGTAGGTCCACTCGGTGAAGTCGTCGTTGGGCGTGCCGAGGCCGGTTGCGAGGTCCGGGACGAGCACCATGTTGCCGGTCTTCGGGTCGCGCGCCCACTGCGTGAGCGAACGGCTCGTGAGCGCCTGCTGGATGGAGTTGCCGGTCACCGACCAGCCGTCGGCCGGGTCCAGCGAGTCCGGCCCCGGGTCGCCGGGCAGGTAGACCGTGATCGTTCCCCCGGTCTTCGCGCCCTCTACGTCCGGTGCGGGCCCCTGACGCTGGGCGTCCTTGCCGGCCTCCGGGGCCGCGGTGAACGACTTCTCGGACTGCGGGCTCTCGGTGCTGTCCGAGCCGCCGCACGCGGCGAGCGCGAACACCGCAGCCCCGGCGACCACTGCCAGTGGCTTGCTCCGTCTCATGGTCCAGCCCTCCCTTTCTGACCCCCGGTTCCGGGGGTTGCGCCACCAGCGTGGAGGGCGGGACTGGGCTGCTACTGGGCTCTCACTGGGGTGTGGCTGGGGTGCCCACCGGGGGCGTGCGCTCGTCCGCACCACGCTTGCGGCTGCGGTAGGCGCGAGCCTTCATGACGTCGCCGCACGGGTTCGCGCTGCACCAGCGGCCGGACTGGTTCTTGGTCCCGTCGTAGAAGGCCCAGCCGCAGCCGGGACGCTCACACAGCCGCAGCCTCGCCAGGCGGCCGTCGCCGAGCGCGGAGTGCAGCGCCGAGAGCAGGGCGACCGCGATCTCCTGCTCGCCGCCCACGTGACGTGCGGTCAGGCGCGCCTGACCGCTGTCGTCGAACACGAGGTGGGCCGGGTAGCTCCGGGCGAGGCTCGAGAGGCGCCCGTCCGGACTCCCCTGGTCGACGCGGGCCTGGTCGACGTAGGCCCGGATCGCGGTGCGGAGGTCGAGCATCCGGCTCCAGGCCCGGTCGTCCAGGGGCTCGATGTCGAAGTCCGGCAGGTGGCGTGCGAACCAGTGCAGGCGCCGCTCCTCGTCCTGGATGAGGTCCAGGGAGTGGAAGCGGCTGTCGGTGTTGAGGAACATCCGCAGGTGCTCGAGGTCGGGCGGTGCCGGGCGGGGATCGGTCGACATGCGTGCGTTCGTGTCCGAATTGTGACCGCGACCCATGGCCGGAGACTAGTACGTTACGAACTAACGCGCTTGGCAAGTGACGCGACGGGGGGTCGTGGGCGGGATGGACGCTGACACAACCGGGGAGGGAGCCGCGGTCGGAGCCGCGGTCGGCATCGACGTGCTCGGTACCGCCGTGGCCGTCGTCGACGGCGTCCGTCACGAGCTCGGGGCCGCCCGGCAACGCGCGCTGCTGACCGTGCTGGCGATGCACGCCGGCCAGTCAGTGAGCACCGGCTCCATCATCGCCGCGCTCTGGGGGGACGCCCCGCCGTCCGGCGTCGCGAGCACCCTGCAGGGCTACGTCGCCGACCTCCGGCGGGTGCTGGAACCGCGGCGCGCACCGCGCGAGCCGGCACGGGTGCTCGTGACCGTCCCCGACGGCTATGCCCTGCAGGTGCCGCCCGAGGCCGTGGACCTGACCCGGTTCGAAGCCGCCCTCGAGCAGGCGGCGCTCGACCTCCGGGTCGTCCCGGACCTCATGCGGCCCCACGTGTCCCCCCTCGACAGCCCAGCAGTCGCCCGGGCCGCACACCGTCTCGAGGCGGCGCTGGCGGAGTGGCGTGGGGAGCCGTTCAGCGACCTCGGGGGCGACCTCGAGGTCGAGTGCGAGCGGGACCGGCTGCGGGCGCTGCGGCTGGAGGCCGAGATCCTGCGGCACACCGCCCACCTCGCCCTCGGCGGGCACACCACGTCGGTGGCCGACCTCGAACGGCTCGCCCGCGCCCACCCGTGGAACGAGCGGCTTTGGGGCCTGTGGGCAGTCGCCCTGACCCGGTCCGGGCGGCAGGCACAGGCCCTGGCCTGCCTGCGCCGGCTGCGCACCTGCCTGGCCGACGAGCTCGGCATCGACCCCGGCCCCGAGGTGCGCGACCTCGAGACGGCGATCATCCGTCAGGACCTCCCGGCCCCGTGCCCGGCGGATCGGGGGGTCCCGGCCGGGTTCTGGCCACTGGTCGGACGCCGGCACGAGCTGGGCCACCTGCTGCGGGCGCTCGACCTGGCCGACCGGGGCACTCCGCGGTCCGTCCACCTCACGGGTGAGTACGGCATCGGCAAGACCCGGCTGACCCGCGAGCTGGAGCAGTACGCCGCGCAACGCGGCTTCCGGGTCGTGCGGACGACCTGCCCGCCCACGGCCTCGGGGGTCGACCTGTGGGCCTGGGACCGGCTGCTCACCGGTCTCGAGGATGCTGCCGGAGCACCTCGACGCACGGAGGCACTCGGGCCGGCCGGCAGCTGCGAGTTGCTGCTGCACCTGGGCGACCGGGCGATCGAGCTCCTGCAGTCCGCCGCCGAGCGGTCGCCGCTGATGATCGTGCTCGAGGACGCCCAGCGGGCGGACGAGGCCACCCTGGGCGTGATGACCCACCTGGTCGAGGCGCTGGACGCGGGGCGGGTCCTGCTCGTGGTGACCGAGCGGACGCCCGGGCGTCGGTCGTCCGCGATGACGGGCCTCCTCCACTCCTTCGGCCGGGCCCACGCCCTGGACCTGGAGCTCACCGGCCTCGACACCGACGAGGTCGCCGCGCTGGTCAGCACGGTGGCCGGCGTCCACCTCCACCCCCGGCTGGCGGCCGACACGGCACGACGTACGGACGGCAACCCGTTCCTGGTGATCGAGCTGGCCCGGTCCGGCGACTTCGCCGCCACCTCGCTGCCGGCGACGGTGCACGACGTGGTGACCCACCACCTGGCCGGGGTGGGCGCACCCGTGCGCGACCTCCTCGGCGCGGCCAGCCTGCTGGACCGCACCTTCGACGCGGACCTGCTCGCCCGCGCTGCCGACCGCGACGTCACCGCGCTGTTCGAGGAGCTCTCGCCGGCCGTGGCCGCGGGGATCCTGCGGGAGGAGCCCGGCGACCGCTACGCCTTCCGGCAGGCCATCGTGCGCGAGGTGCTGGCCGCCGACCTCTCCCGCAACACCCGGACGAGGTGGGACGCCCGGTTCGCCTCGACCGGTCAGGACCCACTCCGCTCGGCGTAGCCCCGGGCAGAAATGCACGAAGGCCCCGGCCGGAGCCGGGACCTTCATCACGTGCGCGAGGGGGGAGTTGAACCCCCACGTCCTTTCGGACACACGGACCTGAACCGTGCGCGTCTGCCTATTCCGCCACTCGCGCGTGAAGCGGGCTCAGGCTATCCCAGCGTTCGGAACATTCCCAAACCGGCCGGAGGCCTTGCGGCACACCTCCTCGCCACCCCGTTACGATCGACCCCGACCCGGCGACCGCTGGGCGTCTCTGGCCTGCCGTGATCCGGTCGGGACGACCACCGAGTGTGAACCCTTGTGGGAAGGAGGCGGGCCGTGAGCCGGCTGCACGAACTTCGAGCACAAGCTGGAGCAGGTCATCTCCGGGGCCTTCGCCCGGGCGTTCCGCACGCCGTGCAGCCGGTCGAGATCTCCGCTGCCCTGCAGCGCGAGTGCGACAACAACTCCCAGATCCTGTCCCGGGACCGGCGCCTGGTGCCCAACGACTTCCACGTCGAGCTGTCGCAGACCGACCTGGACCGGCTCGCGCCGTACGACTCCGCGATGGCCGACGAGCTGGTCAACCAGCTCAAGGAGCACGCCGAGCAGCAGGGCTACGTCTTCCCCGGCCCGGTCACCATCGGGTTCGAGGCAGCCGACGACCTGACGACCGGGCGCTTCCGGATCCGCAGCCGCGCCCAGGCCAAGGTGACCGGCAACGCCACCCACACCCAGGTACGTCGTGCCCGTGCGGTGCTCGAGGTCAACGGCACCCGCCACCCGCTCCAGGCCCCCGGGCTCGTGATCGGACGCGGCACCGAGGCCGACGTACGCATCAACGACCCCGGGGTCAGCAGGCGCCACATCGAGTTCGTGGTCCCGCCCGGCGAGGGGGTCGACATCGAGGTCCGCGACCTCGGCTCCACCAACGGCATGCTGGTCGACGGCCACCGCATGACCCACACCGGCGTCCACGACGGCACCCGGGTCAAGATCGGCAACACCACCATGACGGTTCGTGTCGTCGAGGAGGACACGGATGTCTGAGCTCACCCTGTTCCTGATCCGCATCGCCTACCTCGCGATCCTCTGGATCTTCGTGCTGTCGGCGATCTCGGTGATCCGCTCCGACATGTTCGGCGCCCGCGTGCCCGAGGGGGCGCGCGCCGCGCCCCGCGGCAAGACCCCGAAGGCCACGAAGCCGCCGGCCAAGCGCCGCGGCTCACCCAGCCACGTGCTGGTGATCGAGGGCGCGAACACCGGTGAGCGGGCCGAGCTCGACCAGGCACCGATCCTCATCGGCCGCGGCACCGACGCGGCCATCCGGCTCGACGACGACTACGTCTCGACCCGCCACGCGCGGATCGCGGCCTCCGGCGACCAGTGGTTCGTCGAGGACCTCGGCTCCACCAACGGGACCTACATCGGCAGCGTCCGCATCACCCAGCCGACCACGATCACGCTCGGCACCCAGGTCCGGATCGGCAAGACCATCCTCGAGCTGAGGAAGTAGCCGATGACGCAGCCGGGCACCGACCCCACCACCGAGGCACAGCCCGGGAGTCCCCTGCGCCTCCAGTTCGCGGCGATCTCCGACGTGGGCCGGGTCCGCAAGGACAACCAGGACTCCGGGTACGTCGGGCCCTGGCTGCTCGCGGTCTGCGACGGCGTGGGCGGCGCCGCCCGCGGCGACATTGCCTCGAGCACGGCCATCCAGCAGCTGCGCCGGCTCGACGAGCCGCCGACCGACGACCTCCTCGGCCAGGTGGCCGGCGCCCTGCACCGCGCCCACGACCGGATCGGCGAGCTCGTCGACGAGGACCCGGCGCTCAACGGCACCAGCACGACCGCCACCGTCGCGCTCTTCGACGGCAACCGCCTCGGCATGGGCCACGTCGGCGACAGCCGCGCCTACCTCTACCGTGCCGGCACCCTCGCCCAGCTCACCAAGGACCACACCTTCGTCCAGAGCCTGATCGACGAGGGCCGGATCACCGAGGACGAGGCCCGGGTGCACCCGCACCGCAACCTGATCCTCAAGGCGCTCGACGGCATCCACGAGGCCGAGCCCGACCTGTTCCTCGTCGACCTGGCCGCCGGCGACCGCCTGCTGCTGTGCAGCGACGGCGCCTGCGGCGTCCTCGACGACAACCGCCTCGCCGACATCCTCGCCACCGGTGGCCCCGACTACGCCGCGGTCGAGCTGGTGCGGGCCAGCCTCGAGGCCGGCAGCTCCGACAACGTCACCTGCCTGGTCGCCGACGTGGTCGACCAGCCCGCCGACGAGGACCTCCAGCCCCAGCTGGTGGGTGCGGCGGCCGAGCTGCGGCGCCGTCCCCGGGCCGGCAAGGGCAGCCTCTTCCGGGGGCACCGCTCCGGTGACACCGGCGAGCTCGACCCGGTCCCGGCCGAGATGCCCGAGGACGTCCCCTTCGCGATCTCCAACGACCCGATCGACCCCGAGCAGGCGCGCTACGCCCCCCAGCCGCCGCGTCGTTTCGTGTGGCTGCGGCGGGTCCTGGCCCTGGCGGTGGTCGTCGGCATCCTCTGGGTCGGCATCGCCGCGGCCTGGTCGTGGAGCCAGAGGCAGTACTACGTCGGCGAGCAGGACGGGGTCGTCGTGATCTACCGCGGGGTCAACGCGGACCTGCCCGGCATCTCCCTGTCCACGCCCTACGAGACCACGAACGTCGAGCTGGACCGGCTGTCCGACTTCGACGCGGGCAACGTCCGCGACGGGATCGACGCGGGCGACCTCGACGACGCCCACCGCACGGTCTCCAACCTGGCTGCCAAGCAGTCCTCCTCGAGCACGGCGAACGGCTGAGCATGGCGCAGAACGGCACCTTCCTGGGATTCGTGCACCGGCGTCGCCGGGGCGCGGAGCTCTTCCTGCTCATCCTCGCCCTCGCGGTCGGCATCGGCGCCTACGCCGCCGTCGGGATCGGGGTGGAGGGCAGGGTCCCGGCCGACATCGTCGGCTACGGCGGCTGGCTCGCCCTGCTGGTGATCGCAGCCCACGTGGTCGTGCGCCTGGTCGCGCCGTACGCCGACCCGGTGCTGCTGCCGGTGGTGGCCGCCCTCAACGGCCTGGGCCTTGCGGTCATCCACCGCCTCGACCTGGCCTACGAGACCGACAGCAGCTCCGCCACCCCGTCCGGCTTCGCCCAGCAGCAGCTGATCTGGATGACGCTCGGTGTCGGCCTGTTCATCGGCACGCTGATCGCGCTGCGCGACCACCGCGTGCTCCAGCGCTTCACCTACACCAGCGGCCTCGCCGCGATCGTGCTGCTGCTGCTCCCGATGCTCCCGGGCATCGGCGCGACCATCAACGGCGCCCGCATCTGGATCCACCTCGGGCCGTTCAGCTTCCAGCCGGGCGAGGTCGCGAAGGTGCTGCTCGTCGTCGCCTTCGCGGGCTACCTCGTGCTGCACCGTGATGCCCTGGCCCTGGCTGGGCGCCGCGTCGTCTTCATCGACCTGCCGCGCGGCCGCGACCTCGGCCCGATCCTCGGCATGTGGCTGGTCAGCCTCGGCATCCTGGTCTTCCAGAAGGACCTCGGCTCCAGCCTGCTGTTCTTCGGGCTCTTCCTGACGGTCCTCTACGTCTCCACCGAGCGTCCCGGCTGGCTGGTCCTCGGCGGCGGGCTGTTCGTGCTGGGCGCGTTCACGGCGTACACCTTCGTCAGCCACGTCGGCGACCGGGTGAACATCTGGCTGCACCCGTTCCGCTACTACGACACGCTCGGCGGCAGCTTCCAGCCGGTCGAGGCGATGTTCGGCATGGGCTGGGGGGGTCTGATCGGCCGCGGCTTCGGTGAGGGCAGCCCGGAGCGGGTGCCCTACGCCAACTCCGACTTCATCGTCAGCTCGATCGGCGAGGAGCTCGGCCTGACGGCCGTCATCGCCGTGATCCTCTGCTACGGCCTCATCGTCGAGCGCGCGCTCCGCGCGGCCCTCGTGTGCCGCGACGGCTTCGGCAAGCTGCTCGCCACCGGCCTCGCCGCCGTGTTCGCGCTCCAGGTCTTCGTCGTCATCGGCGGGGTCACCAGCCTGATCCCGCTCACCGGTCTGACCACGCCGTTCCTGTCCTACGGCGGCTCCTCCCTCGTCGCGAACTGGGTGATCATCGCGTTGCTGCTCCGCATCTCCGACCAGGCCCGCCGGCCCGTCCCGGACCTGTCGTCCGGCGACGACGTGGCGGCCGACAGCGAGTCCACCCAGGTGGTGAAGCTCGGATGAACAAGCCGATCCGCACCATCGCCGTGTTCTGCCTGCTGCTCTTCCTGGCGCTCATGGTGAACGCCACCTACCTGCAGTACTACAAGGCCGGAAGCCTCGACAACGACCCGCGCAACCGTCGCGTCATCGTCGCCTCGTTCTCCCGCGAGCGGGGGGCGATCCTGGTGGGCCGCGACCCGGTGGCGGAGAGCGTGCCGTCCGACGACAAGTACAAGTTCCAGCGCACCTACCCGCAGCCGTTCAAGTACGCCCCGATCACCGGGTACTTCTCCTACTACAGCCAGACCGGCGTCGAGCAGACCAAGAACGACGTTCTCTCCGGCGACGACTCGCTGCTGTTCGTCACCAAGCTGGTCGACCTGCTCAGCAACAACGCGTCCAAGGGCGGCAGCGTCCAGCTCACCCTCGACCCTGACGCCCAGACCGCGGCGTACGAAGGGCTGTCCAACCTGCCCGGCGACGTCGAGGCCTCGGTGGTCGCGCTCGAGCCCAGCACCGGCAAGATCCTGGCGATGGTCTCGCTGCCGACCTACGACCCGAACAAGCTCGCCTCCCACGACCTCGGCGAGGTCAGCGACAACTACGAGCGCCTCAACAAGGATCCCGCCCAGCCGCTGCTCAACCGGGCGATCCAGACCCGGCTGCCTCCCGGCTCCACGTTCAAGGTGGTCACGGCCGCGGCCGCCATCGAGAGCGGCAACTACGACGCCGGCGACATGGTGCCCGGCGGCCCGACGTACCAGCTGCCGCTCACCAGCGGCGAGAGCGGGCTGATCGACAACGAGGGCCGCGACTGCGGCACCGGCCGGATCCCGTTCACCCAGGCGATGGAGAACTCCTGCAACACCTCCTTCGCGGCGCTGGCCAACGAGGTCGGCGCCGAGGCGATGACCAAGCAGGCCGAGGCGTTCGGCTTCAACAGCCACTACCTCGAGGACCTCGGCCCGCAGGCCGAGTCGACGTTCCCCACCGACATGAACGCGGCCAATACCGGCCAGTCCGGCATCGGCCAGTTCGAGGTGGCCGCCACCCCGCTGCAGATGGCCATGGTCGCCGCGGGAATCGCCAACGGCGGCACGGTCATGCGGCCCTACGTCGTCGACGAGGTGCAGTCGCCGGAGCTCGACGTGCTCGCCAAGACCGACTCCAGCGAGCTCTCCCAGGCCGTCTCCGCCTCGACCGCCAGCGAGCTGACCAAGCTGATGGTCTCGACGGTGGACAACGGCACGGCCAACCCGGCCGCGATCCCCGGCATCGAGGTCGCGGGCAAGACCGGCACCGCCCAGAGCGGCGACCCCGACGTGCCGCCGTACGCCTGGTTCATCTCCTTCGCACCCGCGACGGACCCCCAGGTCGCGGTCGCGGTGATGATCCAGAAGGCCGACGTCGAGCGCGGCGAGATCGCCGGTGGCCTGCTCGGCGGACCGATCGCGAAGGCGATCATGGAGGCGGTGATCAAGTGACCGACGGGTCGGAGCACGGTTTCGCCGACGACGCGCACCGCTACCGCCTGGACTCGCGGATCGCGACCGGCGGCATGGGCGAGGTCTGGCGCGGGACCGACACGGTGCTCGGGCGCCCGGTCGCGGTCAAGCTGCTCAAGAGCGAGTACGCCGACGACCCGTCGTTCCGCTCCCGCTTCGAGACCGAGGCGCGCCATGCCGCCTCGCTGCACCACCCCAACGTCGCCGCGGTCTACGACTTCGGCGAGTCCGCACCGACCGACGGCTCGGGCGTGCACCGGCCCTACCTGGTGATGGAGCTCGTCGACGGCCAGCCGCTCTCGGCGCTGCTGCGCGGCGGCGTGCCGCTGGACCCCGACGCCACCCGCGACCTGCTCGCGCAGGCCGCCGACGCGATCGGCGCGGCGCACGCCGCCGGGATCGTGCACCGCGACGTCAAGCCCGCCAACCTGCTGGTCACCCCCGACCGCCAGGTGAAGATCACCGACTTCGGCATCGCGCGCGCCACCGAGGGGCTCGGCCTCACCGAGACCGGCCAGGTGATGGGTACTCCCCAGTACCTCTCCCCCGAGCAGGCCCGCGGCGAGACCGCCACCCCGGCCTCCGACGTCTACGCACTCGGGGTGGTCGCGTTCGAGTGCCTGGCCGGCCGGCGTCCCTTCGTCGCCGACACCGCGATCGCCACCGCGCTGGCCCACCTGCGCGAGCCGGTGCCCGAGCTGCCCGCCGAGGTCCCCGCCGACCTGGCCGCCGTCGTACGCCACGCCCTCGCGAAGTCGCCCGGTGACCGCTACCCCGACGCCACGGCGTTCGCCGCCGCGCTGCGGGACCCGGCCGCCGCCGCTGCCGCGCTGCCGACCGCCGCCGCGCCGCTCACCGAGGAGACGCAGGTCCTCAGCGGGGTCGCGGCGGCCGGAGCAGCTGGCGCAGCCGGGGCTGGGACTGCCGCCACCGCTGCCGTCACCCCGACGCCCGCCAGCACCCCGGCACCCGGCCCCCACCGCCGGCGTCGGGCAGCGGGGCCGTGGCTGCTCCTGGCCGGTCTCGGGTTGCTGGCCCTGGTGATCGTGCTCGTGCTGGTCCTCGGCAACCGCGACGGCACCCAGCCCACCGACAACCCCACGGACCAGCGTCCGAGCAAGTCCAGGACCACCTCGCAGGCCCCGACCTCGCAGGCGCCGACGTCTCAGGCGCCGACGTCCCAGGCGCCGAGCTCGCAGTCCACCGCGCCCTCGAGCCCGGCGACGACCTCGCCCTCGTCGCCCTCGCTCACTCCCAGCACGCCGACGTCCGCGACCACCCAGCCCTCCGCACCGACGTCGTCCGCCCCGGCACCGACGAGCCCGACGTCGTCCGCGCCCGCCTCGACCACCACGACCTCCGCACCGGCCGCGACCAGCTCCTCCACCCCGCCGGCGACCCGCGCACCCACCGAGAGTCCGTCCCCCTCGGCCGCGGCCGGCCGCACCCTGTCGACGAGCACCACCGGAAAGGGCCTTCGCCCATGACCAACGCACAGCCGACCGTCGGCGGTCGCTACCAGCTCGGTGAGCTGCTCGGCCGCGGCGGGATGGCCGAGGTCCGCAAGGGCATCGACACCCGCCTCGGGCGCGTGGTCGCGGTCAAGCGGCTGCGCACGGACCTGGCCAGCGACGCGACCTTCCAGGCACGGTTCCGCCGCGAGGCGCAGTCGTCGGCGTCGCTCAACCACCCCGCGATCGTCGCCGTCTACGACACCGGCGAGGAGATGTCGACCGACGGCTCCGACGTGGCCCAGCCCTACATCGTCATGGAGTACGTCGCCGGCCGCACCCTGCGCGACATCGTCCGCGAGGGCCGCAAGATCCTGCCCGAGCGCGCCCTCGAGATCAGCAGCGGCGTGCTCTCCGCCCTCGACTACAGCCACCGCGCCGGGATCATCCACCGCGACATCAAGCCGGGCAACGTGATGCTCACCCCGTCCGGCGACGTGAAGGTGATGGACTTCGGCATCGCCCGCGCGATGAGCGACGCCTCCTCCACCATGACCCAGACCGCGGCCGTGGTCGGCACCGCGCAGTACCTCTCCCCCGAGCAGGCCCGCGGCGAGACCGTGGACTCCCGCTCGGACGTCTACTCCGCGGGCTGCCTGCTCTACGAGCTGCTCACCGGCCGGCCCCCCTTCGTCGGCGACAGCCCGGTCGCGGTGGCCTACCAGCACGTCCGCGAGCCCGCCGTCCCGCCGTCGGACCACGACACCGACCTCCCCCCGGAGATCGACGCGATCGTGATGAAGGCGCTCGCGAAGCGGGTCGAGGACCGTTACCAGTCGGCGGCCGCCATGCGCAGCGACATCGAGCGCTACCTCGCGGGCCGACCGGTGCACGCTGCCGCGGTGCCGCCCGCCGCGACCACCACCGTCATCCCCCCGGTCGGGCCGCCGCCGGCCGACCCCACCATGATCGCCCCCGCGCCCCCGCCGGCCGAGGACGACCAGCGCCGCGGTCGCGCCGGACTGCTCGTCGCCCTGGGGCTGTTGCTGGTCGTGCTGATCGCCGGGGCGGCGTACCTGCTCCCGGGGATGTTCGAGAAGCCGGTCGAGCAGACGGCCGTCCCCGACCTGATCGGCCTCACCGAGCAGCAGGCACGCGCGGCGATCGGCGACGCCGGGCTCGCCGTGGGACGCGTGGACTTCGAGGCCGACCCCAAGGTCGACAAGGACCGGGTCATCAGCCAGGACCCGAACCGGTCCCAGTACGTCGACCCCGGCACGCAGGTCGACTTCGTGGTCTCCACCGGCAAACCCCTGGTCCCGGTGCCCTCCGTGATCGGTCAGGACAAGGAGGCTGCGCTCAGCGCGCTCAAGGCGGCGAAGCTCAAGGGCAGCCTGCAGGAGCGCGAGTCCGACGCCCCCGCGGGCCAGGTCCTGGAGACCGACCCGCCAGCCGGGCAGAGCGTCCCCCAGGGTGCCACCGTGACCGTCTTCTTCTCCGACGGTCCCGAGCGGATCCCCGACGTCGTCGGCATGCAGCAGGGAGAGGCCGAGAAGACGCTGCGCGACGCCGGCTTCACCCCCGACGTCGTCGAGTCCTCCGACACCACCGAGCCCAAGGGCACCGTCATCAAGCAGAGCCCCGCGGCCGGCCAGACCGACCAGGCGGGATCGGTGGTGACGATCGTGGTGTCGACCTTCGTGGAGCCCTCCGAGTCGCCGACACCAACGCCGACCGAGACGCCCAGCGAGACCCCGGGCCTGCCCACCGAGTCCCCCAGCGTGCTCCAGCGGCTCCGTTGAACCGGTTCAGCGCAACGGGGTCGCGTAGTTGAGGTCGAACAGGCCGTCGTACGCCGGGGCAGTGATCAGGTCCTCCTCCTGGAGGTCCCAGCCGACCGAGATGTCCGGGTCTGCGGCCTGGTCGCGGTAGACCTGCAGGTAGCTGTCGCTGTCCATCGCGTTGAGCAGCGCCGTCTGGTCGCCGACGGCGGAGATCACGTAGGGCTGGGAGTAGGGCACGCCCTGGAGCTGGACCGCGTTGCCCTCACACTTGATGCCGGTGGTGCTCACCACCCGCTGGCCCTGGATCGTGACCGCGCTGGCGCCGCCCTTCCACATCGCGTTCACCACCGCCTGGATGTCCTGCTGGTGGACCACGAGGTAGTTGAGGTCCAGCGTGGTCGAGTTGATGACGTCCTCGGGGGCGTCGGACAGGGTCACGGTGACGCCGGGTCCGCTGCGCGGGACCATCCCGGCGGGGTCCTGGAGCTTCTCGATCCTGCGCTGGTAGCGGTTCACGTCGCGGTCGTTGACCGAGTTGGTGAGGATGGCGACGTCGGAGTTGAGGTCGGCGACGCGCTGCTTGAGCGCGGCGTAGTCGTCGGCCTCGTTGCTGACGAGCGAGGCCAGATCGATGTAGCGCCCGGGGCGCAGGTCGGTGCCGCCGCTGTTCTCGGCGCTCACCACGAACAGGGACCCGCAGAGCAGGACCACCAGGGGGGTGCCGACTCGCCACCAGCCCCACGCACGACGCGACTTCCCGGGGCGCGCGGGTGCGTCCGGCGGGGCGTCCGTGGGGACGTCCCGGCCGGCGTCCTCGTGGGCGTCCTGGGCGGGCCGCGCGTGGGATCCGGAGGTCACGCGGACTAAGGTAGCCCGCGACCTGTGACGTCGATGTCACCGGAGCGCGCGTCACCAACCGAGGAGCAGCACCGTGTCCAAGCAGAAGGCCAAGCAGCACGACTTTCTCGCCCCGGTCCGGGGGCCGCTGTTCACACCCCGGTTCGTGCTGGCGATCGTGCTGGCCGTCGTCGGCATCGCCTGGATGACCTACTACTACGTCGCGGTCCGCGTCGATCCCAGCGTGCTGCCCGCCCCCGAGCCCGGCAGCCCGAAGTTCATGGCCGACCTCGGCGACTGGAACTACCTGATCGGCTTCGGCCTGCTGATGGCCGGGCTGATGATCTCCGCGCACCCCAGCACCCCGCTCGGTCGCGGTCGCGGCGTCGTGGTCGGCATGCTCGGCTGCTTCCTGATCGGCCTGCTGTGGATCTGCACGTTCTACGTGATCAGCGACGACACCTCCCGCCTGCCGGTCTTCAACGACCTCGGCCAGTACAACCTCTTCGTCGGCATCGCCTTCATGGCCGTCGGGTTCACCTTCGCCACCCGCTGGGAGTAACCCCCGCTGACCTGGCACTTCTGGTTGCCCAGAAGCCGCTGACCCGGCACTTGCTGTGGTCCACGGGCCGCTGACCCGGCACTTCTTGTCAGCCTCAGACCGCCGGTTCGTCCCCAGGGACGGGCCGGCGGTTTTGCACATTGGGGATAACTCCTGTGGAGAACTACATGCGTGTAGTTCTCCACAGGTGATTCCACAGCTGTGGAGAACTCGCAGGGGTCGGCGGCACGCGGAACCGCCCGTCGTACGCAGCGACAGGTGCCGGGTCGACGGCTTGCGGGCAACAGCAACTGCCAGGTCGACCGGGTCTGGACCACAGCAAGTGCCGGGTCAGCGGCTTGGGGGCCGCAGCAAGTGCCGGGTCAGGTGAGGGCTGCGGTGCGGAGCAGGATCGCCACCACGAGGGCGACGCCGATGGCGCTGAGGCCGGCGCTCTGCCAGAGAGTACGGCGGGACCGCGGCGTGTAGACGAGCACGGCGGCGATCAGGGCGCCACCGATGAACCCGCCCAGGTGGCCCTGCCAGGAGATGTTGGGGACGAGCACGGTGAAGGCGAAGTTGAGGCCGACCCAGATCAGGATGGGCTGCAGCTGGCCGCCGACCTTGAGGGCCAGGATGAGCAGGGCGCCCAGCAACCCGAAGATGGCACCGGACGCGCCGAGGGTGGAGACGTTCACCGGAGCTGCCCAGTAGACCAGTGTCGAGCCGGCGAGGGCCGACAGCAGGTAGAGCGCGAGAAACCGTGCCCGGCCGATCGCGACCTCGAGCTGGGGGCCGAGCACCCACAACGCCAGCATGTTGAAGCCGATGTGCCAGAGCGTCAGATGGGTGAAGGCGCTGGTCATCAGCTGCCAGTAGGCGCCGTCACTGACCCCGTGGACCCAGTCGGTGTTGCGCCCGGCGGTGCAGACCGCCTCGCTCTGCACCTGCGGGAAGTACTGGTCGGGCCGCCCCTCGGGAACACAGCGGCCGGACGGGAGCAGGGCGAGCAGGTTGTAGAGCCGGCTCTGGGCCCCGCCGGTGACGAGCAGGAGCACCCAGACGACCGCGTTGATCCCGATCAGCACCATCGAGGTGTGGCCGGCGTTGCCGGGCCGCAGGCCGCCGTACGCCGTCCGGCCGCTGCGGGTGGTCTTCCGGCCCTCGGCGATGCACGAGGGGCACTGGAAACCGACCGCGGCGTCGCCCATGCAGTCGGGGCAGATCGGCCGGTCGCAGCGCTGGCAGCGGATGTACGACTCGCGGCCGGGGTGCCGATAACAGGTCGGCACCCCGGCTGCGGGAGTCGGGCTCTCGTTCAGGAGCGGACGATCTCGACGTGCTCGATGACGACCGGCTGGGCCGGGCGGTCGCCGGGGCCCGTCTTGACCTTGCCGATCGCGTCGACGACGTCGCGAGACGCCTGGTCGGCGACCTCGCCGAAGATCGTGTGCTTGCGGTTCAGGTGCGGCGTCGGCCCCAGGGTGATGAAGAACTGCGAGCCGTTGGTGCCCGGACCGGCGTTGGCCATGGCCAGGAGGTAGGGCTTGTCGAAGACCAGCTCGGGGTGCGGCTCGTCCTTGAAGGTGTAGCCCGGGCCGCCGGTGCCGGTGCCGAGCGGGCAGCCGCCCTGGATCATGAAGCCCTCGATGATCCGGTGGAAGCCGAGGCCGTCGTAGAACGGGCCCGAGCGGCCGTTGCCGGCGTCGTACGACTTGGTGCCCTCGGCGAGCCCCGTGAAGTTGGCCACCGTCTCGGGAGCGTGGTCGGGGAACAGGTTGAGCGTGATGTCCCCGTGGTTGGTCTTCAAGATGGCCTGCTGGTCAGCCATGACTGCCTCTCGCGTGAAGTGGGTACGTCTGTCGTACGTCGATCCTGTCGTGCGCCCCGATCCTCGCACGCGGTCCAAGACGGCCGCGCTGGCCGGGTCGGATCAGACATGATCGAATGGAAGCCACACGACGAGAAGGAAGTGTCACGCCCATGGGCCTGCGCAAGAAGAAGTCCCTCATTGACCAAGCCTCCGACTACGTCGAGGCGGTCCGCCCTCAGATCGAGTCCGCCGTCGAGACCGCTGTCGAGACCGCGAAGGAAGCAGCCAAGGAGGCCAGGGAGCGCGCGCTGCCGCTGCTGGCCGAGGCCCGCGACAAGGCCGGCCCCGCGCTCGCGGATGCCCGCGACAAGGCCACGCCCTACCTCACCGAGGCTCGCGACAAGGCGACCCCCTACCTCACCGAGGCCCGGGAGAAGGCCGGCCCCGCGCTCGCCGACGCCCGCGCCCGGGCAGTCCCGATCATGGCTGCCGGCGCCGCCCTGGCCAGCGAGAAGGCCGCCAACGGCGCCGCCCTCGCCGCCGAGAAGGCGGCGGCGGGCCGTGACCTGGCTGCCGCGAAGGTCGCCGAGCTCAGGGGCGAGGAGCCGGAGCCCGAGAAGGGCAGCAAGCTGAAGAAGATCGTCCTCATCGGCGCGATCGCGGCTGCACTCGGCTTCGTCGCCAAGAAGCTCCAGGGCGGCAAGAGCGGCGACAACTGGCAGTCGTCCTACGTCCCCACGCCTGCGCCGACCCCGGCCACCCCGCCGACGCCTGCCGCTCCCATGGCCGGCGCGACGGGCACCGAGGACGAGGCCGAGGACACCGGCGGCTCCTCGCCCGACGAGGCGATCGCCGACCAGGCCGAGGCGCCGCACCCGGTCACCACACCCGACGAGCCCGCCGAGGTGGTCTCGATCGAGGACGACAGGTCCTGAGAGACCCAGCCTGACGCACCGAGTCTGAACCAGTCAGCCGAGCCGGCCGGAGGGAAGATCCTCCGGCCGGTTCTGGTCTATCCAGGTGTCGATCTGCTCCCACCAGTCGTAGAGCCAGTCGATCCGGGCCTCGCGCCCCTCGGGGATCTCCTCGCGCGGGATCTGCCACCAGCGCATGATGATCCGCTTGTCCATCGGCAGCTCCCGCCACACGTCGCCCACCGTCAGCAGGTGGTCGAGCCCCGTGTGCGCGACCAGCACCACGTCGGCTTCCGGGGCCGCGTCGAGCGCCGCCAGGAAGCCTCCCGGCCGGGGCGCCAGCACGTGGCTCATCGCCTCTGCCCGGGCCGCCATCCGGGCCATCCCCAGCTTGTGCAGCCGGTCGATCGCGCGCTGACGGCGCGCCGGGGTGAAGTTGCCGCCCTCCGGGAAGATCACGAAAGCGTCGTTCTCGTCGAGGTCGGTGGCCAGCGCCGCGATCTGCGACTCGAAGTCCTCCCCGGCGCGCGGGTCGGCCGAGATGAACCGGGCCGGGATCCGGCGCAGGATCACGTCGATCATCGGGTCCCAGGCGAGGGTGTCCTTCAGGACGACGCGCGGCTCGCGGTTGTACCAGTGCATGAGGGCGTGGATCAGCGTGAACGAGTCGCCCGGCCCCGCGTGCCGGCAGCAGACCAGCAGCGGCACGCCCGGGTGCGCGTCCGGGGCCGGGCCGTCGGTCTGGATGGAGAGCCGCAGCACCCGGCGGGCCTCCCGGAAGAAGACCCACATCAGGCCCTGCACCAGGTCGTAGTGGATGCCCTCGAAGTACGGCGTGCGGATCTTCCACCCGAAGCCCGACGCAAGCCACAGCCCGAGGAGCACGACGAGCATCAGGCTCTCGCAGGTCAGGTAGAGGATGGCGACCCACAGCAGCCGCAGCGCCCGCCACCGTCCCGGCAGGATCGGCGACAGTGCGGCGGCGGCGATCAGCCACAGGGGCAGGGTCACCCAGACCAGGACGGTCAGCAGCACGATCGCCGGCGCGACGACCACGCGCCGGAAGACCCGGATCACAGGTGCTCGCCGAGGTACTCCACCGACGCGGCGTACGTCGCGTCGATCCGCTCCTGGACGCCGGAGAAGTCACGGGTGCCGAAGAGCGTGTCGTCACGGCTCGACGTACCCCTCGCGGGCAGGACGTGCGCCTCCACGCCGGCGGGGAGCTCCTCCATCTCCCGGTGGAAGCGGTGGCGCCGCGCGATCTCGAACGACACCCGCGCGACCTCCCACGGACGCCGCGGCACGCTCAACGGGCGGTCGATCCGGCCCACCTGGAGCACGAAGATCCGGGTCGCGCCGAGCTGCACGGCGCGACCGACCGGGATGGAGTTCACGATGCCGCCGTCGAGGTAGTGCTCGTCGCCGACCTTCGCCGGCGGCAGCAGACCGGGTACGGCGGCGCTCGCGACGACCGCGTCGACGACCGGGCCGGAGTCGAACCAGTGCTCGGCCGCCCGCTCGATGCTGGCCGCACAGACCTGGAAGCGGACCGGGAGCTCCTCGAAGGTGATCGCGCCGAGCTCCTCGACCAGGCGCTGCTTGAGCGGCTTGGCGGAGTAGATGTGGGTCCCGGTGGAGACCGCACGGCGCACCGTGCGCAGGGTCTTGTCGCCGTAGACCTCGCGGCCGCTCGAGGTGGCCGAGCGCCACAGGCCGGTGAGCCGGTCGATCACCTCGAGGGACGGATCCCGGGCGACCAGGGCGCCGTTGAGGGCGCCGACACTCGTGCCGAGCACCAGGTCTGGCTTGATCCCGCGCTCGAGGAGGGCGCGCAGCATGCCGACCTCGACCGCACCGAGCACCCCGCCGCCGCCGAGCACGAACGCGGTGGTCACGGGACTAGCGCCCCACGGCCGTCGTGCTCGGCGTGCCCAGCTCGGGGTGCTCGGCCCGGACCCGGGCGGTGGCCCGGTGCTCGGCCCAGAAGCTGAGGATCGGGATCGTGCCGCACAGCAGGGTCACCACCGTGAAAGGCAGCTCCCAGCGCGCCTTGCGGGAGAGCCAGAACGCGGTGACCAGGAAGATCATGTAGAGCCAGCCGTGGGCGATGCCGAGGTAGGTCGTGATCCACTCGCCGAGCTGCTGGGGACCGCTCTCGTCGGGGGTGAGGTACTTCAGCGGCACCCCGATCAGGATCAGGATGATGAGGAGGACACCGACGACGGTGGCCATGACGCGGTAGCGGGTCAGCGCGCCGCGCATGGGTTCAGAGCTGGTCACGGCTCCGAAGGTACCGGGTCGTCCGTGGACCCCTGCGGGGCGACCTCGGGCTCCTCGTCGGGGCCGCCGCCGTCCGGCACCTCCGCGGGCGCCCGCTCGGCGGCCAGCACGTCCTGCAGGTGCTTCCACCACACGAAGGCCGCGAAGGCGGCGAACACCCACCACTCGAAGGCGTAGAGCAGGTTCCGCACCGCGGTGAACCGGCCGGCGTCCGGGAGCTGCTCGAGGGCGGCGGGGGCCAGCCCGGCGGTGCCGTCGTTGGTCGCCTCGTCGCCCACCGGCCAGGTGCCGTCCGCGACCCGGTCGGCGACCACGACGTAGGCGCCGTAGAGGTCCTGGTCGACGTGCTGGATCACGTCGGCGATCCGCAGCTGCGGGAGTACGTCGTCAGCCGGGTCGTCGTCGGCCTCGCCGGTGCCCTGGGGGGGCTGCAGCCAGCCGACGAGCTCGGCGTGGCCGGTCGGCGGCGCGGTCGCCTGCTGCGGGTCGGTCACCCAGCCCCGGACCACCGGCACCGCGGGGTCGTGGGCGCCCGGGATGGCCAGCGGGGTCACGACCCAGTAGCCCTGCTCGCCGTCGTGCTCGCGCCCGGAGACGTAGACCGTGCCGTCGGGCACCCAGGTCCCGTCCAGCAGCACGGGCTGGCCGACCTTGTCGCCGGGGAAGGGTGCGTCCGGCCCGATCACCGAGTCCAGTGGCACGGGGTCGAGCCGGGTGAGGTCGGCGGCCTCGGCCGAGCGTCGGGTGTCCCACGCGTCGTACTGCCAGACACCGAGCCAGCCGGCGGCTCCCACGAGCACCAGGGCCAGCAGGTGGGTCGCCCAGAAGCGGGGGGCGAGCAGCGTGGGCACGGTCTCCAGCGTACGCAGCGCGGCCCCACACCCGGGCGTGGGCTCCGGCAACTGGTCTTACCACTTGACCACCGGCCACCTACCGCCTACCGTTCGAGCATGCCCCTGCAGCCCGTGACCCGCCGCTCCGTGCCGGACGAGGTGTTCGACCAGGTCCTCGCCGAGGTCGTCGACGGGGAGCTCGAGCCCGGCGAGACGCTCCCCAGCGAGCGCCGCCTGGCCGAGGTCCTCGGCGTCTCCCGCCCCGCCGTCCGCGAGGCGCTGCAGCGGATGACCCAGACCCGGCTGCTCGAGGTCCGCCACGGGGGCGCGACCACGGTGCGCGACTTCAAGCGGTACGCCGGCCTCGACCTGCTGCCGCGGCTGCTCGTGCGCCGCGGTGTCCTCGACGGAACCGTCGCCCGGAGCATCCTCGAGGCCCGCCTGGTCATCGGGCCGGGTGTCGCCGCCCTCGCCGCCGAGCGCGGAGGCCCCACCCTCGCCGCGACCCTGACCGACGCGGTCGACGCCCTGGCCGGCACCGACGACGGCGTCGAGCGCCAGCTCCACGCGCTGGCCTACTGGGACCTCGTCGTCGACGGCGCCGACTCGATGGCGTTCCGGCTCATGTTCAACAGCCTGCGCGCCGCCTACGAGCCGGCCCTCGAGGCGCTCGCCGCCGTCATGGCCGAGGAGGTCGGCCAGGTCGGCGCCTACCGCGTGCTCACCGCCGCCATCGGCGAGGGCGACCCCGACACCGCCCGCGCCGCCGCCGAGCGCGTGCTGCGCCCGGCCACCACCAGCCTGATCAACGCCCTCGAAGCGCTGAAGGAGACCCCATGACCACCCCCATCACCAGGGCAACGCCCGAGGTGGAGCACCTCGCCGAGCAGCGTCTCGCCGCCGACGAGCAGCGGATCACCGGCCCCCGACGCACCAAGGTCTCGCTGGGCACGGCCTGGCGCTCGTTCTGGCGCGCGCCCTCCCCGTGGATGATCTCGACGTTCCTGGTCGGAGCGGTCATCGCCCGCGCGATGGTGGGCGGCGGCTCCCTCTGGGAGCTGGCGATCCCGGTGGCGCTGGTCGCGCTCTTCCCGGTGATCGAGTGGGTCATCCACGTGGTGATCCTGCACTGGCGGCCGCGCCGGGTCGGCCCGATTGCCGTCGACTCCCTGCTGGCCCGCAAGCATCGCGAGCACCACGCCGACCCCCGGGACATCCCGCTGGTGTTCATCCCCTGGCCGGCTCTGTGCTGGCTGCTGCCGGCGTACGTCGGGGTCGCCCTGCTGGCGATGCCCTCGCTGCCGAGCGCGCTCTCGCTGCTGGTGTCGGTCTACGCGGTCAAGCTCGGCTACGAGTGGACCCACTACCTCGTGCACAGCGACTACCGGCCGGTCTCCGCGTGGTACCGCTCGGTGTGGCGCAACCACCGGCTGCACCACTACAAGAACGAGCACTACTGGTTCACCGTGACCAGCGCCGGCACGGCCGACCGGCTCTTCGGGACCCACCCCGACCCGGCGTCGGTCCCGTCCTCGCCGACCGTCAAGAAGCTGCACGCCACCGAGACGGCCTGACCGGGTCCCTCGGGGACTGGGAGGATCGCCTGGTGACGATCCACCACCTCAACTGCGCGACCCTCCGCCCCGCCGGCGCGTTCGCAGGCCGGGTCGCGCCGCCCCGGATGGTGGCCCACTGCCTGCTGGTCGAGCGGCCCCACGGCCTGCTCCTCGTCGACACCGGGTTCGGCACCGGCGACCTGGCCGATCCCGGGCGGCTGGGCCGACCCTTCGTCGCCGCGTTCCGGCCCGCGCTCGACCCCGCCGAGACCGCCCTGGCGCAGGTCCGGGCGCTCGGTCACGCGGCCGAGGACGTCACCGACATCGCGGTGACCCACCTCGACCTCGACCACGCCGGCGGGCTGGGCGACTTCCCGGGGGCGCGGGTCCACGTCTTCGGCGACGAGCTCGCCGCCGCGCAGCACCCGACCCTGCGGGAGCGGGCGCGCTACGTCGATGCGCAGTGGGCGCACGGTCCGCGCTGGACTCGCCACGAGGTGGCCGGCGATGAGTGGCTCGGCTTCGGGGCGGTCACCGCACTGGCCGACGACGTGCTCCTGGTGCCGCTGCGCGGCCACACGCGCGGCCACTGCGGCGTCGCCGTACGCCGCCCCGACGGCGGCTGGCTGCTGCACGCCGGGGACGCCTACTTCAACGCCGGCGAGAAGCTGACCCCTCCCTCGGCGCCGGTGGGGCTGAAGGCGTTCCAGCGGATGGTGGCCGTCGACAACCTGCAGCGGCTGCACAACCAGGAGCGGCTGCGGGAGCTGCACGCGACCCGCGGCGACGAGGTGACGGTGTTCAGCGCCCACGACCCGGCCGAGCTCGACGCCCTCGCGCGGGGCTGACCGCGCCGGGAGTCGCCGACGCTCAGAGGCCGGTGGGCTCGGGGATCGGCACGACCTCGTTGCAGACGGCGAACGGCAGCGTCTCCAGCAGCGCCAGCCGGGCCGCCACCGGCGGGTGCGGCACGTCGTAGCCGATCCGGCCGGTGGCCGGGTCGCCCACCCCCGCCAGGAAGCCGTCCGCGAAGCCCGGTGCCGTCGGGTCCGGCCAGTCGTCAGCGAGGTCCAGCCGGTCGAACAGGTCACTGCGCGCGGGCTCCATCCGCACCGTGGCCAGGTGGTCACCGAGCTCGAGCGCGAACCCGGGAAGCGGGTCGAGGTCGGCCACGTCATGGCTGGCCAGCACCGCCTGCTGGTCCTCGGCCGTCGCCTCCGGGCCGAGGACGTCGTCCAGCGGGACGCAGCCGCGACGCGCGTACGTCGCCTCCGCCGGTGAGCCCACCAGGTCCACCAGGGCCGGGTCGGTGGCCCAGCTGTCTGCGCCGTTCTCGGCCGCCCCGGACATGACGAGGTGCTCCGCCGCGAGCACGTGCGCCCCTCCCAGCGGGCCCACCCCGTCGCGGACCGCCCGCGCCACCGCGCCCATGTCGAGGTCGTCGCGGAAGCCGAGCACGTAGCCGTTGCCGTCCGCGCCGGTGAAGTGTGCCTCCCAGTCGACGTCGTCCTGGGTGAAGCCGTAGTCGAGCATCAACCGGGAGCCGTCCTCACGCAGCGCGCCCTGGGCCAGCAGCGGCGCCTCGAGCTCGGCCCGGCGCCAGAACTCCGTCCGGTCGCTCATCAGGTCGTCACTGGTCAGGTCGGGCACCCCCAGCTGGGCGCGGACCAGGTCCAGGTCGGTGACGGTCAGCGTCGTCGCGGTCGCGGGCACGAAGGGCAGCACCGCGGCCGCCGGCTCCGCGCGGGCGTCGTACGACGGGGTGCCGCTCAGCCGGGGCGGAGGTCCCGTGGGCTCGACGTCGGGCGGGGGGACGTCGCTGCAGCCCGACAGGCCAGAGAGCAGGGCCACGAGAGCCAGGGCGGGCAGCCGGGAGAGCAGCTGCGGAGCGCCGTTCACGGTGCGGGGTGCAACGAGGTGGTGGAGCCTAGGGGACTCGAACCCCTAACCCCCTGCTTGCAAAGCAGGTGCGCTACCAATTGCGCCAAGGCCCCGTGATCGACAATCCGTCGGGCGGTGTCGCCTCAGGCCTTGTCGACGTTGTCGGTGGCCTCGGCCCAGAGCGCCTGCTCGGAGCGGCCCTCGTCGATCTTCTTCTTCGCGAAGACGGCGCCGGCCGCGGCCAGCAGGACCAGGAGGATCTTCTTCATGGGGTCTCCCAGGGCTCGGGGTCGTGCTCGGATGGTGCTCGTGGGTGGGCCTAACAGGACTTGAACCTGTGACCTCTTCCTTATCAGGGAAGCGCTCTAACCGTCTGAGCTATAGGCCCGTACCTGGCCCGGAATGTGCCCAGCGCCAGGGGGTGGTCGCCGAGCGACCGAGGGGGACACTACCCCACCCCGGAGCGCCCGGACAAAACGGGATCGGTCCGCCGGAGGGGAGGTTCAGCAGCCCCGGCGTTCCCTCAGTGGTCGTCCTCGGCCAACGTGACCTCGATGCCGCCCAGCAGCGCCGCAGCCATGTTGTAGAGGAACGCACCGAGGGTCGCGATCGCCGTGAGCAGCACCACGTCGATCACCGCGACCAGCATCGTGAAACCGATCACGCGGGAGGTCCCGAGGTAGTCCTCGACGTTGAACGTCGCGGAGTCCTTGCCGCCGACGATGTCCTGGACGGTCTGGTTGATGGAGTCCCAGACGCCGGCCGCGCCGAGCACCGACCACACCATCAACACCGAGACCACGGTGACCACGCCGAAGGCGATCGAGAGCAGGAAAGCGGTCTTCATCACCGACCAGGGGTCGATCCGGGAGAGCCGCAGCCGGGCCCGTCGCGGGGGACGGCCGCCGACCGCCGCCTTCTTCACCGCCGGCCCGGACTCCGGGTTGGCGTTGGCGCGGTGCTGGTCCGCCGCGCTGCTCAGCCTGGCCTGGATGCGTTCGCCGAGAGGGGCACGGACCGAGGTGTCCTCGTTGCGGGTGCGTTCGGGTCCGGTGCGGGTGGAGGTTCGTTCGACGGGACGGTCCGTCATCAGGCCTCACTCTCCCCAGTCGTGTCAGGGCCGGGCGTGTCAGTGCCCGTCGTCTCGGGTGCGGATCCATCGATTGTTGCATCACCGGGGACATCCGACGATTCCGTGGCGACGGCGTCCGAGGCCTCAGCGGCGTCGGCAGCGGGCTCGGCGCCCGGCGTCTCGTCGGTGGCGTCGGTCGCTGGGACCTCGTCCTCCTCCTTGGCCTCGACCGATCGGGCCACGACCGCGACGGCGTCGTTGCCCTTGGGGGTCACGAACTTCACGCCCATCGTGGAGCGTCCGGTCGCCCGGAACTGGTCGTTGATGGGACTGCGCACGACCTGGCCGTTCTGGGTGATCGAGAGGATCTCGTCACCCTCCACGACGATGAAGGCGCCCACGAGGACACCGCGGTCCTCGTTGGCCAGCGACATCGCCTTGATGCCGATGCCGCCGCGAGACTGCAGCCGGTAGTCGGAGATGCGGGTCCGCTTGGCGTAGCCACCGTCGGTGATCGTGAAGACGTACTGCTCCACGACGTCCGGCAGCTCACCCGGGGCGGTCGACTCGCCGGCGGCCTGGGCCGCCGCCTCGGCGGCCTCCTCGGCGGCGACCTGCTCGGCGCGGATGACCGACATCGACAGCAGCGAGTCGCCGGCGCGGAACTTCATGCCCGAGACGCCCGAGGTGGCGCGCCCCATCGGCCGCAGCTGGGTGTCGTCGGCCCGGAAGCGGATCGCCTGGCCCTTGCGGGAGACGAGCAGGATGTCGTCCTCGGCGTTGACCAGCTCCGCCCCGATCAGCTCGTCGTCGTCCTCGCGGAAGTTGATCGCGATGACGCCGGCCTGGCGGGGGCTGTTGTAGTCCGCGAGGCGGGTCTTCTTGACCAGGCCGTTGCGGGTCGCGAGCACGAGGTAGGGAGCCTGCTCGTAGTCGCGGATCGCGAGCACCTGGGCGATGCTCTCGTCCGGCTGGAAGCTGAGCAGGCCGGCCACGTGCCCGCCCTTGGCGTCGCGCAACGCCTCGGGGAGGTTGTAGGCCTTGGTGCGGTAGACCCGGCCGGCGGTGGTGAAGAACAGCAGCCAGTGGTGGTTGGTGGTCGAGATGAAGTGCTGCACGACGTCGTCGCCGCGCAGGCTGGCGCCCCGCACGCCCTTCCCGCCCCGGCGCTGGGTGCGGTACTGGTCGGCGCGGGTCCGCTTGGCGTAGCCACCCCTGGTGATGGAGACGACGAGGTCCTCGTCGGGGATCAGGTCCTCCATCGAGAGGTCGCCGTCGGCCGCGATGATCTGGCTGCGCCGGTCGTTGCCGTACTTCTCGACGATCGCCGCGAGCTCGTCGGAGATGATCTGCCGCTGCCGCGACTCGTCGGCCAGGATGTCCTCGAGGTCGGCGATGAGGCGCTCGATCTCGGCGAGGTCGTCGATGATCTTCTGGCGCTGCAGCGCCGCCAGCCGGCGCAGCTGCAGGTCGAGGATGGCCATCGCCTGGATCTCGTCGATGTCGAGCAGCTCGATCAGCCCGTCACGGGCGTCCTCGACCTCGGGCGAGCGGCGGATCAGCGCGATCACCTCGTCGAGCATGTCCAGCGCCTTGACCAGGCCGCGCAGGACGTGGGCCCGGCGCTCCGCCTCGGCGAGCCGGAACTTGGTCCGGCGCTGGATGACCTCGATCTGGTGGGTGACCCAGTTGCTGATGAACTGGTCGATGGTCAGCGTGCGCGGCACGCCGTCGACCAGCGCCAGCATGTTGGCGCTGAAGTTGGTCTGCAGCTCGGTGTGCTTGAGCAGGTTGTTGAGCACGACCCGGGCGACGGCGTCACGGCGCAGCACGACGACCAGGCGCTGGCCGGTGCGGCCCGAGGAGTCGTCGCGGACGTCGGAGATGCCCTGGACCTTGCCGGAGTCGGCGAGCTCGGCGATCTTCAGCGCGAGGTTGTCCGGGTTGACCATGTAGGGCAGCTCGGTGATCGAGAGGCAGGTGCGCCCCTTGTTGTCCTCGTCGATCTCGATGACCGCGCGCTGGGTGACCGAGCCACGGCCGGTGCGGTAGGCCTGCTCGATGCCCTCGCGGCCGACGATCATCGCACCGTTGGGGAAGTCGGGGCCCTTGATCCGCTCGATGAGCGCGTCCTGGAGCTCCTCGCGGGTGGCGTCGGGGTGCTCGAGGGACCACTGGGCACCCGCGGCGATCTCGCGCAGGTTGTGCGGCGGGATGTTGGTGGCCATGCCGACCGCGATGCCGGCCGACCCGTTGACCAGGAGGTTCGGGTAGCGCGCCGGCAGGATCGTCGGCTCCTGCGAGCGGCCGTCGTAGTTGGGCTGGAAGTCGACGGTGTCCTGCTCGATGTCGCGGACCATCTCGAGCGCCAGCGGGGCCATCCGGCACTCGGTGTACCGCATCGCGGCCGCCGAGTCGTTGCCCGGCGAGCCGAAGTTGCCCTGGCCCTGGACCAGCGGCGCGCGCATCACCCACGGCTGCGCGAGGCGCACGAGGGTGTCGTAGATCGCGGTGTCGCCGTGGGGGTGGTACTGACCCATCACGTCACCGACGACGCGCGAGCACTTCGAGAAGCCGCGGTCGGGCCGGTAGCCCCCGTCGTACATCGCGTAGAGCACGCGGCGGTGCACCGGCTTGAGGCCGTCGCGTACGTCGGGCAGCGCGCGGCCGACGATGACCGCCATCGCGTAGTCGATGTAGGCGCGCTGCATCGAGGTCTGGAGCTCGATCGGCTCGATCCGACCGCCGGGTCCGGGGCCCTCGGGGGTCGTGGTGCCGCCGCCGGTGGGGGTCTCAGTCACGTGTCTTCGTCTCTCTCATCGCTTCTACTCTTGTCTAGGGATCTCGTTAGATACCTAGATATCGAGGAATCGGACGTCCTTGGCGTTGCGCTGGATGAAGGAACGACGCTGCTCGACGTCCTCGCCCATCAGGATCGAGAAGATCTCGTCGGCCTGGGCCGCGTCGTCGAGGGTCACCTGGAGCATGAGCCGCTGCTCGGGGTTCATCGTGGTGTCCCACAGCTCCTCGGCGTTCATCTCACCGAGACCCTTGTAGCGCTGGACCGGGTTCTCCTTGGGCAGCTTCTTGCCCGAGGCGATCCCGTCACGCATGAGCGCGTCGCGCTCGGAGTCGGAGTAGACGAACTCGTGCTCGGCCGGCTTGTTCCAGCGCAGGCGGTAGAGCGGGGGCTGGGCCATGTAGACGAAGCCGTGCTCGATCAGCGGACGCATGAAGCGGAACAGCAGCGTCAGCAGCAGCGTGTTGATGTGGTGGCCGTCGACGTCGGCGTCAGCCATCAGCACGACCTTGTGGTAGCGCAGCTTGTCGAGGTTGAACTCCTCCTGGATGCCCGTGCCGAGCGCGGAGATGATCGCCTGGACCTCCTGGTTGCCCAGGACCTTGTCGATGCGGGCCTTCTCGACGTTGAGGATCTTGCCGCGGATCGGGAGGATCGCCTGGACGCGCGGGTCGCGACCCTGGCGTGCGGAGCCACCTGCGGAGTCACCCTCGACGATGAAGACCTCGCACTCCGCGGGGTTCGTCGACTGGCAGTCGGACAGCTTGCCGGGCAGGCCACCGCCGCCGAGCAGCCCCTTGCGACCCCGGGCCAGGTCGCGCGCCTTGCGCGCGGCGATCCGTGCGGACGCGGCGGCCTGCGACTTGCGGACGATGTCGCGGCCCTCGGCGGGGTTCTGCTCCAGCCAGGCGCCCAGCTGGTCGTTCATGATCCGCTGCACGAAGCCCTTGGCCTCGGTGTTGCCCAGCTTGGTCTTGGTCTGGCCCTCGAACTGGGGCTCGGCCATCTTGATCGAGATGATCGCGGTCAGGCCTTCGCGGATGTCGTCACCCGAGACCCGGTCCTCGCGCTTCTTGATCAGGCCCCACTCCTCGCCCCAGTGGTTGACCAGGCCGGTCAGCGCGGCGCGGAAGCCCTCTTCGTGGGTGCCGCCCTCATGGGTGTTGATGGTGTTGGCGAAGGTGTGGACCGACTCGGTGAACGAGGTGTTCCACTGCATCGCCACCTCGAGGCTCATGTGGTTCTCGACGCTCTCGGGCGTCTCGGCCTCGAACGAGATGACGGTCGGGTTGGCCTTGTCCTTGCGGCGGTTGAGGTGCTCGACGTAGTCGACGAGGCCGCGGTCGTACTTGAAGACCCGCTGCAGCCCGCCGCCCTCGCCCTTGCGGATGGCGTCGACGCCCTGCTGGTCGACGTCGTGGGCGACCGTGTCGTCCTCGACGGCCTCGAGCAGCTCGTCGGCCACCGGGCGCTCGTCGTGCACGACGATCTCGAGGCCCTTGTTGAGGAAGGCCATCTCGCGGAAGCGGTGGGTGATCGTCTCGAGGGAGTAGGTCGTGGTCTCGAAGATCTCCTCCGAGGCCCAGTAGGTCACCGTCGTGCCCGTGCGCTCACCGGGCTCCATCGGGCGCACCTGCTCCAGCGGGCCGTCGGGCACGCCGATGCTGAAGCTCTGGCGCCACAGGTGCCCGCGGTTCTTCACCTCGACGATGAGGTGACTCGACAGCGCGTTGACGACCGAGACGCCGACGCCGTGCAGGCCACCGGAGACCTTGTAGCCGCCGCCGCCGAACTTGCCGCCGGCGTGGAGCATGGTCAGCGCCATCGTGACGGCCGCCATCTCCTGGCCCGGCGCGGTGTCGGTGGGGATGCCGCGCCCGTTGTCCTCGACGCGGATCGAGCCGTCGGCGCGCAGGGTGACGACGATCCGGTCACAGTGCCCGGCCAGGGCCTCGTCGACGGAGTTGTCGACGATCTCCCAGATCAGGTGGTGCAGCCCGCGCTCACCGGTGGAGCCGATGTACATGCCGGGCCGCTTGCGGACCGCCTCGAGGCCCTCGAGGACCTGGATCGCGGAGGCGTCGTACGACGTTCCTGCGTCTGGTGCGGTGCCCCTCAGCGTGGACTCCTCGGGGGTACTGACGGGGCTCTCGACGGCGGTTTCGTCGGTCACACACACCTCTTCGCAATGGGCCACCCGGCAGAGCTCGGGCAACACGGGCCATACAGACGTTGACACACACAAAGGCCGCAACAGCGAGGAGCCGGCGACCCACGACCATGATACCGGGCTGACGGGCGTCTGACACGTCTCGACCCGTCAGATCGGGGGGATCTGGGGATAAACGTGGCCCTGAGGCGCTCGTGAGGGCCTCACGAGCGCCCGATCAGGGGGTCGGATGGGTACCGGTACGTCGGCGGGGCCCGCAGATCGTCTGGTGGGCCGTTCGACGGCCGAGCCCGCCAGCCGTCGCGGTTTCATGTGAAACGGGCCGCTCAGCCGTAGGTGTCGCGAGGTCCGCGGCCGTCGCGCACCGAGCGCGGCCCCTTCTTCCAGCTCGGCAGGTGCGGGCCGAGGACCTCGATCAGGGTGACCGTGCCGTGGCCCAGCTCCTGGTTGAGCCGGCGTACGACGGTCGGCGCGAGCAGCCGCAGCTGGGTGGCCCAGGCGGTCGAGTCGGTGCGCACCACGAGCTTGCCGTCCGCGAACGACTCCGGCGTGCAGTGCTGGGCGACCTCGGCGCCGACGAGCTCGGCCCAACGGCCGAAGACCCCGTGCACCCGCAGGTCGAGCTCCCACCCGTGGTCGTCGACCAGCCGCCCCAGGGTGGTGTCGAGGAGCTGGGGGTCCCGTTCGTCGGGGTGGGCGCCCGAGACCCGGCCGCGGGTCGGCCGCTCGCGTCGACGCGGTTTCTTGCGCGCCAGCGGCGTGGACCGGGCGGCCGCGCGGCTCAACGCCCGGGCGAGGTCCAGCCCGTCGTCGACGTGGCTGTCCGTCTCCGTCTCGGCCGGCCCCCTCTCGACCGACCCGGTCTCGCCGGGCGGCTCGATCGGCTCGTCACCCTCAGGCTTCACGCAGGACCTCGCCGTTGCCGACCAGGTAGCGCACGCCGGCCAGCGCCGCGGGTACGTCCGCGGCCACGGCAGCGGTGACCAGCACCTGCTCGGCCCCTGCCACCAGCTCGGCGAGCTGGGCGCGGCGCTCGGTGTCGAGCTCGGCGAACACGTCGTCGAGGATCAGGATCGGGTCGTCGCCGTCGGCCCGCAGCAGGTCGTAGGACGCCAGCTTCAGCGCCAGCGCGAACGACCACGACTCCCCGTGCGAGGCGTAGCCCTTCACCGGCAGCCGGGGCCCGTCAGCTCCCTTGCCGGCGCCATGGCCGAGGGTGAGGACCAGCTCGTCGCGATGGGGCCCCACGAGTGAGAGGCCGCGGTCGAGCTCGTCGTTGCGGCGCCGCTCGACCTCGGCCAGCAGCGCCTCGGTGAGCGTCGCCCGGTCCTGCTGCTCAGCGGGCAGCTCGAAGGACGGCTTGTAGGTGATCTCGGCGTCGTCGCGCGAGGCACCCCGCGCGACGGTCTCGTAGGCCTTGCCGACGTAGGGGCGCAGCTGCTCGACCAGCGCGAGCCGCTCGGCGAGGAGCTCGGCCCCGGTGCGCGCCAGGTGGTCGTCCCAGACGCCGAGCGTGGAGAGGGCCGACTCCTGCGACGAGCTGCCGCGGCGGGCCGCGCCGGCGGTCTTCAGCAGCGAGTTGCGCTGGCGCAGCACCCGGTCGTAGTCGGCGCGGACGCCGGCCAGGCGGGGCGTGCGGAGCACCAGCAGGTCGTCGAGGAACCGCCGCCGGTCCGACGGGTCACCCTTGACCAGGGTCAGGTCCTCGGGGGAGAAGACCACCGTGCGGACCAGGCCGAGGAGGTCACGGGCCCGGGGGAGGGGCGACCGGTTGATCCGGGCCCGGTTGGCGCGACCCGGGTTGAGCTCGATCTCGAGCACGGCCGTGCGGCCGTCGCGCACCACGGCCGCCCGCACCACCGCCTGCTCCGCACCCGCCCGGACCAGCGGTGCGTCGCTCGCGACCCGGTGCGAGGCCAGGCGCGAGAGGTAGTCGATCGCCTCCACCAGGTTGGTCTTGCCCTGCCCGTTGCGGCCGATGAACGCGGTGACGCCCGGCTCGAGCGGGACGTCGGCGGCGGCGTACGAGCGGAAGTCGTGCAGGGTGAGGTGGGAGACGTACAACCGGTGTCTAGCCCCTCGCGGACCCGGGCGCCGGAGTGCCGTCGTCCGGGTTGGCGTCGCCGCCGGGGGGTGCCTCGGTGCGTACGGCGTGGCCGCCGAACTGGTTGCGCATCGCGGCGATCGCCTTCATCGCCGGGCTCTCGTCCTGGCGGGAGGCGAAGCGGGCGAAGAGCGAGGCGGTGATGACGTTGAGCGGCACCGCGTTGTCGATGGCGGCCTCGACCGTCCAGCGGCCCTCGCCGGAGTCCTCGGCGTAGCCGGCCAGCTGCTCGAGGTGGGTGTCCTCCCGCAGCGCGGAAACCAGCAGGTCCAGCAGCCACGAACGGATGACCGTGCCCTCGCGCCACGAGTCGAAGACGTCGACGACGTTCTCGACCAGGTCGACCTTCTCGAGCAGCTCGAAGCCCTCGGCGTAGGCCTGCATCATGGCGTACTCGATGCCGTTGTGGACCATCTTCGCGAAGTGGCCGGCGCCCGGCGCCTTCCCCGCGTGCACGAACCCGGACTCACCCTCGGGCTTGAGCGCGTCGAGGGCCGGCTGCACCTTGGCCACGTTCTCGTCGGAACCGCCGCACATCAGGGCGTAGCCGTTCTTCAGGCCCCACACCCCGCCCGAGACGCCGCAGTCGACGAACCCGACGCCCGTCTCGGCCAGCAGGTCGGCGTTGACCTGGTCGTCGGTCCACCGGGAGTTGCCCCCGTCGACGACGAGGTCACCCTCGCCGAGCAGCGCACCGAGGGCCCGCACGGTCTCCCGGGTCGCGTCGCCCGAGGGGACCATCACCCAGACGACCTTCGGGGAGGGCAGCTTCGCGACCAGCTCCTCGAGGCTCGCCACGTCGGACACGTCGGGGTTGCGGTCGTAGCCGACGACCGTGTGTCCGGCGTCGCGGAGCCGGGTCCGCATGTTGCCGCCCATCTTGCCCAGGCCGACGAGTCCGATGTGCATGCGTGGGTTTCCTCCGGTGGTGGGGTGGGTCAGGACAGCAGGCGGCGGGGCATCAGCAGGTAGCGGAAGGGCGAGCCCTCCTCGCCGTCCGCGACCGAGCCGCTGATCACGACCGGCTTCGAGGCCTGGGTGAACGCGAGCTCGACCACCGGCTGGTCGATCGCGGTCAGGCCGTCGAGCAGGAACTGGGGGTTGAAGCCGGTGGTGATGTCCGCACCGTCGATGCTCGCCTCGATCGACTCCGAGGCCTGCGCCTCGTCGCCCGACCCGGCGTCCAGGGTGAGGACCCCGTCGCTGAAGGCCAGCTGGACGGCGGTGTTGCGCTCGGCCACCAGCGCGACGCGCTTGACCGACTCGATCAGCGCGGCCCTGTCGACCTTGGCGATCGTCTGGTGCTCGTGGGGGAACAGGCTGCGGACCTTGGGGAACTCGCCGTCGAGCAGCCGCGTGGTGGTGCGACGTACGCCGCCGGGGGCCGCGCCCTCGAAGCCGATGATGCCCTCGCCGGAGCCGGTGGCCGCGAGCGCGATGGTGACCTCGCTGCCGGCGGTGAGGGACTTGGCGGTGTCGCCGAGGACCTTGGCCGGGACCAGGGCGGCCATCGACTCGTCAGGGGTGCGCGGGCTCCAGCCGAGCTCGCGGTGCGAGAGGCGGAAGCGGTCGGTGGCGAGCAGCGAGATCGTCGAGCCGTCGATCTCGATGCGGACTCCGGTGAGCACCGGGAGCATGTCGTCGCGGCCGGCGGCGGTGACCGCCTGGGCGACGGCGTGCGCGAAGTGGTCGCTCTGGACCGTCCCGGTCGCGGCCGGCATCTCGGGCAGCGACGGGTAGTCCTCGACGGGCATCGTCTGCAGGCTGAACCGGGCGGAGCCACAGGTCAGCGAGACGCGCGAGCCGTCGAGCACCATCTCGACCGGCTTGGCCGGCAGGCTGCGGCAGATGTCGGCCAGCAGGCGGCCGCTGACCAGGGCTCGGCCCTCGTCGCTCACCTCCGCGGAGAGCGTGGCGCGCGCCGAGGTCTCGTAGTCGAACGTCGAGAGCACCAGGCCCTCGTCACTCGCATCGATCAGCAGCCCGGCCAGGACCGGGACGCTCGGACGGACCGGGAGGCTGCGAGCAGCCCAGGCGACGGCATCTGCGAGCACGTCGCGGTCGACGCGGAACTTCACTGTGGATGGTCCTCCGGAGTCGTGTGGTCGTACGGCGCTGCGCTGTGGGCGGCGGGGTGGATGGTGAATCCTGCCATGCGGGGGACAGCCGTGGGGCTTTCGGTGTGGTTTCCGGTCCTCGCCGGCGGCCCCGGATCGGCCGCTGCGAACGACAGGATCTCGAGGTTGTCCCCAGGTCGGGGCCCGGATGGATGTTTGCCGATGATCGATCTGGTTGGAGGTGAGTGGGAGTCATAGCAACGGTGGAATCTGTGGAGGAACTACATCCGTGCAGGTCAGCCCCCGAACTACGACTGCACAGGGGCTGTGGATGAGCATGCGGACGACCCGCGGGGGGATGTGCACTCGACGCGGCGCGCTCGCGGCCCGGGTCGGTTCTCCACAGGCAGAACTCGAGCGTGTGCCCCGGGCCCACAACTCCTGCACAGGCCAGCAAGCCACGTCCGAACGACAGGAACCTGTGTTTCCGGGCCCGGATCCCCCATGTTGGGGATCAGGACTGGCGGGCCTGCAGCTTGACCCGGTTGGTGAGCTCGCTGACCTGGTTGAAGACCGCGCGACGCTCGGCGAGGAGCTGGTTGATCTTGCGGTCGGCGTACATCACGGTCGTGTGGTCGCGGTTGCCGAACTGCGCGCCGATCTTGGGCAGCGAGAGCGCGGTGAGCTCACGACACAGGTACATCGCGATCTGACGGGCCATCACCAGGTGCCGGCCGCGGCTGGGGCCCGTGAGCTCGTCGATCGAGAGACCGAAGTACGCCGCGGTCTGGGCGATGATCAGCGCGGCGGTGATCTCGGGCTCCCCGCCCTCGGGGATCAGGTCCTTGAGCACGATCTCGGCCAGGGTCATGTCGACCTCCTGGCGGTTGAGGTTCGCGAAGGCCGTGACCCGGATCAGCGCACCCTCGAGCTCGCGGATGTTGGTCTGGATCTTCGACGCGATGAACTCCAGCACGTCCGGCGGCGCCGTGAGGCGGTCCATCGCGGCCTTCTTGCGCAGGATCGCGATGCGGGTCTCGAGGTCGGGGGGCTGGACATCGGTGATCAGGCCCCACTCGAAGCGGTTGCGGAGCCGGTCCTCGAGCGCCTCGAGGCGCTTGGGCGCGCGGTCCGAGGTGAGCACGATCTGCTTGTTGGCGTTGTGGAGCGTGTTGAAGGTGTGGAAGAACTCCTCCTGGGTCTGGGTCTTGCCCTCCAGGAACTGGATGTCGTCGATCAGCAGCACGTCGACGTCGCGGTAGCGCCGCTTGAAGCGGTCCTGCCGGTCGTCGCGGATCGCGTTGATGAACTCGTTGGTGAACTCCTCGCTCGACACGTAGCGGACCTTGGCGCCGCTGTAGAGGCTGCGCACGTAGTGACCGATGGCGTGGAGCAGGTGGGTCTTGCCGAGTCCGGAGTCGCCGTAGACCAGGAGCGGGTTGTAGGCCTTGCCGGGCGCCTCCGCGACCGCGACGGCGGCGGCGTGCGGGAAGCGGTTGGACGAGCCGATGACGAAGGTCTCGAAGGTGTACTTGGGGTTGAGCCGGGTCTCGAGCGCCGTCGCCGGGCGGCCCGTGGACTCCATCGGCTCGGGCGGGGAGACCGGCGCCTGCATGCGGTCCAGGGGGCTGTGCCCGTGACCCTGCAGCTGGCCCTGCGTAATTGTCGACTTGTCGCTTTCACGACTTGTCGGGCCGTCGAGGTGGACACTCGGTTCCGGGAGGGCCTGGTCGTCGAGCTGGGCGTTCACCGTGACCGCGATCCGGATCTCGCGACCGAAGGCGACCGTGAGGGCATCCTCGAGCTGACCGCGCAGCCGGCCCTCGAGCTGGGCACGGGTGAAGTCGTTGGGGACCGCGATGATCGCGGTGCTCTCGTGGAGGGTGACGGGCTCGCTGGCGCGCAGCCAGGCGCGCTGGTTGGGCTGGAGGTCGTCGACGACCCCTCGCCACGCGATGTTGAGGTCGGAGGTGCTCTGCTCCACGGGGTCCCGCCTTCTGCTGCTCGTCCTGGTCGTCGAGGCCCCGGAGGTCGTGTCCGCCCATCCGCGTCGCGGAGTGGTCGGGACCCATCGAGGCCACTTCCTGTCCACAGCTTTGTCCACAAGCTGTGAACCCGACCCCTCCACTGTGGAAAGAGTCTGTCCGAGACACTCCCGGAGCACTCCCGAATCACTGTTTTCGCAGGTCAGAGGGGCTTTTTCCGCACATGTGGCGGGGGTCACACGACCTGTGGATCTGGGGATGTCCGAGGGTGACGGGGAACCTCGGTGGGCCCGAACGTAACAAGGTGCGGGCACTGGGAGCAAGACGTCATCCACAGGCTCCGGCGGGGGCCGCCGGCGCTGGTTTGACCCTGTGGAATCCCAGCACGTACCGTTGGCCGGTCACCCGGCGACGACCGGTGCCGCATGTCCACGGGAACTTCACGTCTCCGTGGGTGGGCGGTGCCTGCCGAACTGTGTTCCGACAGCACTGCCGATCCACCGACGTGACGCCCCTGACACACCATGGAGATAAGTTCGTGAGCAAGCGTACGTACCAGCCGAACAACCGCCGCCGTCACAAGGTCCACGGGTTCCGTCTGCGCATGCGCACCCGCGCCGGGCGCAGCATCCTGTCGTCGCGTCGCCGCAAGGGGCGCAAGGAACTGGCCGTCTGACGGCCAGACCCGACCAGCCGCACCCCGTGCTGCCTTCGGCCCATCGGCTGAGGGACGCCGACTCCTTTCGCACCGCGGTTCGCCGTGGTCGCCGGGCGGGTTCGCGCACCTTGGTCGTGCACCTGGTCGCCCCTCCGGGCGACGAGGCCGATTCGCTGCCCGCTCGCGTGGGCTTCGTGGTGAGCAAGGCCGTGGGGAACGCTGTCATCCGCAACCGTGTGAAGCGCCGTCTTCGACACCTGGCCCGGGAGCACGTCATGTCGCTCCCGGGCTCTGCTGTGCTCGTGGTCAGGGCGCTCCCGGCGTCTGCCACCGCGAGCTACGCGGAACTCGGTGCCGACCTCGCGCGTTCCCTCGAGCGGGTGCAGTAGGTGAAGTACCTCCTGATCGGTCTGCTCCGCGCCTACCGTGCGGTGATCAGCCCTCTGTACGGCCAGGTCTGCCGCTACCACCCGTCGTGCTCGGCCTATGCCCTGGATGCCGTGCGTGAGCACGGCAGCCTGAGCGGGAGCTGGCTCGCCGTACGCCGCCTGGCCCGGTGCCACCCGTGGGCCGCCGGCGGCTACGACCCCGTTCCTCCCCGCTCCAGCGCGGGTGCCAGCTCGACTCCGTCCTCTCAGCAAGGAGCCTGACCCGTGGGAATCTTCGGCGACATCGGCAGTTTCATCATGACGCCGCTGTACTACGCGATCTCGGTGATCCTGGTCGGCTTCCACAAGCTGTTCAGCACGTTCATGGACGCCGAGGGCGGCGCCGCCTGGGCGCTGTCGATCGTGGGTCTCACCCTGGTCATCCGCACGGCCCTGATCCCGCTGTTCGTCAAGCAGATCAAGTCGAGCCGCAACATGCAGCTGATCCAGCCCAAGGTCAAGGAGCTGCAGAAGAAGCACGGCCACGACCGGGAGAAGCTCGCCCAGGAGACGATGAAGCTCTACAAGGAGACCGGGACCAACCCGTTCGCCTCGTGCCTTCCGATCCTGCTGCAGATGCCCATCTTCCTTGCGCTGTTCCGCCTGCTCGACCAGGCCGCGAAGAACGGCACCGCCCACGGCGTGCTCACCGAGGACCTGGCCCAGAAGTTCGGCAACGCCAAGCTCTTCGGCAAGATCCCGCTCGCCGACACCTTCCTGAAGGCGGACGGACAGGTCGGCGTGATGGCCCTGGCGGCCGTCCTGGTCGTCGCCATGACGGCCACCACGTTCCTCACCCAGCGCCAGCTGATGAGCAAGAACATGCCGGCCGACGCGCTCAGCGGGCCGTACGCCCAGCAGCAGAAGATGCTTCTCTACGTGCTTCCCCTGGTCTTCGCCGTGGGTGGCATTGCGTTCCCCATCGGCGTTCTCCTCTACTGGACCACCTCCAACCTGTGGACCATGGGTCAGCAGTTCTACGTGATCCGCAACAACCCGGCCCCCGGCACGCCTGCCGCGAAGGCGAAGGCCGACCGCGACGCGGCCAAGGCCGCCCGCCACGGCGTCAAGCCCGTCGCCACGGACGTGGTGGCGCAGCCCGAGGCCGAGCGTCGCCCCCCGGTGCGCCAGCAGCCGAAGAAGCAGTCCCGAGAGCAGCGCAAGAAGTCCGGCGGCAAGCCCACGGACAACCCGACGACCCATGAGGGAGACCAGCAGTGAGCGAGTCAGCCAGCGAGCAGGTGAGCCAGGCCGACGTGGACGGCGCCCAGGAGATCACCACGGACACCGCGCCCGGCGACACGGACAGCCCCTCCCCCCGCCCCGATCGGCTCCAGCAGCTCGAGCAGGAGGGCGACATCGCCGCGGACTACCTCGAGGAGCTGCTCGACATCGCGGACCTCGACGGCGACCTGGACATGGACGTCGAGGGTGACCGGGCCGCGGTCTCCATCGTCGGCGCGGACCTGAACCAGCTGGTGGGCGCGCACGGTGAGGTGCTCGAGGCGCTCCAGGAGCTGACCCGCCTCGCGGTCTACCGGGAGACCGGGGAGCGCTCGCGCCTGATGCTGGACATCTCCGGCTACCGCGCCAACAAGCGCGCCGAGCTGGTCAAGCTCGCCTCGGAGACGATCGCGCGGGTCAAGGAGACCGGCGAGCCGGTGTCGCTGGACCCGATGACGCCGTTCGAGCGGAAGGTCGTCCACGACGCGGTTGCCGAGGCCGGTCTGTCGTCGGAGTCGGACGGCGTCGAGCCGCGCCGCCACGTGGTGATCCTCCCGGACTGATCGATGGACGCCGTTTCACGTGAAACACCCTCCGCTCCCGATGTGGCGCGGAGGGTGTTTCCTCATGCGCGGCTGGCGACCGCCCAGCGCTACGCCGAGCTGCTGGCCACCGAGGGCGTGGTGCGCGGCCTGATCGGACCCCGCGAGGCGCCCCGGCTCTGGGACCGGCACCTGCTCAACTGCGCGGTCCTGGGTGAGCTGGTGCCCGAGGGTGCCACGGTGTGTGACGTCGGCTCGGGGGCCGGACTACCCGGTCTGGTGCTGGCGATCGCCCGCCCGGACCTGAGGATCACCCTCGTCGAGCCCCTGCTGCGCCGGACCACCTTCCTCAGTGAGGTCGTCGAGGAACTGGGCCTGGACCACGTCGAGGTCGTCCGGGGCCGCGCCGACGCCTTGCACGGGGTCCGTCGCTTCGCCGTGGTCACCTCCCGCGCGGTCGCTCCCCTCGATCGGCTGCTGACCTGGTCGATGCCGCTGGTGGAGCCGACCGGTGCGCTGGTGGCGATGAAGGGATCCTCGGTCCAGGCCGAGATCGAGCAGGCCGGGCCGGTGCTGTCCCGGCTCGGCTGCGCCACGCCGGAGGTGCGCGTGCTGGGCGCCGGACTGCTCGAGTCCACCACCACGGCCGTCCGGGTGGCCTGGGCGGATCCGGCACGGGTATCTTGGCCGCTTGCGACCGAGCAGGTGAGTCCAGCGACTGGCTCACCCGGCCGCGGTCGCAAGCAGTCGAAGCGGAGGCGGAGCGCGTGACGGACGAGTCCCAGGACGGAGCGCCGACGGCCTATCAGGGGGCGGTCCAAACCGGAACCCCAGAGTTTTCCACCGGTCAGAACCACCCCTCTGAGCGTAGTTATCCACAGACGAGTCCCACTCATCCACAACCCGAGACGGACACCGACGGCCCCGTGGTTTCACGTGAAACACCGCCTTCCCGCCCTTTCACCGTCCGCACCGCGGGAGACCTGGCGGATGCCGGGCCCGTGTACGAGGACCACGGCACGCCCCTGGCCCGTGCGGCCGAGCACTCGCTGCTCGCGCGCAACGGTGCGCGGATGCGCCCGGCGCTCCCCCGACCCGACGCCACACGCGTCGTCGTCGTCGCCAACCAGAAGGGCGGCGTCGGCAAGACCACCACGACGGTGAACGTGGCGGCGGCCCTGGCCCAGCTGGGCCAGCGGGTGCTCGTCATCGACCTCGACCCGCAGGGCAACGCCTCCACCGCCCTCTCGGTGGAGCACCACCGCGGCGTGCCCTCGACGTACGACGCCCTCGTCGACGGGGTGCCGTTGTCCGAGGTGGCCACCCCCTGCCCGGACATCGCGAACCTGTTCGTGGTCCCGGCGACGATCGACCTCGCCGGCGCCGAGATCGAGCTGGTCAGCCTGGTGGCGCGCGAGAACCGGCTGCACCGGGCGATCCAGGGCCATCCCCTGGTCGGGAGTCGCGCCGAGATCGGGGACGACTGCTACGACTTCGTCCTCATCGACTGCCCGCCGTCGCTGGGCCTGCTCACCCTCAACGCGCTGGTGGCCGGCGCGGAGATGATGATCCCGATCCAGGCGGAGTACTACGCGCTGGAGGGGCTCGGCCAGCTTCTCGAGACCGTGGAGATGGTCCGGGCCCACCTCAACCCGCGCCTGGCCGTCTCCACCATCCTCGTCACGATGTACGACGCGCGCACCCGGCTCGCCGCCGGCGTGGCCGAAGAGGTCCGTGCGCACTTCGGTGACCGGGTCGTGAAGACCGCCATTCCCCGCTCGGTGCGCGTCTCGGAGGCGCCGTCCTACGGCCAGACCGTGATGACCTACGATCCGGGTTCGCCGGGAGCCCTGTCCTATCTCGAGGCCGCCCGCGAGATCGCGACGAAGGGGGCGCCCGCATGAGTGCAGGCCCGCTTCGTCCCAACTTCTGCTCCCCCTGCCCCGAGGACGCCGCATGAACGCCAGCACCCGCCCGCCCCAGCGACGTGGTCTCGGCCGCGGCCTCGGCTCGCTCATCCCGACCGGGCCGACGAGCCCGCCCGTGGGCGAGGTCGACGGCGCGCCGGACGGGCAGGTCCCCCCGAACGGCAGCGGGGCGGGGCAGGATGTCTCCACCGGCGGCGCAAGCACGGCGGCGGGGACGGTTGCGCCCGTCGAGGGAGCCGTGACTCCCCCGGCCGTGGTCGCGGGCGCCTACTTCGCCGAGATCCCGCTCGGCCAGATCCAGCCCAACCGGGTCCAGCCGCGCCAGGTCTTCGACGAGGACGCGATGGCCGAGCTGGTGCACTCCATCCGCGAGGTCGGGCTGCTGCAGCCGGTCGTGGTGCGTCGTACCGGGCCGGAGACCTACGAGCTCGTCATGGGCGAGCGTCGCTGGCGCGCCTCCCAGCAGGCCGGTCTCGAGGCGATCCCGGCGATCGTCCGGGAGACCGAAGACAACGACATGCTGCGCGACGCGCTGCTCGAGAACCTCCACCGTTCGCAGCTGAACCCCCTCGAGGAGGCGGCGGCGTACTCCCAGATGCTCGAGGACTTCGGGTGCACCCACGAGGAGCTCGCCAGCCGGATCGGGCGCTCCCGCCCCCAGATCAGCAACACCCTGCGCCTGCTCCGGCTGAGCCCGGCCGTCCAGCGACGCCTGGCCGCGGGGATCCTCTCCGCCGGGCACGCCCGCTCGCTGCTCGCCGTGGAGAACCCCGAGGTCCAGGACCGGCTCGCCCAGCGGGTCGTGGCCGAGGGCATCAGTGTGCGTGCCCTCGAGGAGATCGTCGCCGTCGGTGACACGGGCTCTGCCACCCCCCGGTCGGTCCGGCGCCGCCCCACCGCTCCCGGGCTGAGCGACCTGGCCGACCGGCTCTCCGACCGGCTGGAGACCCGCGTGAAGGTCGACCTGGGGAAGAGCAAGGGCAAGATCACCGTCGAGTTCGCCTCGATGGACGACCTGCGGCGGATCGTCGACGTGATGGACCCGCGCAACCGCAACGACCGCCCCATCTGAGCCGATTCGGCGACACAGAGACAAGTCGGCTTATCGATCTAGCAATAAAGCGATAAGTCGACAAAGCGAGGAATTAACTCGTATCCACGCTCGTGGAGCCGTCCGCAGGGGTTACTTCCGGCGGGCGGCGCGCCTGGCGGCGCGCTCACGCTTCTCGGCGGCGTCGAGGACGGCTGCCTGCTCGAGGGTCGGCGCACTGCCGCCGTACGACGCGGGCAGCCACCAGGATCCGGGAGGCTGCTCCTCGGCGGGGTAGCTGCGGATCGTCTCGTCGAGCATCGTCGACATCACCCGGTGCAGCTCGGCGGTCTCGGCCACGGGGTTGTCGCCGGTGGGGTGCAGCGCCTCGCCGACCGTGAGCGAGATGGTCTTGCCGCGGGAGAAGTCCTTGGGGTGGTCCTTGGTCATCATCCGCTGGGTGCCCCACATGACCACCGGCACCAGCGGGACGCCGGCGGCAGCGGCGATGCGCACGGCGCCGGTCTTGAACTCCTTGAGCTCCATGGCGCGCGAGATCGTGGCCTCGGGGAAGATGCCGACCGCTTCGCCGCTGCGGAGGTAGTCGATCGCGTTGTGGTACGACGCCAGCCCCTCGCCGCGATCCACCTCGATGTGGTGCAGCGAGCGCATCAGGGGCCCACCGACCTTGTTGTCGAAGATCTCGCGCTTGGCCATGAAACGCACCAGCCGTCCCGAGGGGTTGGCGGCGAGGCCGCCGTAGATGAAGTCGACGTAGCCGATGTGGTTGTAGGCGAGCATCACGCCGCCGGTGCGCGGCACGTTCTCGCTCCCGCTGATCTGGATCCGCTGGCCGAGGAGCCGGAATCCCGCCTTGCAGGTGGCGATGATCGGGGGGTAGGTCAGGTCACGCACGGTTCGACTCCTGGCTGCCGCGAGCGATCGCGGCCTGGACGAGGGAGGCACAGACCTTGCCGAGGTCCAGGCCGGCGGCCTGGATGGAGAGCGGCACGGTGGAGGTCTCGGTGAAGCCCGGGGCCACGTTGACCTCGAGGAACCACACCCGGCCCTCGGCGTCGACGATCAGGTCGGTGCGCGACATGTCGCGCAGCCCGAGTGCCTGGTGGGCGCTCAGCGCCACCGCGGCCACCTCGTCGGCCTGCTCGGGGGAGAGGGGAGCGGGGGTGACGAACTCGGTGGACCCGGCGGTGTAGCGCGCGGTGTAGTCGTAGACACCACCGTCGGGCAGGATCCCGACCGCCGGCAGCACCCGGGGACCCGAGCCGTCGTCGATGATCGGCACCGCGACCTCCAGGCCCACGATGAACCGCTCGAGCAGCGCGACGTCGCCGTAGGCGAAGGCGTTCACCATCGCCGAGGGAAGCTCCTCGCGGGTGCGGACGACCGAGCACCCCAGGGCGGAGCCGCTCTTGGCGGGCTTGACCATGAGCGGCAGCCCGAGCCGGGCGACCAGGGCGGACATCACGTCGGCCGCGCCGAGCTCGCGGAACGCCTCGTGCGGCAGGCAGACCGACTCGGGGGTGAGGATGCCGGCGCGGGCGGCGACGGCCTTGGCGACCGGCTTGTCGAAGGCGGTACGGCACGACGACGGGGGTGCGCCGACGTACGGCACGTCGAGCAGCTCGAGCACCTCACGAATGGCGCCGTCCTCGCCGGTCTCGCCGTGCAGCATGGGGACCACGCACGCGGGCGGCTCGTTGCGGAGCGTGGCGAGCAGGGAGGCGTCGACGTCGCGCTCGACGACCTCGAGGCCGGTGCCCCGCAGCGCCTCGGCGACCCGGCGACCCGAGCGCAGGGACACGTCTCGCTCGTGGGAGAGGCCGCCGGCCAGCACCAGCACGTGGCCCCGGCCGCCCGGGGCGCGCGCGCCCTCGGTGGGATGTGTCGAGACCACGTCTTCTCCGCTCATCGCCTGCTCATCGCCTGCTCATCGTCAGCTCAGGTCCGTGCTGGGGGCGTCGTACCCGCTGCGGGCCTCGAGCCCCCGGGTCGGGGCGCTGGCACCGAAGGTCTCGCGCAGCTCCATCTCCGCCTCCAGGACTCCCGCGAGCCGGCGTACGCCCTCGCGGATCCGCTCGGGGGTGGGGAAGCAGAACGACAGCCGCATCGAGCCGGAGCCGAAGCCGTCGGCGAAGAACGCGGTGCCGGGGACGTAGGCCACCCGGGCGGTGACGGCCCGCGGCAGCATCGCCTTGGAGTCGATGCCCGGCGGCAGCGTCACCCACACGAAGAAGCCGCCCTCGGGGGTGTTCCAGGTGCACGCGGCCGGCAGGTAGTCCGAGAGCGCGGACATCATCGCGTCGCGGCGCTCGCGGTACATCTCCTGCATCTGCTTGATCTGGCCCTGCCAGTCGTGGACGGAGAGGTACGCCGAGACCGCCATCTGGCTGAACGACGGGGGACACAGGGTCGCGGACTCCTGGGCCAGCACCAGCTTCTCGCGCACCGCGTGCGGGGCGAGCGCCCAGCCCACCCGCATGCCGGGGGAGAAGGTCTTGGAGAACGACCCGAGGTAGATCACGCCCTCGGCCTCGTCCGCGCGCAGCGCCCGGATCGGCTCGCCCTCGAACCCGAGCAGGCCGTAGGGGTTGTCCTCGAGCACGAGGATGTCGTGCTCGCGGCAGATGGCGAGGATCTCGGGCCGGCGCTCGGCCGACAGGGTGACGCCGGCGGGGTTGTGGAAGTTGGGGATCGTGTAGAGGAACTTGATGGTCTTGCCGGCCGCCCGGACCGCGGTGATCGCCTGGCGCAGCGCCTCGGGGACCAGCCCGTCGGAGTCCATCTCGACATGCACGACGTCGCACTGGAACGACTTGAAGACGCCCAGCGCCCCGACGTACGACGGCGCCTCGCACAGCACGACGTCACCGGGGTCGCAGAAGATGCGGGTGACGAGGTCCACGGCCTGCTGGGAGCCCACGGTGACCACCACGTCATCGGGGTGCGCCTCGATGCCCTCGAGGCGCATCACGTCGCAGATCTGCTCGCGCAGGACCGGGTCGCCCTGGCCGGAGCCGTACTGCAGGGCGGTGGGGCCGTGGTGGGCGATCAGGTCGCCGATGGCGCTGCCGACGACGTCGAGGGGGAGCCCGGAGATGTTCGGCATGCCGCCGGCGAGCGAGACCACCTCGGGTCGCGACGCCACGGCGAACAGGGCCCGGATCTCGGAGGCGGTCATGCCGGCGGTGCGCGCGGCGTAGCGGTCGACGTAGGAGTCGAGACGGGTGGTGCTGGCCGGGTGCGGCTCGCTGGGCTCGCGGGACCGGCCACCGGGGGATTCGCTGCGCGCGGGGGTGCTCTCCATGACACGTCTAGCATGGACGATGACAGTGGCGCCCGCAGCACCGGACCGATGGTTGGGCGCCTGTTTCCTCGTCGATGCGCTCACGGCCGCCGCGGAGGTGCCATGTCCCGCAAGATCGTCCGGCTCACCCTGGACCACCTCGACGAGCTGTCCGCGCCGTGCCGGTCCTGCCTGTTCTGGGAGCTCGACCCCGTCCGGCGCGCCCAGGTCGAGGACCCCTGCCAGGAGAAGGACGCCTGGATCTCGCAGGTGCTCCGTGAGTGGGGCTCCTGCGGGCGGGTGGCGCTCGTCGACGACGTACCGGTCGGGTTCCTGGTCTACGCCCCGGAGGCATTCGTCCCGGGCGCCGCCGGCTTCCCGACTGCTCCGATCTCCCCCGACGCGGTCCTGCTCACGATGGTGTACGTCGATCCCGGGCACCGGGGCGGTGGCCTGGGCCGGATGCTGGTGCAGGGGATGGCCCGCGACCTGATCGAGCGGGGCGGGATCCGGGCCGTGGAGGCGTTCGGGGACACCCGGGGCGCGAGGCGGTGCGTGGTGCCCATGGACTTCCTGGGCGGGGTGGGCTTCAAGACCCAGCGCGCCCACAGCATCACCCCGCGGATGCGGATGGAGCTGCGCTCGGCGCTCACCTGGAAGGACGAGGTGGAGGCCGCTCTCGAGCGGATCCTCGGCGCCGTGCGTCCGCTGGGGAAGCCGGTCAAGGTCACCGGGACAAAAGCAACGCGAGGCCCGTCACGCAACGTGACGAGGACCTCGCGCGGCTCCCAGCCCTAGGTGGGCCTAGTTGATGTAGTCGGCGAGCTCGTTGAGCAACGTCGCCTTGGGGCGGGCACCGACGATCGACTTCACGACCTCGCCACCCTGGTAGACGTTGATCGTCGGGATGCCGGTGACCCGGTAGGACGACGGGGTGACGGGGTTCTCGTCGACGTTCATCTTGAGGAACGTGATCTTGTCGCCGTGTGCGGTGGCGAGCTCGTCGAGGATCGGGGCGACCTGGCGGCACGGGCCGCACCACTCCGCCCAGAAGTCGACGAGGACGGGCTTGTCGGACTTGAGAACCTGCGCCTCGAACTCGGCGTCGGTCACGGCAGCGATGTTCGCCACGGGAACTCCTTTTCTCGGTGAAGACAGTGCTCAGTGAACACCAGGTCGGGGACAGTTGTTCCCCGACACGGGTGGGCACACGGTCGGGAGGGTGCTCAGAGACCGGCGGTCTGCACGGTCTCGCTGAGGGCCTCGGCGGCGACGGCCACCTGGGCCTGCTCACCGGTGGCCGCAGCGTGGTCGAGGGTCGCGATGAAGCGCTCGGCGTCGAGGGCCGCGGCGCAGCCGGTGCCGGCGGCGGTGATCGCCTGGCGGTAGTGGTGGTCGACCAGGTCGCCCGCGGCGAAGACGCCGGGCAGGTTGGTCGCCGTGGAGGGGTGGCTCACCAGGACGTAGCCGTCGTCGTCGAGGTCGACCTGGCCGGTGAGCAGCTCCGAGCGCGGGTCGTGCCCGATCGCGATGAACAGGCCGGTCGCGTCGAGGTTGCGGGTCTCGCCGGTGACGGTGTCCTTGAGGGTCAGCGACTCCAGGCGGTCCTCGCCGTTGATCTCCTCGATCACGGAGTTCCACAGGATCTCGAGCTTGGGGTCCGCGAAGGCGCGCTCCTGCATGATCTTGGAGGCGCGCAGCTCGTCGCGGCGCACGATCAGCGAGACCTTGGAGCCGAACCGGGTCAGGAAGGTGGCCTCCTCGATCGCGGAGTCACCACCGCCGACGACGGCGATGTGCTGCTCGCGGAAGAAGAAGCCGTCGCAGGTGGCGCACCACGAGACACCGCGCCCGGAGAGCTCCTCCTCGCGGGGCAGCCCGAGCTTGCGGTAGCCGGACCCGGTGGCGAGCACCACCGCACGGGCGGTGTAGGTGTCGGTCGCGGTCCTGACGACCTTGATGTCGCCGGTGAGGTCGACCTCGACCACGTCGTCGGCGACCAGCTCGGCACCGAACCGCTCGGCCTGGGCGCGCATCTCGTCCATCAGGGCCGGGCCCATGATGCCGTCGCGGAAACCGGGGAAGTTCTCGACCTCGGTGGTGTTCATCAGGGCCCCACCGGCGGTCACGGACCCCTCGAAGACCAGGGGCTCGAGGCTGGCGCGGGCGGCGTACACCGCGGCGGTGTAGCCGGACGGCCCGGAGCCGATGATGATGACGTTGCGGGTGTCGGACATGGAGTGGAACTCTCCTCGATCGGTGGTCTCGATGGAACCGATCGTAGGCGAGGGACATTCCCCGCCCCGGGCGGGCGCCTCAGCGAGACGGCAGGGTGATCGAGCGCAGCACGTCGGAGCTGCCGCACTGGAACAGGTCGACGACCTGGGTGTCGCCCGTGACTCGGCGGAACACCAGCACGCCGGGGTGGTGGTCGAACCGCACGGGGACGAAGGTGCCCTTGCCCCACGCGGCCGGGCTGCAGTCGAAGGAGCCCCGGAGTGCTCGGCTGCTGGTGGCGCCGTCCGGGTTGCCCTCCGGGTCGGTGTCAGCCATGAGGCTGTCAGCCTGCCGGGCGGTGGTGAGCCGACGCACGCGCGTGACGTCGGTGGCGAAGTGGTCCGGACGGACCCGCACCGGCCGCTTCAGGGCGTACGTCGGGGCGGAACCCTCGGCGTCCAGCTCGCGCGAGGAGCCCGAGGAGTCCAGGGAGCTGCTCCGGGGAGCGTCGACGGCCTTCTCCGCGGCGGAGTCCGAGCTGCCGCCCTGGTCGATGTCGATGACCTGGCCCAGGCCGACGCCGATGGCCACCACCGCGGCGGCGGCCACCAGCAGGGAGGTCACCCGCCGGCGGCGCCGGGAGGCGAGGGCCGTGACCGGGTGCGCGTCACCGGCCTCCCCGCGACCGAGCTCGGCGAGCACGCGGTCGAGGCGCGCCGCCACGTCGTCGGGGATCGGCTCGGTGTGCCGGGCGTCGGCGAGGAGCCGGGTCACCTCCCGCTCCTGCGCGGGGGTGGGAGTGGGTTCGTCGGTCATGGTGGTCACCTCTTCTCGTGGCTCGGGCTGGTGGCTGCTCGGGGAGTCACTGACCGGTCGGGGGACCGCGCGGACTCTTCGTGGGTGGGACGGACGAGGATCCGGCCGGGTTCCCCGGGCCGGGGTGGTCCCGGTCACCCTCGGTGCGCACGACACCGAGCAGGCCGGCGAGGCGGGCGCGGCCGCGCGAGCAACGGGACTTGACGGTCCCGACGGCGCAGTCGAGCATCTCGGCCACCTCGGCGACGGGATAGCCCTCCATGTCGACGAGGACGAGCGCGGCCCGCTGCTCGGCCGGGAGCGTGGCCAGCGCGTCGAGGACGGCGCGGCGCTGCTCGTCACGCACGCTCAGGTCGGCGGGGTCCTGCGCGGCATCGGTCGCGGAGGCGAGCGAGCCGCGGTTGCCGTACTCCTCGAGGTCGTCGGGCAGCGCCTCGGCCCGGCGCACCCGGGCCGCGCGGAGCCGGTCCAGGCACGCGTTCACGACCACCCGGTGCAGCCAGGTCGTGACGGCCGCCTCGCCCCGGAACGAGGCGGCCCGGCGGTACGCCGCGATCAGGCCGTCCTGCAGGCCGTCGGCTGCGTCCTCGGGGTTGCCCATGGTGCGCAGGGCGACGGCCCACAGCCGGTCGCGATGCCGGCCGAACAGCTCACCGAACGCATCGGGGTCGCCTTCCACGTGGGCCCGCAGCAGGTCCGCATCGCTGGGCCGGCCGTGCTCGTCGGTCACGGACAGCTCGCTCATCCGCGGACCGTCACCTCGGCGATCTCGCCACGGAAGCCCCCGTCGACCTGGGGCAGCGAGGTCAGCCACACGGTGAGGTAGCGGCCGGTCGCGGGTTCGTCGAGGGTGATCCGCTCCTTCGCCGCGGCGTCGACCGACGCGACCGGCGCCAGGTCGCGCACACCGCTGGGAGCCCGGTCGGTGACGTAGAGCGAGACACCGGTCTGCGCGCCGACCAACGCCAGGTCGACGTCGGTGACGTCGTGGGCCTCGCCCAGGTCGATGGTGAGGCCGGCGCCCGTCTTGAGGCCGCCGGGGCCGAAGTTCTGGTCGTAGGTCATCGTGCGCCACGCGGTGGCGGGGTCGCCGTCGACGGCCAGCGGGGCCAGGTCGGGGTTCTCGTCCGGCGGGTCACCCTGCGGGTCGAAGTCGTCGGCGAGCAGGCCGGTGATCGGCGCCGACGACGCGGCACCCGACGACGGGGTCGGGGAGCTGTCGTCCTCGGGCTCGGCCCCGAGGGGGGTCTTGCCGCGACCCAGGTTGTAGGCGACCACGATCGCGATCAGCAGCAGCAGGCTGACGCCGATCGCGGCCGCGAGCCGCAGCCAGCTGCGGCCCGGCACCTCGTCGTCCCCGTCCTCGGTGACCGGGGTCACGCCGGTGCCCGTGCCGGTGCCGGTGTCCCACGGCCAGTAGTCGGCTGAACCGGTGGTGTTCGCGCTGGGACGCGTCTTGCGTGCCGGCTGGCCGGCGCTGGGCGCCGGGGCGAAGAGCGGGCGCTCGGGCGGCTCCTCGAACGGCGGGGGCGGGGGAGGGGGCGTGCTGCGCGCCACGAGCCAGGAGACGTCGTCGTTGTCGTCGTCGAAGATCGGGAGCCCGGCCTGGGTGGGCTGCTCCGGGGGCTGGTCCGCGGGCCCCTCGGTCGGCTCCCGCTCGACCACGACGGTCGGCTCGGGATCCGCCGGCGGGGCAGCCCGGTCGGGGAGGGCGGGGAGCACCACGGTCGCGTTGTCGCGCTGGGCGGTGTGGCTGGCGGCCTCGGCCTCGGCCAGGCCGCTGGGGTCACCCACGAACTCGCGCAGGTAGTCGCCGATCCCACGGGCGGTGGTCAGGTCGTGACCGTCGCGGGACCGGGAGGCGTTCGCGGTGTACGGGTTGACCACCTCGTCGCACAGGGCGTCGAGGGGGCGGGGGATCCCGGCCCGGACCTGCCGGGGGCGCAGCACCCGCCCGTGCTCGTGCGGTGCCGGAGGCACCTGGGACCCGGAGACCCCCGGCCACTTGCCGGTCAGGGCGCAGTAGAGCAGCCCGCCGAGGTCCGCCACGTCGGTCGAGGTCCGTCCGGCAGGGAGTCCGTGCAGGGCCGCGTCGACCGAGAAGCCGATCACCCGGACCGAGCCACTGCGGTCGACCAGGACGTTCTCGGGCGACAGGCGGCCGTGCGCCACCCCCGCGTCGTGCGCCACGGCGATGGCCGCGGCGACCTCGGAGACCAGCCAGGCGGCCCGGCGGGGGGCGAGGGGGCCGTCGTTCGCGAGGAGGACGTCCAGCGAGCTGCCCGCACCCCACTCGTTGACGACGAAGCAGAGCCCGTCGACCTGGTCGGCGTCCAGGACCCGCAGCAGGCGGCGGTCGAGGATCGTGGCCGATCGGCGGGCGGCCTCGAGCAACCCCGGCGCGCGTTCGTCGTCGGCCTCGATGACGTGCAGCGCGACGTGCCGCTCCAGCACCCGGTCGTGGGCGCGCCAGAACCTGCCGGCTCCGCTCTCAGTGAGCAGGTCGACCAGGCGGTAGCGGTCGGCGAGGACGTCGCCGGGCCGGATGGAGATCGGCACGAAGCTCCCCTCTGTTGGCCTGCTGGGAGGTGTCCTGGATGTGACTACGGGCCATCGTAGGGGGCGTCATCCGCGTCGTGCGGACGGCATCCGCCGGGTGATCGTGTCGAAGACCGTCGTCACCTCGCGCAGGTGCAGGATCCGCGCCATCGCGAAGAACGTGCCCACATCCAGGAGCGTGATCGCCAGCGCCCGGCAGGCCGCGACCGGCCAGCTCGGGTCGTCGAGCAGCCGGTGCAGGACCAGCGTGAGCACGAGCGCGGCTCCCGTGGAGACCCCGACCGCGATCGCCATCCGGACCAGGAAGCGCAGCAGCCTGGGCGTGTCGAGGCCGCCGAGCAGGCCCCCGAGCACGACGTAGGACACGGCCGAGCCCACGACGTACGACGCGGTGTAGGCCAGGACCAGGGCCGGCGAGGTCTGCGCCGCCGTGGCGAGGGAGACCAGGACCAGCGCCACCACGATGTTGGCGGAGGCGACGGCGCACTGGATCCAGAAGACCGTCCGGGTCCGCTCCAGGGCGTAGAAGCCGCGGAGCATCAGGTAGTGGACGGTGAAGAAGACCAGGCCCGGCCCGAAGATCGCGAGCGACGGGGCGTAGTTCGAGAAGTCGCCCTTCGCGGCGCCATGGCCCCAGACGACGTTGGCGACATCGATCGCGATCAGGGGCAGCAGCGCGGCGAACGGGATGACCACCGCGAGGGCGGTGCGCAGGGTGGAGGACACCGAGCGACCGAGCCCGGACAGGTCACCGTTCGCCGACATCGACGAGAGCCGCGGCAGGATCGCGGTCGCGAGCGAGACCGTGATGATCGAGTGGGGCACCATCATGATCAGGAACGTCGAGGAGTAGACGGTGTACCCGGTGCCGTTGCCGCCGTCGACCGTGCCGCCCGAGGCGAGGTTGACCACGACGAAGTAGGCGATCTGGTTGACCACCACGAACATCACGGTCCAGATGCCGAGGCGCAGCGTGTGTCCCAGGCCGGTGTTGCGGAAGTCGAAGCGCGGCCGGAACGTGTAGCCGGCCTTCTTGAGGTAGGGCACCAGGATGAGGAACTGCGCCACGATGCCGAGCGTGGAGCCGAGCCCGAGCAGCAGCTCCTGGTTCGCCGAGTAGGCGCTGGACAGCTGGGCCACCGGGGTGGGACCGAAGACCAGCAGGTAGACCAGCAGGACGGCCACCGAGATGACGTTGTTGGCGATCGGTGCCCACATCATCGGGCCGAAACGGCCGCGGGAGTTCAGGATCTGTCCGGCCAGGACGAACATCCCGTAGAAGAAGACCTGGGGCAGGCAGTAGCGGGTGAAGTCGATGGCCGACTCGAGCTGGGTCGCCCGGTCCGGGCTTTCGAAGTCCGAGTCGAGGTAGAACGACATGATCGCGGGCGCCGCGGCCACGAGGGCCACCGTGACCACCCCGAGGAAGAGGGCGGCCAGGGTGACGACCCGGTTGGTGTAGGCGTCACCCCCGTCGTCGTCGTTCTTCATGGCCCGCACCAGCTGCGGGACGAGCACCGCGTTGAAGATGCCGCCCGCCAGCAGGATGTAGAGGGCGTTGGGGATCGTGTTGGCGATCGTGAAGATGTCGGCGTGCAACGAGGCGCCGAGCGCGGTCGCGAGCAGCATCGAGCGCACGAACCCGCTCATGCGCGAGACCACCGTTCCGGCGGCCATCAGCGCGCTGCTGGAGATGACCTTCTGCTGCTCGTCGGGCGTGCTCACGGCGAGGGCTCCTTGGCGGCCCGGGCGGCGGCCCGGACCCGGCGGAAGAGGCGGACGGCGATCGCGCCGAAGAGCAGGGCGACCCCCGTGCCGAGGATCACCCAGATCACGTTGCTGACCTGGGCCGAGCGGATCGGGATCCCGTCGGAGGAGCCGAGCGGGGTGCCGTCGACGTCGGTCACGACCAGGGTCACGTTGTGGACGCCCAGCTTGGTGGTGGAGGCGTTGAGCAGCACCGTGGTGCGCCCCTCGGGCCCGATGTCGACGGTCTTGGGCCCCGAGATCCGCAGCGGGGGGTCCGCCAGTGCGTCGATGCTGACGGTCACGGCCTGGTCGAGCCCGTTGGTGAGGGTGGCCGCGAACCGTCCGCTGGCGCTCGAGAGGGTCACCGCGCGGGGCGCCTCGATGCCGATCGAGCCCAGCTGGTCGTCGATCCACGCGCGGGACCGGTCCGCCGACGCGCGGGCGGAGTCGGGGTGCCGGCGAGCGGCGTACGACGTGCCGGACAGCGCCTCGTCCGCGACGACCGTCGCCACGCTGTCGTTGTCGCTCAGGACGTTCTGGAGGGTCTCGCCGGCCTGGATCAGCGACGTCGCCGAGGTGAAGTTCGCGGCGTCGAGCTCGAGCCGGGCCTCCCGGCGCGGGTAGACGAGCCGGTCCAGCGAGACGTCCCTGCCCTGATGGTCGGTGGCGTCCTCCAGCGAGGTGAGGTGCAGCCAGTCGACGTCGAGCCCCTCGAAGAACCCGGTCGTCGCCTGCGGTGCCCAGTGCTGGGGGAAGACGACCACGAGCGGCGAGTGCCCGGGCGCCAGCAGCCGCACCGCGGCCTCGCTGAGGATCCGCTGACGCAGGGCGACGGCGGAACGCCGTGCATCCGGTCCGGGACCGCCGGCCATCGCTCCGGAGGAGGTCGGGATCAACCGGGCACCCGCGGTGCGCGTCACCGGCGGCGGTGCGTCGCGGAACATCCGGTCGGTCACCAGGACGGTGTCCCCGCTGTCGGCGGCGACGATGCCGGGGCCGTCGAGGTAGCCCGCGGGTGGGGCGATCGCGGGCGACATCTCCAGCCCCCAGGGCTCGAGGACCGAGCCGCTGCGCTGCCGCGCCCGGGCGTAGAGCGAGCGGTCGTGCTCGGCGGCCGCTGCCACGTCGAGGTCGCCGTACGGAAGCGCGAGGATCTGGCTGTCGTCCAGCGCCTCGTGCAGCCGTTCGAGCCAGGCGTTGCCCGCGTCGGCGGCGGCGGTCGCGCCGGGGTCCTCCTCCGCGGTGCCCTCATCCGGCGACGCGCTGGGGGCCGGGGTCGCGCCGACGTCCGCGGACGGCGACTCGTCGGGGTTCTCCGAGTCCGGGACCACCGTCGGCTCCAGGGAGCGGGGCGGGTTCCCGATCGTGAGCGCGTGCACCGCGTCGGGAAGCGCCGGGTCGAGCAGCCAGGTGAGCGGCCGCGACCCGGCCGAGACCCCGAAGTCCACCAGGGAGCGCAGCCTCCCCTCTCGGGAGAGCGCGCGCGTCCAGCCGTCGACGCCCTCGAGGCTGCCGTCGGGGGCGTACGACGCTCCGCGGCGCAGCGGGACCACCAGGGCGGTGTCGACCTGGCGCCGGGTCGTCGGCACCAGCGGCAGGAAGGTGCGGGCCCGTCCGTCGGCGCCGGGAAGCCGTCCGTCCGGTCCCTCGCCGAGGGCGTGCACGCCGAACCAGTAGACGCCCGCCTCGTCCACGTGGAGGGCGGCCCGCGGCACCTTGACGGAGAACGGGGCGGTCTCGCCCGGAGCGAGGGTGTCGATCGTGTCGTAGTAGCCGGTGTCGGTGATCCGGTCCCCGACGTCGGCGGTGGCGGGCAGCCGGACGGCGTCGGCCAGCTCGGCTGCCGAGCGCATCGGGGTGTCGTCGATGAAGGCGTAGACGTTGACCCGCGACCAGGACGCCTCGTCCCGGTTGGTCACCGAGCCGGTGATCCGGACCGGTCCCGCCTTCGGCACGGTGGAGGGGGTCAACGTCTCGATCGCCACCGAGAGCGGTGCGGAGTCCTCGGCCCGGCGCGCGGAGCGGGTGGGCAGTGACGTGCTGAGTGGGGCGCTCTGGGCCGTGCCCGCGACCGGCACCGGGCGGGCCTCTGCGGGTGCCGGAGAAGCGGCGAGCGTCGCCGCCACCGCCACGAGGGCAGGCAGCAGCGACAAGGGGCGAAGCACGGCGACGACTTTAGGGCACGCCCCCGTTCCCGGTCCGGCCGCGCGCCGCCCGCACGAGACGGATCCGGGTGGTGGGCCGGTCGGACGCGACGGATCCGGGGACTAAAGTTGCCTCCCGTGCCCGACGCCCCGCTGCCGCCCCTCCAGATGACCGACGTCCAGCGCTCCGTCGGCGTCGAGCTGGACCGCATCTCCCCGGTCATCGACGACCTGGGTCGCAGGTTCCGGGACGCGGGCCACGAGCTGGCCCTCGTCGGGGGCCCCGTGCGCGACGCGATGCTCGGCCGGCAGCACAACGACCTCGACTTCGCGACCTCCGCGCGCCCCGACGAGACCGAGGCACTGCTCAAGGGCTGGGCCGACGCGATCTGGGACATGGGCCGCGCGTTCGGCACGATCGGCTGCCGCAGGGGCGAGTGGCAGGTCGAGATCACGACCTACCGCTCGGAGTCCTACGACCCGGCCTCGCGCAACCCCGACGTCGACTTCGGCGACAACCTCCCCGGAGACCTGGGCCGGCGCGACTTCACGGTCAACGCGATGGCCGTGCGGGTGCCGGGCCGGGAGTTCGAGGACCCGTACGGCGGGGTGGTCGACCTCGCGCACCGGGTGCTCCGCACGCCCGGGCGCCCCGAGGACTCCTTCTCCGACGACCCGCTGCGGATGATGCGCGCGGCCCGGTTCGCCGCGCAGCTCGGCTTCACCGTGGACCCTGCGGTCGTGACCGCGATGACCGTCATGGCCGACCGGATCGAGATCATCTCGGCCGAGCGGATCCGCGACGAGCTGGTCAAGCTGGTGTGTGCGCCGTACCCCCGCCTGGGCCTGACCCTGCTGGTCGAGACCGGCCTCGCGCAGCGGGTGCTGCCGGAGCTGCCCGCGCTGGCGCTGGAGCGCGACGAGCACCACCGGCACAAGGACGTCTACGAGCACACCCTCACCGTGCTCGAGCAGTCGATCGAGCTGGAGGCGCGGCTGCCCGGGGGCGGTCCCGACTTCGTGTCCCGCTTCGCCGCGCTCATGCACGACGTGGGCAAGCCGCGGACGCGCCGCTTCGTCGAGGACGGCACCGTCACCTTCCACCACCACGACGTCGTCGGCGCCAAGATCACCCGCAAGCGGATGAAGGCGCTGCGCTTCTCCAACGACGAGATCGCCGCCGTGACCAGGCTGGTCGAGCTGCACCTGCGCTTCCACGGCTACGGATCGGGCGAGTGGACCGACTCCGCCGTACGCCGCTACGTGCGCGACGCCGGCCCCGAGCTGGAGCGGCTGCACATCCTGACCCGCGCCGACTGCACGACCCGCAACCAGCGCAAGGCCGACCGGCTGCGCCGGACCTACGACGAGCTGGAGGAGCGGATCGCCCGGCTCTCGGAGGAGGAGGAGCTGGCCTCGATCCGTCCCGACCTCGACGGCAACCAGATCATGGAGATCCTCGGGATCGGGCCCGGCCGCGAGGTGGGGCAGGCCTACCAGCACCTGCTCGAGCTGCGGATGGACCGCGGCCCGATGACCGCCGACGAGGCGCGCGAGGCGCTGCTGGCCTGGGCGGCCGCCCGGCAGGACTGAGTCGGGGCCGGGTGGCGGGTGTCACGGTGCGCGGATCGACATACCGCCAGTAGGTTCGACCCGACCTGTCGACCCCTGCCCCACGGAGCGTGTGATGCCCACCCAGATCGAGACCCTGCTCGAGGAGACCATCGAGGTCGACGCCGCACCCGCGAAGGTGTGGTCGCTCGTGGCGGACCTGCCGCGGATGGCGTCCTGGAGCCCTCAGGTCGTCAAGACGTTCGTGCGCGGTGGCCCGGTCCAGCAGGGCACGCGGACGGTCAACATCAACCGCCGCGGCCTGCTCGTCTGGCCCACCCAGGCCAAGGTGGTCCGCTTCGAGCCGCACCGGGAGATCGCCCTGCGGATCAAGGACAACTTCACGATCTGGTCGTTCCTCCTCGAGCCGACCGACGCCGGCGGCACCCGGATCGTGCAGCGACGCGAGGCGCCCGACGGGATCTCCAGCATCTCGCTGAAGCTCACCGACGCCGTGTTCGGTGGCCAGGAGGGTTTCTCGGCCGAGCTGCGCGACGGCATGCGCCAGACCCTCGGCCGGATCAAGGCCGAGGCCGAGGCCTGAGCCGCACCCACGTGACCGGACAGCCGGTCCCCTGGCCGAGAAGCCCGGGGACCGGCTGTTCTCACCTCCGGACGATGAACCCGTCGAGGTAGGCCTCGCCCCGCTTCACCACGATCCGCATGGTGTGCTCGCCCTTGCCGAGCCCCCGGTAGAGCCGCCGGTCGTCGATGCTCACGGCTGACTGCCCGCTCCTGAACGACAGGTTGGCCTTGCGCTTGCCGTCGACGTACACCGCGGCGACACCGCCCCGGCTCGACTCCCCGTGCACCACGACCAGGCGGGTCCCGCGGAACGTGTAGGTCACCACGTCCTTGCCCGGTCCGCGACCCTGGTTGTCGCAGTAGTTGCCGCCGCGGGAGTCCTGGCTGCGGACCGTGCGCCAACTGCCGTCCAGGATCACCTTGGGCGACTGGCAGGCGACGTAGCGCCGGACCAGGATCTTCTGCTGCGCCCGCTGGGAGTTGCCCGCCTCGTCGGTGACGGTGAGCGTGATGGTGCGGAAGCCCGGCTTGCGGAACTTCGTGCGGACGTCCTTGCCGGTGGCGTCCACCCGGGAGCCGCCGTCACCGAAGTTCCACGCGTAGGCGAGGTGCTTCGCGGACGTCTGGTCGTCGGACGAGCCGTCGCCGCTGAGCTCCACCGAGTCCTGGGTGAACGGGCTGTCCGGGGAGACCGACATCATCGCTGTCGGCGCGGTCGTGTCGCCGGAGGCGGCGCCGGTGACGGTCACCTGGACGGTGTCGGTGTCGCTGGCCCCCTGGGGGTCGGTCACCAGCACGGTCACGGCGTACGTGCCGGGCTTGCCGAACGCGTGGCTCACGACCTCGCCCGAGGCGTCCTTGGTCGACCCGCCGTTGCCGAAGTCCCAGCTGAAGTCCAGGTCGTCCGGTGTCTCGGTGTCATCGCTGCCGGTGGCGCTGAGCGTGACCTGCTGACCGGTTCCGGCGGTGGCGGGGGTGGCCTTGGCCTTGGCGGTGGGCGCCGTGTTCGGCGTCGGTGCCGCGGGCTCGTAGCCGTAGTCGAAGGTCCCGCAGCCGTTGCCCATCGTGAACGCGACGTTCCCGGTCAGGTCGCCGTCGGACGTCGCGGGGCCGTCGGTGTTGCCGGTCATGGACAGCACCTGGAAGCCGAGGCAGTCGTACTGGAAGCGCCACGGGTTGGCGACGTCGGCGTACCGGCTGTCGACCTTGGTGTTGGCAGGGTCGCTGTAGTTGTCGGTGTGGCCCTCGCCCGAGTCGGAGTACGCCGAGCGCGCAGCCGCCGCGGTGAAGGCCGCGTCGCTGAGGTCGGGCGTGTCACTGCCCGGCTCGGGAACCGAGTCGAGCGGGGACTGCGCCGGCGGGTTGTCGGTGCCGGCGTTGCCGTAGCCGTGCGCCTCGTCGGTGTAGCCGAGGTAGAGGCCGGCCTGGAAGGTGATCGGGTCGCGGTCGATCTGGCCGTGACCGTCGAGGTCGAAGCCCGAGCGGTCCCGCATCTCGAGGTAGTAGGCGTGGTCCTGGGCGGACTCCGCTCCTGCCTGGAGGTACTTCCAGCCCTTGGTGCACTGCTGGGCGGTGGACAGGTCCTCGCGGCAGCCGCCGTTGAAGACACGGGCGTCGTCGGGACCGCCGTCGGTCTCGAAGTCGGTGACCAGCACGTCGCGAGGTGCCTTGCCGGGCTCGGTCACGGTGACCTTGACGTCGTCGACGAACCAGCCGGGCCGGGCCAGGCCGGGGTCGGTGGCGTAGCTGAACCGCAGCGCGCCGTTCGGCTTGCCGGCGAGGGCGCTGATGTCGTAGCTGTCCTCGAGGAAGACGGCCTCAGGGGTGTTGCCGAGCTTGCGGTCGGTGGCCTCGGTGCCGTCGGAGTAGGAGCCGCTGGTGCCGGTGAGGCCGTTGTCGAACGTGGCCTGGCAGGTGTTCTGGTTGGGGTTGCCGGCCACCGGGTCGGTGTTGGACGTGGTGTAGCCGTTCTCCGAGGCGTGCGAGGTGTAGGTCTCCCCGCCGTCCGTGGTGGTCAGCACGTAGCCGTAGTCGTAGTCCCACTCGATGTCCCAGTTGGACTTGAAGGACAGCTTGACGGTGCTGCCCGCGGGCAGCGTGGCCAGCGCGGGGATCGAGAGGTCCAGGTTGCGCCCGCCGGTGGGGGTGCAGCCGAAGTCGTTGCCCGACCCCGACCACCAGGCGTGGGTCTTGCTGGCCTTGTCCCCGGTGTCGAACCTGGCCGGGTCCAGCAGCTGGCGCCCGGGCAGCTTGGCGACATACATGTCGGCGTTGTGGACCGTGCCGTCCGTCCCGTCGCTGAGCGTGTACGGCGTGCCGTCGGGCTGCTGCCAGGTGATGGTGCCGGTGTCCTGCTTGGAGTCCCGGAACGCGGTGACCGTGCTTGGTCGTGCCGGGCTCGAGGACCTGCGGCACCACCCAGCCGAGCTCCTGGCGCGAGAAGGCGTCCATGTTCTGCGACTTGTCGGTCGCCATCAGGTTCCAGTCGCCGTAGGTCTCCCGGCTGCCGGTCGAGTAGAAGTCCGGCAGGCCCAGGGAGTGGCCGTACTCGTGCGAGATGACGCTGGCCTTGTCGATGGCCGTCTCGGGGTTGACGTTGTAGGGCCCGACCCGGACGAAGACCGGCCAGGTCGTGGTGGTCGTGGTCATGTCGTTGCGCTCGGCCGAGGTGTAGTAGAGCTTGTGGCCCTCGAGGTCCTTGAGCTGGTCGTCGGTGGTGTAGCCGGCGAGCCCGGTGTCGGGGTCGGTGTAGTAGTACTCCAGCGAGGACGAGTGCGGCCACACGTTGTCGTAGGGAGCGCCGGGGTAGTCACACCCGGCGACCGAGAGCTGCGAGGCGCCGTTGCCGCCACAGCCGGCGAAGACGGCCATGAAGAAGTCGACCACGCCGTCCTTGTCGGTGTCGTAGTCGGAGTAGTCGATCTCGGGGTCCGCGATCGCGGCGGCGTCGTAGACGAGCTTGCCGGCCGGGCCGCAGCCCGAGTCGATGTTCTGCAGGGCGCCCACGCCGGCCACCGAGCCGAGGACGGCCGAGCCGTTGGCGTCCGAGCCGTAGTAGCCGGTGTCACCGGGCAGGTTGTAGACGCCGTCGGTGATCCGCTCCGGGTAGGTGAGCGGGTTGGGGATGGAGGCCGGCACGTCCGCCAGCGTGGCGCCGGCGCAGGTGTTGCCCGGGATCTCCCGCTTGGAGAAGTCGAAGCCGGGGCCGTAGGTGAAGTCCGCCGTGGCGATGCCGGCCGAGGGCACGGTGCCCTCCGGGAACAGCTGGCCGAGCGACATCTCCTGGTAGAGGTTGAACGTCGAGCCGGCCAGGGTGGGCGAGTTGATGACCTCTTCGAGCTGCTCGCCGGAGTGGGCCGGGGTGGTGCCCGTCTGGTAGTCGCGGTCGGTGTACTGCACCGGGATGACCGGGAACGGGCGGTCGCCGTAGCGGGCGGTGTCGTAGGTCTCGCTGGGCGGGATCACCTTGGGGCCGTGGCTGACCACCGTGGTGTCCACGGTCGCCGAGGTGAGGTGGGCGCTGCTCGAGAGGTCGCGCCACACGATCTCCGGGTCCTCGGCCGTGGTGTCGGCGTCGTTCTCCAGGACCAGGGTGGCGCTGTCGCCGGCCGCGACGGACGGGAGGGTCCACACGATCGCGTCGGCGGTCAGCGGGTGCGTGCCCGGGCCGCTGGCCGCGGTGAAGTCGGTGCCGCGCGGCGCGCTGACGGTGACGGTCGCGCCGGCGACCGGCAGGGCGGTCGGGTTGGTGACGATGATCCGCGAGGGGTAGGTGTCGCCGGGCTTCACCCAGCCCACGGAGGAGACGAAGCTGTTCTCGATCACCAGGTCCGTCGCGGTCGGCGCGAGCGCGACCGAGCCGGCACCGGCGTCCTGGGCGGCGAACCCGTCGTACGACGCGTCGAGGGCCCGCACGCCCAGCGTCTGCGGGCCGTCGGTCCTGGACAGGTCCTGGGTGAGGGTGCCGGGCACCATGGTGGAGAAGGTGCCGTCGGAGGCGGCGGTGACGTCCTGGGTGCCGAGCACGCGGCCGCTCGCGTCGGTGACCGCGAGCGTGAAGGTCGCCGGGACGCCGGCGTCGGCCCGGCCGACGGCAGCCTGGGTGACGGTGCTGATCGTGCCCGAGACCCGGAACCGGGAGCCGCGCTCGACCGTGGCCGACTGGCCGTCGAACTGCGCGGTCAGCAGGCGCTTGCCGAACGTGGAGGTGGGTCCGGACGGCGCGGGCGGGGCCGCGACCGCGGCCGGGATGGTGGCGAGACCGGTGGCGAGGCCGGCGACCAGCGCGGTGGTGACCGCTGTGGTGCGCAGGCGCCGGGGACGAGGCACAGACATGGGCATCCTCAGGACATGTGGTCGCACGGTGGTGCGACGCGGATGCCACCCAAACGAGGGGCGGGGCTGCCGGGTTACGAAATGACGCCGACCCGCCCGAAAGTCTCGGGCGGGTCGGCGGCGGTGCGTCAGTGGAAGGTCACTCCTCGCCGGCGATGAAGGCCTCGACGCGGCGGCGGCCCTCGTCGTCGGGCAGCTGCACCGGCGGGGACTTCATGAGGTACGACGACGCCGAGATGATCGGCCCGCCGATGCCGCGGTCCTTGGCGATCTTCGCGGCGCGGATCGCGTCGATGATGATGCCGGCGGAGTTGGGGGAGTCCCAGACCTCGAGCTTGTACTCGAGGTTGAGCGGGACGTCGCCGAACGCGCGACCCTCGAGGCGGACGTAGGCCCACTTGCGGTCGTCGAGCCACTGGACGTAGTCCGAGGGGCCGATGTGCACGTTGCGGGCGCCGAGGTCGTGCTCGATGTTCGAGGTGACGGCCTGGGTCTTGGAGATCTTCTTGGACTCCAGGCGCTCGCGCTCGAGCATGTTCTTGAAGTCCATGTTGCCGCCGACGTTGAGCTGGTAGGTGCGGTCCAGCACCACGCCGCGGTCCTCGAACAGCTTCGCCATCACCCGGTGGGTGATGGTGGCGCCGACCTGGGACTTGATGTCGTCGCCGATGATCGGGACGCCGGCGTCCTCGAACTTCTTGGCCCACACGGGGTCGGAGGCGATGAAGACCGGCAGGGCGTTGACGAAGGCCACGCCCGCGTCGATGGCGCACTGGGCGTAGAACTTGTCGGCCACCTCGGAGCCCACCGGGAGGTAGGAGACGAGCACGTCGGCCTTGGTGTCCTTGAGGACCTGGAGGACGTCGACCCCCTCGCCGTCGGCCTCCTCGATGGTCTCGCGGTAGTACTTGCCGAGGCCGTCGAGGGTGTGGCCGCGCTGGACGATGATGCCCAGCGGCGGGACGTCCGCGATCTTGATGGTGTTGTTCTCGGAGGCCTGCGTCGCCTCGGAGAGGTCGAAGCCGACCTTCTTGGCGTCGACGTCGAACGCCGCGACGAACTCGACGTCCCTGACGTGGTAGTCGCCGAACATCACGTGCATGAGTCCAGGGACGTTGCCGTCGGGGTCGGCGTCCTTGTAGTACTCCACGCCCTGGATCAGTGAGGTGGCGCAGTTGCCCACTCCCACGATTGCTACTCGTACCGAACCCATCGGACGTTCCTTCCCTCGCTCTTTGGCTTGCTGTGTCACTGCTGCTGGTCGGCCGTGGGGCCGGCTGGTCGGGTGGCTGGTTGGGTCACCGGCCGGGTGTTGCTGCCCGGTTCCCCGTGGTTGCGCTCGGCGTTGATCAGGTCCGACAGCCACCGGACCTCACGCTCGACCGACTCGACTCCGTGGCGCTGGAGCTCGGCGGCGTACTGGTCGACTTCCTTCTGGGTCATCGCCAGCTGGTTCTGGACACGGTCCAGGCGCTCCTGGAGGCGGGTGCGGCGTCCCTCGAGGACGCGCAGCCGGATCTCCATGTCGGTGCGACCGAAGAACGCGAACCGGATGTCGAAGTTGTCGTCCTCCCAGGCGGTCGGACCCACCTCCTGCATCAGGCGCTCGAACTCGCGGTGCCCGGCCTCGGTGACCTGGTAGACGATCCGGGGACGCCGGGTCACCGGCGTCACCGTCGTCGCGGTCTCCTCGATGAGGGCCCCCCGCAGCATCTTCTTCAGCGCGGGGTAGAGCGATCCGTAGGAGAGCACACGGCTCCAGCCGAGCATGAGGTTCAGCCGCTTGCGGAGCTCGTAGCCGTGCATGGGTCCCTCGTGCAGCAGCCCGAGGACTGCGAGCTCGATGGTCTCTCCACGACGTGCCATGGGACCTATCGTACCGATATATCCAACAGGCGTGAATACGCGGGCCACACCCGACGTTCGGTGTTGCCCGGGTCACGGATCGTCATGGCCGGCCGGTCGGATGCGTACCCTGTTGAACGGCGTGCCCACGGGCGCGCCGTTGACACGTGCAGCCGCTGGCTGTCGCCCCCGCAGCAGTCGAGTCCCCCGGAGTGCCGAAGTTGAGTGGTAAGCGCAGGTCTGCCGGTCCCGCCGTCAAGACGTCCCCGAAGCGACCCGTGAACAAGCGCGAGGTGGCCAAGCGGGTCCTGAAGTGGGCACTCGTCGTCGGCCTGGTCGGGGCGCTGCTGGTCACCGGCGCGTTCGTCTACCTCTACAAGACGACCGAGATCCCGGACCCCAACAAGGACTTCGAGGCGCAGACCTCGTTCATCTACTACGCCGACGGCAAGACCGAGCTCGGCAAGTTCGCGACGCAGAACCGTGAGTCGATCACGCTCAAGGAGATGCCGCAGAACATCCAGGACGCCGTGGTGGCGGCCGAGAACCGGAGCTTCTGGACCGACAAGGGGATCGACCCCAAGGGGATCCTCCGTGCGGCGTTCAGCAACGCGTCCGGCAACAGCAGCCAGGGCGCCTCGACGATCACCCAGCAGTACGTCAAGATCCTGTACCTCACCCAGGAGCACTCCTACGAGCGCAAGCTGAAGGAAGCGATCCTGTCGCTGAAGATCCAGCGCCAGCTCAGCAAGTCGCAGATCCTCGAGGGCTACCTCAACACCATCTACTTCGGGCGCGGCGCCTACGGCATCCAGGCCGCCTCGCGGGCCTACTTCGACACCGAGGCGAAGAACCTCACGCTGCCCCAGGCGGCGGTGCTGGCGAGCGTGCTGAACAACCCGACCCACTTCGACCCCGACAACGGCAAGGCGGCGCGCCAGGACCTCAAGGAGCGCTACCGCTACGTCCTGTCCGGCATGGCCAGCCAGGGCACGATCACCGCGGAGCAGGCCGACAAGGCGTCCAAGCGGCTCCCGAAGTTCCCCGAGATCGAGGCCGAGAGCCAGTACGGCGGCCAGCGCGGGCACATGCTCAAGCTGGTCAGGACCGAGCTGCACGCGCTCGGCTTCAGCGACGAGGAGATCGACGGCGAGGGGCTGCGCGTCACGACGACCTTCACCCCGAAGGCGATGCAGGCCGCCGAGCAGGGCGTCATGGAGGCCAAGCCCGAGGGCTTCGGCGACAAGGAGCTGCACGTCGCGGTGGCCAGCGTGGAGCCCGGCACCGGTGCGCTGCGCGGCTTCTACGGCGGCCAGGACTACCTGGACTCGCAGATCAACTGGTCGGTCGCCGGCGGCATGGTCGGCTCGACCTTCAAGCCGATCACCCTCGCGACGGCGCTCGACAACGGCTACTCCCTCAAGGACACCTTCGAGGGCAACTCGCCCTACGAGTTCCCCGACGGCCTCACGGTCAGGAACGAGGGCTCCGGCTCCGACGGGCTCGGCAACGACTACGGCTCGGCGGTCGACGCGACCTACGCGCTGGAGCAGTCGATCAACACGGCGTACGTCGACATGTCGGCCAGCATCCCGGACGGTCCGGACAAGATCCTGGCGATGGCCAACAAGCTGGGCATCCCGCCGGCGGCGGCGGACAAGAAGTCGCCCGGCATCCCCGACGAGTCCCGGGACCTGGAGGCCGACGCGCTGATCACGTTGGGCAAGGCCCGGATCAGCCCGGTCAACATGGCCAACGCCTACGCCACGATCGCCAACGGGGGCCAGCGCGCCGACGTCCACGTGATCGACAAGGTCGTCGACCGCAACGGCGAGGAGAAGTGGTCCTACAAGCAGTCCACCGAGGACGCGCTGGGCGAGGACATCTCGGCCGACGTCTCCTACGCGATGCAGCAGGTCGTGCAGAACGGCACCGGACGGGCGGCCCTGGCCCTGGGTCGTCCGGCGGCCGGCAAGACCGGCACCGCCACCAACTCCAAGGACGAGGTGTCCTCCGCGTGGTTCGTGGGCTACACGCCGCAGCTGTCGACCGCGGTGATGTACGTCCGCGGTGACGGTGACGACCAGCTCGACGGGTGGCTGCCGTCGTACTTCGGCGCGGACTACCCGGCCGACACCTGGACCTCGGTGATGACGCGCGACATGGACGGCCTCGACATCGAGGAGTTCCCGCCGCCGGCCTACGTGGACGGCGACGCGCCCATGGACGACCACGAGCCCTACACCCCGCCGCCGTCGCCGACCCGGGCGCCGCAGCCGACGAGGACACCGAGCAAGACCCCGAGCCAGACCCCGAGCGAGACGCCCACCACGTCGGCCCCGCCGACCTCCTCGGCGCCGCCGACGACGTCGGCCCCGCCGCCGTCGCCGACGCTGCCCTCGGGACCGCCGTCCTCGTCGGACACCTCGAGCCCCACCTCGTCGCCGAGCGGCCAGCCGTCGAAGTCGCCGACGAAGGCGCCGCGCCGGATGACGACGGCCTCCACCGAGCCGTACTGGCTCGCGTGGTGGTGACCGCCCTCCCGAGCGCGGTCTCCGTTGCCTGACGGGCGCCCGGGCGGCGTCGGTGGGGGCGGGGTCGACGACCGGGTGCACCCGACCCTGGACGACCCGGTGGTCACCGCGCTGAGCGAGGGCATCGGTGGCCCGGTGGGCACGCGCGCCGGCCGGCACCGGTGGTGGACCCCGGTCCGGGTCATCCTGGCGCTGACCGCGCTCTGCTTCGCGGCGGGGATGGTGCAGAAGAGCGCCTGCTACGAGAGCTCGTGGCAGGACGGCCAGGCTCGCTACTCCCACATGTGCTACTCCGACATGCCCTACCTCTACACCGGCCGCGGCTTCGCCGAGCTCAACTGGCCCTACACCGACGACGAGCAGGTCCGCGACCGCTACGAGGTCATGGAGTACCCCGTCGGCATCTCCTACTTCGCGTGGGCGACCGCCTGGGTGACGCACTGGGCCAGCGGCTCGCCGGACATCAGCTCCCGCTACGGCCGAAGCACCGATGCGCTGTTCAGCGACAAGGAGGTCGCCGGCGAGGTGCGCATGTTCGTGGCGGTGAACGCGATCGGGCTCGCCGCCGTCGCCCTGCTCACCGCCTGGTTCCTGAGCGGGGTGAACCCACGCCGGCCCTGGGACGCCGCCCTCTTCGCCCTGGCCCCGGCCCTGGCGCTCACGGGACTGGTCAACTGGGACCTGCTGGCGGTCGGGCTGGTCGGGGCCGCCCTGTGGGCGTGGGCACGGGACCGGCCCGTGCTCACCGGGGTGCTGATCGGCCTGGGGACGGCCACGAAGCTCTATCCCCTGTTCCTGCTCGGTGCCCTGCTCGTGATCTGCCTGCGCGAGCGTCGGCTCCGGCCCTTCGCGCTCGCAACATCCGGCGCGGTGGTGGCCTGGGCGCTGGCGAACCTGCCGGCGTACGTCAGCAGCCCCGATGCGTGGAAGGTCTTCTGGACGTTCAACTCCGACCGCGGCGCCGACCTCGGCTCGATCTGGCTGGTGCTCGCACAGGTGAGTGACGGGACCATCGACGTCCACACGATCAACCTCTGGTCGTGGGTGTTCTTCGGCGCCTGGTGCGTCGGGGTGCTGGCGCTCGGCCTGCTCGCCCCGGCCTCGCCCCGCCTCGCCCAGCTCGGCTTCCTCGTCGTCGCGGGCTTCCTGCTGGTCAACAAGGTCTACTCGCCGCAGTACGTCCTCTGGCTGCTCCCGCTGGCGGTGCTCGCACGGCCGCGCTGGCGCGACCAGATCGTCTGGCAGGCCGGGGAGGTCTTCTACTTCGCGTCCGTGTGGTGGTACCTCGGCGGGTACCTCGCACCCGCGGGAGGTGGGGACGCGGGCTTCTACTGGGTGGCGATCGTGGTGCGGATGGCCGCCGAGCTCTACCTGGTCGCGATCGTCGCGCGTGACGTGCTGCTGCCCCGGCACGACCCGGTCCGCGCGCCGGGCCACCCGCCGATCCGCGGGCCGGTGGCCCAGCTCAGCTGATCAGGCTCAGTCGATCAGGCTCAGTCGATCAGGACGTGGTCGAAGGCCGTGGCCGTGAAGCGCACCCGGACGTCGATCTCGTCGCCGACCTCCGGCACGCAGTGGCCGTGCGGCAGGAAGAGCATCGAGGCCTGCATGTGCGGAGGCTCGGCGAAGAGCCGCTGCTTGCCGTCGATCGAGAACGGGGAGCGCACGAAGCCGGCGGCGTCGAGGCCACCCCGGGCGAGCGTGGCGGCCCGCGCCCGGATCGACGACTCGCCGGTCGGGGCCTCGAGGCCGATGCCGTGCGCCGTCCCGCCGCTGACGACGAGGATGTGCCCGGACTTGGGGGCGGTGCGGCCGCGGTAGCCGAAGATGTCGCCCCGCTCGACCGGGTGCACGTCGAGGACGGTGGCGGTCACCCGCAGGGCGCCCCGGTCACCCAGCCACAGGTCGGTGCCGATCCGCGGGCGGAAGGTGAAGTCGGGGTACGCCGCCCGCAGCTGGGCGAGCTCGTCGCGGGTGAGGTGGCTGACCCAGATCGTCGTGGTGTCGAGGCCGGCGGCCACGACGTCGTTGAGCAGCCGGTGCACCTGGGAGAGGTGCGAGCCCTGGGCCAGCGGCAGGTGCAGCGCGATCCCCTCCAGCCGGGCGCGCGGGTGCCCGGCCAGGAGCGGCGCGGTCGACCAGAGCTCGCGCGCGGAGAGACCGTGGCGCAGCATGCTCGTCACGAGCTCCAGCACGAAGCGGGCGTCGGGCTGGCGGGTCAGCAGGTCCTCGACGTCGCTGGTGCGGCCCAGCGTGTGGATGACCCGGTCGGAGAGCGCGGGGTCGACCTCGAGGGCGGCGCCGAACGGCCGCCACGGGGTGAGCACGAGCAGGTCGCCGTGGAAGCGCTGCGCGACGTGCGGGAGCTCGTCGTACGTCCCGACCGCGAGGGCGTCGACGCCGAGCCCCTGGTCGTGCAGCCACTGGGCCTTGCGGGCGAGGCGGCCGACCGTGAAGCCGTAGCCGTTGCCCTTCGCGACCGGCACCAGGCCGGGGGTGGCCTCGGCGACGGCGCGCAGGTGGGCGCGCCAGCGGTCACCGTCGACGGTGAGGGTCAGGCTCATGCCGCGCTCAGCCCCGTCGCCGGAGGTACAGCTCGAACGCCTTGTAGAGCGGGCGGTTGAGGGGCAGGTCCCACTCCCCGACGTACTCGACGGCCTCGCCGCCGGTGCCGACCTTGAACTGGATCAGGCCGACGTGCGGGTCGTCGGAGTCGAGGGTGTCGGTGATGCCGCGCAGGTCGTAGACGTCGGCGTCGGCAGCCAGGGCGTCGCGGATCATCGCCCACTGCACGCCGTTGGAGCCGCGGACGTCGCGCTTCTCGGTGGAGGAGGCGCCGTAGGAGTACCACGCGTGGGCGCCGACCCGGATCCCGATCGTCGCGGCGACCAGGTCGCCCTCGTGACGGCCGAGGTAGAGCGTGATCCGCCCGGGGTCCTCGTCACCGAGGGCATCGAACATCGTGCGGAAGTAGGAGAGCGGCCGCGGGGTGAAGTGGTCGCGCTCGGCGGTGTGGACGTAGAGGTCGTGGAACGCCTTGAGCTCGTCGACGGCGTCGCGGCCGGAGACGCTGGTGACCTCCACGCCCTCCTTGGCGGCCTTCTTGATGTTGCGTCGCCACTGCTGGTTCATGCCCTTGAGGACGTCGTCCTCGGTGCGCGGGACCCGCTCGCCGGCGTCACCGGTCGTGCTGAGGGGGATCCAGAAGTTGAACTGCGGCTGGCCGGCGGCGAAGCCGCCCTCGACGGCCTGCGGCTTCCAGCCGAGCTCGTGGAGCTGGGAGACGACCCGGGCGCCGGTGTGGCCGCGCTCGGACGGCGCCACGTCACCGAGGTGGCGCACGGCGTCGTCGGCGATGCCCTCCTTGACCTGGGCCGCGGTCCAGCGCCGGGTGATCACCGGCGGGCCCATCCGGACGCCGAACGCGCCCTGCTTCTTCAGGTGCCCGGTCAGCGGCGCCAGCCAGGCCGACAGGTCCTCGTCGTCCCAGTCGATGACCGGGCCCTCGGGCAGGTAGGCGAGGTAGCGCTTGACCTTCGGCAGCTGGCGGTAGAGCACCAGCGCGACGCCCACCAGCTCCTCGCCCCGGCCGCTGTCACGGAACCAGCCGAGGGACTCGCGGCGCCACTCCGACTTCACCCGACCCCACGCGGGGGTCTGCAGGAAGCTCGCCGAGCGTTGCCTGCGGAGGAAGTCGAGGTGTTCCGACTCCGGAACCTCGCGGACGGTCAGCGTGGCGGGGGCAGTCGGGGAAGTCACGGCCCCGAGGCTACCGGGCTTCTCCCGCAGTCCCTGCCCTGAGCCGCTCCCGCAGCTGCGCCTACAGCCGCTCTCGCAGCCAGGCGAAGTCGGCCCGGTGCTCCGCCGCCCCGCCCGGGGTCTCGCACACGACCGGCGCCCCCGCCTCGCGGACCACCGCGGCGAGCAGGTCGGGGTCGATCTTCCCGGCGCCGAAGTTCGCGTGCCGGTCGGCGCCGGAGTCGAACTCGTCGCGGCTGTCGTTGCAGTGGACCAGGTCGATCCGGCCGGTGACCGCGAGGACGTCGGCCACGACGGTCTCCAGGGCGTTGCCCCCGGCGTGGGCGTGGCAGGTGTCGAGGCAGAAGCCGACCAGGTCGGCCTGCTCGGTGCCGGCGATCGCGTCCCAGACCCGGCCGATCCGCTCGAGGTAGCGGGTCATCGCGTTGTCGCCGCCCGCGGTGTTCTCGATCAGCAGCGGCAGCTTGAGGTCGGTGGCCTCGATCGCCTTGCGCCAGTTGTCGAAGCCCTTCTCGGGATCGTCTGCCTTGTTGACGTGGCCGCCGTGCACGATCAGCCCCTTGGCGCCGATCGCGGCCGCCGCGTCGACGTGCTGCTGGAGCAGCTTGCGCGAGGGGATCCGGATCCGGTTGTTCGTGGTGGCGACGTTGATGATGTACGGCGCGTGGACGTAGAGGTCGCACCCCGGCCGCCTCGGCGTCGGCCCGGAGCCCCTCGGCGCCGCCGGCGTAGGCGACTTCGGGGCCCTGGTAGCCCTGGGGGTCGCCGAGGAAGAACTGCACCAGCGGGGCCTGCCGCGCCTCCGCCTCCGCGAGGGGGTCGGTCTGGTCGACGTGGGCTCCGATGGCGATGCTCATTGCGCCATCCTAGGAACATGACCTCCTGGACCGGCCCGGTTGCCCCGCTCGAGACGGCGCTGGTGGCCCAGCTGATGGCCCAGCTGGCGGAGGGGCGGCCGTGGGGGCTGATCCTGGGCCTGCTGGCGCTGGCCGTCGTACTCCTCGTGGTGGGGCTGGTGGCCTTGCGTGCCGCCCGCCGCGCTCAGCGCAGCAGCAGGTAGGACGCGGCGCCGCAGAGCGTCAGCACGCCGAGGAAACAGGCGATCGCCAGCCGGGTGGCCGCGTCGCGGGACGTCGTGCCGGGCACGGCGACCTCGCCGAGCAGGTCCGGCACCTGGGGAAAGTCCGCTGCGTCCGGTGGGGTCCCCAGCCTCCGGAGCAGGCCCAGGGCCGCCGCGGCCGAGGCCGGACGTTGGTCCGGGTCCGGGCTGGTCAGGGCGTCCAGCAGTGGCCGGAGCCGGCCGGGAGGTGCGGACACGTGCGGGGGCTCGCGGCGGGGCGCGAGCCCGGTGAGCAGCTGGACGGCGACCACGCCCGCGGCGTACAGGTCCTGGCGAGGGTCGGGCGACGCGCCCCGCACCTGCTCGGGCGCCAGGTAGCCGTCGGTGCCGACGACGCCGGGAACCCGGGTGAGCCGGACGTCGTGGACGAGGGTGGCGACCCCGAAGTCGGCCACCCGGACCACGGGGCGCCCGGCGCCGGTGGCCTCGAGCAGCAGGTTGGCCGGCTTGATGTCGCGGTGCACGACGCCCGCGGCGTGGATCGCCTCCAGCGCCTGGAGGACCTGGTCCAGGACGACGGCGACGAAGCCCTCCGGCAGCGGTCCGTGGCCCTCGAGCAGGGCCAGGACCGATCCGCCGCGGACCAGGTCCATGGTCAGGACGACCAGGTCGTCCTCGGCGGCCCAGCCACTCGGGGCGAGGACGTGGGGGTGCTGGATCCGCACCGACTGCTCGCGCACGAAGCGCAGGAGCAGGTCGCCGTCGTGGCGGCCGAGCACCTTGGCCGCCACGAACCGCTCCTGGCGCAGGTCCCAGGCGCGCCACACCGAGCCCATGCCGCCGGCGCCGATCTGGTCGATCAGCACGTAGCGGCCGGCGAGCGGCGCGGTGACGGTCCCGGTCATCGAGCGTCACGCTACCCAGCGCAGGGCCCGTCGGTCCCCGACTCCACAGGGCGGCCGCACCACCGTCCGGACCACGATTTCGGGCACCCCTGCCGCCGCTGCTAGCCTGTGACGTCTTTGCCTGCCCACCCCCACCGACGGGGGCCCGGTCAGCGAAGGCCCCCGCCCCACGTCGTACGACGCGGAACGGGGAACGCAACGCCCTCCTGCCACGGAGATGCCGTGGCCGCCGAGTCCAGAGGAGGTGGAGACCGCTTTGCGTACATATGAAGTCATGGTCATCCTCGACCCCAGCCTTGAAGAGCGCACCATCGAGCCGTCGCTCGACAAGTACCTCAACGTCATCCGCAAGGATGGTGGGTCGATCGAGTCCGTCGAGGTCTGGGGCCGTCGTCGCCTCGCCTACGAGGTCAAGAAGAACGCCGAGGGCATCTACGCCGTCATCTCGCTGAACGCCGAGCCGGCCACGGTCAAGGAGTTCGACCGCCAGCTCAGCCTCAACGAGTCCATCCTCCGCACGAAGGTCATGCGCCCCGACGCTCACTGAGCGTTCGGTGCTGTGGACGAGCACTTTCCTCTTGTCGGTGCCTGACGCAACGATGAGCGGAACCACACCAGATTCGAGCTAGGAGACCCACATGGCAGGCGAGACCGTCATCACGGTGGTCGGCAACCTCGTCGACGACCCGGAGCTGCGCTTCACCCCCTCGGGTGCGGCCGTGGCGAACTTCCGGATCGCGTCGACGCCGCGCAACTTCGACAAGAACACCAACGAGTGGGTCGACGGCGAGGGCCTGTTCCTCTCCTGCGCGATCTGGCGCCAGGCCGCGGAGAACGTCGCCGAGTCCCTCCAGAAGGGCATGCGCGTCGTTGTTCAGGGTCGCCTCAAGCAGCGCAGCTACGAGACCCGTGAGGGCGAGAAGCGCACGGTCTACGAGCTCGATGTCGAAGAGGTGGGCCCCAGCCTGAAGTACGCCACCGCGAAGGTCACCCGCACCACCCGTCAGGGCGGCGGCGGGGGCTACTCCGGCGGCGGCCAGGGCGGTGGCCAGGGTGCCAGCCAGGGTGGCGGCCGGCCTGCCGGCGGCGACGACCCGTGGGCGACGCCTGTTCCCCAGTCCGGTGGCCAGTCCGGCGGTCAGGGTGGTGGCTACTCCGGTGGCGGCCAGTCCGGCAGCCAGGGTGGCAGCCAGGACCCGTGGGGCGCTCCCGGTGCGGGCTCGGACGAGCCTCCGTTCTGATCGACGTCGAGGGTTTGAGCCAGGCGCCAAGCGCCTGTCTCGACACCCCGGCACTGCACCACCCCCAACCGAATCCCTCAACCATTCCGGCGCAGTAACCACTCTGGGCCGGGCTTCGCGAAAGGAAGCACCACAATGGCCAAGGCAGTGATTCGCAAGCCCAAGAAGAAGGTTTGCCAGTTCTGCAAGGAGAAGGCGACTGGTGTCGACTACAAGGACACCACCCTGCTCCGCAAGTTCATCTCGGACCGCGGCAAGATCCGTGCCCGTCGGGTGACCGGCAACTGCGTCCAGCACCAGCGTGACGTTGCCATCGCGGTCAAGAACGCCCGCGAGGTCGCTCTGCTGCCCTACACGTCCACCGGTCGCTGAGAGGAGCTGACAAAATGAAGCTCATCCTGACCCAGGAGGTCACCGGCCTCGGTGCCCCCGGCGACGTCGTCGAGGTGAAGGACGGCTACGGCCGCAACTACCTCGTCCCGCGTGGCGTTGCCATCCGTTGGACCCGTGGCGCAGAGAAGACGGTCGACTCGATCAAGAACGCGCGCGCCTCGCGTGCCGTTCGCGACCACGACCACGCCGCGGAGATCAAGACCAAGCTCGAGTCGGCGCCGGTCAACGTGAAGGTGCGTTCCGGCGAGGGCGGTCGCCTCTTCGGCGCCGTCACCGTCGCCGAGATCGCCGGCGCTCTTGCCGACGCCTCGGGCGAGCCGGTCGACAAGCGCACGATCGCCGTGAAGAACCCGATCAAGTCGCTCGGGTCGCACGTCGTCTCGGTCAAGCTGCACGACGAGGTGTCCGCCACGGTGGCCCTCAACGTCGTTTCTGCCTGACCGGCACAGCACCTCGGTCCCCGGACCGCACGAGGGCCGCACCTCCTCCGGGAGGTGCGGCCCTCGTTGCGTGTGCGGTGCTATCGGCCCGGGGGAAAGACCAGCGCGTCGATCCGGACCGGCTTCCCACTGCTCAGCGACTCGATGATGATCGTGCCCGAGAAGAGCGGGGAGGTCTCGTCGCGCACGACGTAGGAGCGCGACCGGCTCGGCCTGGCCTTGGCCAGGTTGAAGGTCTTCCAGCCTTGGTCGACCAGGACCCGCACCTTGCCGAGCTCGGTGCCCGCGGGCGCGAGGAAGCGGAACTCGCGGATGTTGTGGGCGCGGAACTTGATCCGGGCGCCCTTCTGGCGCGTCTGGAGCAGGTCGCCGGCGAAGCGAGCCCCTGGCCCTGACCCGCTTCCAGCTGGTCGCCGAGCGCAGGTCGTAGGGCACGGTGAACTGCTTGGTCGCGAAGCCGGACACGTTGCCGGCCCGGTCGGTGACCTTGACCTGGAACACCTTGTCGCCACCCGTGAGCCCCCCGATGGTGACGTCGCCCTGGTCGCAGGCGACGGGCTTGCCGTCGAGCAGGCAGCGATAGGCGACGTCCTGCTCGCTGGAGTCCACGGTGTAGGTGACCTGGGGCCTGGACGCGATCGGTGAGGAGGTGCCCTCGCCGTCGTACGGTCCCTTGAAGACGAACGCGCTCGGGGTCTTCGTGTCGACGCCGACCAGCTGCTCGGCCGGGGTCGGGTCGTAGTCGGGCTGATCGGTCTCCGACGGGAAGAACGGATCCGCGGTCAGGTCGATCCCGTCGTCACCGCTGTCGACGGCGCGGACCCGGAACGTGTAGGGAGTCGTGGGGGTCTCGTCCAGGCCCTCGTACGTGGCGGGGCTGGTGCAGGGCGACCAGTCGGCTGGGGGCGTCGGGGTGTTGAAGAACTGGCACTCGTAGGCGATCACGTCGGCGTCGGCGTCGGCGTAGGCACCGGAGAAGGTGAACGCCATGTGGTCGGTGCGGATCCAGTCGGCGGCGTTCGGCGACGGACTGAGCGAGTCGATCGACGTCTCGGGCGGGCTCGTGTCGTCGCAGCCGGGGCCGGTCGGGAGCGGCAGCGGGTCAGCGGTGGGGGCAACCTCGGAGGTGCAGCCCTCGGCTGCCTGCGCCGCACCCCCGGTCGTCACCGCGGGGATCAGGGCGGCGACGAGCACCGCGCCCGCCCAGGTCGCCGTGCTGCGGAACCTGGTCGCCATGGCGTTCCCCTGTCTCGGTGCGTGAGGTGTCGCGGGCTCAACGATTCACGTGGAACAGAGGCTACGGCGCGAGGGCCTGCTGCGGAGGGTGGTTCCGGAGACCCGTCCACGGGCGCGACGCGTAGGCGAACAGCAGCCAGATGAGCAGCAGCGCGACCACCCCGGCTGCCAGGTAGGACGTCACCTCGAGTGACTCGAGCCCGGCCCCGAAGACCAGCACCGGCAGCAGCCCGACCACGACCAGGGCGGTGCGGGTCATCGCCAGCCATCGCGCCGCCTTCACGTCGCTGGCCGCTGCGGCCCGGGCGGCCAGGACGTGGCACAGCAGCGCCGAGAAGAGCAGCTGGGGGAGGTTGGCGGCCCACCCCAGCGAGGCATCGGCGTCGTAGAGGTGCTCGGTCACGACCGGGAACCAGACGACGGCCGCCACCACCCCGGCCAGCGCGGCCAGCGCGAGTAGCTGGGACCGGTGGGCGAGGTCGGTGGGCAGGGCACGGACCCCCAGCAGCACCAGCAGCCAGCCGACCGGGTCCGGGAGGGCGTCGTACCCCTGGAAGCGCGCGGAGAGAACGATGATCACCAGCCCCATCGCGATCGACTGGAGCGGCTTCATGCGGCCATGCTAGGCGGTGTCGGGCAGGCTTCCGGAGGTCGCACGGGTGCCGGTCACCAGCCAGGCGTCCCCGCGGGCCCGATGCACCAGGACGACCAGTCGGGCACCCATGAAGAGTGCGGCGAACGCGATCCACACGGCGACCAGCTCCCCCGACAGCCACCCGGCGAGCAGGGCGATCGGCGCGTAGGCCACCAGGGTGACCAGGCCGCCCCGGGCGAGGTAGGCGCCGTCGCCCGCACCGATCAGCACGCCGTCGAGGACGAAGACGATGCCGGCGACCGGTTGACCGAGCGCCGCGACCAGCAGCACGGGCACCAGCAGGGACCGGACAGCGGGGTCGTCGGTGAACAGCCCGCCGAGCACCGGGCTGGCGAGCGCGAGGAGCAGGCCGGTGGCCACGCCCCCGACGACGCCCCACTGCACCATCCGGCGGGTGACCGCCCGGGTGCCGAGGACGTCGCCGGCGCCGAGGTAGCGGCCGGTGATGGCCTGGGCGGCGATCGCGATCGCGTCGAGCGCGAAGGCGAGGAACGTCCACAGGGTCAGCGCGAGCTGGTGGGTCGCGAGGTCGACGGCCTGGCCGGCGGCGTCGCTCGCGCCGATCGTGACGGCGTACGTCGTGACGAGCAGCGCCGCGCGCAGGGTGAGGGTGCGGACCACCAGCGCGACCGCGGCGTGGGCGGCGGACCTGATCCCGGACAGGTCGGGACGCAGGGACGCCTGCTCGCGCCGGGCGGCCCGGATCACCACGACGAGGAGGGCGGCCGCGCTGGCGACCTGCGCCAGGACCGTCCCGAGTGCCGACCCGGCGATCCCCAGCCCGTCGAGGCGCCCGACGCCGAAGACGAGGAGGAGGTTGAGCACGACGTTGAGGGCGTTGCCGCCCACCGCGACCACGAGGGGGGTGCGGGTGTCCTGCAGGCCGCGGAGCACCCCGGTCGCGGCGAGCATCAGCAGGACGGGCACGGTGCCGAGCCAGGCGATCCGCAGGTACGTCGCCGCCGGGTCGGTGACCGCCTCGCCGGCACCGAAGGCGTGCACGAGTGGCCCGGTGAGTGCGACGCCGAGCACGGTGGTGAGCGAGCCGATGACGACGGCGAGCCAGAGCCCGTCGACGCCCTGGGCCAGCGCCCCGCGCAGGTCCTCGGCGCCGACCCGGCGCGCGACACTCGCGGTGGTGCCGTAGGCGAGGAAGATGCAGAGCCCGATCGCGGTCTGCAGGATGACGGCGGCGATGCCCAGACCGGCCAGCGGGGCGGTGCCGAGGTGGCCGACGATGGCCGCGTCCGCGAGCAGGAAGAGCGGCTCGGCGACCAGTGCGAGGAAGGCTGGCACCGCGAGCCGCCAGATCTCGCGGTCGTGCGGGTGGGCCATGCGTCGGAGTGTAGTCATGGTAAGAGGTAGATCACATTCTTGTCCCCAACAGTAACTAGCCCGGAACGCCCTGTGGGTAACTACCCCCTACCTGTGGGAATCCCGGGGTTGCGGTGCTTTGTCGATAAAGGACCGGGTGTCCGTGAGATGGCCGACAGATGAACGAGATTCCCTCCAAGAGTTTTCTCGTGCACAGGTGTGGACGAACGTTTCCGCAGGTCAGAGCCGTGTCCGCCGGAGTGTGTCGCTCTCTGTCCACAGGTGTATCCCCAGCGTGTGCACAGGTGGGTGCGTGTCGTCCACGAGGATCCCGTGGTTATCCACAGGTCCTGTGGATAACGGGCTGTCTTTGGACCCCATTTGGGGCATACGGTCCCGGAGTTGTCGGTGCCTCCCCCTACGGTCGACCCACAGCCGTCCAGCACCCGTTCCACCGCCACCCCAGCGCCCAGGAGGCCCCCGTTGAGTGTCAGCGAGCACGACACCCGGGGGATGCCCGACCCGCCGATCGAGGACTGGGGCGACGGCCCCGCGCCGTACGCTCCCGGCGAGCGGCCGAGGTCCCCGGGCGACCGCACCCCGCCCCAGGACATGGCGGCCGAGCAGTCGGTCCTCGGGTCGATGCTGCTGTCCAAGGACGCCATCGCGGACGTGTCCGAGGTGCTGCGCGGCACCGACTTCTACCGCCCGTCGCACGAGACGATCTACGACGTCGTCATCGACCTCTACGGCCGCGGCGAACCGGTGGACATGATCACGACCGCCGCGGAGCTGCAGCGCCGCGGTGAGCTGCAGCGGATCGGCGGGGCTCCCTACCTCCACACGATCTCGGCCAACGTCCCGATCGCAGCCAACGCCGGCTACTACGCCGAGATCGTGCGCGAGAAGTCCATCCTGCGCCGACTCGTCGACGCGGGCACCAAGATCGTGCAGATCGGCTACGCCGGCGAGGGCCAGGTCGACGACGTGGTCGACCAGGCGCAGGCCGAGGTCTACAAGATCGCGGACAAGCGCTCGGGCGAGGACTACTCCCCGCTGAGCGACATCATGGACGGCGTCCTCGACGAGATCGAGGCGATCGGCAACCGGGAGGCGGGTCTCTACGGCGTCCCCACCGGCTTCGCCGACCTCGACGACCTGACCAACGGCCTGCACTCCGGGCAGATGATCATCGTGGCCGCCCGACCCGCCATGGGAAAGTCCACGTTCGCCCTCGACCTGTGCCGGGCGGCGTCGATCCACAACAACCTGACCAGCTGCTTCTTCAGCCTGGAGATGACGCGCTCCGAGATCACCATGCGGCTGCTGTCGGCCGAGGCGAAGGTGCCGCTCAACCACATCCGCAACGGTGCGATGAACGACGACGACTGGGCCAAGCTGGCCCGCAAGATGGGTGAGGTCTCGTCAGCGCCGATGTTCATCGACGACTCGCCGAACATGACGATGATGGAGATCCGGGCCAAGGCTCGCCGGCTCAAGCAGCGCCACGACCTGCGCCTGATCGTGATCGACTACATGCAGCTGATGTCATCGGGCAAGAAGGTCGAGTCCCGCCAGCTCGAGGTCTCGGAGTTCTCCCGCCAGATCAAGCTGCTGGCCAAGGAGCTCGAGCTCCCGATCATCGCGCTCTCCCAGCTCAACCGTGGCCCCGAGCAGCGCGGCGACAAGCGCCCGATGATGAGCGACCTGCGCGAGTCGGGCTCGCTGGAGCAGGACGCCGACATGGTGATCCTGCTGCACCGCGACGACGTCTACGAGAAGGAGTCGACCCGCCCCGGCGAGGCTGACCTACTGGTGGTCAAGCACCGCAACGGCCCCACCCGCGACATCACCGTCGCCTTCCAGGGCCACTACTCCCGCTTCGTCGACATGGCGCACTGACCACCACCACCACCGATCCAGTGAACTGGTCAGCCCGACCATGACCAGCGGTTCGGACCATCGGCCGGACTTGCCTCTGTCCGTAGGGTGGTATCAGAACCGGTTGAGAAGTAGCCGCGCGACCCGTCTCGGTCGCAGTCACTCCTCGTTGCCCGGAGGATGCGGTGTCCGATCTGTTCCGAGTGTTGACCCGGCAGCCTGACCGGGAGACCGGGTGGTCACGTGTGTGACCTGACCCCCGACGAGCAGGTCACGTTTGCGAGCGCCACGCTGACCACCCCCTCCTCCGCGCGCCAGTTCGTGCGCACGCACGGATGCCCGGAACACGGGTCCTTCGCCGTGGGTGGGCTTCTCGAGCTGGTGACCAGCGAGCTGGTCACCAGCTCCGTGCTGCACGGCCGTGCGCCGATCACCGTGCAGCTCTCCTGCCTGACCAGCGAGGTCCGCCTCGCGGTCAGCGATGCAGGGCCCAGACTCCCGGCCGCACCGGGGACGGCCGGGAGCCTGGGCCTGGGCATCGTCGCGCAGATCGCACGGGAGTGGGGCACGGTCCCCCTCGCCCCCGGCACGGAGCGGTGGTGCCGCATCCCCACCGGGCTGGAAGCGCCCGCCAGGGGTCCTGAGTCCCTGCACCTCACCAACCAGGGGTGAGGCGGTGCCCGCGGCCTCGACCTAGCGTGGTGGGCACCAGAGGGGAGGCGCCGTGCACATCCTCGCCTTCGACTGGGCTTTCGACCTCGCCTTCGACCTGGCCGCGGTCGTTCCCTGGGTCCTGGGGACGTTGCTCCTCGCGGCGCTCGTCGGGGTCGTGCTGGCGCTCGCCACCGACGACCGCGACCCGAGCGTCGTACTCGCCTGGCTCTTCGTCATCCTGCTGATCCCGGTCCTCGGCCTGGTCGCCTACTACTTCGTCGGGCGCAACTACCGCCGCGAGACCCGCAGACGCCAGGAGCTGCGCCGGGCGGCCGCGAGCACGTCCGAGCGCGCCCTGGCGCCCGTCATCGGGCCCGGGCTGGCCGCGCAGATCGCGTTCGTCACACGCGAGGGGACGCCTGCGCGGCGCATCGAGCTGCTCGGTCGCCGGGAAGGGCATGCGGTTCCGGTCCCCGCCGAGAGCGTGCGGGTGTACGTCGCGGGGGCCGACAAGTTCCGCGACCTCCTGACGGACCTCCGCGACGCGCGGGAGTACGTCCACCTGATGTACCTCATCTGGGAGCAGGACCGGCTGACGGCCGAGGTGACCGACGTCCTGCTCGACCGGCTGCGGGCCGGGGTCGAGGTGCGCATCCTCTACGACTGGCTCAGCTCCCTGCCGTACAGGAAGGAGGAGCTGAAGCGGCTCGCGGCGGCCGGCGCCACCGTCGTCCCCTGCTACAAGCGGCTCAGCCAGCTCAACTACCGCAACCACATGAAGATCGCCGTCATCGACGGGGAGATCGTCTACACCGGCGGGATGAACATGGGACAGGAGTACATCGACGGTGGCGAACGCTTCCAGACCTGGCGGGACACCCACCTCCGGATGACGGGGCCCGTGGTCGCGCCGTACATCTCTCTCTTCGCCACGACCTGGATGCTGAACGGACGGCCGGAGGACCTGGTGGCCGGCTACGTCAAGCCCGCGAACGGCAACCACCGCCCCGGTCACGGCGTGCCGGTGCAGGTCCTGCACTCGAGCGTCTCCACGGAGTTCGCCACCATCCGCGACGTCTTCGTGGTCGCGCTGACCACGGCCGGCCAACGGGTATGGGTCCAGTCGCCGTACTTCGTGCCGGACGAGCCGCTCGTGACCGCCATGTGTGCCGCTGCCGCGAGCGGCGTGGACGTGCGCTTCATGATGACCGGCGTTCCCGACAAGAAGCTGCCGTTCTACGCCGCCCACGCCTACTACAAGAAGCTGCTCGACGCCGGGGTGCGGGTCTTCCAGTACCAGGCAGGCTTCCTGCACTCCAAGACGGTGACCGTCGACACCGACGTGGCGATCATCGGCACCTGCAACTGGGACATCCGCAGCCTGATCCTGCACGACGAGGTGATGACGGTCTTCTACGACGAGGAGATCGCCCGCGCCTGTGCCGACCAGTACGAGCTCGACCTGACCAGCTGCTCGGAGGTCACCCTCGAGCAGCTGTTGTCGCTGGGCACCGCGGCGCGGCTGCGGAACTCGAGCTACCGGCTGCTGTCGCGGCTGCTCTGACTGCTGCAGGAATCAGCAGGCTGTCCTCTCGAAGCGAGGCCCGGCGCTGTGAGCGGCCGTGGCCGAGGGCAGTTCGCCGCCACGGGCGTGCTGCTGACCGTGATTCGCGGCCAACTGCCCTCCGTGGCGGCCCCCGGCTCAGCTCAGTGGGTCGGCAACAGTGGCTACATGGCCTTCTTCATGTCCTCGGCGAGCTGGTCGGCCGCCATGTCGGTCGCCTTGGAGACGATCCGGTTCGCGGCCTTGATGTTGGCCGCGACCTGGTCGGCGAGGTTCGTCTCGTAGACGACGATCAGGCCGGCCTGGCCCTCGTCGAGGGTCTCGCCCAGCTCCTTGAGGTCGGCCCGCGAGACGCCACCGCTCACGTGCCCCGCGACGCCACCGATGGCCGCGCCGCCTGCCCCAGCAGCCGCGATGCCGATGCCGACCGGGGGGAACAGGGCCGCCGCCACGCCGGTTGCCAGGCCCCAGCCCAGGCCGACCGCCGCCCCGTGCCGGGTCGGCTGCTCGTGCTTCTTGACGATGTGAACCTTGCCGTCCTCGTCCTTGGCGATCACCGAAGCGTCGAAGTCGTGGGAGGTCTTCACCTCCCGGTACAGCGCCTTGACCGCCTCGTAGTCCGCGACCGCGTCGTCGACCTCGTCGTACGCCGCGGCGATCACGTAGAGAACGTCCTTCTCCTGCTTGGCCATCACTTGTCTCCCTAGGTCTGGCGTCCTGCGCGAAAGCGCCAGTCTGGGCGGGAGCGGGCCCCCCGGGCATCACCCGCAGGGGATGATTGCGGGCCCTACCGGTCCTCGCGGCGCGCCTTGCGGCGCCGGTGACGCCGTACGACACCCAGGCCGAACCAGACGAGCGCCCCCAGCAGGGCGGTGGCCACGGTGAAGAGCCACAGCGGCAGGTCGAAGCTCCAGAACAGGAAGTCGATGGTGACGTCCTCGGTGTTCTGGAACACGAGGATCACCAGGAGCGCGCCGCCCGAGAGGGAGGCGATCGCGCCGGCCCCGAGCCGTCGCCGTTGCGCCGCGACGTCGGCGGTGCTGCTTGCGGGGGTCTGTTGGGTCATGACTCACCTCCGGACCGTGGGGTCTCCGCGCCCAGTCAACGACAGCGCGGGGCGCCGGAGAAGTGCCGAAAGGCACGAATCGCCGCAGGTGCGAGTCCGGGGACGGCTCAGTCGAGCGGTACGCCGATTGCCACGATCGCGATGTCGTCGCGGGGGAACTCCTGCTGGAAGGCCAGCACGTCCTCGAGCACCCCGTCGGTGAGCTGGGCGGCGGTTCCCAGGTGCGACGCCGCGCTGCCGATCAGCCGGATCTCGCCGAAGAACTCGTCGCCGCGCCTGCCCTCGGTGACGCCATCGGTGTAGAGCAGCAGCGTCTCGCCGGGTTGGAGCCGGAGCGAGCTGTCGGGATAGGTGCCCGTCTCGAACGCACCGATGAGGGAGCCGGGCTCGCCCACGGGTCGCGGGACGCGCCCCAGCGCCGTCAGCAGCGGCGGGGCGTGGCCACCCGAGCTCATCGTCACCGTCCACCCGCCGTCGACACAGCGCAGCCGCAGGAACGTCAGGGTGCAGAAGCGCTCCGTGTCGTGGCGGAGCAGGACCTGGTTCAGCTCCTGCAGCACCTGGCCCGGCTCGGCGATCCGGACGGACAGGGCGCGCAGCGAGTAACGCACCAGGCTGGTGAGGACGGCCGCGTCGACCCCCTTGCCGGCGACATCGCCCAGGACCACGGCCCAGTCGCCCTCGCCGAGCTGGAAGACGTCGTAGAAGTCGCCCCCGACCTCGCTGCCGTCGCCCGCCGGGCGGTAAACCGCGGCCACGTCGAGGCCGGGGATCTGCGGGGGACTCGGAGGGATCAGGGTCTGCTGCAGCGTCCGGGACAGCGCGATCGCGCGAGCCTCGGACTGCTCGGCCTGCCGCGTGGCGTGCAGGAGCTCGCGCTCGTAGGCGCGCCGGTCGGTGGCGTCGAAGATCGCCACGCGCACGACGGACGGCGTGCCGTCGGCGTCCCGGTCCAGGACCGCGTTGACCAGGATCGGCAGCCGGGTCCGGTCCGCCCGCACCACCTCGAGTGCGATCTCGCGCACCGTGCCCTGCAGGCGCAGCATCGGCGCGTAGTGGGTCTCGTGGTAGATCCGTCCGCCCGGGGCGAGCAGCTCGGCGAAGGTCCGCCGGCCGACGAGCTCCTCCCGCGCGTGTCCCGTCCAGGTGAGGAACGTCTGGTTGACCTTGGTGATCAGGCCGTCCGGGGTCGTCGAGAGGTAGCCGCAGGGCGCCTGGTCGTAGAGCCGTTGCGCATCGTCGTCGAGCAGCGCAGCGTGGAAGTCCTCGCGGGCAATCGTCAGAGGGGTCTCGTCGGCCGGTGTCGGGTCAGGGGCGGTCGGCACGCACGAACTCCGAGATCGCCGCCACGGTCGCCTCGGGCGCGCTGAGGTTGGGGCAGTGGCCGGTCGCGTCGAGCAGGACCATGGTGCTGCGGGGGATGGCGTCGCGGACGTACTCCCCGACCGCCACCGGGGCGATCGCGTCGTGGCTGCACTGCAGGACCAGCGCAGGGGCGCTGACCCGGGGCAGCTCCGCGCGGTTGTCGGACATGAACGTCACGCGGGCGAACCGCCGGGCTATCTCCGGGTCGGTGCGGCAGAAGCTCTCGGTCAGCTCGGTGCCCAGCTCGGGTCGCTCGGGGTTGCCCATGATCACGGGCGCCATCGCGCTCGACCAGCCCAGGTAGTTGCTGTCGAGGGAGTCGAGGAGCTCCTCGATGTCGACCTCGCTGAACCCACCGACGTACGACTCGTCGTCGATGTAGCGCGGCGACGGGCCGACCAGGACCAGCTTGTCGAAGAGGTCGGGCGCGGCGATGTCGGCCAGCACCCCGACCATGCCCGAGACCGAGTGGCCCACGAACACGACGTCGACCAGGCCGAGCTCGCGGCAGATGTCGAGGACGTCGTCGGCGTACCCCTGCAGCGAGGAGTAGCGCTCCGGGTCGTACGCCGCGAGGTCGGAGCCGCCGCTGCCCACGTGGTCGAAGCAGATCACCCGGAAATCGTCCTCGAAGGCGGGCGCGACGAAGCGCCACATGTTCTGGTCGCAGCCGAATCCGTGGGCGAAGACGATCGGCTGGCCATCGGCTCGGCCGGTCTCACGCACGTTCCATCGGCTCAGGAGATCCACCTGCGCACCGTATCCGGCGGAGCTCCACCCCAAGGGGTGGAATTTGCCGTTTTGGTGGTCAGGAGACGCGTGAGACGCGACACTGGGTCTGGTGCGTCTGGTGATGGACGGTGCACACATCCCCCGACGAGGAACGCCACCCATGCAGCTGGAGATCGAAGTCAGGGCCGAGCACGGCCGGCACGTGGTGATCCCCCGTGGGGAGATCGACCTCGTCACCCAGAGCCAGCTCAAGGAGGTCATCAACGACCTCGTCGTCGCGGGTCACGTCGACCTGGTGGTGGACCTCGACCAGACCACGTTCCTCGACTCGACCGGCCTCGGCGCCCTGATCGGCGCCCGTCGCAAGACGCACGCGTTCATGGGCTCGTTCTCGATCGTGTGCAGCAACGAGCGGTTGCTGCGGCTCTTTCGCGTCACCAGCCTCGACAAGGTGTTCGCGATCAGCGACAGCCATGCCGGAGCCGAGTGCTGACGTAGGACACTCGTCCTCGTGAGTGATGAGACCCCGGCCCCACGTACGACGATCCGGCGCACCGCCCTGGCCATGGGACGGGAGGTGCAGAGCCGGATCTACCGCAACGGCGTCTTCGGGCACCGGCCCGTCGTACCCGTCGAGCCGGCAGCCCTCGAGGCGGCCGCCCAGCGGCGGATGAGCCCGGAGGCCTGGTCGTACGTCGCCGGCGGGGCCGGCCAGCAGCAGACCGTGCGGGCCAACCTCGAGGCGTTCGACAGGCACCGGATCGTCCCGCGGATGCTGATCGACGTCGACGAGCGCGACCAGTCCGTCGAGCTCTTCGGCCGCCGTCTGCCGGCACCGCTGTTGTTCGCGCCGATCGGGGTGCTCGAGATGGCGCACCCGGAGGCCGAGCGGGCCGTCGCCCGGGCCGCGAAGGCGCTCGGGCTGCCGATGGTGATCTCGACCCAGGGGTCGCTGCCGATGGAGGAGACCGCCGCGGCGCTGGGCGACTCGCCCCGCTGGTACCAGCTCTACTGGAGCAAGGACGACACCGTCGTCGACTCGTTCATCGCCCGCGCCGAGGCGATCGGCAGCGACGCGATCGTGGTCACCCTGGACACCCACGTGCTGGGCTGGCGCACCCACGACCTCGACCTGGCCTACCTGCCGTTCGCCCGCGGTGAGGGGATCGCGCAGTACACCAGCGATCCGAGCTTCCGGAAGCTCGCCGAGCAGCGAGCCGCCCAGTCGTCGGCCCTGCAGTCCGCAGCGCCGTCCGGGGAGCCCACGCCCCGCCCGACGCTGGCGGCGCTCAAGGCGCTCGTCTCGATGGCGCGGCACTACCCGGGCGGGCTGGTCGAGAACCTCCGCTCGCCGGTGCCGCGCGCCGCGGTCGAGACCTTCCTCGAGGTGTTCTCCCGGTCCTCGCTGACCTGGGAGGACCTCGACTACCTGCGCGCCCGCACCCGGCTCCCGATCCTGCTCAAGGGCATCCAGGACCCGCGGGACGCGGCCCTGGCGCTCGAGCACGGCGTCGACGGGATCATCGTGTCCAACCACGGCGGCCGCCAGGTCGACGGCGCGATCGGGTCGCTCGACGCCCTGCCGGGCATCGTCGCCGAGGTCGACGGCCGGGTCCCGGTGCTCTTCGACAGCGGGGTCCGCAGCGGGGCCGACGCCTTCAAGGCGCTCGCGCTCGGTGCGCAGGCCGTGCTGGTCGGGCGGCCCTGGGTCTACGGCCTCGCGCTGGCCGGCGCCGAGGGCGCCCAGGCCGTGATGGAGCACGTGTGGGCCGAGCTCGACCTGACCATGGCCCTGGTCGGCGCCTCGACCCTCGACGAGATCACCCGCGACCTGCTGGCCTGAGGCTCACGCGGGGTGTGCCCCCTTCGTCGCACGCCCCTGTGATCCGCCACTGTCCCGGGTCCCGTTGCCCAGTCCCGCGCGTCCGTAGGGTGGGAGACAGGATGCTCGGGGCGCTCTCGGTGGACTGTGCAGCGTCCCCCGACGGAAGGCGAACGATGCAGGTGGTCGGCGATCGCGATCGGGACGAACAAGGGCGTGCGCAACAGGCTCGACCACGTGACGCACTCGGACGACCGTTGCCGTACGGCGCGACGGGCGTCGAGCCCATCTCCGAGGAACCGCTTCCGCCGGCGGAGACCCTGGCGTACGCCCGCGACCTGTTCGACGAGGGGCGTCCTTTCGCGGCGCACGAGGCCCTCGAGGTCCGGTGGAAGTCGTGCCCGGACGAGGAACGGGCGCTGTGGCAGGGCCTGGCCCAGCTGTGCGTGGGCCTGACCCACCAGGCGCGCGGCAACGCCGTTGGTGCCTCCCGGCTCGTGGAACGCGCAGCGGGCCGCCTGGAGGCCTACGAGCAGGCTGCCGGTCCGACGTACGGGCTCGACCTCGCAGCGCTCATCGCCTGCGCCCGGGACCGGGTACAGGACGCCTGAACAGCCCGACAGCCGTCAATCGTCAGGCGCAGTCACTGCAGAGATTGGAGGCCGGTGAGGACCGCCGAGATTCGTGCTGAACGAGGAAGCATGCTGTGCAGGTGAACTCGTTGGCCTGCTTCGGCGTGACCTCGATGGAGAGGGTCTCGTGGGAGAGATCCGCGCCGGGAAGCTCATACGTCTCGGCCAGCTCGGTCTCGTCCTCGTCCACCTTCCCCGAGGTCTTGTCGTGGTCGCCCGAGGTGAGGCGACGGGCCTCGAGGCTCTCTTCCTTCTGTTCGTCTTCTGTCTTGCGGGATGCGTCGTAGTCGGTGGCCATGTGGAAGGTCCTCTCGGAGCGGAGCGCGAATGCTAGCGCCGGACGTCGGCAGGACTTCAATCACGGCGCCGCCGGGAACCGGGTTGTCTGGGCGCCACGACGCGGCGGTGCCATCCGACAGGCGGCGGACTGACGCATCCCCGCCGTGCCCGCAGACTGCCGCGCAGGCCTTCCCGGCGCCATGTCGCGACACGGTCCTACACTGAAAATGGTGCGCAGCTACGGTCGCTACGAGCGCCGCCAACGTGTGCGTCCCTCGAGGCCTCGGGAGTGGAGATCATGGCTCAGTCGTCGTCGCTCAAGGCGGATCTCGTCCTTGAAGGCGGCGGGGTCCTGGGCATCGGCCATGTCGGGGCCATCTCCGTGCTCGAGAACGCCGGCTACTCCTTCCCCAGGGTGGCGGGCACGTCCGCCGGCTCGATTGTGGGGGCGCTGGTGGCCGCGGGTATGCGCTCGTCGCGGATCACGGAGATCATGACGACGTTGAACTACCGCCGGTTTGCCGATCGGTCACTTCTGGACCGGGTTCCCATCGGCGGCCCCCTGCTTTCCCTGCTGATGGACGACGGCGTCTTCGAGGGTGACCAACTTCGGGAGTGGCTCGGCAACCTCCTGGTCGACGAGTGCGGTGTCGAGACATTCGGCGATCTCGCCATCGACGACCCGGACTCCTCCCTGCCGCCGGAGCGCCGCTTCCGTCTGGTGGTCACCGCCACCGACGTGACGCGCGGCGAGCTCGTGTACTTCCCCTGGGACTACGAGGGCACCTACGGCCTCGAGCCGGGCCGGCAGCGTGTGGTGGACGCGGTGCGGGCGTCCATGTCGATCCCGTTCTTCTACGAGCCCGCTACCTTGGCGAGCGCCGACGAGACAGCATCGACCTTGGTGGACGGGGGCGTGTTGTCCAACTTCCCGATCGACATCTTCGACCGGACCGACGGGCGTCCGCCGCGCTGGCCGACGTTCGGGGTCAAGCTGCTTCCCGTCCTCCCCATGGATGCTGCCAAGCTGCTGCCCATCGCAGGCTTGTTCAAGCACGGCCCCGTCGCGTTGGCCGCGAACCTGGCGATGACCATGATCGTGGGGCGTGACCAGGCGCACCTCGCCAAGCCGTGGGTGAAGATCCGGACGATGCAGGTCGACAGCGCCGGCGTCAACCCGCTCGACTTCGGGCTCGGTCGGACTCAGGCGACGGCCCTGTTCGAGAATGGCCGAGCGGCGGCTACCCGGTTCCTGGCGGAGTGGGACTGGGAGGACTACCTGGTCACCTTCCGTGGGGTGACCAGCCCCGACGCCTGAGCGTGCGCGGCGAACCGCGTCGAAAGTCACTCCCCGCAGGCGGCCTGCTCACATCGCCGGCCGCGGCCAGCGCCAGATCCGGGACCGGTTCTTGCGGGGTCTCTCGAACGTCAGGCTGAGGTCAGGGACGCAGGGACTCGAGGATGTGGTCGAGCTCGTCGACGGATCGGCCCGGTGGAAGGGTCAGGGTGGGCATCTGGGCGCCGGCGGCGTACCAGCGGTCGAGTGCAGCCCGCGCGTGCTCGGCATCGCCCCACAGGGTGAGCTCGTCGAGCAGCCCCCGGGCCGACTCGGGGACCTCGAAGGTGAACGGGGTGGGGTTGGCGGCGAGGACCTCCTCAACCGCCTGGCTGTGTCCGAGCCGGTGCAGGGTCTTGCGGTACAGCGGGCCCATGCTGACGAGGTAGAACGACACCCACCAGCAGGCCACCTCGAGTGCCTTGGCGGGATCGGCCGAGACGGCTGTGGGAATGCAGGGGGCGACGGTCGGAAGTGTGCGGCCGGACGCACCCCGCGCCAGGCCCTGCTCGAGCAGCCGGATGCCCGCGTCGAGACCGGACAGCGGCAGCAGGAACGGGCACCACCCGTCGGCGACCTCACCAGCCACCCGTACGGCGCTGGGGCCGAGTGCGGCCAGGTAGACGGGGATCGCGGCCTGTGGGGTGACGGCCAGCTTCAAGGGCCGGGTGGTCCGTTCCACGGTCGGTTCGAGGCGCTGGCCGGCCAGCAGTCGGCGTACCTGCCGCGTCACCGCGTCGAGCCGCTCGACGGGTGCCGTGAACGCGACGTCGTGCAAGCCCTCCGCCAGCGGCGGGCTGCCCGCTCCGAGTCCGAGCACGAACCGGTCACCGGACAGCTCGGCAAGGCTGGCTGCCAGCATCGCGATGCTGGCCGGCGTGCGTCCCCAGACGTTGATGATGCCGGTGCCCAGGGTGATCCGGTCCGTTCGGGTCGCGACCTCGGCCAGCAGCACCCCCGCGTCGTGACCCCACCCCTCGGCCAGGAAGAACGCGTCGTACCCCAGTTCCTGCGCCCGGTCCGCGACGTGCAGCACCACCTCACGCCGCGTCTCCATGGGGGTCAGGCCGACAGCGAGTCGTCGAGTGGGCATGCCGCGATTCTTCGCCGCGGGTGACCGCATGTACAGCGACTTCGCGGGCATGACGCCGCGAAGGTCTCGTGCCTCAGCGGCGCAGGTGAGACCGTTCGCCGTCGGGGTCGAGGATGGCGATGATCTCGGCAGGTCCGCCTTGCGCACCGAACGCGTGCGGCACCATCGTCGAGAACTCGGCCGCCTGGCCGGCCTCCACCCTGATCGTTCGATCGCCGAGCAGGACCAGGACGGTCCCGGACAGGACGGTGAACCAGTCACGACCGGGGTGCACGGGTAGCTCGCCATCCTCGCGTCGGGGGAGCGGTTGGGTGAGGCGGATCTTGGCGACCTTCAAGCCGTGAGGTCCCTGGTCGCGTGACAGCAGCCAGGTGGTCATCCCTCGAGCCTCGTCCTGATGGGGCCGGATCACGACGTCCTGGTCGTTCTCGGCTTCGACGAGGTGGTCGATCGAGGTGCCCAGTGAGCGAGCGATCGCGCTCAGCTGGTCGAGGCCGATCCGACGGTGGCCGGTCTCGATCCGGCTCAGCGTCGAGGCGCTGAGATAGCAGCGTCCGGCGAGGTCGTCGAGCGACCAGCCACGTGCGATCCGCAGACCGCGGATGCGTTGCCGGACCAGGACATCAAGGTCACTGTCTTGCGTCATACGCAAGATCCTATGCTCATGCCGCAAGGCGTCACTAGGCTCAAGCCATGAATCACGATCACCACCACTCAACCCACTCGGACCACCACGACGCCCACGACGAGCACCACGCCCACGACGATCTCTCGGACCTGCTCGACCTCGATGCCGAGGTCCTCGCGGAGCCGCTGCAGGCCGTACGCACCGACATCGAGCGGTTGGTTGACTCGCCCGTGCGCAGCATTCTCGACCTCGGGGCCGGCACGGGGACCGGGACGTTCGGGCTGCTGCGACACTTCGTCGGCGCGCACGTGCTGGCAGTCGACGCGTCCGACAAGATGCTCGAGCGCCTGCGCCGCCGCGCAGAGACCCTTGGCCTGACCCACCGCGTCTCCACCCTGTGCGTTGACCTGGACCAGGGCGTACCCGAGCTCGAGCCGGTCGACCTGGCCTGGGCCTCCGCATCGCTGCACCATCTCGCCGACCCCGATCGCACCCTGGCCCAGGTGGTCGCGGCGATCCGTCCGGGCGGCTTGCTCGCGGTGGTCGAACTGGCCGACTTTCCTCGATTCGTACCCGACGACACCCCCGGTGGCGGAGCCGAGGCGCGCGCCCACGCACTGCTCGCTGCCGACCGAGCAGTGGACATGCCCGCCATGGGCAGCGACTGGGGCGAACGGCTGACCCGGGCCGGCCTGGTCGTGGAGATGGACCGCGCGGTCGTCGTCGACCTCGCGCCACCGCTGGCTCCCGTGGTCGGCGACTACGCCGCCGCAACGCTGATGCGCGTGCGCAGCGCGGTCGCCGATCGACTGGAGCCGACTGACCGCCAAGCCCTCGACGCGCTGCTCGACGGCGGAGCGAGCGACGTACGTCGTCGCAGCGATCTGCGCGTGGGCACCGAGCGGCGACTGTGGATCGCGCGCCGACCAGCCACTTCGCTTCAAGGTGCCCTCGAATCCACTGAGGCCGAGCTGTGACCGAACTGAATCGCTTTCCGGAGCTGGGGGTGCCGGATCGTGCGGCCCTGGATGCTCTGCTCGACTCGCAGTGGGCGGGGGTGTTGTCGTGCGCGGTGGACGGCGAGCCGCTCGCCGTTCCGATGTTGTATGCCCGTGACGGGGACCGTGTGCTGCTGCATGGCTCGACCGGGGCGGGCGCGCTTCGACAGGTCGCGGCCGGAGCTTCCGCCGTGCTGACCGTGTTCGCCCTGGATGCCCTCGTGGTCGCCCCGACGACTTTCGAGTCGTCGGTCAACTACCGTTCCGCCACGGTCCGCGGGCGGCTGACCCCGGTCGACGACCTCGATGCTGCGCTCGAGTTGTTCAGCGACGTACTGGTTCCCGGGCGGACCGATGAGGTGCGACGCCCGACCGGCAAGGAGCTGGCCGCCACGATGGCGCTGTCGCTCCCCATCGCTGACGGCAACTGGCTGCTGAAGGTCGCCAGCGACTGGCCGGCCACGCCTGAGGCGGCGGGCGCCGACCCAGGCGTGTGGAGCGGGCTCGTGCCGGTTCGGTGCGTCCTGGACCAGCCGGTTCCGGCGCCATGGGCGTCGGATCTTCCTGTGCCTACGTCGGTGCGCAGGCTGCTCGACCAGCGTGGGTCGCCGGGCGCGCCCGGCGTTGAATGAACCCACCGGGGACGGCTGTACTCGCCCAGATCCCGAGACCTTTCAGGACACCTGCTCGGGGCGACACCGCCCGATCCGGCTATGGCGAACTCCGACTGCTCTCACTAGCGTGGCGGGATCTGAACGTGCAGAACGGCGGGAGGTGGCAACGTGAATCGGAGCAGCGCAGCGTGGTTTCTCGCCGCGTTTGCCGTGATCGGGGTCTCAACTGTCATCGAGGGCATCAACGACGGCTGGACGGTGCTGAACTGGATCGTTGTCGCGGTGAGCGTCCTGTTCGCCGGCCAGGCCGTGTGGACCCTCGCACATGACAAGTCAACCCGAGGCTGATCGGTAGCCGGAGCACGTCGCAGACGACAACCACGAGTCGCGACCGGTTCGCACCGCCGCGTCGACAACGCGCACGGTCGGCTTTCATCAGCGCCGCAAGGAGGACGTCAGCGCGGGTTTCGGCGCTCCCGTGCCTTGGCGACGGCGGCCTTGATCCGGGCCTGGTTCTGCGGCTTGCGCGACTCGTCGTACAACTTCTTGGCGACCCCGGCGAGGGCGGCGGCTCTCATCAGCTTCATGTCTTGTCCTACCCGCCTTCGGCCGGCGACATGCCTTCGTGGGTGATGACACGACCAGCACGCACGACGCGGCAGCTCCAACCGTGGTTCCCAGTTGCCGACAGGCGGCGGAAGGGCGCTGTTCCTTCACTTGTCGTCCGGCTCGCTACGCCCAGGCATCCCGGCATGTCAGGGCGAACAGGTGCGGCTCAGTGCCCGACTACGGATCCCACCCGGGAGCACTTGGTCAGTCCGGCTGCCGCGCCTGCCACTCGTCGGCGAGCAGGGCGTACCGCAGGCCGTCCAGCCACTCCCCGGACCGGTGCAGGGACTCGCGGACCGCGTGGTCCTCGCGGCGCATGCCGAGCCGCTCCATGAGCCGCCACGAGGGCTCGTTGGCGGCGAAGCACTGGGCGGTCACGCGACGCAGCGCCAGGTCCTCGAAGCAGATCCGGACCAGCTCGGCGACGGCCTCGGTCGCGTAGCCGTGGCCCTCGTGCCCGGGGGCCAGCACCCACCCCAGCTCGGCCTGCACACCGCGCGCCCGGTCCGCGACCTCGCGCTGGGACCAGGCGTCGTGGATCGCGAGATAGAGGTCCCCGATGACGACGCCGTCGAGCTCCAGCACCAGGGTGCGCGTCAACCGCTCGGGCTCCGCGAACGCGCTCCGGTAGGCGTCGGGATCGGTCGCCTCGGCCGTCATCCAGCGCCCGACCGACTCCAGCCGGCGGATCTGCCAGGTGGCGTCCGCGTCGTCGAGGGTTGCGGGGCGGATCGTCAGGCGGGCCGTCCGCACGGGCCAGTCGACGCCGCTCAGGTCCTGGGTCATGCCGCTCAGTCTGCGGCATCCAGGGCGGCCCGGTCGGCGGCCCGGTCAGCGGTCGAGCAGCTCCCGGAAGGACGGGCTCGCCCAGCCGTCGCCGGAGTGGGCGGGTACGCCGGGCAGGTTGCGGCCGCCGTACGCGTGCTGGCCGTCCCGGGTGCCGTAGCGCAGCCACGTCTCGGCGGGGCCCTGGCCGCGGCCGGGCACGGTCCAGTCGCAGACGCCCTCGGGGAAGACGCCCTGCAGGGTGGCCCACTCGGCGTCGGTGAACGGCACCGGCAGGAAGTCGAAGTCGGCCCGGTCCAGCGGCGTGAGCCGGCAGGCCACGGTGTCGTTGGCGACCGGTCCACCGGCCACCTGGCGCGGGGTGCTGTAGCGGGTCTCCAGCGTCTCCACCTCCGACATCTGGCAGGCGGGCTCGCCGTCGGGTCCGGGCACCATCTCGAGCCCCGGCACGTTGGCGCACCGGTCAGTGACGTCCTCGGGCCGGTCGGCGGCGATCTTCTGCGCGAGCGGCGCGCCGCCGTGGTCCTTCTCGACCGCCGCCAGCCAGCGGTCCATCGCGAGCAGGGCCTCACCGGCCCACTGCGGGTCGCCGATCAGCGGCGTCACGCCGAACCACATCACGCGGTTGTCGGTGTGCCCCTGGTCGGCCATCAGCCGCTCCTCGGTCCAGAAGGCGTGGGCGTAGTCGTGCGCGGCGCCCGGGTCCGGCCCGCCGTGGTTGATGATCGCGACCTCGTCGAGGTGGTTGGCCTCGTTGATCAGGCCGGTCCGGTAGGCCCGCTCGATCGCGGCCGGGTCGCCGTCCAGGCGGGCAGCGGTGAGCTCGGAGTCGACGTCGAGGCCGCCGACCTTCACGTTGAGGTCGACGAACTGGGCGGTCGTGATCAGCCCGCTCTGCAGCGCGCCGAGGCCGTACTGCACGCCGGTGTTGGCGAACGGGACCCCGGCGAAGCCGTGGCCCACGGCCTTCTCCTGCGGGCTCCACACGCTCTCGGGGCGCGGGCCGAGCAGGTTCACCATGATGTCGAGGACCGAGCACCGCACCCCGCCCGGGTTGGTCTCGGAGTCGTAGCGGGTGCCGGCGTCGCCGGCGACCGGGTCCCGGGTGCCGGAGCAGGCGTTCTCCGGGTTGAGCGCGGCCTTGAACAGGCCCTCGTCAGCGGTCACCGCGTTGGCGTGGGAGAGGTGCCCCTCGACCTGGCCCATCTGGGTCGGCGACCAGACGACGCCCGGCGCCCACCGCGACGGGTCCTCGAAGTAGAGGCGCAGCAGGTGGTAGTCGGCGAACTGTGCGCCCGCGGTCAACGTGTCGGGGTAGGAGCAGGTCGTGACGAGCCCCTGGTAGATCCCGGGGTAGGCGTTCGCCACGGTGTGCTGGGTGATGGAGCCACCCGAGCAGCCGGTGCCGATGGTGTACCGGATCTCGCCGTACCTCTCGACGAGGCGCTCCTTGGCCATCATCAGCGACTCCGCCTCCATGGCGACGTTGCAGTTGTGGCCGGTGTTGGCGAGCGCCGTCGACGCGACCGCGAAGCCCTTGCCGAGCGCGGTCACGTAGCTCGGGGTGACGCCGGGCACCGACTCGAGCGTGCCGGAGTAGTCCTGCAGCGGCGGGTTGCCGGGGGCGTACGCCGCGCCGCAGTTGCCGCCATGGGTGAGCAGCAGCTTGTGGTTCCACTGCTCCTGCGGCTGCCACGCCTTCCAGCCCTGGCCGGGGCGGAACAGCGTGAGGATCGTGTAGCGGTCGCGGTCCTGGTAGCCGTCCTCGCGCCGCACCACGAACGGCACCTCGACGCCCTGGTCCGTGGTGGTCGTGGCGACGTCGGACGGCGGGTTCTCCGGGTCGTAGGGCTGCAGGTCGGGCTGGGTCGGGTCGGTCGACCGGTAGAGGAAGGAGTACGTCGCGGGCTCGTTGCACTGCGCGTCGCGCGCGGTCTCCTGGCACTGGAAGGGGCCCAGCTGCGGGCCGGAGAAGACCGGGCCGCCGTTGGCATGGTTGGTGATGACGGTGCGTCCGGCGTACCCGGGAGCGGTGGCGACGAGGACGTTGCGCCCCTCCGCGAGACCCTTCACCAGACCCAGGAACCGGCCATCGGCGCGCACTGCGAAGCGCCGGGTGACCCCGCGGTCGCCGACGCGCACGTCCACGTCTGCGGCACGGACGCCCTGCGGCAGGCGGACCGAGACGAGGGCGTCGCCGGCGGAGACCAGGTCGGCGCGGTTCGACAGCACCTCGATGACCAGCGGTCGGGCAGCAGCGGCCCGCGACGTCGTCGCGGGCATCGCGACCAGGCCGAGCCCGAGGGCGAACGCGAGGGCGAGGAGCAGGAGTCCGGATCGAAGGCGCACGGCTCCTCAACGAGCCGGGGGCGCCGGTGTCACGCCGCCGGCTGCCTCCCGGGCCCGACGGCGATCCGTAACCTGGCGTTGTCCGCGACCAGCGTCGCCCGACCCGGCTCCACGCCGGCCGGCAGGTTGACCTGCCAGCTCACCTGGCCCAGCCGGTCGTCGTCGGCCGGGCCGGCGTCCTCGGTGCCGAGCTCCCAGGTCCGCCCGCCCTGGCGGATCGTCAGCGCGACGTCCTCCAGCGGCGTCTCGGTCTCCCCCTCGTCGCTCGAGCAGCCGAGGACCGAGCCGCCGCCGGTGTCGTCACAGCCGTCGACGAACCCCCGACCGGCGACGGCGAAGGTGCTCCCGGCCCGGACCGTGGGCGGGCCCTCTCCGAAGGCCTCGACCACCTGGAGCGTGGGTCCGGCACAGCTGGCCTCCGCGCCGCCGACCGGCAGGAACACGAAGGCTCCGGCGAGCAGGACCAGCGTCCACAGCTTCTTCGTCATCCGGATCTCCCTGCGTGCTCACCCGCGTGCCCAGGCCACCGTCTGGCCGCACCTGGTCATCGGACGCGGCCCCGCGCCCACAGGTTCCGAACGTCGCTGCGGGTGCTTCGCCGCGCACCCGTCCCCGGGATACGGCAGGCTGCAGCCATGTACTTCGTCGGCGTCGACCTCGCGTGGGGCGACCGCAAGCCCACCGGACTTGCGGTGCTCGACGACGACGGACGCCTCCAGCACCTCTCGGCGGTCAGCACCGACGAGGAGATCGCGGCCGCGCTGGCGCCGTACGTCGAGGGCGACTGCCTGGTCGCGATCGACGCGCCGCTGATCGTCCGCAACGCCACCGGCAACCGGCCCGCTGAGGCTGCGCTGAACCAGGACTTCGCCCGCTTCGACGCCGGGGCCCACCCGGCGAACACCAGCCGGCGCGAGTTCAGCGGCACCCCGCGCGGCGCCCGGCTGAGCTCCCTGCTCGGCCTGGACATGAACCCGCGCTCGCGCCGGGCACGGCGAGGCATCGAGGTCTACCCGCACCCGGCGACGGTCGCGCTGTTCCGGCTCGGGCGGACGCTGAAGTACAAGAACAAGACCGGCCGGGACCTCGGCGGGCTCCGGGGGAGCTGCTCGCCCTGATGGAGCTGCTCGCCGGGCTCGCCGACGCGAGGACCCCGCTGCACGTGGCCGGGCCGGCGTGGGACGCGCTGGTGACCCGGGTCGAGACCGCGACCCGCAAGAGCGAGCTGCGGGTGGTCGAGGACCAGGTCGACGCGGTCGTCTGCGCCTACGTCGCGCTGTTCACGACCCGTGAGCCGGACCTGACCACGACGTACGGCGACTTCGAGACCGGCTACATCGTGACGCCGACCCTCCCGGCCGGGCACCAGCCGACCCCGCGTGAGCGGCGGGTCGTGGAGGTGGTCGACCCGGTCCGCACGGCGGTCCAGGAGTACGTCGCCCGCCTGCCGGAGCTGCGGGACGCGGCCGAGCAGTTCGTGGGCCTGGTGACGACGATCCTCGACGACGCGGGCATCAACTACCTGAGCGTCACCGGACGGGCCAAGAGCGTGGCGTCGTTCGCCGCCAAGGCCGCCAAGACCGTCGACGGGGTGCTGGTCTTCGACGACCCGCTGCGCGACATCACCGACCAGATCGGGGTCCGGGTGATCACCTACGTGCACAGCGACGTCGCCGCGGTGGCCGAGCTGCTCGACGACCAGGTGGTGGTCCTCGACGACCGGGACATGGGCCAGGAGACCGCGAGCGAGGGCCGGTTCGGCTACGCCAGCCGACACCTGCTGATCTCGCTGGACGCGGCCCGCGAGAGCCAGCCGGCGTACGAGCCGCTGCGCGGCCGGCGCGCCCAGGTGCAGATCCGGACCGTGCTGCAGCACGCCTGGGCGGAGTTCGAGCACGACATCCGCTACAAGGGCGAGATCCCCGACGAGCACGTCCGCGACTTCGACCGCCGGTTCACCCTCGCGGCCGGGCTGCTGGAACTGGCCGACCGCGAGTTCTCGACGATCCGCGACCGGCTGCAGGCCGGGATGACCGGGCAGCGGCAGGAGCCCGAGGACGACGACCCCCGGATCAGCCCGCGTGAGCTGGCGGCGTTCCTCGCGGGTCAGTACGCCGACGCCGGCTGGTCGCGCACCGACCACTACTCGTGGATCTCCGGCCTGCTGCTCGAGCTCGGCATCACCTCGCTCAACGAGCTGGCCGAGGTGCTGCGCCCCATCGACGGTGCGGCGATCAACGAGCGGATGGACTACCGCTACCCGCCCGGCGCGGTCCGGCGTCTCGACGACGCCCTGCTCGCGGGCTTCGGGGAGAAGTACGTCAGCCTGCACGGCAACGCCCACCGCGAGGCCTCGCTGCGCACCCGGCTGGAGAAGATCCGCCCCACGGAGGGACTCCCATGAGCATCGCCACGAGCGCCGACGACCTCGCCTGGGGTGAGCTGACCGAGGCCGACCTGCCCGCGCTGCGCGAGCTGGCCCGCGCCTGCCTGGACATCGACGGCGGGCTGCCGATCTTCGCCGAGGACCCCCTGCTGCGGGCGCGGCTGCTGGGTGGCGAGACCCTCGGTGCCCGCACCCGGGAGAGCCGGCTGGTGGCCGCGGCGGGCGTGCATGTGCGGCCGGCCACCGCGACGACGACCGGGATGGTGGACCCCGATCACCGCGGACAGGGCCTCGGGCGGCGGCTGCTGACCTGGTCGATGGACCGGGCCGGCGGGGTGCCCCTGACGGTGGCGACCGAGAGCTGCTCGGCGGGCGCGGAGCGGCTCTACGCCCGCTACGGCCTGAGCGAGACGTTCGCCGAGCTCGTGATGCGGCACCCCCTCGACCACGTGCCCGACGTCCCCGCACCCGCCGGGGTCGTGGTCATCCCGGTGACGGACGTGTCGCCCGAGGACCGGTTCGCGGCGTACGTCGGCTCGTTCGCCGACCGCCCGGGCTTCCCGGACCCGCGGCAGGAGGAGTGGCTCGAGGAGCTCGACGGGGACGACGACTTCCGACGGGACCTGTCCCTGGTCGCGTTCGACGGGATGGGCACCCCGGTGGCGTTCATCAACGTGCTCGGCGGCTGGGTCGACCAGGTCGGCGTCGTACCCATGTGGCGGGGCAGGCGCCTGGGCGCGCATCTCGTCAGCCGCAGCCTGCGCGCCCTCGCGGCCGAGGGGGTCGCCGAGGCGTGGCTGACCGTCAACGTGAACAACCCGGCCGCCGCCCTCTACGAGGGCCTCGGCTTCGAGGTCTTCGGCCGACGCGGCAGGTTCGCCGCGGCGGGCTGAACCGCCTGGCCGGCACCCCCGAATAAGCGGATGACGCCAGGAGGCTGCCGGGGTTAGCGTCGAAAGCCCCGGCGAACGGACATCGCCATGCTCGACCTGACCCTGAGCCCACGCCAGCAGACCGCCCTGCGAGCGCTGTACGCCGCCGAGCCCGTGCCCGGCTCGCCGATCCCGTCCGCAGACCTCCTCGACAAGATCCAGGTGCTCGTCCCCGGCGACGCGCTCGGGGTCTGGCTGGTCGATGACCAGGGCCACGAGCTGGACCACGTCGAGCTCCCGCGTCACTACTACGACGACGCCGACGACGGACATCCCGCGGAACCCGGGGCGCTCTACATCGGGATCATGCACTGGTCGCAGCATCCCGAGGCCGCCGCAGCCTGTGGGACGCTGCCGCCGGGCATCCGGGACGGCGTCTGCATCGGCTTCCGCAACGGTGCGAACTGCGTGGCGCAGCTGGGTATCGACCGCGAGAAGGCGCCGTTCACCCCTCGCGACATCGCCCTGCTGAACCTGATGGCCCCGGCCCTCCAGCGGCTCCTGCGCGAGCGGCCCACCCCGCGGCTGCCGGCATCGCTGACGCTCCAGGAGCGGCGGGTGCTCATGGATGTGGCCGCCGGGCTGTCGAACGCCCAGATCGCCGCGGGGCTCTTCATCGCACCGAGCACGGTGCGCAAGCATCTCGAGCACAGCTTCCGCAAGCTCGGGGTCACCAGCCGGCTCGCCGCCGTCGCCGCCCTGCAGGGACGCGACCTCCCCGATCTCGACCTCCGGGAGCGCATCGAGCGGCTGGAGCGCCTCGGCTGAGGCGTCCGGGCCGGGCGGAGACATTCGCTCGAACGCGAATACCCAAGCGGGCGTGGGGATCGAACACTCGAGGTAGACCGCAAGACCTACCGAAAGGGCCCGTGATGAACCTCCCCGGCAGCGCCGCCGCCCTCGCGGCGCTCAGCACGACCATCACCATGTGCGTCCTCTCCGCCGCTGCGGCGACCACGCCCCCGGACACGAGCACCAACGAGTACGGATCGCCGCCCTCGGTCGTGCAGCACCGCAACCTGACCTCGTCCGCGGGACACCCGTGCTTCCTGGTGCGACCCCACTGGAACATCGCGCTCGACGGTCCGCCACCCGTCTGCTGAGTGACCCCGGGCGTACTGTGCCTGGCGTGGATCAGGCGGAGGTGGACGCTCGCATCCAGGCTTACTACTCGCAGCACTTCGCCGAGGCGGAGCGACTCACCGTGCGTTCCGCCCAGGGTCGCCTCGAGTTCGAGCGGGTGCAGGAACTGATCGCTGCTCGCATCCCGACGGGTTCGCGCATCCTCGACGTCGGTGGAGCAACCGGAGTACATGCCGCGGCGTTGGCGGCGTTGGGCCATGAGGTCGTGTTGATGGACCCGGTGCCGGCGCAGGTGCGGGAGGCCGCACGGCACGGGACCTTCGAGGCTGTCGTCGGAGACGCCCGGGACCTGCGGTTCGAGGACGACTCCTTCGATGTTGCGCTCCTGTTCGGACCGCTGTACCACCTGGCATCACGCGAGGATCGGCTGCTGGCCCTGGCTGAGGCACGGCGCGTGGTGCGCTCCGGTGGCTGGGTCTTTGCAGCGGCCATTCCTCGCTTCGCACGTCATGCTGTGCTGACACTCGCCGGGGAAGTCCCGCACCCCTATCCCTCGGACTGGATCTCTTTGCTGGAACACGGCGACCCGCCCGATGGCGGGCGCTTCCCCGGTGCGCACTTCCACACAGCGGAGGAGCTCGAAGGGGAGCTCCGGCGCGCCGGCCTTGTCAACGTCAGTGTCTGCGCCGTTGAGGGGCCGGACGGTTTCGCCCTGGAGCAGGTGCGCGAGGTCGATGAGGATCTGCACGAGGCGGCGCTGCGGATCGTGCGTGCGGTGGGACATCTACCCGGCGTCCGGGACATGACCAACCACATGATGGGGATGGCGCAGGTCGCGTAGTCAGGCGTCCGAAGAAAGTTTCGAATAGCGTCTCATATGGTGGGATGTCCGCGTCGGAATGTCGGTGGTCGTGGGGAGCCTTGATCCATGACCACCGCGGCCTGGCACGGCGTACGGCGACACCCCGTCGCCGATGTGGTCGAGCGCCTGCACCGCGAGCTGGACGCGGTCGCGGAGTCCTCGGTGTGGTCGATGAGCCCCGCGGAGTTCCGCGAGTCGCTGAGCGGGCTGACCCGGCTGCGGTCCCGGGTCGCCGAGCTGGAGCTGCGGGTGGCCGCGGGCGCGGACCGGGTCGAGGTCGGGGCCCACGTCGGGGCGAGCAGCACCGCGTCCTGGTGGGCGCACACGACCCGGCAGACCGGGCGGGCCGCGCACCGGCTGATGCAGCTGGCCCGGGCGCTGGACGGCGCCCACGAACGGGTCGGGGACGCGCTGGGTGCCGGGGAGATCCGCCTGGAGCAGGCCGAGGTGATCATCGAGGCGGTCGAGGCGCTGCCTCGTGACCTGGTCGACCCCGAGCTGGTGATCCGGGCCGAGGCCCACCTGATCGGGCTGGCCCGCGAGCACGACGCGAGCGCCCTGAAGATCCTCGGGCGGCGGGTCCTGGAGGTCCTCGCCCCCGAGATCGCCGAGGCCCACGAGCAACGCGTCCTCGACGCCGAGGAGGCCAAGGCTGCGCAGCGGTGCCGGTTCACGATCTCCGACGACGGCCACGGCGCCAGCCACGGCCGGTTCACGCTGCCGAGTGCGCAGGGCGAGATGCTCCGCAAGCAGCTGATGGCGATCGCCGCACCCAAGCACCGGGCCGCCACCGGCGCCCTCGCCGACGCCCCCGGGGAACGCCGGTCGTGGCCGCAGCGGATGGGCCAGGCGTTCGGGGAGTGGATCGAGCGGTACCCCGCCGACGCCCTGCCCCGGGCCGGTGGGGTCTCCGCGACCGTGGTGGTCACCATCGCGTTCGAGACCCTCACCGGCGGCCTGAAGGCCGCCCACCTCGACACCGGGGCGGTGATCAGCGCCGCCCAGGCCCGCCGGCTGGCCTGCGAGGCCGGGCTCATCCCGGTCGTGCTGGGCGGGCAGTCCCAGGTCCTCGACCTCGGCCGCCAGACCCGGTTCCACACCAAGGCCCAACGCATCGCGATGGGCCTGCGCGACGGCGGCTGCACCGCCCAGGGCTGCGACTGGCCGCCCGGACTGTGCCACGCCCACCACAACATCGCCTGGTCCCAGGGCGGGCACACCACCGTCGAGGACGGCCGGCTGCTGTGCCCCCACCACCACACCCGGGCCCACGACCCCGCCTACGAGACCACCCACCTGCCCGGCGGCAAGGTCGCCTTCACCAGGCGGACATAGGCCGACCGACTGGTGGCTACTTCCTCTTCTCGGGGTCGTAGTCGCTCGGCTCGCTCTCGATCATGTAGTTGGGGTTCTTGCGGATTCCCGCGACCATGCGTTCCAGCCAGTCGGCGTCAGCGGTCTCGATGTCGCGCTCGGCGAGCTGCTCACGGAGGTACCCCACCAGGTCGGTCTCGCCGGCGTCCTTGGCGACCGACGTGGAGTCCACGGCAGCCTGCAGGTCGGAGTCGTAGGTGCTCATGGGTGTCCTCTCCTCGGTTCGTGACGTGTCTGGAGGACTCGTAACCGCACAACCAAATCTCACACCTTGCTTATTGCAACAAAGGTACTTTATGCTGGCAAGCATGAACCTCACCGACCGCGAGCAGGAGATCGTCGTGCTGCTGCGCCGCGACCCGCTCATCGGCTCGGAGGCGCTCGCGGAGGCGCTCGGCACCACCCGGGCCGCCGTCAACGTCCACCTGTCCAACCTGGGCAAGAAGGGCGTGATTCTCGGGCGCGGCTACGTCCTGAGCGAGCAGCCTGCCGTGGTCGTCATCGGCGGCGCCAACATGGACATCAAGGCCCGCAGCGCCCGGGCGGCCGTCCCCGCCACCAGCAACCCCGGCACCGGCTCGATGGCGCCCGGCGGCGTGGGCCGCAACATCGCCGAGAACCTCGCCCGCCTCGGGACCCGCACCCACCTCGTCGCGCCATCGGGAGCGACGTGCTGCGGCGACGCGCTGCTCACGGCGACGCCGGCGCCGGGGTGCCGTCGAGCCGTACGTCGCGGCGCCGCGCGACCGGCACCTACACCGCGATCCTGGACGCCACCGGCGAGCTGGTGGTGGCCGTCGCGGACATGAGCGGCACCGACGCTATCTCCCGTGCACGTGAACGCGGCCGGTGACCTGATCGCCGGCGCCAGCCCTGCTCGTCCTCGACGGCAACCTCGCCCCGGCCACCCTCGGCTCGGCGCTCGACCTGGCCATCCGCGCCGGGGTCCGCGTCGTGCGTCGACCCGGTGAGCGTGCCCAAGGCCGCGCGGATCGCCCGCGTTCGTCACACCGCCCGCCCGCTCTTCGCCATCACCCCCAACCTCGACCGAGCTGACGGCGCTGACCGGTGCACCGGTCGGCACACCGGCAGATGCATCCGGGCCGCGGCCGGGGGCTGCACGCTCGCGGCGTCCGCCACGTCTGGGTGCGCCTGGGCGAGCGGGGCTCGCTGCTGCGCACGCCGGCGAGGTCCCGACCTTCCGCGAGCGGCCCCGTCGACGGTCGCGACGTGACGGGCGCCGGCGACGCCATGCTCGGCGCCTTCTGCCACGCCCTGCTCGAGGGCGGCACCCCGGTCGAGGCGGCGGCGTACGGCCACGCCGCGGCCGCAGCTCACCATTGCCGCACCCGCACGGTCCGGCCCGACCTGTCCGCCACGTTGGTACCGAGCTGCTCAGATGACCGGACGCGATGACCCACCCCCTGCTCACGCTGACCGACGACGTCGCCGACGCCCTGCGCGACGGCCGCCCGGTCGTGGCGCTGGAGAGCACGATCATCAGTCACGGGATGCCCTACCCCCAGAACGTCGCGATGGCGCTCGAGGTCGAGGGCATCATCCGCGCCGCAGGTGCCGTCGCCCGCGACGATCGCCGTCCTCGACGGCCGACCCTGGATCGGGCTGACGCGCCGACGACCTCGAGCTGCTCGCCTCCGACCCCGGACGTCACCAAGGTGAGCGTCCGCGACCTGCCGTTCGTCGTCGCCCGCGGCGCCCACGGTGCCACCACCGTCGCCGCCACCATGCGGCTCGCGGCGCTCGCCGGGCATCGCGGTCTTCGTCACCGGCGGCCTCGGCGGCGTGCACCGAGGCGCCCAGCAGACCTTCGACGTGTCAGCGCGGACCTGACCGAGATGGCCAGCACCCGCGTCGCGGTCGTCTCGCGCCGGCGTGAAGTCGATCCTCGACATCGGGCTGACCCTGGAGTCGCTCGAGACCCTGGGGGTGCCGGTGCTGGCCTACGGCACCGACGAGTTCCCCTCGTTCTTCTCCGCGGACCAGCGGCCACCGGGCGCCGATGCGCGTCGACACCGCCGGCGAGGTCGCCGCCGTCATGCGCGCCTCAGTGGGACCTCGGCCTCGACCGCGGCCTCGTCGTCGCCAACCCGATCCCGGTCGAGGACGAGATCCCCGCCGAGGAGATCGGCCGGATCATCGACCGGGCGCTGGCCGACATGGACGCGCTCGGCATCCACGGCAAGGACGCCACGCCGTACCTCCTGGGCCGGATCGTCGAGATCAGCGACGGCGCCAGCCTCATCGCCAACATCGCCCTCGTGCGCAACAACGCGCGCCTCGGCGCGCAGATCGCACGGGAGTACGCCGCGCTCGTCCGCTGAGCTCTTCTCGTCCGGGAACCGGCGTGACGAATCGTGAACTCACCGTCAAACGGGCACACTGGATGGAAATGGGTCCAGAGGGTTACGGGGATTCCTCACTGGGCACGAGGAGACAGACGCGCCCGACCCCAGTGGGCGCGAAGGAGTTGGAACCCCATGACCGCCCTGCAGAACCAGTCTGCCAGCCAGATCGCGCACCTGAGCGCCGAGGACATCGAGAGCATCGGCAAGGAGCTCGACGCGATCCGCCAGGAGGTCCTGGACAGTCGCGGTGAGCGGGACGCGGCGTACATCCGCCGGGTCATCGACGTCCAGCGCAAGCTCGAGCTCGGCAGCCGGGTCGTGCTGCTCGCGAGCATCTTCCCGCCTGCCTGGGTGCTGGGCACGCTCGGGCTGTCCGCCGCCAAGATCCTGGACAACATGGAGATCGGCCACAACGTCCTGCACGGCCAGTGGGACTGGATGCGCGACCCCAAGATCCACTCGACGTCGTGGGACTGGGACCACGCCTCGCCGCCGGAGCAGTGGAAGCGTGCGCACAACGAGACGCACCACACCTACACCAACATCATCGGCCAGGACAACGACCTCGGCTACGGCATCATGCGCGTCGACGAGGACCAGCCCTGGCAGCCGCGCTACCTCGTCCAGCCGCTGTGGAACTTCGTCAACGCGTGCATCTTCGAGTACGGCATCGCGATGTACGACCTCGACCTCGGTGAGTCGCTGCGGGAGAAGAAGGGCTTCTCGCCCGAGATGAGGGCGAGCATCAAGAAGACGCTCCACAAGATCCGCAAGCAGGTGACCAAGGACTACGTCGTGCACCCGATCCTGTCGGGTCCGTCGTTCCTGCACACGCTGGCCGCCAACGCCACGGCCAACCTGATCCGCAACGTGTGGAGCCACTCCATCATCATGTGCGGCCACTTCCCGGAGGGCGTCGAGACCTTCGAGCAGCCCGAGCTCGACCCGGGGGAGACGCACGCCGAGTGGTACCTGCGCCAGATGCTCGGCTCGGCCAACATCTCGGGCAGCAAGTTCATGCACCTCATGTCGGGCAACCTCTCGCACCAGATCGAGCACCACCTGTTCCCCGACCTGCCGAGCAACCGCTACGGCGAGATCGCGCCGAAGATCCAGGACCTGTTCCAGCGCTACGGCCTGAGCTACAACTCCCGGCCGCTGCCGCAGCAGGTGGCCAGCGCGTGGCACCGCGTCTTCCGCCTCTCGCTGCCCAACGGCTGGCTCGCCGAGACCAACCGGCGCAACGTGGTCCGCCAGGTGCGCGGGCTCTTCCGCAAGCCGGTCACCGGCCAGCCGTCGCCGGTGCGCCGGCCGGCGTACGCCGCGGCCTGACCCGGCCCGACGACCCTCACCGACGTCGACGGAAACGTGATCGGGCTCATCCAGAAGCCCTGAGCCCGCGGGGTGTGCGCCGCGGCCGGCGGGGCATGCTGTCCGGCATGTCACTGACGACGAAGAACGTCGGACGGTACGCCGCGCTGGCTCGGCTGCTCGTCCGGCACGGCCGGTCCGACCTCGTGGCGGGGGCGGGCCTCGACGAGTTCGCGTTCGACGAGGACCCGCCGATGGGCGACGAGGACAAGGCGGACGCGTTCGCGCGCGACCTCGAGCAGCTCGGCCCGACGTACATCAAGCTGGGCCAGCTGCTCTCCACCCGCTTCGACCTGCTGCCCCCGGCGTACACCAGCGCGCTCGCGCGGCTCCAGGACGACGCCGAGCCGTTCGGCTTCGACGTCGTGAAGGAGATCGTGGAGGCCGAGCTGGGCGGCCAGATCCGCCACCTCTTCGCCGAGTTCGAGGAGGAGCCGCTGGCCGCGGCCTCGCTCGGCCAGGTGCACCGGGCCACCCTGCCCAGTGGCCGCGAGGTCGTGGTCAAGGTCCAGCGTCCCGAGGCCCGCGAGGTCGCCCGGGAGGACATGGAGACGCTGACCCGGCTCGCCGGGCTCGTCGACCGGCACACCGAGGCGGGCCGGCGCTACGGCTTCGAGCAGCTGCTCGCGCAGTTCCGCCGGTCGCTCGCCGGTGAGCTCGACTACCGCCGCGAGGCGCGCAACCTGCTGAAGTTCGCGGAGCTGACCAAGGGCTACGACCTGCTCGTCGTGCCGCGCCCCGCGCTCGACCACTCCTCGTCCCGGGTGCTGACGATGGACCGGATCGAGGGCCGCAAGGTGACCGACGTGGGGCCGCTCGGCCTGCTCGACGTCGACGCCCGGCCGATGGTGGACCAGCTGTTCAGCTGCTACCTCAAGCTGATGCTGGACCACGGCGTGCTGCACGCCGACCCGCACCCGGGCAACCTGATGCTCACCGACGACGGCCGGCTCGCGCTGCTCGACCTCGGCATGGTCAGCTCGGTGCCCCCACGGCTCCAGGACAAGGTCGTCAAGCTGCTGCTCGCGATCGGGGACGGCGACGGCGAGGAGGCCGCAGCCGTGCTGGCCGGGATGGGCCACCCGCTCGACTCGTACGACGCCGCGTCGTTCCGCGACGAGGTCGCCCACCTGGTCTCCGAGGCGTCCGCCTCCGGGCCGCATCTCCAGGCCGGGACCGTGCTCGTCGAGCTGAGCCGCCTGTCCGGAGCCCACGGGCTGCGGCCACCGGCCGAGATGTCGATGATCGGCAAGGCGCTGCTCAACCTCGACCAGGCGACGCTGCACCTCGACCCTGACTTCGACCCGGCGGAGGCGATCCGGTCGAACGTCACGGACCTGCTCGCCAGCGGGCTCAAGGTCAGCCCGGGCGGGATCATGGCCGCCGCCATCGAGGCCAAGGAGTTCACCTCGATGCTGCCCAAGCGCGGCAACCGGATCCTCGACAGCCTCGCCGAGGGCGAGTTCACCGTGCGGGTGCAGGCGATCGACGAGCAGCGCCTGCACACGGTCCTCCAGCGGGTGGCCAACCGGGTGACTCTCGGCATCGTCATCGCGGCCACCGTGCTGGGCGCCGCGCTGATGATGCGGGTGCCGACCGACCACCGGATCCTGGGCTACCCCGGCCTCGCGATGGGCTTCTTCATGTTCGCGGTCCTGGCGGGCGGCGCGCTCGCGGGCTGGATCGTGCTCACCGACCGCAAGGTGGCCCGGGTCGAGCGCTCCGGTACCCGACCTACCGTGGAGACATGACTCCCGCAGAGCTGTTGACCGATGCGTTCGACCGGATCGTCGAGGAGGGCCGATCCGTCGTCGAGGGGCTCGACGCCGACCAGCTGGCCCACCGGCCCGGTCCGGACGCCAACTCGATCGCCTGGCTGCTCTGGCACCTCACCCGCGTGCAGGACGACCACGTGGCCGACGTGTCCGGTCTCGAGCAGGTGTGGACCGCGCAGGGCTTCGAGGCGCGGTTCGGGCTGGCGCTGCCGGCCGGGGACACCGGCTACGGGCACACCAGCGAGAAGGTCGGCCGGGTGCGCGCCGAGGGCGACCTGCTGGCGTCGTACCTCTCCGCGGTGCACGCGCAGACCGTGGCGTACGTCGCCGGGCTGGGCGCCGACGATCTCGACCGGGTCGTCGACGAGCGGTGGCACCCGCCGGTCACGCTCGGGGTCCGGCTGGTCAGCGTGCTGAACGACGACGCCCAGCACCTCGGTCAGGCGGCGTACGTCCGGGGACTGCTCGGTCTGTGACGGCTCACCCCCAGCCTGTCACCAGGGGCTGGGCCGGTAGTCCTTCAGGAAGTGGCCGAGCAGGTCCTCGCCGGCCTCGCCGCGCACGATGGGGTCATAGACCCGGGCCGCGCCGTCGACGAGGTCGAGCGGGGCGTGCCAGCCCTCCGCGGCGATGCGCAGCTTCTCCTGGTGCGGCCGCTCGTCGGTGATCCAGCCGGTGTCGACGGCGTTCATCAGGATGCCGTCGGCCTCGAACATCTCGCCCGCACTGGTGCGGGTCAGCATGTTGAGTGCCGCCTTGGCCATGTTGGTGTGCGGGTGGCCGGCGCCCTTGTAGCGGCGGGAGAACTGGCCCTCCATCGCCGACACGTTGACGACGTGGGCGCGCCGGGCGCCGCCCTGGACGGCGGCCTTCATTGCCGGGCGCAGCCGGGAGACCAGCAGGAACGGCGCGATCGAGTTGCACAGCTGCACCTCGAGGAGCTCCAGCGGGTCGACCTGGTCGACCACCTGGGTCCAGGAATTGGTGGACTGCAGGTCCGGCAGCAGGCCGCCGGCGTCGACCGCGGTGCCGTCGAGGTGGGCGGCCAGCGAGGCCGAGCCCGCCTTCAGTGCGAGCGCGGTGATCGAGGCGGCGGTGTGGGCCGCTCGCGCCACCTCGGTCGACTCGCCCTCGTGGTGGGCGACCGCTCCCGTGGAGAGCGCCCCGGCGATCGCGGCCGGGTGGGCCTGGCTGATCCCGTCGAAGGTCACCATCTCGGGCAGCTCGATGCCCTCGGGCAGCGGCGCGCCCTCCATCTCGATGAGCTGGGAGTAGGCGCCGGGGGAGCGTCGTACGGTCTGGCAGGCGTTGTTGACCAGGATGTCGAGCGGCCCGGCCGCGGCCACGTCGTCGGCCAGCGCGACCACCTGCGCGGGGTCGCGCAGGTCGATGCCGACCACCTTGAGGCGGTGCAGCCAGTCGCCGGAGTCCTCCATGGCGGCGAAGCGGCGTACGGCGTCCTTCGGGAAGCGGGTCGTGATCGTGGTGTGCGCGCCGTCGCGGAGCAGCCGCAGGGCGATGTACATGCCGATCTTGGCGCGGCCGCCGGTGAGCAGGGCGCGCCGGTCGGTGAGGTCGGTGCGCTGGTCGCGCTTGGTGTGGGAGAACGCCGCGCAGCTGGGGCAGAGCCAGTGGTAGAACGCGTCGACCAGCGTGTAGTCGTTCTTGCAGATGTAGCAGCCGCGCGGGTTGATCAGCTCCCCGGCGAAGGCACCCTGGGTCGAGGAGACCAGGGGGATGCCCTGGGTCTCGTCGTCGATGCGCAGCGGTGAGCCGGTCGCGGTCGCCTCGGTGACGGCGCGGTCGGCGGCGAGCTCGGCCTCGCGCTTGCGGGTACGCCGATCGCGCTTGAGCGCCTTGTACATGTGCGAGGCGGCGTGCTTGACCGTCCGGATGTCCGGGTGGTCCTCGGGCAGGCGGTGCAGCTGTTCGAGGACCCGGACGGTGACCGCGAGGTCCTCGGGGTCGATCCCGGCCAGCTCGTCGAAGGCGGGATCGAGGTGGTCGTCCATCGGTTTCACCGGAGAAGCGTAGGCGGGAAAGTGCCCTCAGACCGTTTCGACGGAGGGACGGGTGATCCGGTAGCGGACGAAGGACGGCACCGCGAGGGCCGCGACCACGGTCCCCACCACCACGAGCACGCCACCGCCCGCGGCCGCCGCGGCGGTGCCGACCGCGGCCGCGGAGGCGCCGTGGACCACGTCGGCGATCCGGGGACCGCCGGCCACGACCACGATGAAGACGCCCTGCAGGCGGCCCCGGACCGAGTCGGCGGCCGCGGTCATCAGCATGCTGTTGCGGAACGCGGACGAGGCCATGTCGGCGGCGCCGCCCAGGACGAGCATCCCGACCGCGGTGAGGAGCATCGGGTTCGGCCAGTGGTCGGCCAGCCCGACCGCGACGCCGAACCCGATCATCGCGGCGCCCCAGAGCAGGATGCAGACGATGACGGCGCGACCCTGCCGGTCGACGGAGGAGACCCAGCCCGAGAAGATCCCGCCGATCACGGCGCCGGCCGGGATCGCCGCGAAGAGCAGCGCGAACGCCAGGCCTCCGCCGACCGGGCCACCGAAGTCGGTGTGCGCGATCTCGGGGAAGAGCGCCCGCGGCATGCCGAAGACCATCGCGATCAGGTCGACCACGAAGGACATGAGCAGCACCGGGTGCCCGCGCAGGTAGGACAGCCCCTCGATCACCGAGCGCAGCCCCGGCGTGCCCGTGGCGGCGCCGTCGGCGCGCAGCCGGGGCAGCCGCACGACCGCGGACAGCGTGGCGAGCAGCGTGATCGAGTCGATCAGGTAGAGCCACGAGAAGCCGATGACCGGGATGAGGACCCCGCCCACGAGCGGCCCGGCGATCGCGCCGGCCTGGAAGACCGTCATGTTCAGCGAGATCGCTGCGGGCAGCAGCCCCGGCGCGACGAGCTTCGGCAGGATGGCGCTGCGGGTGGGCTGGTTGACCGCGAAGAACGCCTGCTGCACCGAGAACAGCCCGAGCAGCAGCCACACGTTCCCGACCCCGAGGGCGGCCTGGGCCCAGAACGCCGTACTCGTCGCGATCAGCCCCACCGTGGTGCAGATGAGCAGCGTGCGCCGGTCCATCGCGTCGGCCAGCGCACCGCCCCACAGTCCGAACACCACGAGCGGGACGAGCCCGAACAGGCCGGTCAGGCCGACGTACGCCGACGAACCGGTCAGCGCGTAGATCTGGGCCGGCACCGCCACCACGGTGAGCTGGGCGCCGATGACGGTGACGATGTTGGCCACCCACAGCCGCCGGAAGTGGTCGTTGCGCAGTGGTCGGGTGTCGGCGATGAGCCCCCTGATCCGCCTGGTCCGCCTGGCCCCCTGGTCCGCTGCACGTGCCGAGAACCTATACGCCGAGGCGGCGTGAAGTTCCCCCGGAATCCCGCCGAGTCGGCGTGAAGTGCCCTGGGAAGTCCGCCGTCGCGGGAACTTCACGCCGCCTCGGCACGGTTGGGAGGGAACTTCACGCCGCCTCGCTCGTCTGACAGGGGGTGTGCGGAGCGCGGCGATCCGAACGTCACACTGCGCTAACGAAGCGGCCAACCCAATTGCGTTGACGTCGACCCGTACGGTGTCCTGTGCAGCGGACAGGGGGAGGGGCACGCGTGACGTCGGACATCGGGCTGGACAACCGCTCGGGCACAGGGCTGGACACAAGGCTGGACAACGGGCTGGACATCGGGGAGCTGAGTCGACCCGGGGGCGTGGGTATCCGCTGCCAGGGCGTGGTGCACCTCTACCGCACGTTCGAGGGCCATGACGTGGTCGCGCTGCAGGGCGTCGACCTCACGATCCAGCCCGGCGAGAGGGTCGCCTTCCTCGGCCCCAGCGGCTCCGGCAAGTCCACCCTGCTCACGCTCCTCGGCGGCATCCAGAAGCCCAGCGCCGGCCGGATCTTCCTCGGCGAGGAGGAGATCTCCCGGATGGGCGAGCGCTACCTCTCCCGCATCCGCTCGCGCCGGGTCAGCACCATGCTGCAGGGCTCGACCCGCAACCTGCTGCCCTACGCCACCGCCCGGCAGAACATCGCCTTCGCGCGCCTGGCCATGTCCGGCGCCGAGCGCCGCGCGGCCGTCGCCGACGTCGACCTGCTGCGCCGGGTCGGCCTCGACGGCCAGCTCGACCAGGTGGTCTCCACGATGTCCGGGGGCCAGCGGCAGCGCCTCGCGCTGGCCTGTGCGGTCTCGACCTCGCCCCAGCTGCTGCTCGCCGACGAGCCGACCAGCCAGCTCAGCCACGAGGACCGCGACCACGTCATCGAGCTGATCCACGACCTCGGCGACGACCTCGGCACCACCATCGTCGTGGTCACCCACCAGCCCGAGGTCGCGGCGACCTTCCCGCGCACCGTCACCATGAAGGGCGGCCGGGTCGGCGCCGAGGGCCGCGACGGCGCGGAGTACGTCGTGATCGGCGCCGAGGGCGTCGTCCACCTGCCGACCCACCTGGCAGCCGAGTGGCCGCAGGGCACGCTCGTCCGGATCGAGCCCGAGGAGCACGACCGCCTGGTGGTCTCCCGACCCGCTGACCAGGACGGGAGCGGCCAAGCATGAGCGCCCTGGAGCTGTCCGGCGTCACCTACGTCGTGTCGCGCACCCTGCTCGACGGCATCGACCTGGAGTTCCGGGCCGGCGAGCTGACCGCCCTCTCCGGGCCGAGCGGCTCGGGCAAGACCACCCTGCTCTCGATCGCCGGCGGGCTGCTCGAGCCGACGTCCGGCACCGCGTCGTACGACGGCCGGTCGATGTGGCAGGGCACCGGCGACCCGCGGGCCGAGGTGGCCTTCGTGCTCCAGGTCTACGGCCTGGTCCCGATCCTGTCCGCGCGCGAGAACGTCTCGGTCGCGCTGCGCGCCCGCGGCGTCAAGCCGGTCGACGCCGACGAGCTGGCGGAGGCTGCGCTGGCCCGGTTCCACATCGCGGACCTCGGCGACCGCCAGGTCGAGGAGCTGTCCGGCGGCCAGATGCAGCGCGTCGCCCTGGCGCGCGGCCTCTGCGTGGGCGCCGGCGTGCTGCTCGCCGACGAGCCGACCAGCGAGCTCGACGAGGGCAACCGCGGGCTGGTCCTGGCCGAGCTGCGCAAGGAGGCCGAGCGCGGCGCGGTCGTCGTGGTCGCCACCCACGACCCGGCCGTGGCCGAGGCCTGCGACCGGCACTACGTGCTCGACGAGGGGCGGCTCACCGACCACGTCGCTCCGGTCGACCTCCAGCAGTTCGCCCGGCCCGAGCGCCGGATCATCGAGGAGGCGGCCCCGCCGCACTTCGACGAGGACCAGCACGAGCACGAGGACCAGCACGAGCACGAGCGCGAGCACGTGGCGCCGTCCGCTCCGGCCAAGGAGCGGCAGCCGGCCGCCGCCCACCGGTACCCGGTCGCGACCGATGGCGACGACCCCTTCCGGCGCCCCCCGGCCGAGGACCAGGACGCGAGCAGCCCTGCATGAATCGCACGCTCCGGGGCGCCTGGTCCCGGCGAGGGACGTTGCTGCCGCTGTTGCTCCTCACGATCGTGGTCGTGGCGGGCGCCGTCACCGTCATCGGCTTCGCCGAACGCGCCGACACCTCGCCGATGCTCGCCGTACCCCTCCTGCTGCTCGGCGCGGTGGCTGTCCCGGCGACCGGCCGCGAGCTCGCCAACGCCCGCCGCAGCGAGATCGCGATCACCCGGCTGCGCGGCCTCCAGGGCGGTGAGCTCTACACCCTGCTCGCCGTCGAGCCGCTGCTCGTCCTGCTCGCGGGCGGCGTGGTGGGGATCCTGCTCGGCGCGGTCGGCTCGTGGCTGGCCGCACGCGTCTGGGTCGCCGCCTCGGCCGGCCTGCCCGGGGTCGACGCCCTCCTCGCGGGCGTCGGGATCGTGGCGGTCGGCCTGGTCGCTGTCCTGATCGGCATGGCCGGCGCGCTGCGCGAGCCCCTCTCGCAGCAGGTCAGCCTCGCGGCCCGGCCGCGCGCCGCCTCGACCGGCGCCGTGTTCGCGAACGTGCTGGTCGTCGTGGCCGCCGTGGTGGCGGTCTACCGCAGCTCGGTGGCAGGGGCCGACCCGGACTGGGTGGTGCTCGCGGGCCCGGCGCTGGTCGGCCTGGCGGTCGGCCAGCTGGTGGTCTGGCTGGTCCGGCTCGCGGCACGCGCCGCGGTGGGCCGCACCGCAAGGGGCTCGCTCGCCGGCTTCCTCGCCGTACGCCGCCTGGCCCGCGTCGCCGACGCCGCCACCCCGCTCCGCATCCTGGTCGCCGCCGCCGTGGTGGCCGCCCTCGCGGTCACCGGCGCGACCCAGGTGGACGACTGGACCGACGAGACGGCGCGGCTGCGCGCCGGCGCCCCGGTGCAGGTGGCCGTCGACGGCGACGCCGTGGACGCGCTGGCCCTGACTCGCCGACTCGACCCCGACGGCCGGTGGCTGATGGCGGCCGTGCTGGTGCCGGGGGAGGGCAGCATCGCGGCCCGCCGGGCCTTCGTGGACACCGAGCGGTACGACGCCGTGGTGGGTGACTTCCTGGCCGGCACCCCGGCCGCCGCCGTGTCCCGTCAGCTGGAGCGCCTCGGCGGAGGGAACCCACCGGTGGCCACCGGCGACACGGTGCGGGCCACGGTCCGGGGCGTGAGCAGGCGCCTCTCCGGTGCGATGCGGCCACGCGTCATCGTGCGCTACATCAACGCGCACGGCCGCAGCTCCACGGTCACGCTCGAGCCCCGGGTCGGCCGGGACGGCTCGGCCGCGTCCGCCGAGCGGGCCCTCCGCGGCTGCTCGGGAGGCTGCGCCGTCACCGGGCTGACGCTGGAGCGGACGCCCGGTGACTCGCCGTTGCCCTGGGTCCTGACCGGACTCGACTTCGGGGGTGTCGACGCGCTCGACCGCACGTGGCGCCCGGTGCTCGTGCCACTGCTGGCCGGGATCGTGCCGGTCGGGATCACCCGCGTCGACGACGGCCTGCTCGCCCCGACGACCAACCAGCCGCTCGCGGCGCGCCCCGTCGGTGGCGCTGCGCCGGTGCCGGTGCTGGTCACCGACACCACGAGCTGGGACGGAGCGCCCCAGGTCGACTCACCCGGCGGCGACGAACGCCCGGCCCTGGTGGTCGACCGGCTGCCCGCGCTGCCGCTCGTCGAGGGAGACGGCCTGCTCGCCGACCTGCCCCGCGCGGCCGCCGGAGCGCCGCCGACCGTGCCCGCCGCCGAGGTGCTGGTCCTGGCGCGCAGCGACACCCCCGCCGACGTCCTCGACGCCCTCACCGACGCCGCCGGCCACGAGCCCCGCACGCTGGCCCAGGTGGCCGACGGCGTCGCGGCCGAGACCGGCGCCGCCCAGGCCCGGGTCTACTCGCTGATGGCGCTCTTCTGCCTGGTCGCAGCACTGCTGGTGCTGGCCGCGGCCGTGGCGCGGCAGCGGTCCGCCTGGCTGCGCGAGGTCGCCGCGCTGCGGGTCATCGGGGTGTCGACCGCGCTGCTGCGCAGGTCCGGCCGGGTCGAGGTCGCCTGGCTGGCCGTCGGGGCGGCGCTCGCCACGGTCGCGGGGGCGGTGGCCGCCGTACGCCTGCTGCTCGGTCACCTCGCGCTGGTGCGAGTCCCGCTGCATGCCGTACCCCTGCACACCGGTGTCGCGCTCGGCCCGGTGCTGATCGTCGCCGTCGTGGTCGCCATCGTGGTCGTGGTCGTCACCGGTCGAGGCCGCGCCGCCCAGCCCGAGCGCAGCCGGCCCGCGATCCTGCGTGAGGAGGGCGCCGCATGAGCACCCTGACCCCGATGCTCGCCACCGTGCTCCGCGGGTTGCGCTCCCGGGCGCTGCTGTCCGCCGGCTCGGTCCTGCTGACCGCGCTCGCGATCGGCTCGGCCGTGCTCGGCCCGATCTTCCAGGACGCGGTCACCAACTCCTACCTCGTCACCCGCCTCGACGAGGCACCGAACAAGCTGACCGGCCTCACCTGGCGCTTCGAGCCCGCGGACCGGCTGACCGGCGACCCCGGCGAGGGCGTACGCCGCGCGGTGGCGGCCGCGCGGCGCGACGAGGCCGGCCCCTTCGCCGAGCCGCAGACGCTCCTCGAGACCCGGCGGCTGGAGGCCCTCGGCGGCGTCGCGATGCTGATCGCCAAGGACCCGGGCGACGACGGCGGCGCCTGCGCCCACCTGGAGGTCGAGGGCGCGTGCCCGCAGGAGCCCGGCGAGGTGCTCATGCTGGCCGGAGACCTCGAGGACACCGGTCACGCGGTGGGTGACACCGTCAGGGTCGGGGAACCGATCGGCCCGGTCACCGTGGTCGGCAGCTACCGGGTCCCCGCGGCCGCGAGCGACTACTGGTTCGACCTCGAGCGCTTCGCCAGCACCCCGCGGCGCACCGACGAGCACACCGGCGTCACCACGCCGTACCAACCGGCGCCGTTCGTGACCGTCCCGGCCTCCTTCGACAACCTGCCGGCGGCGGTGTGGAGCGTGCGCGTGGACCGGCGCCTGGACGTGCCGCCGGACCTGACTCTCGCCGACCTCGACGCCGCCCGGCGCGCCGCCGGCGCCCTCGGGGGCCCGGCCGTCGCCGTCGAGGGCGGACGGCTCCAGGGCGAGTCCCTCAACGACATCGCGAGCATCGCCGCCGAGGCCCGGGCCCAGCAGGACACCGCCCGCTCCTCGATCGCGCCGGCCGTGATCTCGTTGGTCCTGGTCGCGCTGGCGCTCCTGCTCCGGCTGCTCATGGCGGCCGCCGACCTGCGGCTGCCCGAGCTCGCGCTGGCCTCGCTGCGTGGCCTCTCCCGGCGCCAGATGTGGCTGCTCGGCCTGTCCGAGCCGCTGGCGCTGCTGGTGCTGGCGGTCCCGACCGGCGCCGTCATCGGACTCGGCCTGGCCCTCGGGCTGGTCCGCTGGTGGCTGGTGCCGGGGCTGCCGCTGCCGGTGCCGTGGGCCGCCGCGCTGACCGGGCTGCTCGTGGCCGTCGCCGCGCTGGGGGTGGCGGTCCTCGCCGTGGGCCTGGTCCTGCGGGTCTCCCTCTCCGAGCAGCTCACTGGTGTCCGCCGGCCTCGCGAGACCTCGCGGACGGTGCTCATCGCCCAGCTCGTGCTCGTCGCGACGGCCGTCGCCGTGCTCGCCAGCAAGCTCTCCGTGGGCAAGCCGGGGGACCCAGACGTGACCGACCTGATCCTGCCGGTGCTGCTCGCCGTCGTCGCCGGGGTGGTCGCCACCCGGCTCACCGCGGGCGCCGCGACCTGGTGGACCCGGGCCCGGCGTACGACGCGCTCGCTGTCCGGCTTCGTCGCCGCCCGGGCGATCAGCCGCCGCCAGGAGGGCACGCTGGTGATCCTCCCGGTCACCGCCGCGATCGCGATCTGCGTGTTCGGCGCCGGGGTCTACGACTCGGCCGCCCAGTGGCGTGCCAGCGTCGCCGCCACCGCGGCCCCGGCGCCGGACGTGTGGACCTCGCCCCTGCCGATGAACCGCACCGTCGCGCTCACCCACGAGCTCGACCCGGACGGCGAGTGGCTGATGGCCGCGAGCCGGCTCAACACCCTCGGTCCGACCTACACGGTCGCCGACCTGCCGCGGCTGACCCGGGTGGCCTCGTGGCCGGACCAGTGGACACCCGGGGTCTCCACCCAGGAGATCACCGACGCGCTCACGCTCCGGGCGACGATCCCCGAGGTCACCGGCGGCCGGGTCGGGCTGAGCGTCGACAACGCGGCGCAGACCGATTCCGACCTGTTCGTCCGGCTCCGGCTCGACGTGCCCGGCGACCGGGCGCACTACGCGTTCCTGGGCCCGTTCGGCCCGGGGGAGACCAGCGCCACCGCCGCCACGCCGTACTGCCGCAAGGGCTGCGACCTCCAGGCCATCACCATCGGCGGCCCGGCCGGACTGCCGATGCAGATGCGCGGCGACCTCCGGATCAGCGACGTCGTCGTCGACGGAGAACCGGTCTCCGGGGCCGTCGACGGGGCCGGCTGGGTCCGCACCCCCGCGTCGTCCGCCGCGGCCGCTGTCACCGGCGTCGAGGCGGACGGCGACGAGCTCGCCGTCTCGCTGGACTCCGGCGGCGAGGCGGTCATCGCCCAGCTCTCCGCGGGCTCGCTGCCCGAGGCGCTGCCCGTGGTGCGCGGCGTCGACGCCGACATCCAGGCCCAGGCCGGCAGCTTCTCCTCCACCAGCGCCGCCGAGTTCGCGGTCGACCCGGTGTTCACGTCGCAGAGCGTGCCGTTCCTGGGTCCGGATGGCCTGCTCATCGACTACGGCATGCTCACCACGGACCGCACCGTCTACGAGCAGAAGGCCACGGTCTACGTCCTGGCTCGCGCCGATGCCCCGGCGTCGGTGACGCAGGGGCTGCAGGACCGTGGGGCCTCGGTCACCACCACGTTCGCCGGCGTGCAGAAGACCCTCGACCAGGGTGCCTACGCGCTGACGCTGCGGCTCTACGCCGTCGTCGCCGTGCTGGTCCTGCTGATGGCGCTCGCTGGGCTCTTCGTGAGCACGGCGGTCCAGCTGCCGGCCCGTCGCCGCGACGCCGCCTCGCTGCGCGTCGTCGGCGTGCCCCGCCGGTCCGTGATGTCGGCGGTGGTGCGGGAGTTCGCCGTCGTGCTCGGCGGCACCGCCGTCGCCGGGCTGGCTGCCGGCACGCTCGCCCAGTACGTCGTGCTGCGCACCGTCACGCTCGGCTACGTCGAGGATCTGAGCACCCCGGCCCTGGTGGCGGCCGTGGACTGGCAGCGGCTGGTCCTGCTCGCGCTCGTCGCCGCCGTGCTGTTCGGCGGCGTCGCCCTGGCCAGCGCCGGCCTCACGGTGCGAGGCGCCCGCGGCTCCACCCTGCGCGAGAGCGCGCGCTGACCGGGACTCGCTCGCCCGACGCCCTCCACCGGGCCCCCTCTACCGTGAAGGAATGCAGCTCCGACGCAGGGTCCTCACCTCGGCCTCGCCGCAGCAGGTCTTCGACTACCTGAGCGACTTCACCACCACGACCGAGTGGGACCCGGGCACCGTCCGCACCGAGCGCGTCTCCGGCGACGGCGGCGTCGGCACGACGTACCGCAACGTCTCGAAGTTCCTGGGCAGGGAGTCGGCGCTCACCTACACCGTCACCGAGCTCTCGCCGCCGACGAGGATCTCCCTGCGCGGTGAGAACGCCACCGTTCTGGCCCACGACACGATCGAGATCGCGGCCGCGGGGGCGGGCACCCAGGTGACCTACACCGGCGACTTCACGTTCAAGGGCGTGGCGAAGCTCGTCGGCCCGCTGCTCCGCCCGGCGCTGGTCCGGCTCTTCGACCACGCCGAGGAGGGCCTGGCCGACGCGCTGGGCCGGCTCGCGGCCCCATGAGGCGCCCGGTCCCCGTCGCGCCGCGCGCCGGGCAGGAGTCGGTCTGGGACTACCCGCGCCCGCCCCGGCTCGAGGAGAGCAGCGAGCTCGTCGAGGTCGAGCTGGGCGGCCGGCGGATCGCCGGCGCGACCCGGTCCTGGCGGGTGCTGGAGACCAGCCATCCGCCGACCTACTACCTGCCTCGCGAGGCCTTCAGCGACGGCGTGCTGCGGGAGACCACCGGCCAGACCTGGTGCGAGTGGAAGGGGGCGGCGAGCTACTTCGACCTCGTGTCGGGCGACGTGGTGGCGCCGCGTGCCGCGTGGACCTACCTCACGCCGGCGCCCGGCTTCGAGGCCATCGCCGGCGCGATCGCGGTGATGCCGGGCCTGGTCGACCGGTGCACGGTCGACGGGGAGACGGTCGTGGCCCAGCCCGGCGGGTTCTACGGCGGCTGGATCACCAGCCGGGTGGTCGGCCCGTTCAAGGGCGAGCCCGGCACCCTGGGCTGGTAGTCGTCGGACGCGGGGGAGTCGCTCAGGCCGGGACCGGCTGGTCGTCGTCGCGGGGGCCGAACACGCACATCGCGGCGAGGTGCTCGGCGGCCAGCACGGGCGATCCCCAGGTGAGCATCTGCGTGCGCGAGCGGCGGGAGAAGATCGACCGGTAGAGCTCGTACGGCGCGACCTCGACCGCGTCGCCACCGGCACCCCAGGTCTGGTCCCCACAGGTCACCGCCGCCGGTGCGCCGGCGAGCATCCGCGGCCCCAGGGCTTCGAGGACCGGTGACCAGAAGTGCTCGGGTGGCCTGCCCAGTCCGAGCCCCTCGTGCAGGTCGGCGTGGTGGACCGTGATGTCCCAGACGATCGCCGGAGCCGGGCTCGTCGCGACGGAGGTGGCCACCGTCTCCAGGTTGGCCTGCATCTCGGCCAGCAGCACGTCGACGGGCAGCGCCGACCGCTCGCCGACGTGGCGGGCGGTCCACTCGGGACCGGGAGCGCCCCTCATGCGACCGGCCACGGCGTCCGCGGGGCCGCCGGCGAGGTGCGCGAGGACGTCGTGCACGGTCCAGGCGGGCGACGCAGGCAGGTGGGTGCCGAGCTGCTCGACGGTCAGCCCCTCCGCCAGGCCCGTCACCGCGGCCACGTTGTCCCGATAGAGCTGCGCCCAGTCCGTCATGCGCCGAACCCTAGGCTAGAAAGTTGGCCCGCCGACGGTGTCGTATGCAGGTGTACCCGTTCGTGGGACAGGTGACAGGGCCCAGCACAGGACCCCCAGCACAGGAGGAGCCACCATGACGCAGTACCTGTTGTCCGTGCACCACCGCGAGGGTGACCCGATGCCCTCGATGGAGGAGATGCAGCCGGTTGTCGAGGCCGTGGACCGGTTCAACGAGAAGCTCCAGGCCGAGGGCGTCTGGGTCTTCGCCGGCGGGCTGCACCCGGTCGAGTCCGCCACCACGGTCGACGCCACCGGCGCCGAGCCGATCGTCACCGACGGCCCGTTCGCGGAGTCGAAGGAGTGGCTCGGCGGCTTCTGGATCATCGAGGCACCCGACCTCGACGCCGCGTTGGCCTGGGCGACCGAGGGCTCGAGGGCCTGCGCCGGCAAGGTCGAGGTCCGGCCCTTCCAGTCGGAGTGAGCGACGCCTCGCCCGGCGCCGTGGCAGTCTGGCGCCGTGACGACACCGATGACGCTCGAACCCCTCCAGCTGCCTGAGTCCGATGACGCGCAGGCGTGGGTCCAGAGCCGCTCGGCGGACGGCCTCGCCGCCGCCCGGGCCCTCGTCGACCGGCTCCGCACCGAACCCCCCGCGACCGCGCTGGACACGCTGCGGGCCTGGGACGAGATCACGCTGCTGCTCGGCAACGTCGCGGCGATCGGGTCGCTCTACGCCAACGTCCACCCGCTCGAGGAGGTCCGCACCAGCGCCGAGCTGGCCGAGCAGGAGGTCGAGAAGCTGCACACCGAGCTGGGCCTGGACCGCGGGTTGTACGACGTCTTCGCCGTGCTGGACGCGCAGGGGCTGGACGCCGGGGCGGAGCGCTTGCTGACCAAGACCCTCGAGGACTTCCGTCGTGCCGGTGTCGACCGCGACGACGCGACCCGTGCGCGGATCACCGCGATCAACGAGCGGCTGACCGCTGCGGGCCAGGAGTTCGGCAGGGGGATCCGCGAGGACGTCCGCACGGTGCGGGTGCGGCCCGAGCAGCTGGCGGGCCTGCCGCAGGACTGGCTCGACGCGCACCCGGTCGGCGACGACGGCCTGGTCACGGTGACGACCGACTACCCCGACGTCATCCCGGTGCGCACCTTCTGCCGCGACGCCGGCGTACGGCGTGAGCTGACCGTGGCGTTCCTCGACCGCGCCTGGCCGCAGAACGAGCCGCTGCTCGCCGAGCTGTTCGGGCTGCGCCACGAGCTGGCCGGGCTGGTCGGCTACGACACCTGGGCCGACTACGACGCCGACGTGAAGATGATCAGGCGCGGCGCCGCGATCCCGGAGTTCATCGACCGGATCAGCGCCGTCGCGGAGGAGTCCGGCCTGCGCGACCGGCAGGTCGTCCTCGACCGGTTCCGGCGCGACGTCCCGGACGCCGAGGCGATCGACGCCGCCGACCTCGCGCACTACGAGGAGATCGTGCGTCGCGAGCAGCTCGAGGTCGACGCCCAGCAGGTCCGGACCTACTTCGACTTCTCGAGGGTGCGCCAGGGCCTGCTCGAGGTGACGGGCCGGTTGTTCGGGCTGCGCTACGAGCCGGTGCCCGACGCCGTCGTGTGGGCGCCGGACGTCACGACGTACGACGTGTTCGCGACCGACGCCACACTGGCCGACCCGGAGACGGCGCTCGGGCGGATCCACCTCGACCTGCACCCGCGCGAGGGCAAGTACAAGCACGCCGCCCAGTTCACCCTGACCGAGGGGGTCGCGGACCGGCAGCTGCCCGAGGGGGTGCTGGTCTGCAACTTCTCCCGGGGGCTGATGGAGCACGACCAGGTCGTGACCCTGTTCCACGAGTTCGGCCACCTGCTGCACCACGTGCTGGCCGGCCGCGCGCAGTGGACCCGGTTCTCCGGGGTCTCGACCGAGTGGGACTTCGTCGAGGCGCCCAGCCAGATGCTCGAGGAGTGGGCCTGGGACGCCGACGTCCTGCGCACCTTCGCGACCGACGCCTCCGGCGAGCCGATCCCGGCCGACCTGGTCGCCCGGATGCGCCGGGCCGACGACTTCGGCAAGGGCTACCAGGCGCGCACGCAGATGTTCTACGCCGCGATGTCCTACTGGTTCCACACCGACCGGCCTGCCGACCTGACCGCGGCGATGAGGCAGCTGCAGGCGACGTACTCGCTGTTCCCCTACCTCGACGGCACGCACATGTTCGCCAGCTTCGGGCACCTCTCGGGCTACTCCTCGGCGTACTACACCTACATGTGGTCGCTGGTGATCGCGAAGGACCTGTTCAGCGCCTTCGACCCGGCCGACCTGTTCGAGCCGGTCGTCGCCGCGCGCTACCGCGACCTGGTGCTGGCCCGGGGCGGCAGCCTGGACGCCGCGGACCTGGTCGAGGAGTTCCTGGGCCGGCCCTACACCTTCGACGCGTACGCCGCCTGGCTCGCCCGCTGATCGCTGACTCCTTGATTCCCTGGCTCCTTGATTCGGGATCTTCCGCGACCTAACCTGAACGATATATCGCGACTGTCGCCGACAGTCACTGATGATCGCGAGTCAGGACGAGGGGAGCAGGACATGGGGAACCGGGGATTCGCAGGCGGACCGATCGGTTGGGGCGGTCCGTGGCCGGGCGGCTGGGGTCGTCCGGCAGGCACCGGCGGGCCGCCGCCGTGGGTGTCGGGGCTCTTCGGGATGGCCCAGGCCGAGCAGCCACGTGCCCCGCGGGCACGGCGCGGTGACGTCCGGGCGGCGATCCTGGCCGTGCTGGCGACCGGCCCCACGGCTGAGGGCGGGGAGCCGCTGAACGGCTACCAGGTGATCCAGCAGATCGCCGAGCGCAGCAACGGTGCCTGGCGCCCGAGCCCCGGATCGGTCTACCCGACCATCCAGCAGCTCCAGGACGAGGGTCTGGTCGAGGCGGACGACGGGCGCGGTCGCCGTACGCTCCGCCTGACCGCCGAGGGCGAGGCCTACGTCGCCGACAACGCCGACGAGCTCGACGGGGTGTGGGCGCCGTTCGAGTCGCGCCGCCGCGAGCAGGCCTCGGAGTTCGCGGGGCTGAAGCCGGAGATCGGCCAGCTCATGGGCGCCGTGTGGCAGATCGTCACGACCGGCACCGACCAGCAGCGCCGCGCCGCGGTCGAGATCCTCGTCGAGACCCGGCGCAAGCTCTACGGACTGCTCGCCGCCGAGGAGACCGACGACCTCGACGACCCGGGGGACGAGACGTCATGAACGAGCCGCACCTGCGGATGAGCGACGCCGAGCGGGAGCAGGCGGCCGGCGAGCTCGGGGAGCACTTCGCCCAGGGCCGGCTGACGGCCGAGGAGCACAGCGAGCGCCTCGACCAGATCTGGGCGGCCCGCACCCGGGGCGAGCTGGCCCCGATCTTCCGCGACCTCCCGGGCCGCTTCGGCCAGCCGCTCGTGGCTCCGGCCCCGACACCGCGGGCCCGTGACCAGCGGAGGGGTGTGCCCTGGCGCCACGGCATGCCCGTGCCGTTCGTGGTGGTCCTCGTCGTGCTGGTGGTGTTCACGGTCGTCACCCACCTGCCGGTGATCCTGCTCGGGCTGCTGGCGTGGTTCCTGCTCTCCTCGCGGCACGACCGGTTCTCCCGCCGCTGGTAGCCCCCCACCCGGACTCCAGCCCGGACTCCGGCCCGTCCGGCTCAGCGCGCCAGCAGGTCGTCCATCCAGGAGAAGCAGGCCGCTGACAGGGCGGCCGGGTCGCCGGTGCCCGGCAGCAGGCCGGCCACCCGGGCGGCGACGTCAGCGGGCAGGTCCTCGTGCAGGTAGCGCAGGCCGAAGTCGTGGCGCCACGGGCAGTGCTGGACGCGGAGCAGTCGGACCACGGGGCCGACGGCGAAGCCCAGGTAGAGCTGGGTCGCCTCGGCCAGCTGGCCGCGCCGGATCGCCCGGTTGACCAGCCACTCGGCGGTCCCGCGCCGTTGCCGGATCTGGTCGACCGCCTCCGCGATCGCGGCCTGCATCGCCACCTCGTCGTCGTGGCGCAGCTCCACCAGGCCGTCGGGGTCGTGCACCACGATCGGCGTGCCGTGGCGGCGTACGTCGACGAACCGGTGCTGGTCGGAGAGCTCGGAGATGTGCAGGTCGATGATCCGGGTCGGCTCCGCGAGGGCGCCGGGGCGGGCGCTGCAGGTTGACGAAGCACTGACGGCCGTCCGGCCACGTCGCCCGGGGCAGCTCCCAGACGTGGTCGATCTCGAACGCCTCGCGAGCCCGCGCGACCAGGCGGTCGTGCACGGCGTCCGCCTCGCCGGGCGTGCAGAGCAGGTCGATGTCGAGGTCCGACCACTCGTCGTACCCACCGGTGGCGGCCGAGCCGCCGATCCACACCACGCGGACGTCGGGGTCGTGGGCGCCCTGCTCCGCGAGCCAGCTGATCCAGTCGTCGAAGCGGGAGAGGTCGGTCGTCACCCGAGGATCCTTGCCCAGCCGCGCCTCTGGAGCCAGCGGTTCGAAGTGGCTAAGGTCGCGGGGGGTCATTCTCGGAATCCCTTATCTCGGAGGTGCACATGGCCGACGTCCCGTCGCGCCCGTCCAACAGCTCGTCATCGAGCTCTTCTCGCCGACTCTGGGCCCTCGTCGGTGTGCTGCTCGCACCCGCCGTCGTGGTCCCGCTGCTGGTGCCGCTCTACGACCAGGCCGACCCGACGCTGTTCGGGTTCCCCTTCTACTACTGGTTCCAGTTCGCGCTCATCATCGGCGCGGCCGTGCTCACGCTGACCGCGTTCGTCGTGTCCACCAAGGCCGACGCCCTCGACAAGGCGGCCCGGCGTGAGCGGAGGGCCGAGCGATGAACGGGGTCGTGGTCGGGGTCTTCGTCTTCCTGTTCCTGCTCGTCACCGTGATGGGCTTCGCCGCCGCACGCTGGCGGCGGGCCGAGTCGCTGGACCACCTCGACGAGTGGGGTCTGGGTGGCCGCAGCTTCGGCACGTTCATCGCCTGGTTCCTGATCGGCGGCGACATCTACACGGCGTACACCTTCATCGCGGTGCCCGCGACGCTGTACGCCGGCAGCGTGGTCGGCTTCTTCGCGGTGCCCTACACGATCGTGATCTACCCGCTGATCTTCCTGTTCCTGCCGCGGCTCTGGTCGGTCTCGCACAAGCACCGCTACGTGACGCCCGCGGACTTCGTCGCGGGACGCTACGACAGCAAGCCGCTGGCGCTGGCCGTCGCCGTGACCGGCATCCTCGCGACGATGCCCTACATCGCCCTCCAGCTGGTGGGCATGCAGGTCGTCCTCGAGGTGATGGGCATCGGCAGTGACAGCGACAACTGGTTCATCAAGGACATGCCGCTGTTCATCGCGTTCGCGGTGCTCGCGGCGTACACCTACTCCTCCGGGCTCCGGGCGCCGGCGCTGATCGCGTTCGTCAAGGACACGCTGATCTACCTCGTGATCATCGTGGCCGTGCTCTACCTGCCCTCGCAGGTCGGCGGCTGGGACCACATCTTCGCCTCGGCCAGCGACAGCTTCGCGTCGTTCAACGCCGACAACGGTGACGCGATCGCCTCCGGTGCGGCCCAGGGCAAGGGCGCGATCCCGCCGCCCGCGGCGCACTGGGCCTACGCCTCGCTCGCGCTCGGCTCGGCCCTGGCGCTGTTCATGTACCCCCACTCGATCACCGGGGTGCTGTCCACGCGCAGCCGCACGGTGATCCGTCGCAACGCCGCGCTGCTGCCGGCGTACTCCTTCCTGCTCGGGCTGCTCGCGCTGCTCGGCTTCGTCGCGATCGCGGCGGGCGTCAAGGTGGAGAACGCGCAGGCGGCGGTGCCGCAGCTGTTCGAGAACGAGTTCCCGGCATGGTTCGCCGGGGTGGCCTTCGCGGCGATCGTCATCGGGGCGCTGGTGCCCGCGGCGATCATGTCGATCGCGGCGGCGAACCTGTGGACGCGCAACATCTACAAGGCGTTCATCAAGCCGGACGCGACCCCGAAGGAGGAGGCCACGCAGGCCAAGCTGATCTCCCTGCTGGTGAAGTTCGGCGCGCTCGTCTTCGTCCTGACGCTGCCCAACCAGTTCGCGATCAACCTGCAGCTGCTCGGCGGCGTCTGGATCCTGCAGACGCTGCCCGCGATCGTGGTCGGCCTCTACACCCGCTGGTTCCACCGGACGGCGTTGCTCGTCGGCTGGGGAGTGGGCATGGTCTACGGCACCTGGCTGGCGTACGGCGTCCCCGTGGTCGGTGATCCCGGCAGCCACTTCGGGGGACCGCTGGTGTTCTTCCCGGGCACCGAGACCAAGGTCTACATCGCCGTGGTGGCGATCCTGGCCAACCTGCTGTTCGCCGTGGGGCTCACGTTCGTGCTGCGCGCGATGAACATCGACCCGGGCGTCGACCAGACCCACCCCGACGACTACGCCGCCGACGTCGGTGACGAGGGGGTCGAGGAGGAGCTGGACCCGCACCAGCCGGTCCACGCCTGATCCGATGACGCTGATCCGATGACGCTGGCCCGCCCGTAGTTTCGGGCGGGCCAGCGTCATTCGGTGCACGTTAGTCTCGCCGCGTGACGACTCCCTCCTTCGAGCTCGACCAGGATCACCTCGACCTGCGCGACTGGGTGCACACCTTCGCGGCCGAGGTCGTGCGGCCCGCGGCCGCCGAGTGGGACGAGAAGGAGGAGTTCCCCTGGCCGGTCCTCGAGGAGGCCGCGAAGATCGGGCTCTACTCGCTCGACTTCTTCGCCACCCAGAGCTTCGACGAGACCGGCCTCGGCATCCCGGTCACGATGGAGGAGCTGTTCTGGGGTGACGCCGGCATCGGCCTGTCCATCGTGGGCTCGGCCCTCGCCGCCGCGGGGCTGCGCGCCAACGGCACCGACGAGCAGGTCGGTGAGTGGGCGCCGCAGATGTTCGGTACGCCGGGCGACCTCAAGCTCGCCGCGTTCTGCTCCTCCGAGCCCGACGCAGGCTCCGACGTCGGGGCGATGCGCACGCGGGCGACGTACGACGAGGCCACCGACGAGTGGGTGCTCACGGGCACCAAGACCTGGGCCACCAACGGCGGGCTCGCCGACATCCACGTGATCACCGCGGTGGTCGACCCCGAGCTCCGCAGTCGCGGCCAGGCCAGCTTCGTCGTACCTCCGGGGACCGCGGGCCTGAGCCAGGGCCAGAAGTTCCACAAGCACGGCATCCGCGCCTCGCACACCGCCGAGGTCGTCCTCGACGGGTGCCGGGTCCCCGGTCGCTGCCTGCTCGGCGGCAAGGAGAAGCTCGAGGCGCGGCTGGCCAGGGCCCGCGAAGGCGGACGCGCGCAGGGACAGCCGTCGATGGCGACCTTCGAACGGACCCGTCCCGCGGTCGGTGCCCAGGCGATCGGCATCGCGCGGGCGGCGTACGAGGTGGCGCTGGACTACGCGAAGACCCGCGAGCAGTTCGGCAAGCCGATCATCGAGAACCAGGCGATCGCGTTCATGCTCGCCGACATGGCGACCTCGATCGAGGCGTCGAGGCTGCTCGTGTGGCGGGCGGCCTGGATGGCGCGCCAGGGCAAGGCGTTCACCCAGGCCGAGGGCTCGATGTCGAAGCTGTTCGCGGGGGAGACCGCGGTGCGGGTGACCACCCAGGCGATGCAGATCCTCGGCGGCAACGGCTTCACCCGTGACTACCCCGTCGAGCGGATGGCGCGCGACGCGAAGATCTACACGGTGTTCGAGGGCACCTCCGAGATCCAGCGGCTGGTCATCGCCCGCTCGATCTCGGGAGCACCGATCCGCTGATCTCGTCAGGGAGGGAGCCGCGCATGCCCGGGGAGGGACTGCGCCCACGGACGCGCGCACGGACGAAGGACCCGGTCTTCTGGACCGACGTGACGCAGCTGGTCAAGACGGTCGCGGCCGCCCTGATCGCGTGGGTGATCGCGACCAGCGTGCTGGACCTGCCCCAGTCCTTCCTGGCTCCCTGGTCCGCCCTGCTCGTGGTCCACGCCACCGTCTACCGGACGTTCTCGCAGGGCTTCCGCCAGGTCGGCGCCGCCGTGCTCGGCGTCCTGCTCGCCTGGGCGGTGGGCAACGTGCTGGGACTCGATCCCCTGGCCGTCGCCGTGGCGCTCACGCTCGGCCTCGTGCTCGGGGCGACCCCGTGGTTCGAGAACGAGGCGACGACGATCGCCGCGACCGCCCTGGTGGTGCTGACCACGGGGTTCTCCGACAACGACAGCATGCTGCTCACCCGGCTGCTGGACACCGGGATCGGTATCGGGGTCGGGCTGCTCGTGAACTTCACGGTCTGGCCGCCGCTGCGTCGCCGGGCGGCGATCGCGGCGATGGACGCCATGGACGGCCACATCGGCCGCCTGCTGGCCGACATCGGGGACGGGATCGCCGAGGGCGTGACCCGCGAGGGTGTGGGCGAGTGGGTCGACCGCACCCGGGACCTCGACGAGGAGCTCGACCACGCCTGGTCGCTGGTCCGCCAGGCCAAGGAGAGCGCCCGGATGAACCCGCGGCGGTCAGCCGACGAGCTGCGCGACCCGCGGGAGTGGGTGGCTCTCTTGCGGCGCATGGAGCAGGCCCTGGCCGAGACGCGCAGCATGGCCCGGACGCTGTCGCACGCCGAGCAGGAGTGGCAGCCGGAGTTCCGTGACCGCTACGTCTCCATCCTGCGCGAGGGCGGCGTCGCGATCATGCAGGCCGAGCGCGCGCTGCTCGCGAGCTGCCGGGCCGGGCTCGACGAGCTGGTCGACCTCCTGAACGACCAGACCCCGGTGCCCCGACTCTGGCCGGTGTACGGCGGGCTGATCATCAACCTGCGCAACATCTTCGACGCGATGGACGAGGTCGCCGGTGCCAACCCGATGAGCCAGCCTCCGCTTCCGTTCCGCAGGGTACGGCGGTGACTGGTCCTCGGCGGCAACGCTTCCGGGGCTCCATAGCCGGCGCGGGCAGCACCAGCGGGGTGCGGGTCGTCGTGGGCCACTGGCGGGACACCCCGCTGGGCGAGTTCTCCGACGCGATGGTCGAGACCGCCGCGGGCCACCGCGTGCTGCTGGCCCCGCGCCCGGAGGTCGCGGAGTTCATCGCAGCCACCTACACCTTCGACGAGACCAGGATCGAGCCGTTCGAGGTGACGGCCGACGACGGAGGCTGGCAGGTGCGCTCGCCTTCGCTGGCCCTGGACCTGGCGGTCGGCGACCGTACGCCGCTGGGTGCGCTGCTGCGGGCCGTCCCGCGCGGACTGGCCGAGAGCCCCACCTGGTGCACCCTCACCGACCCGGTGTCGCGGGTGGTGCTGCGCGGCGTACGCACCCGCGGGACCGCCGGCAACGGACGTCGCGAGTGGTACGGCGCCACCGACGTCCGGGCCGTCACCGCGGTCGCGGGGTCGTTCGACGGCGTCGACCTGGGGGTCTTGGCGCCGGTCGACCCGCCGTGCCGGTTCGGATTCTCCTCCACCCCGCGCCGCCCGACGGTCACCACCGTGGTCACCACGGTGGAGCTGGATTGATCCTGGGTTGATCGGGTCTGGTTGATCGGTCTGGGTCGATCGGCCCGTGGCTCATTCGCGGCGTGGTCGGTGTCTGATCCAGCCGGGTGGTGGGTCGTGCGGGTGGGGTGGTGGGAGGAACTCGGGGTGTCCGTCCTCGGGGTTGATCCGGACTTCCCAGGGGGTGTGGTGGATGGTGCGGTGGTGGTGCCCGCACAGCAGGACCAGGTTCTGCGAGCTTGGTGGTGCCGCCGTGGGCCCAGTGCACGATGTGGTGGGCGTGGCACATCACCGGCGGTCGGGTGCAGCCGGGGAAGGCGCAGTGCTGGTCGCGGCAGACCAGGGCCCGCCACAGGGGTTGGGTGACCAGGCGGTGGGTGCGGCCGACGTCGAGGACCTCCCCACGGCCGCCGAGGGCGACCGGGATGATGTCGGCATCGCACGCGAGCCGCCGGATGGTGGCGGGGGTCAGGTCGAGGCCGTCCTCGGTCAGGGAGGCGGCGCTGCCGAGGGTGGCCCAGTCGATCTGGCCGCGCAGGACCTCGAGGCTGGTGGTGACGGTGACCCGGGGCCGGGCGCCATGGGAGTCCGGCACCACCTCGCTGTCCAGTGCATGTTGGGCGGCTGGTGACCAGGGCGTCCCAGAGCCTTGCGCCGTGGTCGCGGGGGTCCACCGCCTCCTGGCAGGTCTCCGTCGGGTCCATGGCCGGGGCGGGGGCGGTGAGCGGGAGCAGCGCGGCCTTGAGGGTGGCGGCGTCCTCGAGGGTGCCGCGGCCCTTGAGCCGGACCCCGCCGGCACCGTCCTCGGTGATCGCGAGGAACCGGCCCAGGTGCGCACTGCGGTCCTGGCGGTCGAGGTCCTGCTCGGCGTCGCGTTCGGCCCGGTCCGGGTCGACCACGCTGGCCAGGTGGCGGGCGGTCCGGGCCAGCTCGGTCGCGGTGAGCAGCCCGGCCTGCTCGAGCAGGAACACCTCCGCCCGGGCCCGCAGGGCCGCCTCGTGGGGGAGCTGGTCGATCGCGTCCACGATCACCGCGACCTGTTCCGGGGAGACCGTCCCCTCCCGCAGCGCGGCATGCGTCGCGGGCAGGTCGGTGACCAGGGGGCCGGCCTGGCGGACCGTGCGGGATCCCTCGGCCCGCTGCAGCCCGGCCAGGTGGGTGAACCAGTCCGCCGTGGAGCCCCAGGCGAGGTGGGTCTTGGCGATCTTCCGGGTCGTGATCTCGGCCAGCACCGATGCCTCGAGGGCGGCCAGGTGGGAGCGGAGGGTCTCGAGCTCCTCGATCGTGCCGACCAGCTCGGCCGGGGTCCGCGCCGCCCAGAGCACCTCGTCCAGGGACCCCAGCTGGGCGCCCGCGTCGGCAACCACCCCGGCCGGGGTGAGGGTCGCGAACGTGGGGTGCTCCATGACCCGACTCAACCAGAGGGCACCGACAGTCACGGCCCGCTGACCTGCGGACATCTCACAGAATGAGACATATTCGAAGATATGTTCCCACCTCAGTTTCCTGACCGGGAACTTCACGCCGACTCGGCACCCACCACGGGGAACTTCACGCCGACTCGGCACCTCCAGCTGGGAACTTCACGCCGACTCGGTCGTTTGGGGACCGTCCTCCCGCGCCGTGGGGTCGATGGCCCCTACCTGCCAGGGGCGGGGGCGCGCAGGGTGTGCCACATGAGCATCCGGACGAGGACCCGGCAGGCGGCTGTCATCGCCGTGGCGGCCACGACAATGGCCGCGACCTTGGCCACGACCTTGGTCCTCGCCTTCGGCGCATCGGGCAGCTCGCAGGCAGCACCTGGGCCCTTGGACCCGTCCGCCATGGAGCGTGGCGAGAATCCTGCGATCCCCTACCTGGTGAGGGACACGATCCGTGACGGCGACCTGTGGATCCCGGCCACCAGGCACGTCAGCCACCAGACCCTCTTCGACGTTGCCCGGGGCTATGTCGTGGAGGACTTCAGACGAGGCAGTCCCGCGAAGAACATCTACCGCCTCACCTTCGTCAGCCGCAGCGGCGAGAAGCAGGTCATCGCCCGCCAGGCGTCCCGTGCGGCCGTGTCGGAGGACGGCACGCGCGTCGCCTGGAGCCAGGACGAGAGGGACACCGGCGGCCCGTCGGTCGTCAGGGTGGCGAACCCTGCAACCGGCCGGATCGTCGGGACCCGGCGGTTCCGGACACGCGTCGGGGTCGTGGCGGTCACCGCCGATCGGGTGCTGGTGTCCAGGCTCTACGCCCGCAGGGGCACGCTGGTCTGGAACTACGAGCGGGGCACGCGGCGCAGCATCTCCGAGGAGTCGGCGGTCGGCGTGGACCTCGCGAACGACAGGATCGTCTTCGACGTCCCCCGTGATGCCCCGGCCTGCGTCCGGGTCGCGCGGTTCTCGCACCCCGGACCGACCTTGTGGCGCAGCTGCCGGTGGTACCCGCACGAGTGGTCGCCGAACGGGGACCTCGCGCTGGCCACGCACACCTACTTCGACGCCGCCGGCACCGACAGGTGGTTGATCCTCGACGGCCGGACGGGCAAGCGCCTGCACCGGGTCACCGGACGCCTCGACTGGGATGCCACCTGGGAGGACGACAGCCACTTCCTGACCATGGCCCAGGGCGAGGACGGCCAGGATGCCATCGTCAGGTGCGACGTGGATGGTGGGTGCGAGCGGGCCAGCCGGTTGTGGGACATCGGCCTGCCCGAGCAGTCGGTGTTCTACGCCGGCCCGCCCGTGGTGCTCAGCGACTGATCGGGCGCCAGGCGCCCGGACGGTTCCGGGTGCTCACTGGCCACGGTGCTCGAGCCCGGAATCGGCTTCGTGGTCGGCCTGGAGACGCCAGGCCGACTCCACCGCATCTTCGACCGCGCCGTCATTGCCGGCAGCAAGATCGGCGACGACCATCATGTGCTTCGCGAACCGGGGCGGCACCGAGAAGACATCGGGGTGCTGGTGGAGCAGTGCGTCGCGCACGTCGAAGGGCACCCGGACCGCTACGTGCGTCGCGTCCAGCTCCCGCGCCACCAGACGGCCCCTGAGCTGCCAGCGAGCAGCACCGCCCGCGGACGTACGCCGGACACCGGCGAGCGACGTCGCCAGGTCGTCGAAGGCGCCGAGGTCCACCCGTCAGACCTCGATCGCCCGGTTGACCCAGGTGGAGGTGACCACCATGCCGACCTTCTCGTAGAGGCCCAGCGCGCCGGTCCGGGAGTCGGTGGAGAGCTCGGAGACTCCGGCGCCGTGGGCGGTGGACTGGGCGAAGGAGTCGACCAGCAGGGCCTGTGCGAGGCCCAGGCCACGCTGGTCCCTGCGGGTCGCCAACCGGTTGACGTACCCGCACCGGTCGGCGAGCAGGATCACCGCGACGGCCACGACCTCGCCCGACGGGTCGGTGACCACGCGCAGGTTCCACGGCTCGAACCCCGGGCGACCGGGGATCTGGGCGCTCCAGTCCTCGAAGCTCTCGCGCTCGCGGACCGACCACTCCAGGAAGGCGTCCTCCAGGACGGTCCAGCAGGCCCGGTGGTCGGCTTCGGTCGCCTCGCGGAGGGCGTAGCCCGCGGGAAGGGAGCGCTCGGGCACCCTCGCGCCCTCCGGCAGCTGGAGCACCCAGCTGGTCCAGCGGACGTGGTAGCCGAGCTGCTCGAGCAGGACGTCGCCGGACGAGCCCTGGGGCACCGGCATGCCGACGACCGACGAGCCCTGCTCGCGGGCCTTCGCCTGCATCCAGCCGGCGAGCTCGGTGCCGATCCCGCGGCCGCGGTGCTCGGGGTGGACCGCCGCGTCCCCGCGTCCGGCGCCCATGAACTCGGCGTACGCCACGATCCGGTCCCCGTCGAGGACGCCGACCGTGTTGGCGCTGACGTCGTAGCTGGGGCGCTGCCACTCGGCGACGAGGTCGGCCTCCTCGATGACGACCTCACCGACGTCGGCGATCTCCTGGGCCGCGATGACGGCGGTGACCTCGGCGGTGTCGGTGGCCACGAGCGGGCGGCTGCTGAGTCCGGCGGGGAGGCGGATGGGAACAAGCTGCATGAGAAACATGGAAGCAGGAAATGCGGCGCGGGGCCGCCGAATATTCGGCGGCCCCGCGCAGGTGGTCCAGAGGACCGGGGAGGCTCAGGCGTTGCGGATCGCGGAGACGTCGAACTCGAGCTTGATCTTCTCGGAGACGAGGACGCCGCCGGTCTCGAGCGCGGCGTTCCAGGTGAGGTCCCAGTCCTTGCGGTTGATCGTGGTGCCGCCCTCGAAGCCGACCCGCAGGTTGCCGAAGGGGTCGCGGGCCGAGCCGGTGGACTCGAACTCGATGGTGACCGGCTTGGACACGCCCTTGATGGTCAGGTCGCCGGTGACGGCCCAGTCGGCGCCGTCGTTCTCGACCTTGGTGGAGACGAAGGTGATCTCCTTGTTGTTGTCGGCGTCGAAGAAGTCGGCCGAGCGCAGGTGGCCGTCGCGGTCGGCGACGCCCGTGTCGATGCTGCCGGTCTGGATGGTCAGGTTGACCGAGGACTGCGACGGGTTCGCGGTGTCGATGTGCGCGGTGCCGGCGAAGTCGGTGAACTGGCCACGGACGGTGGTGACCATCGCGTGCCGGGTGCTGAAGCCCAGGCGCGTGTGGGTCGTGTCGATCGTGTAGTCGCCGGAGATGTCCTCGACGGCGGCGGTGGGGGCGTCGAACGTGTCGACGGCGCTGGCGGTCTTGCGGCTGAAGATGCTCATGGAGTGCTCCTGAGGGCGGTGGGTGGATGATGCAAAGTTCAACCACTCTAACCGGACCCTGGTCCGGTTCATTCCCGGCGGCGCCGGGATTCTTTCAGCGGAAGGCGGACTGACCGGTGAGCGCCTGGCCGATGACGAGCTGGTGCACCTCGGCGGTGCCCTCGTAGGTGAGCACCGACTCGAGGTTGTTCGCGTGCCGCATCAGGGGGTACTCCAGCGTGATCCCGGCGGCGCCGAGGAGCGTGCGGCACTCCCGGGCGATCGCGATCGCCTCGCGGGTGTTGTTGAGCTTGCCGAGGCTGATCGCCGCCGCCTCGAGGCGGCCCTCGTCCTTGAGCCGGCCCAGGTGCAGCGCGAGCAGCATCCCTTTGCCGAGCTCCAGGGACATGTCGGCGAGCTTGGCCTGGGTGAGCTGGTAGGCCGCGAGCTGCTTGCCGAAGATCTCCCGCTCGCGCACGTAGGCGATCGTCGTCTCGAGGCAGTCGCGGGCCGCGCCGAGCGAGCCGAAGATGATCCCGAAGCGCGCCTCGGTGAGGCAGCTGAGCGGCCCGGAGAGCCCCTTCGCCTCCGGCAGCATCGCCGAGGCGGGCAGTCGTACGTCGTCCAGGGCGAGCTCGGCGGTCACCGACGCGCGCAGCGACATCTTGCGCTTGATCTCGCTCGCGCTGAAGCCGGGGCTGTCGGTCGGGACCACGAAGCCGCGGATGCCCTCCTCGGCCCGGGCCCAGACGATCGCCACGTCGGCCACCGACCCGTTCGTGATCCACATCTTGTTGCCGGCCAGGACCCAGTCGCTGCCGTCTCGGCGGGCCCGGGCGCGCATCCCGCCGGGGTCGGAGCCGAAGTCAGGCTCGGTGAGCCCGAAGCAGCCGATCGCCTCGCCGGTCGCCATCCGGGGCAGCCACTCGTCCTTCTGCTCCGCGGATCCGTGCCGGTGGATCGCGTACATCGCCAGCGAGCCCTGGACCGACACGATCGAGCGCAGGCCCGAGTCCCCGGCCTCCAGCTCGAGGCAGGCCAGGCCGTACGCCGTGGCGCTGGTGCCGGCGCAGCCGTAGCCCTCCAGGTGCATCCCGAGGAGGCCGAGCGACCCGAACTCGAGGGCCAGGTCGCGCACCGGGACCTGGCCGGCGTCGTACCAGCCGGCGATCTCGGGGCGGAGCCGGTCGTCGACGAACGCGCGGACCGTGTCGCGCATCGCGCGGTCCTCCTCGCCGATCAGCGAGTCCGTGTCGAGCAGGGCCAGCGGTGACGTCGGTGCGGAGGTCATGGCCCCATCATGGGGCGAGCGCTGCTCAGCCCGTCTTGACCGGGTCGGAGAAGCCGGTGCTGGCGTGGCCGTCGGAGTTGCCGAAGTCGTAGTAGACGAACTTGTTGTGGCTCCCGTCGCCCATGTCCTTGGCCCAGATCTCGGTCCGGTACCGAAACGACGTCGGCTTCCCGATGCACGAGGCCGGGAACGAGGAGGTCAGGGTCTCCTCGTCGAAGTTCCAGTCGACGGCGACGGCACAGTCGATCCTCGTCGTGCGCCTGAGCACGAGGTCGTGCCCCGCGGACACGAGCCAGCCCTTCGTCTGCCCGCTCATGTAGAGCGCGCCCCAACCCACGTAGTCGCCCTTGCCCAGCTTGAGGAACGCGAAGTGGTTGGTGGCGACGCTCGAGTCCGGGTCGAGGTCGGCGAAGGTGGAGACCAGCGAGATCTTCTTCTTCGTGTGGGTGAGCGTCGTGGTGAGCAGGTCGACGTTCTGCTTCGAGCCGACCTCGCTCCACACCGTCTTCTTGGTGCCGTCGTCGGCGGTCACCTGCTGCTTCATCCACACGTCCCCGGTCCCCGGGTCGTCCATGCTGACCGCCTGGGCGCAGGCAGCCCCGGCAGGGAGGACGACGAGGACGGCGCAGGCAACGGCGATCGCGACACGGGAGAGAGGCACGGGAGAGAGGCTAACCCGCCCCTGATCTCGATGAGGGCGAATGCCGAGAGTTCAAGGCAAGAGCCGCGGTCCCCGTGGGACCGCGGCTCTGCTTGTCGAGCTGGTGCAGCTGGGTCAGGCGGCGTGCGACGCGTGGACCGGTGCCTGCTGGGACGACGGGGCCGCCCAGAGTGCCTCCATGTGGGTCCGCCCGCGTTCGTCGACCACCGGCACCCACCGCATGGTGAGTCCTTGAGTCATCTGCGAGTCCCTCATGTGACACCTCCTGTTCACTTTCTGTTCACCGAGAGTAGCGCACATCCACGGCGGGGGTGAAAACCGCCCGAATTCGTTGATCCCGCTCCACTGGGGCGTCTGTCGGTGGCGTGTCGCGACCCTCGGGCTCCACTGCTCGCCGGGCGACCCCGGGAGCCGGGTCCGACCCTGTGGGTCGTCAGAGGTGGACCGAAGTGGTCGAATCTGCCCGATATCGGGCAGGAAGTTGAAATGGGGCCTCGACTGGTCGCACCATGGGTGCCGTGCCCCTGCCTCCCGACCCCGCGCTGGTCGACCGGATCACGGCCAGCACCGGTCTCTCCGAGGCCGAGGCCTGCCGGGTGGTGGAGGACGTGCTCGCCTTCCACGCGGAGCCGGTCGAGGACTACGTACGCCGGCGGCACGCCCACCTGAAGACCTACGGCGCGAAGAACGACGAGATCTTCGCGCTGCTCGTCCGGGAGCTGGCCGACCGCGTGGTCGCCGCCCCCGGGCTCAGCGAGCGGCAGCTGCGCCGCATCGTCTACGGATAGATCGAACACGGATAGAGGACCAGCTCATGTGCGGGATCGTCGGCTACATCGGAGGCCAGCAGGCCGCCCCCTTGCTCCTGGAGGGCCTGACCCGGCTCGAGCACCGTGGCTATGACTCGGCCGGCGTCGCCGTGCTCACCGGCAGCGGCCTCAAGGTCGCCAAGCAGGCCGGCCGGGTGCGCCAGCTGACCGAGGACCTCCCCAAGCGGTTCACCGGCAAGGTCGGCATCGGGCACACCCGCTGGGCCACCCACGGGCCCGCGAACGACGTGAACGCGCACCCCCACACCGACGCGAAGGGCGTCGTCGCGGTGGTGCACAACGGGATCATCGACAACGCCGCGGCGCTGCGCCACCAGCTCAGCGACGACGGCGTCGACCTGGTCAGCGACACCGACACCGAGGTGCTCGCCCACCTCATCGCGCGCTCGGACGCCGACACCCTCGAGGGCAAGGTGCGCGACGCGCTCGCCGTCATCGAGGGCACCTACGGCATCGCGGTGGTGCACGCCGACTTCCCCGACCGGATCGTGGTGGCCCGCAACGGCAGCCCGCTGATCATCGGCGTCGGCGACAAGGAGATGCACGTGGCCTCCGACCTCGCCGCCCTGGTCCGCTACACGACCACGGTCGCCCACCTCGACGACGGCGAGATGGCCACGCTGACGGCCACCGGCTTCACGACGTACCGCCAGGACCTCACCTCCACCAACAAGTCCGCGACCAAGGTCGACATCGACCCCGCGTCGTACGACGCCGGCGACCACGACTCCTTCATGCACAAGGAGATGCTCGAGCAGCCCGCCGCCGCCGAGCGGGTGCTGCGCGGCCGGCTCGACGAGCGCTTCGGCACCGCCCACCTCGGGGGGCTCAACATGGACGCCCGCGAGACCCGGGCGATCCGCCGGGTGAAGATCCTCGGCTGCGGCTCGGCGTACTACGTCGGCCAGATGGGCGCCGCCCTCCTCGAGGAGCTCGCCCGGATCCCCGCGGACGCGGAGGCCGCCAGCGAGTTCCGCTACCGCAACCCGATCATCGAGCCGGACACTCTGTACGTCGCGGTCAGCCAGTCGGGGGAGACCATCGACACCCTGCTCGCGGTCCAGGAGATCCGGCGCAAGGGCGGCCGCGTGATCGGGCTGGTCAACGTCGTGGGCAGCGCGATCGCCCGCGAGTGCGACGGCGGCATCTACCTGCACGCCGGCCCGGAGGTGGCGGTCGCGTCCACCAAGGCGCTGACCAACATGTTCCTCGGCTTCGCGCTGCTCGCCCTCCAGCTGGGCCGGGTGCGCGACCTGTCGGTCGCCGACGGCAAGCGGCTGATCGCCGGGCTCACCCGGCTGCCCGACCAGCTCGCCGAGATCCTCGCCCGCGAGGACGAGCTGGCCGAGATCGCGGCCACGCTGGCCGACGCCGAGAGCCTCTTCTTCGTGGGCCGGGTGCGCGGCTTCCCCGTGGCCCGCGAGGGTGCGCAGAAGTTCAAGGAGATCTCCTACCGGCACGCCGAGGCCTACCAGACCTCCGAGCTCAAGCACGGCCCGCTCGCGCTCATCTCCGAGGCGGTGCCGACGGTCGCGATCGTCCCCGACGACGAGCTCACCGACCGCAACGTCGGTGCCCTGCACGAGATCGCCGCCCGGCGCGGGCCCCTGGTCGTGATCACCCACGCGGACGTCGACCTCGGTGACGTTCCGGCCATCCGCATCGACGTGCCCCGCAACGAGCGCGAGCTGGACCCGATCCTGCTGACCGCGCCGCTCCAGCTGCTCGCCTACCACGCCGCCCTCAAGCTGGGCCACGACATCGACAAGCCGCGCAACCTGGCCAAGTCCGTCACGGTGGAGTGAGCGGGATCTCCGCGACCGCGAATCACCCTCCGGGGCGTCTACCCCCTAACGTGGACTTCATGTCTGTTGAGCCTGTTGCCCCCGAGATCACCTTCGACGACCTCGGGCTGGACGACGCGGTACTCAAGGCGCTGCGCGACGTCGGCTACGAGACGCCGTCGGCCATCCAGGCCGCCACCATCCCGTCGCTGCTCGCGGGCCGCGACGTGGTGGGCCTCGCCCAGACCGGCACCGGCAAGACGGCGGCGTTCGCGCTGCCGATCCTGTCCCGCCTCGACCTCAAGCAGAAGAAGCCCCAGGCCCTGGTCCTCGCGCCGACCCGCGAGCTCGCGCTCCAGGTCTGCGAGGCCTTCGAGAAGTACGCCGCGCACCTCAAGGGCGTCCACGTGCTGCCCGTCTACGGCGGCCAGGGGTACGGCGTCCAGCTCAGCGCGCTGCGCCGCGGCGTGCACATCGTGGTCGGCACCCCCGGCCGGATCATGGATCACCTCGAGAAGGGCACGCTCGACCTCACCGAGCTGCGGTTCCTCGTGCTCGACGAGGCCGACGAGATGCTCAACATGGGCTTCGCCGACGACGTCGAGACGATCCTGGCCGACACCCCGGCGGACAAGAACGTCGCGCTGTTCTCCGCGACGATGCCCGCCCAGATCCGCCGGATCTCCAAGAAGTACCTCAACGACCCCGCCGAGATCACCGTCAAGTCCAAGACGACGACGTCGGCCAACACCACCCAGCGCTACCTGATGGTGTCCTACCCGCAGAAGGTCGACGCCCTCACCCGGATCCTCGAGGTCGAGAACTTCGAGGGGATGATCGTCTTCGTCCGCACCAAGAACGAGACCGAGACCCTGGCCGAGAAGCTGCGGGCCCGCGGGTTCTCGGCGATGGCGATCAACGGTGACGTCGTCCAGGCCCAGCGCGAGCGCACGGTCAACCAGCTGAAGTCGGGCAAGCTCGACATCCTGGTCGCCACCGACGTCGCCGCCCGCGGCCTCGACGTCGAGCGGATCAGCCACGTCGTCAACTACGACATCCCCACCGACACCGAGTCCTACGTGCACCGGATCGGCCGCACCGGCCGCGCCGGCCGCAGCGGTGACGCGATCTCCTTCGTCACCCCGCGTGAGCGCTACCTGCTCAAGGCGATCGAGAAGGCCACCCGCCAGCCGCTGACCCAGATGCAGCTGCCGACCGTCGAGGACGTCAACGTCACCCGGCTCGCGCGCTTCGACGACGCGATCACCGAGGCGCTCAGCTCGCCGAGCGTCGGCTTCTTCCGCGACGTGGTCGCGCACTACATGAAGGCCAACGACGTCCCGGAGGTCGACGTGGCCGCCGCGCTGGCCGTCGTCCTCCAGGGCAAGACGCCGCTGCTGCTCGAGCCCGAGCCGGTGCGGGCGCCGCGCCAGGAGCGCGAGTACTCCGACGACCGCGGGGCCAAGCCCCGCAAGGAGTTCAAGGACCGGGGCGAGCGCCCCGCGCGCAAGCCGCGCGGACGCACCGACGTCCCCATGGCGACGTACCGCATCTCGGTGGGCAAGCGGCACAAGGTCGAGCCCCGCCAGATCGTCGGCGCGATCGCCAACGAGGGCGGCCTGAGCCGCCAGGACTTCGGCCACATCGACATCCTGGGCGACCACTCGCTCGTCGAGCTGCCCGCGGACCTGCCCGGCGACGCCTGGTCGAAGCTCTCCGGCACCCGGATCTCCGGCAAGCTGATCGAGCTGACGCTGGACAGCGCCCAGGGTGGCGCGTCCGGCTCGGCCGCCGAGCGGAAGCCGCGCACCAAGCGTCCCCACGACTGACGGGCGCCTGACGGGGCTGACCAGACCGCAGAAGCGGCCTCTGGTCACGGGTGGCGCGCGCGCCTAGTGTGACGTGAGCCACACCTGGGTGGCATCTGTTCTCGGAGGCACCGGATGACCCACCCCTCACGCCTGCGCCGGCTCGTCGCGTTCGCCGCCTGCGCCTTCGCCGCACCCCTGCTGCCGGCGGCGCCCGCCCACGCCGCGGCGCCGTCGTACGTCGCCCTCGGCGACTCCTACTCCTCGGGCGTCGGGACCCGCAGCTACATCAGTGACGGCACCTCGTGCCAGCGCTCGACGTACGCCTTCCCGAGCCTGATCGCGACCGCGCGGGGCTACTCCCTCAACTTCCGGGCCTGCTCGGGCGCGAAGATCCCCGACGTCACCAACACCCAGCTCGGCGCGCTGAGCTCGACGACGGCCTACGTCTCGATCTCGGTCGGGGGCAACGACGCCGGCTTCGCCGACGTGCTGACCGAGTGCGCGCAGCCCTGGTGGACGAGCAACTGCAACGGCGCGATCGACACCGCCCAGGCCTACATCAACAACACGCTGCCGGGCGCGCTGTCGACGCTCTACTCCTCGATCCGGAGCCGGGCGTCTGCCGCGAGGGTGGTCGTGGTCGGCTACCCCCGCATCTTCAACGGGGAGGACTGCAACGCCGGCACCTGGTTCTCGCCGGCCGAGGAGACCCGCCTCAACGCGACCGCGGACCTGCTCAACTCCAAGCTCTCCACCGCAGCCTCGGCGAAGGGCTTCTCCTTCGCCAACCCGACCAGCCGGTTCGTGGGGCACGCCGTCTGCGACAGCACCGAGTGGCTCAACGGCCTCTCGAACCCGATCAGCGAGAGCTACCACCCCAACAAGCTGGGCCACTCCTCCGGCTACACCCCGGTCGTGAGCCCGCTGCTCACCGGCGCCACCGTCGCGGTGAGCGCCGCCACCCTGGAGCGGGCGGCAGCGTCCGGCGACAGCCTGGCCGCCCGGCAGCGGGAGTACGCCGACCTCGACGCCTCGATCCGCCCGCAGGAGTTCCGCGCTCCCGACCTGACCACCCCCGCCGCCCGGGCGGCCGCCCGCCGGGCCGGCATCGACCTCGACCGCTGGCTCGCCCGCCACTGACGCACGCCCCGGGGGTGGCGACTGGTAGAACCGAGGCCATGCAGGCACCCCGGCTCGCCGCCCTGACCCTTGCCCTGACCCTCGGGGGGTCCACGCTCGCCGGGTGCGACTCGGTCGCGAAGGTGACCGGCCCCGATGCCGACGCGGCTGCCGCCACCCTGGCCGACGCGCTGGTCTCCGGGACCTTCACGGACGTCGCGTTCATCGTCGACACCCCCGAGGACGTGACGAAGTCCTACGCCCGGACCGTCGAGGGCATGGGCGGGATCGAGCCCGCCGTGAGCGCCACGGGGGTCGTGGAGGCCGGTGACTCCGCGACCGCCGCGCTGGCCTGGAGCTGGCCGGTCGACGGCCGGGAGTGGACCTACGAGACCGAGGCGGCGATGACCCGCACCGACGACGAGTGGCAGGTCGCGTGGGAGCCGGCCGTGATCGAGCCCAGCCTGATCGACGGCGTCGTCCTGGACGCGACCCCGATCGCGGCGAAGCGTGGCCCGATCGTCGGTGCGCGGGGGATCAAGCTGGTCACCGAGCGCCCGATCATCCGGTTCGGGATCGACCGCTCGCAGGTGCCCGCGCGCAAGGCCGGCGAGTCGGCCCGGCGCCTGGCCGCCCTCGTCGACATCGACCCCGCGTCGTACGCCAAGCGGGTGGAGGCGGCCGGCGAGAAGGCCTTCGTCGAGGCGATCGTCTACCGTCACGGCGAGGTCCCGGGCTCGGTCGTCGACTACGAGAAGATCCCCGGCGTGCTCGCCCTCTCGGGCGACCTGCCGCTGGCGCCGACCCGGGAGTTCGCGGCCCCCATCCTCGGCACCGTCGGCGAGGTGACCGCGGAGATGGTCAAGGAGGACCCGGCGCGCTACCAGGTCGGCGACCGGGCCGGGCTGTCCGGACTCCAGGCGCGCTACGACGAGCAGCTGCAGGGCACGCCGGGCGTGGTGGTCGACGCCGTGGGCTCCGACGACAAGGAGCGTGAGCTGTTCCGTGTCGATGCGGCGACAGGTCGCCCGTTGAGGATCACCCTCGACCTGGACCTCCAGCTGGCGGCGGAGCGCCTGCTCGCGGACGTCGGGCCGGCCAGCGCGCTCGTCGCGATCCGGCCCTCGACGGGTGACATCGTGGCGGCGGCCAACGGGCCCGGCAACAACGGCTACAACATGGCGACCTACGGCCAGTTCGCCCCCGGGTCCACGTTCAAGAGCGTCAGCAGCCTGGCGCTGCTGCGCGCCGGGCTGACCCCGGACTCGGTCGTGCCGTGCACGCCGACGATCACCGTCGACGGCCGGAGCTTCAAGAACTACTCCGACTACCCGTCGTCCGGCATCGGCCGGATCCCGCTGCGGACGGCTCTCGCCAACTCCTGCAACACCGCCTTCATCTCCCAGGCCGGCAGGGTCGACGACGGCGGGCTCGCGGACGCGGCTGCCTCGCTCGGCCTCGGGGTCGACCATGACCTCGGCTTCCCGGCGTACTTCGGGAGCGTGGAGCCGCCGGCCTCGGAGACCGAGGCCGCCGCCGACATGATCGGCCAGGGCAAGGTGCTGGCCTCACCGATGGCGATGGCAGGCGTGATCGCGTCGGTCCAGTCCGGGTCCCTGGTGGTGCCGCGGCTGATCACCTCGGTCGGCGTCGAGGCGCCCGACGCGACGAAGCTGACCGGCGGGGAGGCTGCGGCCCTGCGGTCGATGCTGCGCGGGGTCGTGACGTCGGGCAGCGGCAGCCTGCTCGCGGACGTGCCCGGGCCGCCGGTGATCGCGAAGACCGGCACCGCCGAGTTCGAGTCCGACGGCAAGGTGCTCACCCACGCCTGGATGATCGCCGCCCAGGGAGACCTGGCCGTGGCCGCGTTCGTCGACATCGGCGAGTCCGGCTCCGGCACGGCGGGCCCGATCCTCGAGGCGTTCCTGCGGGCCGCCCAGGGCTGAGCAGCCACGACGTCCCGGGCGGCCTCAGTGGTCGTGGGACTCGATCGAGCGCGCGACGTCGTCGGGCATCGCCTCGTAGTGCGCGAAGGACCGGGTGAAGGTCCCCGAGCCGTGCGTCGCCGAGCGCAGGTCCACGGCGTAGCGGACCAGCTCGGCCTGGGGCACCTCCGCCAGCACCTGGGTCCGTTCCTCGCCGGCCTTGTCGGTGCCGATCAGCCGCGCCCGCCGCGCCGACAGGTCGCTCATCACCGGACCGACCAGCTCGTCGGGCACGGCCACGGTGACGGTGTCGAACGGCTCCAGGATGGTGACGGCGGCGGCCGCGGCGGCCTCGCGGAGCGCCAGTGCGCCGGCGGTCTGGAAGGCCATGTCGGAGGAGTCCACGCTGTGCGACTTCCCGTCGGTCAGCGTCACCCGGAGGTCGACGACGGGGTGGCCGTTGCGCACCCCGCGCTCCATCTGCGCCCGCACGCCCTTCTCGACACTGGGCACGTACTGGCGGGGCACGGAGCCGCCCACGACCTTGTCGACGAACTCGAAGCCCGACCCCTCGGGCAGCGGCTCGACCTCGATGTCGCACACGGCGTACTGGCCGTGGCCCCCGGACTGCTTGACGTGACGGCCGTGGCCCTTGGCGGGTCCGGCGAAGGTCTCCCGGAGCGAGACCCGGAACGGGACCCGGTCGACGTGGACGCCGTAGCGGTCGCTGAGCCGCTCGAGCACGACCTCGGCATGGGTCTCGCCCATGCACCACAGGACCAGCTGGTGGGTCTCGGGGTTGTTCTCGATCCGCAGCGAGGGGTCCTCGGCGCCGAGCCGGCCCAGCGCCTGGGAGAGCTTGTCCTCGTCGGTCTTGCTGTGCGCCACGACCGCGATCGGCAGCAGCGGCTCGGGGATCGACCACGGCCGGAGCACCCGCGGCTCCTCGACCCCGGAGAGCGTGTCGCCGGTCTCGGCACGGGTCAGCCGGGCGATCGCGCAGAGGTCGCCCGCGATGATCCGCGAGGCGGGCACCTGGGTGCGGCCGAAGGGGTGGCCCAGGGCGCCGATCCGCTCGTCCTCGTCGTGGTCGGCGTGCCCGGAGCTGTCGCCGAAGAACGACGTGAAGTGCCCCGAGACGTGCACCGACTGGTCCGGGGTCAGCGTCCCGGAGAACACCCGGACCAGGCTGAGGCGGCCGACGTACGGGTCGCTGGAGGTCCTGACGACCTCGGCGACCAGCGGGCCGTCGGGATCGCAGGCGATCGCCGGTGCCGCGCGCCCGGCCGGGCTGAACACCTCAGGTGCGGGATGTTCCGTGGGGGGTGGGAACCCGCGGGCCGCGAGGTCGAGCAGCTCGGTGCAGCCGACGCCGGTCACCGAGCAGACCGGCACCACCGGGAAGAAGGTCGCCCGGGCGACGGCGCGCTCCAGGTCGGCGACCAGGACGTCCTCGGCGATCTCCTCGCCGCCGACGTAGCGCTCCATCAGGGTCTCGTCCTCGGACTCCTCGATGATGCCCTCGATCAGCTCCCCGCGCAGCGCGTCCACGGACCCGTCCCCCGACCCGGGGGCCAGCAGGCCGGTCAGGCCCACGATCTCGCCCCCCTTGCGCACCGGGACGTGGAGCGGCAGCACCTGCTCGCCGAACGCCTCCCGGGCCTGGCGCAGCACCCCGTCGTAGTCGGCCCGCGCCTGGTCCAGCTTGGTGATCACCACGGCCCGGGGCATCGCGACGTCCGCGCACTCGCGCCACAGGGTGCGGGTGGCGTCGTCCACGCCCTCGTTGGCCGCCACCACGAAGAGCGCGGAGTCGGCGGCCCGCAGGCCGGCGCGCAGCTCACCGACGAAGTCGGCGTACCCGGGGGTGTCGACGAGGTTGACCTTGATGCCCTCGTGGACGAGGGGAGCGACGGCGAGGGAGAGCGAGCGGCCGTGCGCGTGCTCGGACTCCTCGAAGTCGCAGACGGTGGTGCCGTCGCGGACCGAGCCGGCGCGGGGTGTCGCGCCCGAGGCGGCGAGCAGGGTCTCGACCAGGGTGGTCTTGCCGGAGCCGGCCGGCCCCACCAGGACCACGTTGCGGATCCGGTCCGGGCTGCTCGCCTCCAGATCGTGTCCGACCGCTCTCCGGGAGCTCCCCTTGTCCGCCATCTCGCCACCTCCGGTCGGGCCAGGTCAGGCCACGCCGCCACCCATCTCTGGCCACCCATCTCTGTCAGGGTTCGAGGCAACTCCAGATGCCCGGTGCGCGCAAGGGCCCTGTGACCCGGGTCGAGGGTCCCGGGTCCTACCCGGCGTCGGGGGGCGTCGCTACGCTGGGCGTCCATGTCTCGGGTGGTCGGTCGTCGCACCCTGCTCTCGGAGGTCAGCGACCTCCTCGGGCGGGGCCTGTCGGTCGCCCTCGACGGCCCGACCGGCATCGGCAAGAGCGCCCTGCTCGACGCCCTCGAGACCGGCACCGACGCGCACGTGCTCCGCGCCAACGGGGCCGCGGCCGAGCACACCCTGCCCTTCGCCGCCCTCCAGGATCTCGTCGACCAGCTGCCTGCGGCGCTGCGCTCCGCGCTCCCCGAGCGCGTCCGGGGCCGGCTCGCGGAGGGGCTGGCCGGCGCCGGCGTCACCGACGAGTTCCGGTCCCAGCTCTGCGACTCCTTCCGGGCCTCGCTCGACGAGCTGTCCGCCCAGCGTCCGGTCCTGCTCCTGCTCGACGACGTGCAGTGGCTGGACCCCGAGTCGGCCTGCGTCATCGGCTACGGCCGGCGCCGGCTGCCCGGCCGGGTCGGGCTGGTCGCCACCGTCGGACCTGGGGCCGGCACCGGCATCGACCTGACGGGTCTCCACCACCTGGAGGTGCCGCCGCTCGACGCGGGGGACATGGTCGACCTCCTCGGGGCCCACGGCCTGGGTGCGCACGTGGCGCAGCGGCTGTACGTCGAGTCCGCCGGCCTGCCCTCGCTCGCCCTCGCCCTGTGCGGTGCCGTCGGGGAGAGTCCTTCGCTGCTCGGCCGCCCCACCCCGCTCCCGCCGAGCATCGAGCGGGTCCTGCGCGACCGCTTCCTCGCGCTGCCCGACGAGGTCCGCGAGACCCTCGAGCAGGCCGCGTTGCTGCACCGCCCGACGACCCGCCAGCTCGAGCGGGCGGGCCGGATCGAGGCCGGGGAGCACGTGCGCCGGGCCACGGCCGCCGGGCTCCTGACCCTTGCCGAGGAGAGCGTCCGCTTCACCCCACCGGCTCTGCGCCGGGTGGTCGTCGACGCCATTCCCGCCGTACGCCGTGCCGGGCTGCACCGCGCCCTCGCCGACGCGGCGACCGGCCCGGCCGAGCGGATGCGGCACCGGGCCCTGGCCGACCCCCGCCCGGACGCCGACCTGGCGCTGGCCCTCGGCGCAGCCGCGCAGGAGTCGGCGGCCACCGGGGCCCGCGAGCTCGCCACGGAGCTGTGGCTCCTCGCGGCCGACCGGTCGCCCTTCGACCTCGCCGAGGAGCGGGTCGAGTGGCTCGCGACCGCCGTCGAGACCGGTGCGCTGGGCAACCACGTGGAGCTCGTCCACCGGGCGCTGGCCGACTTCCTGGCGGCCACGGCCACCCCGGCCCAGATGGTGCGGGTGCGGCTGGCCCTGCCGGAGCTGGCCGGGTCCGGGGTCGCGGCGATGGACGAGGTGCTCACTGCCGCGCTGGCCGACGCGGGCGACGACGACCGGCTGGTCGCCATGGTGCTGCTCCAGCGCTCCCGGGTCGCGCTGATGGAGTCGCGCCCCGACGAGGCCGCGCGTCGCGCCGAGCGGGCGGCCGAGCTCCTGCACCGGGCCGGCGACCGGGCCGCCGAGTCCTCCGCGCTGACCACCCTCGCGGTCGCCGAACGCTGGGTCGGCAGCGGCCGTCACGACGCCCACCTGGCCGCCGCGCTCGCCCTGGCCGGACCGGGGCAGACCGGCGTGCTGCACACGTCCCCGGCCTACATCGCCGCCCGCTTCGCGCTCTACGACGACCGGCTCGACGAGGCCTGGAGCGCCTTCCGGGCGATGCTCGCGCAGGTCGAGCGCGGCGCCGGCATGGACCAGGTCCACGTGCTGCGCTGCCTGGTCGAGGTCGGGGTGCGGCTGGGACGCTGCCGCGAGGCGAGTGAGTACGCCGCGCGGGCGGCTCGGGTCGGCCAGGAGTTCGGCCTCGACCTGCACACGGGCTGGTTCATCACCGGGCTGGCCGAGCTCGCCGGCGGCGACCTCGAGCGGGCCCGGAGCCTCGCCGAGCACGGCGTGGCGGCAGCCGAGGAGCGCGGCGACACCCGCTACCTCCAGCGGCACCTGCTCACGCTCGGCCAGGCGTTGCTCCGCACCGGTGACGCGCAGGGCGCCCGTGGCGCCCTGACCCGGGTCCGCGACGTCGAGCAGGCCCACGGGATCAGCGACCCCACCGCCAACCGGTGGCAGCCGGACCTCGTGGCCGCCCTCGTGGCGCTCGGCTCGCTGGACGAGGCCGAGCACCTCGTGGAGCAGTCGCGGCGCGCCCTCGAGGGCCGCGGCGGCACCACGGGGGTCAGCGCCCAGCTGGACCGGGCCGAGGCCGAGCTCCGGATCGCGCGCGGCGACGTCGAGGGGGCGCTCGTGCTGCTCGACCGGGCCGCCCGGGTGTGCGCGGACCTCGGCCTGCGGGTCGACCTCGGCCGGACCCTCCTCACCCGCGCCCACGCGGAGCGGCGCCGACGTCGCGCCGCGGCCGCGCGCACCTCGCTCGAGGCGGCGCACACCCTGTTCGCCGGGCTGCACGCGCTCGCCTGGGCCGGGCAGGTCGCCCGCGAGCTCAGCCCCGAGCGGGGCGCGGTCATCGAGGCCCCGCTGGCGGGGCGGCTCACCGACACCGAGGCGCGGATCGCCCGCGAGGTGGCCCAGGGCGCGAGCAACCGCGAGATCGCCGAGCGGCTCCACCTCAGCGTCAAGACCGTCGAGGCCACCCTCACCCGCGTCTACCGCAAGCTCGAGGTCCGCTCGCGCACCCAGCTCGCCACCCTGCTCCAGCCGTCACCTCGCGGGTAGGCCGGTTCGACAAGGGTTTCCCCCCTACCCCCTGCCGCGGGCGCTTCCTAGGTTCGGGTCCGGCGCCCCGGACACCCCGGGACGCCGTATCCCCCACCCGCACACCCATCGAGGGAGCACCAACGCATGAGTTCCAGAACGCTGCTCGGAGCGGCTCTGGCGACCGGGGTCACGGGCGCACTCGCGCTCGGCCTCCAGGTCCCGGCGTACACCGCACCGACCATGGCCGCCTCCACCGGCACCCCCACCGCCACCCAGGCAGCCCGGACTGACCAGCAGGCCCGGTCCGCGGCCGTCGACGCGGCCTCGCGGTACGTCGTCGACCACCGCTCGGCCTTCCGGGCGACTCCGCGGGACCGCTTCCAGCGGGTCTCGGCCACCCCCGGGACGTCGGGGACCTACTACGTCGCCTACGAGCGCACCTACCGCGACCTGCCGGTCGTCGGCGGCGACTTCGTGCTCGCCGTCAACGACGAGGGCAAGGTCACCGGCCGCTCCGCCGTCCAGCAGCGCACGGTCGCGCTGCGTTCGGTCTCGCCCCAGGTCGGCGCCCCCTCCGCTCGCCGTACGGCGCGGGACCTGGTCGCGCACGTCTCCTCGGTCTCCAGGCCGCAGCTCGTCGTGCACGCGCAGCACCGGCCGCGCCTGGCCTGGGCCACCCTGGTCACCGGCACGAAGCAGGGCCGGCCGACGAAGCTCACCGTCTACACCGACGCCCGCACCGGCAAGGTCCTCGGCTCGTGGGACCGCGTCGTGGACGGCACCGGCAACGGCTACTACTACCCGGGCGTCACGATCGGCACCTCCGGCAGCGGCACCTCGTGGTCCATGACGGACCCGACCCGCACCGGCGTGAAGTGCGGCGGCCAGAACGGCGCGGCCTACACCGGCACGGACAACGTCTGGGGCAACGGCTCCGGCACCAACCTGGAGACCGCCTGTGTCGACGCGCTCTACGGCGTCGACAAGGAGGTCGACATGCTCTCGGCCTGGCTGAACCGCAGCGGCGTCAAGGGCAACGGCTCGACCTACCCCGCCCGGGTCGGGCTCAACGACGTCAACGCCTACTTCGACGGCACGATGGTCAACTTCGGCCACAGCTCCGACAACGCCCGGCAGCTGACCGCGATGGACATCGTCGCCCACGAGCAGGGCCACGGGATCTTCGAAACCACCCCCGGCGCCTCGACCGGTGACAACGAGACCGGCGGCATGAACGAGGCCACCGGCGACATCTTCGGTGCCCTCACCGAGGCGTACGCCGCGAACCCGAACGACCCGGCGGACTTCGTCGTCGGCGAGGAGGCGAACCTGACCGGGAACGGCCCGATCCGCTACATGTACAACCCGAGCCTCCTCGGTGACCCGAACTGCTGGTCCTCCAGCATCAAGACCACCGAGGTGCACGCAGCAGCCGGACCGCTCAACCACTGGTTCTACCTGCTGTCGAACGGCTCGAACGGGTCCCCGGCCTCGCCCACCTGCAACGGCACCACCGTCTCCGGCGCCGGCATCCAGGCCGCCGGGAAGATCTACTACAACGCGATGCTGCTGAAGACGACCTACTGGACGCACGGCAAGGCCCGGGTCGCCACGCTCACCGCGGCGAAGAACCTCTACGGCTCGACCGACTGCACCACGTTCAACAAGGTCAAGGCGGCGTGGAGCGCGGTCTCGGTCCCGGCCCAGTCCGGCGAGCCGACCTGCGGCACCACGGGCGGCGGCACCTGCACGAAGTTCACCACCACGGGTACGGCGAGCTCCGGCTACTCGACGTACAAGCCGTCGTCGTCGGGCTTCTCGTCCGCGGCGGGCACCATCAACGGGTGCCTGACCGGTCCGAGCGGCACCGACCTCGACCTCTACCTGCAGCGGTGGAACGGCTCGTCGTGGGTGGACGTCGCAGCGAGTGAGAGCTCGACGGCGACCGAGTCGATCACCTACTCGGCGACCTCGGGGACCTACCGCTGGGACGTCTACGCGTACTCCGGCTCCGGCTCGTACACGCTGAAGTACGACACGCCATGACCCAGGGCTGAGCACGCACCTGCGGGGGCCCGGCGGCGAGCCGGCGCCCCCGCAGGCGCGTCCACCAGGGCCGCACGCAGGGGCGCCGGCCGACCGACGGGGGTGAACCCCTCGCTGCATGGGGTCAGCAAGGGGTTCGGTGTCGACGACAAAGTGCTCCCTCCGAAGTCGACATCCGTAGAATCCCACAGCGATCCGCGGCCTGTCCCCGGTTTCCTGCAACGGCATCTGGTGCAAGGGTGGGAGCCATGAGTGCACTCGAACTCCTCGGCCCCGACCACCGTGGTCTCTTCATCGGCGGCACCTGGCGAGAGGCCGAGGGCGACGACCGGTTCGACGTCCACGACCCCGCCGACGGGTCGGTGATCACCGACGTCGCGAACGCCTCGGTCGGTGACGCGAGGGACGCCCTCGACGCCGCGGTGGCGGCCCAGGCCGACTGGGCGAGGACGCCGCCCCGGGATCGGGGCGAGATCCTGCGCCGGGCCTTCGGACTGATCACCGAGCGGGCCGGCGACTTCGCCGAGCTGATGAGCCTGGAGATGGGCAAGACCGTCGCCGAGGCGAAGGGCGAGGTCGGCTACGGCGCCGAGTTCTTCCGCTGGTACTCCGAGGAGGCGGTGCGGATCCACGGCCGCTGGATGCAGGCGCCCGCCGGGGGCAGCCGGCTGCTGACGATCCGCAAGCCCGTCGGGCCCTGCCTGTTCATCACGCCGTGGAACTTCCCGCTGGCCATGGGCACCCGCAAGATCGGCCCGGCCGTGGCCGCCGGCTGCACGATGGTGGTCAAGCCGGCCGCCCAGACCCCGCTCACGATGCTCGCCCTCGCCGCGCTGCTGGCCGAGGCGGGACTGCCCGAGGGGGTGCTCAACATCGTCACCACCACCCACGCGGGCGACGTGAGCGCGGCGCTCCAGGCCGACGACCGCCTCCGCAAGGTCAGCTTCACCGGCTCCACCGGTGTCGGGAAGGTGATCGTGCGCCAGGCGGCCGACCAGCTCCAGCGGGTCAGCATGGAGCTCGGCGGCAACGCGCCGTTCGTGGTCTTCGAGGACGCCGACGTCGACGCGGCGGTCGCCGGCGCGATGGTCGCCAAGATGCGCAACATGGGCGAGGCCTGCACCGCCGCCAACCGCTTCCTCGTGCACAGCTCGGTCGCGGCCGAGTTCGCCGAGAAGCTGGGCAAGCGGATGGAGGCGCTCACCCTCGGCCGCGGCCAGGACGAGGGCGTGGACGTCGGCCCGCTCATCGACGAGAAGGCCGTCGAGTCGGTCAGCCAGCTGGTCACGGACGCGATCCACGACGGTGCGACGGTCGTCTGCGGCGGCAAGGTCCCCGACGGGCCCGGCTGGTTCTACCCGCCCACGGTGCTGGTCGACGTACCCGCCGACTCGGCGATCAACGTCGAGGAGATCTTCGGCCCGGTCGCCCCGATCACCACCTTCGAGACCGAGGAGGAGGCGATCGCGCGGGCCAACAGCACGCAGTACGGCCTGTCGTCCTACGTCTACACGCGCGACCTGGCCCGCACGATCCGGCTGGCCGAGGCACTGGAGTTCGGCATGGTCGGGGTCAACACCGGCCTGGTGTCGAACCCGGCGGCGCCGTTCGGTGGCGTCAAGGCGAGCGGGTTCGGGCGCGAGGGCGGGTTCGAGGGGATCGACGAGTACCTCGACACGACGTACGTCGCGCTGCCGGTCAGCTGAGTAGGCGTGCAGCTCTACACCGACGTGGTTCGCCAGTACGCCGACTTCGTCACCTACGCGAACGGTGACTCCCCGTGCTTCACGCAGTGGGCCCAGGGAGTCGCAGACGACGCCGAGGTCCAGGCCTGGTTGGCGCGCCTGCCCGTGCTCAAGCAGCAGCCCAACCTGGTCTTCGCGGCGGCCCGCTGGCACGGCGTCCCCGCGCCCGGGCCGTACGCCGCGCTGCGTGCCGCGCTGCTCGGCGACGACGGCGCGATCCGCGCCACGATCCTCACGCGCGCGACCCAGACCAACGAGGTGGGCCGGCTGGCGACGCTCGCGCCGGTGTTCGCCACCCTGGCCGAGGGGCGGGCGCTGGCGCTGCTCGAGGTCGGCAGCAGCGCGGGGCTGTGCCTCTACCCCGACCGCTACGCCTACGAGTGGCGCACGGTCGGGGGCGTGGTCACCGCGAGCCCGGACATCGGGTCAGGCATCGGGTCAGGCATCGGGCCAGGCACGGGGGCGCCGGTGCTCGGGTGCGACGTGACGGGCGCGGCCCCGCTCCCGGAGCGGGCGCCGGCGGTCGCGTGGCGCGCCGGCATCGACCTGAACCCGCTCGACGTCACCGACGAGGATGCGATGGGCTGGCTGACCACGCTGGTCTGGCCCGAGCACGACGACCGCCGCGCACGGCTGGTCGAGGCGATCGCGATCGCCCGGCAGGACCCGCCACACCTGGTCCGGGGCAACCTGCTCGACGAGCTGCCCACCCTGGTGGACCGGGCTGCCGGGCACGGGACGGTGGTCGTGTTCCACAGCGCCGTGATCGCCTACCTCGACCCCGACGACCGGCGGCGCTTCGAGCAGATGATGCGCGACCTGGTCGGGCAGGGCCGCTGCCACTGGGTCAGCAACGAGGGCAAGCGGGTGCTCCCCGGCGTGACCGCGACCGGACCGCCCGTCCCCGAGGACCTGGCGACGTTCGTGCTCGGTGTCGACGGGCGGGCGGTCGCCTGGACGCACGGCCACGGCCGTTCGTTGACCTGGCTGGGCTGAGCCGTTTGACCAGCCCGGTGGGTCAGCCCGTGACGCCGATCGTGGCGCCCAGCCGGGTGCGCGAGCGGATCCCGAGCTTGCGGTAGACGCGGGAGAGGTGCCACTCGACGGCCTTCACGGTCACGACCAGCTCCTCGGCGATCTGCCGGTTGGTGAGCCCGTCGGCGGCCAGCCGGGCGACCTTGCGCTCGGAGGCGGTCAGCGCTGCGAGCGCCTCGCTCTGGGCGCGCCGGGGTGGCGCGTCCAGCCGCTCGAGCAGCCGGCGTACCCGCGACTGCAGCGGCCACAGCTCCTGGCGACCGGCGTACGCCTCGGCCGAGCGGAGCAGCGTCAGCGCCTCCGCGGCGGCCCGCGGGCCGCCCTTGAGCAGCAGCAGGCCGGCGAGGTCGGTGTCGAGCTGGGCGGCCAGCCGCTCGGCGGGGACACCGGCGAGCGCCGCCCGCGCGCGGCGCACCAGCGCGGTGCGGTCGGCGCCCGGCTCGGTGGTCGCGAGGGTCCGCAGCGCCTGGGCGGTGGCGTACGGCGAGTCGCCGGCGCGCGTGAGCTGGTCACGGGCCAGCCCGGCGGCCTCGGTGCGCCGGCCGAGCCGGAGTGCGGCGAGGGCGGCACCGGCTCGCCACGGCACCAGCTCATGGTCCCCGTCGTCGTCGAGGAGCACCCCTGCCGTCTCGAAGCAGGTGGCAGCGGCGTCCGGCTCGTTCAGCGCGGAGGCGAGCTCGCCGCGCGCGTGGTGGGCGAGGGCGCCGGCCGTGCCGGGCAGGTCGAGGTACGGCGCCAGCATCTCGCCGAGGGCCAGGGCGTCACCGATGTCCCCACGTGCCAGGCGGCAGTCGAGGCTGGTCGCCAGCAGGATCGCCGCGTCGGTGCCGAGCGGTGCGAGCTCGGCCGACGCGCGGAGGTGGTCGAGGACCTCGAGGGCCTCGCGGACGAGCCCTCGCCGGGCCAGCCCGCAGCCGTGCGTGAGCACGGGATGCGAGGGCTGTCGGGGGGTGGTGGCCGGGAGGAGGCCGATCGCCTCCGATGCGTGCATGGCGCACAGGTTAGGAAGCAATCCCCCGTCGCGGGTCCGGATCGCCCCGAATCGACGCGGGTGGACCAGTCAGGTTGCGGCCGGGTTCCGGCCCAGGAAGGCGAGCAGCCGGGCGTCGTACGTCGCCTCCGCGCCGCTCGAGCGGGGCGGGGCGAAGCGGACGCCGCGGTCGGCGGGGTCGACGACGTCCCGGGCCACCGGGAGCAGCGCCCGGGCCAGCGCCTCGGGGATCCGGCGGCGGTGGTGCGTGGCCTGACCGACGTCCCAGCCGTGGACGGTGACCTCGAGCGCGGCGGTCGCCACGAGCAGGCTGCTGTCGAGGTCGTGGCCGCAGACCGTGACCTCGGCCGGGGTCGTGCTGCTCCAGGCCCCCAGCAGCGCGCAGGCCTTGGCCTGCAGGGCGCTCACCCGGGTGGCGGCGCGGCTGGTCGTCAGGTCGGTGACCCGGCTGATGGCCCGGCCGGCGTCGCCGTCCGCGCAGTCGAGGCGGACGACGCCCTCGGCGGCTTCGGTGAACGCGTCGAGGGCGTCCTCCATGTGGGCGAGCAGGTGGTCGAGGTCCCACGCCGAGCAGGGTGTCGGGTGGTCGAGTTCGTGGTCGGTGACGTCGGCCAGCACGACGCGGGTGTAGCCCAGGGCCCGTTCGAGCAGCTCGACGGCACCGTCGAGCGCCGAGGTCACCCCGCGCCCGGCCCCGTCGAAGGCCCCGTGATCCGCGCGGGCAACCCGAAGGTTGCGAACAGCGAGGTGTCGAAGAACGCGCTGACGTGGCGCACCCGGTCGCCGTCGAGGTCCAGCACCTGGAGGTGGAACGGCACGAAGTCGCCCTCGGCCGTGCGCATGTAGAGCCCGAACGCCGGCTGGCCGTTGGCGGAGGTCCGCAGCATCGGCATGTCGTGACAACCGCCCGGGCACTGGGTGTCGATGAGCCGGCCGATGTTCTCGGCGCCGCGGTACCACCCCGTGAACGGCGGCATCTCCCAGACCGCCTCGGCGGTGAGCATGCTGACGATGGTGTCGACGTCCTTGCGCCAGAACGCCTCGACGTAGCGGTCGAGGAGCTGGCGCTGCGCGAGGCTCAGGTCGGGCTGCACGGTCTCGGGCGTGAGGTGCCGTTCGGAGAGCTGGGCGTGGGCGCGCTGGAGGGCGGAGTTGACCGCGGCGGGCGTGGTGTCGAGCGCGGTCGCGACCTCGGCGGCCGACCAGCGCAGCACGTCGCGCAGGATCAGGACCGCCCGCTGGCGGGCGGGCAGGTGCTGGAGGGCGGCGACGAAGGCGAGCCGGATCGACTCGCGCTCGGCGACCTGCACCGACGCGTCGGGCACCGGCTGCAGCCAGGCGATCTCGTGGTCCAGCTCGAGGGCGTCGCCGGCGATCGAGTCGGTGGTGCCGAGCCCGGTGGGCAGCGGGCGCCGGGGCCGGGCCTCGAGGTTGGTGAGGCAGACGTTGGTGGCGATCCGGTAGAGCCAGGTGCGGACCGAGGACCGTCCCTCGAAGTCGCCGGCAGCCTTCCACGCGCGCAGGAAGGTCTCCTGGACGAGGTCCTCGGCCTCGTGGACCGAGCCGCTCATCCGGTAGCAGTGCGCCAGCAGCTCGCGCTGGTAGCGCTGCGTCAGGGTCGGGAAGTCATCCAGCTCCGAGCTCGTCACGTCTGCCGTCCTCATCGAGCGCTCCTCGTCGTCCGTCCAGTCTGCCTCCAGGGGAGACCGGAGTCGACGGGTGAACTCATCGGTGCCTCAGGACACGACCCTCCGGACGATCTCCAGCGCACGCTCCGCGGCGGGCCGGGCCAGCTCGCGGTCCGCGGGGACCAGGCCGACCCGGGTACGCCGGTCGAGCAGGTCGTCGACGTCGGCAGCGCCCTCGTGGGTGACGCCGAAGATCAGCTCCGCCAGGGTCGTCGGGACCCGGTCCGCGACCGGCCGGAGCAGCTCCTCGTCGGAGAGCCCGCTGACCTCCCGGGCGGTGGCGAGCACGAGCTCGGCGTCGGTGCCGTAGCGGCGGACCAGCCGGGCGGGCTGCTCGAGCTCGGCGAGCACCGGCCGCGGAGCGGCACCGCAGATCGGCAGGCAGCGGGTGCGGCACTCGCCGGCGTCGAGACCACCCTGGGTGACGACGGCGTCGACGGCGTCCTCGGCCATCTGGCGGTACGTCGTGAGCTTGCCGCCGACGATCGTGACGACGCCGGTGCGGCTGGTGAGCACGGCGTGCCTGCGGGAGAGGTCGGCGGTGGACCCGTCGCCGGTGTCGATCAGGGGTCGAAGCCCGGCGAACGCGCCCACGACGTCCCCGCGGTGCAGCTGGCGGGCGAACGCCGCCGAGACCACGTCGAGGAGGAAGCCGATCTCGGGCTCGGAGGGCTCGGGCACGTCGGGGATGTCGCCGTCGGTGGGCTCGTCGGTGAGCCCGACGTAGACGGTGCCGTCGGGCTGGGGGAGGACCAGCACGAAGCGGTTGGTCTCGCCGGGCACGGGCGCGAAGACCGACACCTGGAGCCCGGGCAGGCTGTCCTGGCGCAGCACCAGGTGGGTGCCCCGGCTCGGCCGGAGGGTGACCTCCTCGACCAGCTCGCCCGCCCAGACGCCGGCGGCGTTCACGACCGCCCGCGCGGTGACGCGGGTGGTCTCCCCGGTGAGCTCGTCGCGCAGCTCGACGCCGGTGCCGGTCGCCGACAGGACGCGGGCCCGGGTGCGCACGTGGGCGCCGTACGTCGCGGCCGTGCGGGCGATCGTGGTGACCAGCCGCGCGTCGTCCTCGAGCTGGCCGTCCCAGGAGAGCAGGCCGCCGCGGAGTCCGGCCAGGCGCAGGCCCGGCGCGAGCACGAGTGCCTCGGTGGCGGAGATCCGGCGCGGCTTCGGGAGCGTCTCGGCGTCGGTGCGCGCGCCGCGGCGCAGCGCGTCGCCGGCCATCAGGCCGGCCCGGGTGACGGCCGCCTGCAGCCGGGTGACGCTGGAGTTGAGCGGCACCAGCATCGGCATGGCGTGGCTGAGGTGCGGAGCCGTGACCTCCATCAGGATGCCGCGCTCGACGGCGCTCTCGTGGGCGACGCCGAGCTGGCCCTTGGCGAGGTAGCGCAGCCCGCCGTGGACCATCTTCGAGGACCAGCGCGAGGTCCCGAAGGCGAGGTCGTGGGCGTCGACCGCCAGCACGCTGAGCCCGCGGGTGACCGCGTCGAGGGCCACGCCGACACCTGTGATGCCGAGCCCGATGACGACCAGGTCCACCTCGGTGGGAACGCCGGCGAGGCCGGGCGTGATCCGGGTGGCGGTCACGGTGCGAGCATCCTGCTGAGCAGCGTGGTCAGCTCGGTGTCGAGCTCGGCCTCGGTGGCGCCACCCTCGCCCTCGTCGCTGACCATCGTGTGGAGCGAGAGCACGAAGCCGTGGGCGGCCAGGACCAGGGCCCGGGCGATGGCGACCGGGTTGCCCTGCCGGATGGTGCCCTCGGCCTGGCCGGCGCGGATCTGTGCCTCGGTCAGGGCGAGGATCGCGTCCTGGGAGCGGCCGCGGCGCGCGAGCAGGTAGGGCAGCAGCAGCTCGGGGTCGAGCTCGATGATCCGCACGAACAGCTCGTTCTCGCGCAGCGTGCGCACGGTGCCCACGATGTCGGCGACGAGGCGGTCGGGGGTGGGGGCGCTGGGGTCCTCCTGGGCGACGGTGGCGGCCACCACGTCGGACCACTCGCGGGTCATCAGGTCGCCGAGCAGCTGCTGCATGTCGGCCCAGGTGCGGTAGATCGTCATCCGCGAGACACCTGCGCGCCGGGCGACCTCGGTGAGGGTCGTGCGCCGCCAGCCGACGTCGAGGATGCAGTCCCGGGCAGCGTCGAGGTAGCCGTCGCGGGGACTGTCGTTGTCGAGACCATTGTGACGAAGTGACGTCATGTGTCACACTGTAACACATGACCGAGCTGACGACCTCCCTGGAGATGCACCCCCAACGCTGGGGCGACCCGGCCGCAGCGACCCCGCTGCCCGAGGCTGCCCGGGGCCTGATCGAGCTGGTCTTCGGCCTCGACGAGCGTCCCGCGGTCGAGCCCTCCGCGCTGCCGACGCCGGTCCTCGAGCCAGCGCTGCTGGACGGTCTCCGCGCCCTGGTCGGCGCCGAGCACGTCCTCACCGACGACGGCACCCGCCGGCTGCGGACCCGCGGCAAGTCGACCCCCGACCTGCTCAAGGCCCGCTGTGGTGACCTCTCCGACGCCCCCGACGCGGTCGTCCGTCCGGGTGGCCACGACGACGTGGTCGCCGTGCTCGCCTTCGCGGTCGTGCACCACCTCGCGGTGGTGCCGTTCGGCGGGGGTACGTCGGTCACCGGCGGCCTCGCCGCCCGCCGCGAGGGCTACGCCGGACTGCTCAGCCTCGACCTGATCCGGCTGAAGCGGCTGCTCGCGGTGGACCCGGTCTCGATGACCGCGACCCTCGAGCCCGGCCTGCGCGGACCCGAGGCCGAGGCGCTGCTCGCCGAGCACGGGCTGACGCTGGGCCACTACCCGCAGTCGTTCGAGTACGCCAGCATCGGCGGCTTCGCCGCCACCCGCTCCAGCGGCCAGTCCAGCGCCGGCTACGGCCGCTTCGACGCCCTGGTCGTCGGGCTGAGGGTCGCCACCCCGCGCGGCGAGCTCACCCTGGGCAGCGCCCCGGCCACGGCCGCCGGCCCCGACCTGCGCCAGCTGGTGCTCGGCTCCGAGGGCGCCTTCGGCGTGATCACCTCGGTCACCGTGCGGGTGCGCCGGCTGCCGGCCGTCAAGGTCTACGAGGGCTGGCGCTGGCCGTCCTTCGTCGAGGGCGCGGCGGCCATGCGCACGCTGGCCCAGTCCGGCCTGCTGCCCACCGTCATCCGGCTCTCCGACGAGTCCGAGACCGCGATCAACCTGGCCCGGCCCGACGAGATCGGCGGCGCCGGCGCGGGCGGCTCCATGATGATCACCGGCTACGAGGGGGAGCCCGAGGCCGTGTCGGCCAAGCGGGCTGCGGTCACCGCGGTCCTGTCCGGCCTCGGCGGAACCAGCCTCGGGGAGGAGCCGGGCGAGTCCTGGGCCCACGGCCGCTTCAACGCGCCGTACCTCCGCGACGCCCTGCTCGACGTCGGCGTGCTCGTGGAGACGCTGGAGACCGCGACCTTCTGGTCCAACATGGACCGGCTGTACGCCGACGTGAAGGCCGCCCTGGAGACCACCCTCGGCAGTCCCACCATGGTGCTCTGCCACATCTCGCACGTCTACGAGACCGGCTGCTCGCTCTACTTCACGGTGGCGACCAAGGAGGGTGCCGACCCGCTGGCGCAGTGGGCCGGGGCGAAGGCCGCCGCGAGCGACGCCATGATCGCCGCCGGTGCCACGATCACCCACCACCACGCGGTCGGCACCGACCACAAGCCGTGGCTGGCCCGGGAGATCGGCCCCGTGGGCGTGTCGATCCTGCGCGCGGTCAAGGCCGACCTCGATCCGACCGGCATCCTGAACCCGGGGGTGCTGATCCCATGAGCGAGGCGTCGGCGACGGGCCGCATCGAGCCCGCACCCCGCTCCTTCACGTTCCTGGTCAACCCGGCCTCCGGCGGCGGCGCGGCACCCGAGGCGGTCGTCCCGGTCGCCCGGCTGCTGCGCGAGGCCGGCGCTACGGTCGACGTGACCTACTCGCCCGGACCCCGCGCCACGCTCGACCTGGTCGCGGCCGCGCTCGGTCGGGGCGACGTGGTCGTCTCGGTCGGCGGCGACGGGATGCTGTCCTCGCTGGCCGGCGCGGTCTCCGCGGGCGGCGGCACCCTCGCGATGCTGCCCGCGGGTCGTGGCAACGACTTCGCCCGGATGCTCGGCCTGCCCGAGGACCCGGCCGGGCAGGCGCGGCTGCTGCTCGAGGGCGCCGTACGCCGGGTGGACCTGCTGGCCGTCGCCGGCCTCGACGGGCCCGGCCGTCCCGAGCGCCTGGTGGCCGGCTCGGTCTACTCCGGTGTCGACGCGCGCGCCTCGGAGATCGTGGACAAGGCGCACTGGCTGCCCAGGAAGCTGCAGTACCCCTACGCCGCCGTGCGCTCGCTGGCGACCTACCAGCCCGGCCGCTACCGGGTCTCGGTCGACGGGGTCGAGCAGGAGTACTCCGCGGCGACCGTGGTCGTGGCCAACTCCGCCTACTACGGCAAGGGGATGAAGATCGCCCCGGCCGCCCGCCTCGACGACGGCGTGCTGGATGTGGTCGTGATCGAGGCTGCCTCGAAGGCCGAGCTGATGCGCTCGCTGCCCACGGTCTACGACGGCGGGCACGTCGGCCGGCCCGAGGTGACGGTGCTGACCGGCCGCCGGGTCGAGATCCGCGGCCGCGCGCGCACCCCGATCCCGGTCGGCGGCGACGGTGAGCCGCTCGGCGTGCTCCCCGGGCTGACCGACGCGCCTGTGGTCGTCGAGGTCCGGCCCGGGATCCTCTCGGTCCTCGCCTGACTGTCGCGGCTCGCCGGACGTCATACGAACTGGGGGCCAGGACCCACGATTCGTATGACCTTGTGGGCGGGCTCAGGTCCGGAAGGTCCAGACGAGCAGCTCGGTGGGGACGGCGGCGGTCAGCTCGAAGCCGGGCTGGTCGGTGATCCGGAAGGCGTCGCCCTCCTCGAGCGGCTGGGCCAGCGACGAGCGGACCAGGGCCCCGCGGCCGACGAAGACGTGCTGCAAGGGGTCCTCGGGCAGGGTGACCGTGCCGCCGGCGGGCAGCCGGGCGACCCAGAACGTCGCGGAGGCCGTCCCCAGGCGCGCCGCCGCGGCAGGGTCGTGGCCCGAGGCGACCGGGACCAGCTCGCCGTCGGGCAGCGTGACCGGGGTGGTGGCGTACGCCGGCGAGGTGCCGATCTCGTCGGGCCGGAGCCAGACCTGCACGAAGCGGGCCGGGCCGGACGACGCGTCGGCGACCTCGCTGTGGACCACGCCCGACCCGGCCGAGAGGACCTGCACGGTCCCGGGGCCGACCGTGGCCTCGTGCCCGTGGTCGTCGGTGTGGACCAGGGCCCCGGCGAGCACCCAGGTCACGATCTCGAGGTCGGCGTGCGGGTGGTCGGCGAAGCCGGTGCCGGACCGCAGCCGGTGGTCGTCGTGGCAGGTCATCGGGCCGAAGGCGACGTTGTCGGGGTCGTAGTGGTCCCCGAAGGAGAACGAGTGCCGGGTCAGTCGTCCCTCATCTCGGGTAGCCAAGCGAGCAGAACCCCGGCGGATCTCGACTGTCACGGGCACAATTGTGCCGTGCCCTTCCCTCAGCTGCCGCCCGGCTTCCGCTTCGGCACCAGCACCGCGTCGTACCAGATCGAGGGCGCGGCCACCGAGGACGGCAAGGGCCCCAGCATCTGGGACACCTTCACCGCACAGCCCGGCCGGATCGCCGACGGCTCCACCGGTGCGGTCGCCTGCGACCACTACCACCGGTACGCCGAGGACGTGGCGCTGATGAAGCGGCTCGGGACGCGCGACTACCGGTTCTCGATCTCCTGGCCCAGGATCCAGCCGACGGGCTCGGGTCCGGCCAACGAGAAGGGCCTCGACTTCTACGACCGGCTCATCGACTGCCTGCTCGAGGCGGACGTGAAGCCGATGGCCACGCTCTACCACTGGGACCTGCCGCAGGCCCTCGAGGACGACGGCGGCTGGCTCAACCGCGCCACGATCGACCGGTTCGCGGAGTTCGCCGCGATCGTGGGCGAGCGCTACGCCGACCGGGTCGAGCACTGGGTCCCGATCAACGAGCCGAACGTCATCACGCTGATGGGCTACGGCATCGGGATGCACGCCCCGGGCCGGACCTTGATGTTCGACGCTCTCCCGGTGGCCCACCACCTGCTGGTCGCCCACGGACGGGCCGCCATCGCCCTGCGTGCGGCCGGCGCGACCAGCGTCGGGTGCGCCAACAACCACGCGCCGATGTGGCCGAACAGCGACGACGAGGCCGATGTCGGCGCCTCCAAGCTCTTCGACGCCATCTGGAACGGGCTGTACCTCGAGCCGATGCTGCTCGGGCGCTACCCGGTCGACCTGCAGCCGCTGATCGAGGAAGTGATCCGGCCCGGCGACATGGCCACGATCCGCCAGCCCCTCGACTTCTACGGCGTCAACTACTACAACCCGATGAAGATCGCGGCCGCCCCCGAAGAGGCGGAGATGCCGTTCGAGGTCCGCGAGCTCGTGGGCTATCCCACCACCGACTTCGGCTGGCCGGTCGTCCCCGACGCGCTGCGCGAGTGGCTGATCATGTTCCGCGCCCGGTTCCGGGCGGCGCTGCCACCGATCATGATCACCGAGTCCGGCTGCTCCTACGGCATGGGCCCGGACGAGAACGGAGTGGTCGACGACCAGCCGCGCATCGACTACCACGAGGCCCACCTCAACGCGATCGCCACCGCGATCCAGCGCGGGGTCGACGTACGCGGCTACTACGCGTGGTCGCTGATCGACAACTTCGAGTGGGCCGAGGGGTTCTCCCAGCGGTTCGGCCTCGTGCACGTCGACTACGAGACCCAGGTCCGCACGCCGAAGCGCTCCTTCGAGTGGTTCGCCCAGATGATCGCGGCCCAGGGTGCGAACCAGGACGATCCCGAGGAGACGCCCGCCCCGTAGCTCTCAGGAGGTCGGCGACAGCGCCGCCGCGAGGCGGGTGACCGTGCGCTCCAGCCGGTCCGCGTCGGTGGCGATGTTGAGCCGGACGTGCCCGGGCAGGCCCGGCTGGTAGTGCTCGCCCGGCGCGACCCGCACCCCGTGGGCGAGGCCGAGCGTCGCCGGGTCGTCGTGGCCGTAGGCCCGCAGGTCCAGCCAGGGCAGGTACGTCGCAGCGAGCGGTCGCATCCGGGCGTCGGGCAGGTGCCTGGCCAGCAGCTCGCCGAGCAGGGTCCGCTGGCTGTCGAGGCGCTCGAGCAGGGCGGCGTGCCAGTCGTCGCAGTCGGTCCAGGCGACGACGGCGGCGATCATGCCGAGCGGCGAGTAGGCGTGGTTCTGCGGCAGCGGGACGCCACGCAGCCTGGCCTGCTCGTCGGGATCGAGCGCCACCACCTGCGCGCAGTGCAGGCCGGCGGTGTTGAAGGTCTTGGACGGGCTGGTCACCAGGATGCCGCGCTCGTCCACCGAGAGGTACGGCGTGAAGGTGGCGCCGGGCAGGGTCAGCGGGCCGTGGATCTCGTCGGCGACGACCCGGGCGTCGTACCTCTTGGCGAGGTCGGCCAGCGCCGCCAGCTCGGCCCGCGAGGCGACCCGGCCGAGGGGGTTGTGCGGGTTGCAGAGCAGCAGGGTGCGGGCGCCGTCGCGGAAGGCCTGCTCGACGGCGGCCAGGTCCAGGGCGGCGTCCTCGGCGTCGGGGTCCACCTCGACGGTGACCATCTCCCGACCCGCGACGGCGACCACGTCGCGAAACGGCGGGTAGCAGGGGAGCGGCACCACCACCGGCCCGGGCGGGCAGAGCACCTCGAGCGCGAGCCGGATCCCGGCGATGACGTCGCCGACGACCACGGACGCGTCGGCCGGCGGGCTCCACGACCAGTGCCGGTCGGCGAACCCGGTCAGCGCCGCACCCACGCCGCCGTCGCCGAACGGTGGGTAGCCGGCCGTGCCGCGGCGCACGGCCGCCGTCACCGCCTCGACGACCTGCGGGGCCAGCGCGTAGTCCATCTCCGCCACCCAGCCCGGCAGCACGCCGGGCTCGACCGCTCCCCACTTCAGGGGCAGGGCGGTGCGTGCTTGCTCGTCGGTCAGGTCCCGGATCACCCGGCCGAACCTAGCGCCCCCGGCCCTGACCCACCCCACGTCCCGCCCCTGCCCCGCCCGCTTGTAACGCGGTGTTGTCGCCACCATCGGAGCGTCATGACGCCGTGGCGGTGACAACAACACCGCGTTACAAGCGGTGGGGGCGGGGTCTCGGTCAGAGGGCGGCGGCGACCCGGGTGCCCTGCTCGATGGCCCGCTTGGCGTCGAGCTCGGCGGCCACGTCGGCGCCGCCGATCAGGTGGGCGCTCGCACCCGTCGAGCCGAGCTCGTCGTAGAGCCCGCGCACCGACTCCTGGCCGGCGCAGAGCACCACGTGGTCGACGTCGTAGACCCGCGGCTCGCCATCCACGGTGACGTGCAGCCCGGCATCGTCGACCCGGTCGTAGGCGACGCCGTTGACCTGCACGACGCCCGACTGCTTGAGCACGGCGCGGTGCGCCCAGCCGGAGGTCTTGCCCAGACCGGCGCCGATGGGGGTCGTCTTGCGCTGGAGCAGGGTGACCTCGCGGATCGGCGTGCGCGGCTTGCGCTCGGTCAGCCCGCCCGGGTGCACGGCCGGGTCGCCGACGCCCCAGTGCGCCATCCAGTCGTCGAGGTCGTCGGCGGGGTCATGGCTGAGGAAGTGGCTGACGTCGACGCCGATCCCGCCGGCACCGATCACCGCCACCCGCTTGCCGGGCACGACCGCGCCGCTGAGCACGTCGGCGTACGACACGACCTTGGGGTGGTCGACGCCGTCGAGCTCGGGGACCCGGCCGACCACGCCGGTGGCGACGATGACCTCGTCGTACGACGCCAGGTCGGCCGCCGTGGCCTCGGTGCCGAGCCGGACATTGACGCCGAGCACCTCGAGCCGGCGGGTGTAGTAGCGCAGCGTCTCGCGGAAGTCCTCCTTGCCGGGGACCTGCATGGCGAGGCGGAACTGGCCGCCGAGCTCGGACGACTTCTCGAGCAGCGTCACCGCGAAGCCGCGCTCGGCCGCCGACACCGCGGCCGAGAGGCCGGCCGGGCCGGCGCCGACCACGGCGACCGTGGCCGCGCGCTTGGTGGGTCCGAGGACCAGCGTGGTCTCCCGGCAGGCGCGCGGGTTGACCAGGCAGGACGCCTTCTTGTTCTGGAAGACGTGGTCGAGGCACGCCTGGTTGCAGGCGATGCAGGTGTTGATCTCGTCGGCGCGGCCGGCCGCGGCCTTGGTGACGAACTCGGGGTCGGCGAGCAGCGGGCGGGCCATCGAGACCAGGTCGGCCTCGCCCGCGGCCAGGATCGACTCGGCCAGCTCGGGGGTGTTGATCCGGTTCGAGGCGCAGACCGGGACCGACACCTCGGCCTTGAGCCGTGCGGTCGCCGAGCGCCAGGCGCCGGGCGGCACCTGGGTGATGATCGTGGGCACCCGCGCCTCGTGCCAGCCGATACCGGTGTTCAGCACCGTGACGCCGGCCTCCTCGAGGAGGTGTGCCAGTGCGACGACCTCGTCCCAGGTCTGGCCGCCCTCGACGAGGTCGAGCAGCGAGATCCGGTAGACGATCGGGAAGTCGTCGCCGACCAGCTCGCGCGAGCGGCGCACCACCTCGAGCGGGAACTGCATCCGCTTCTCGGCCGAGCCGCCCCAGGCGTCGGTGCGGTCGTTGGTCCGGGCCGCGAGGAACTGGTTGATGAGGTAGCCCTCGGAGCCCATGATCTCGACGGCGTCGTACCCCGCCTTCACCGCCAGCGCGACGGACTTCGCGAAGTCGGTCGCGGTGCGGTCGACCCCCTTGGTGGACAGCGCGCTCGGGCGGAACGGCGTGATCGGCGACTTCTTGTTCGACGCCGAGACGCTGAGCGGGTGGTAGCCGTAGCGCCCCGCGTGCAGCACCTGCAGCGCGATCGCGCCACCCTCGTCGTGTACGGCCCCGGTGACCTCGCGGTGCCGCATCGCCTGGAGCCGGGTGGTGAGCTCGGAGGCGAACGGCTTCAGCCAGCCGCGCTTGTTGGGCGCGTAGCCACCGGTGATGATCAGGCCGACCCCGCCGCGGGCGCGCTCGGCGAAGTACGCCGCCAGCGCGGTCAGGTCGCGGGCGCTGTCCTCGAGACCGGTGTGCATCGAGCCCATCACCACGCGGTTGCGCAGCTCGAGCGAGCCGAGCGTGATCGGGGAGAGCAGGTGGGGGTAGGGGGTCATGCGTGTGCCTCCAGGTACTCGGTGAGCCACTCGACCCAGAACCGTTCGGTGCGGATGCCTCCGCGCAGGACGAGGTACTGGTCGAGCTCGTGGCCGGTCAGGGCCTCGGGGCCGGTGGGGTGGTCGCGCTTCTCGAGCTGTTCGTAGTGGGTCAGCCGCAGCTGGTGGTCGGCCAGGTTGGCGCGGACGACCTCGAGGACGGCCGCGCGGTCGCCGAACGCGGCGCCCCGCATCTTCACGGCGAGCTCGCTGCGCAGGGGCTCCATCGGGGTGGGCCGGGCGAGCCAGGCGGTGAGGACCTCGGCGCCGGCGGCGGAGACGTCGTACACCTTCTTGTCCGGCTTGCCGGTCTGCGCGACCTCGGTGACCGTGACCCAGCCGTCGGACTCCATGCGGGCCAGCACGCGGTAGATCTGCTGGTGGGTGGCGTGCCAGAAGAAGCCGATCGAGCGCTCGAACCGCTTCGCGAGCTCCAGCCCCGACGCCGGCTCCTCGCGCAGTGCCACCAGCAGCGCGTGTTCGAGGGCCATGGTCGAGATCCTGACAGGCCTATGCAACTAGGTGCAATGGGTCGTGATCCGGACCACGGTCGGAAGATCGGTGGGAGACTCTTGCCAGATACCCCTAGGGGGTATACGTTCGGGGCCATGAACAGCTCCTGGCGCACCGCGATCACGGCAACCCTGCACTGCCTCACGGGCTGTGCCATCGGCGAGGTGCTCGGCATGGTGCTGGCCACCTGGTGGGGGTGGGGCACGTGGAGCAGCGTGCTGCTGGCCGTCGTGCTCGCGTTCTTCTTCGGCTACCTGCTGACCTTCGTGGGCGTACGACGCGCCGGCCTCGACGTGTCCACCGCCGTCCGGACGGCGCTGGCCGCGGACACCGTCTCGATCCTGGTCATGGAGCTCGTCGACAACGGCTTCCTGGTGCTGTGGCCGGGCGCGATGGACGCGACCCTGGTCGACGCCCTGTTCTGGGGATCGCTGGCGGCGTCCCTGGCGGTGGCGTTCGTGGCCACCGTGCCGGTCAACCGCTGGATGATCGAGCGGGGGCGGGGGCACGCGGTTGTCCACGAAATGCATGAACACATGCACCACTGAGAACCGTACGATCACAGCATGCGCCTGCGTGGATCCGTCGCCGCCCTGTCCGCCCTGCTGCCGGTGCTCGCCCTGGTCGCCTGCTCCCCGCAGGACGACGAGGAACCAACGGCCAAGGACACCAGTGCGGACTCCTGCGCCAAGGAGGACCTCGCGCTGCTGAAGTCCGGCACGCTCACCATCGGCACCGACTCCCCGGCGTACGAACCGTGGTTCAGCGACAACGACCCGACCAACGGCAAGGGGTACGAGTCCGCGGTGGCCTACGCCGTCGCCGAGCAGATGGGCTTCTCCCGGGACGAGGTCACCTGGGTGACGGTGCCGTTCAACAGCTCCTACAAGCCGGGCGCCAAGGACTTCGACTTCGACATCAACCAGATCTCGATCACGCCTGCGCGGGAGAAGGTCGTGGACTTCTCCGACGGCTACTACGCCGCGGCCCAGGCCGTCATCGCGCTCAAGGGCACGGCCGGCGCCGAGGCGAGCAGCATCGACGACCTCAAGGGCCTGCGGCTCGGCGCGCAGACCGGCACCACGTCGCTGACCGCGATCCGGGACGTGATCCAGCCCGAGCAGGACCCGGCCGTCTTCGAGGACACCAACGCCGCCAAGCAGGCCCTGCAGAACGACCAGGTCGACGCGATCCTCGCCGACCTGCCGACCGCGTTCTACATCAGCGCGGTCGAGATCCCGGACAGCACGATCGTGGGCCAGTTCCAGCCGGAGACCGGGCAGCAGGAGGAGTTCGGCATGCTGTTCGAGCAGGGCAGCGCGCTGGTGCCGTGCGTCGACGACGCCCTGGCCGCGCTCACGGAGGACGGCACGCTGGACGAGCTCCAGCAGAAGTGGCTCTCCGACGTCGTGAGCGTTCCGGAGCTCCAGTAGTGACCCGTGGCTGACCCCGGCGCCGCGCCGTGGGTCCCCAGCTCGCGCGAGCTGGAGCGTCGGCGGCAGCGCCGGGTCCTCAGGGTCCGCTCCCTGCTGGTCGCGAGCGTGGCGGTGGTCGTGGTCTTCGCCGGGCTCGGCATCGCGATCGCCAGCTCACCCGGCTGGCCGCGGGTCCAGGAGCTCTTCTTCAACTGGGACCACGCCAAGGCGTCGTTCCCCGAGATCTGGGACCGCTTCCGGGTCAACGTGCAGCTGTTCCTGATCGCCGAGCCCTGCATCCTGGTGCTGGCCCTCGCCGTCGCCCTGGCCCGGAGCTCACGCGCCCCCCTGCTCGTCCCGCTGCGCCTGGTCGCGGTGGTCTACACCGATCTCTTCCGGGGCATCCCCACGATCCTGCTGATCCTCCTGCTCGGCTTCGGCATGCCCGCGCTGCGGCTCGAGGGGATCCCCAACAGCGCCCTGTTCTGGGCCGGGGTGGCCCTGGTGCTGTCCTACGGCGCCTACGTCGCCGAGGTCTTCCGCGCGGGCATCGAGTCGATCCACCCCTCGCAGGTCGCGAGCGCCGAGACCCTCGGGCTGAGCCGCAGCCAGACGATGCGCCACGTCGTCGTACCCCAGGCGGTGCGCCGCGTCGTACCCCCGCTCCTCAACGACTTCGTCTCCCTGCAGAAGGACACCGCGCTGGTCGCGGTGGTCGGCGGCTTTGACGCGGTCTTCGCCGCCCGCGACTACGGCAACTACAACTTCAACTACACGCCGTACGTCGTGGTCGCGCTGTTCTTCGTGGTGCTCACCGTCCCGCTGGCGCGGCTGACCGACTGGCTGCAGCGGCGCTACGCCGAGCGCGAGCGGGCGGGCGCCCGATGAGAGCGCCGGGCGAGGGGGACACCGTGAGCGAGCTGCTCGAGGTCACCGACCTCCGCAAGACGTACGGCGACAAGGTGGTGCTCGCCGACGTCGACCTCACCGTCTCGGCGCACGACGTCGTCTGCCTGATCGGCTCGTCGGGCTCGGGGAAGTCCACGCTGCTGCGGTGCCTGAACCTGCTGGAGGACATCGACGACGGCGTGATCCGCCTCGACGGCGTGGAGATCTCCGACCCGCGGGTGGACCGGCGTGAGGTGCGCAGCCGGATGGGGATGGTCTTCCAGTCCTACAACCTGTTCCCGCACCTGACCGTGCTCGACAACTGCACGCTCGCCCCGCGACGGGTGCACGGCCTGTCCCGCGCGGCCGCCGAGGAGCGGGCGCGTGAGCTGCTCGAGCAGTTCGGCCTCGCCGACCAGGCCGCCAAGCACCCCGACCGGCTCTCCGGCGGCCAGCAGCAGCGGGCCGCGCTGGTGCGCGCGCTGTGCACCGAGCCGTCGCTGCTGCTGCTCGACGAGATCACCGCAGCCCTGGATCCCGAGCTCGTCGGGGACGTGCTCACGATCGTGCGCGACCTGGCCGAGCGGGGCACGACGATGATCCTGGCCACCCACGAGATGGGCTTCGCCCGCGAGGTCGCCACCTCGGTCTGCTTCCTCCACGGGGGGCGCATCCTCGAGCAGGGCCTCGCCGGAGCGGATCTTCACCGACCCGGCCGAGGAGCGGACCCGCCGGTTCCTGCGGCGAGTCCTCTGACCTCACAGGGTGTAGCGCAGCGTCACAAAGGTCTTTCTTCCGCCCGGCGACACGCCCTCGATCGTCCCCGTGACTCCGTCGAACTTGCCGGAGCCCTGGGTGATCTTCCCCGTGAACTCGTCACTGTTGCCCACGAACGTGACGCGGCCCAGCATGATCCCGCCGCGGAGCGCAAGGGCCACGTGGACGACGACCTTGCGTGTCGTTTCGTTGAAGCGCCCGGTGTAGCTGTCGTAGCCGATGACCTTGTCGGTGGCGGCGGACTTGATCCTGTCGGTGCCGGCGAACGTCGTCTTGCCGAGGTTGTGCGAGGCAGTCTCGTTCAGCACCAGCTTCCTGGTGTGCGTGGCGCGCTCCACCTGTGCAGGTCCGGGCGCCGTTGCCGTTGCTGCGCTCGACAGGACCGCCGCGCCCGAGAGCGATGAGACGGCTACCAGGGCCGCCGAGGTTGCCGCCAACTTGTTCATGTCTTCCTCTTTCCTCGAGTCGTCGGAACGATCCACACCACCGATGCTCCGCCCACCCGGCGGGATACGCCCTTCTCACCCGGGCATTCATCGATTTCGGGGATCTTCACCCCGTCGCCGCTCCTGGTGCGGGCGCTTCCGGTAGTGCCCTCAGGACCGTGACAGTGGATCTGTCATGATCGGGCCCATGAGCTACGAACTGGGTCAGGGCACCGGACCCCTGCGCGGGGTGAAGGTCGTCGAGATCGCGGGCATCGGGCCGAGCCCCCACGCCTGCATGATCCTGGCCGACCTCGGCGCCGACGTGATCCGGGTGGAGCGGCCCGGCGGCCAGCTGCTCGCGGGCGGCCCGCACAACCTGCTCAACCGGGGACGGCCCAGCATCGCGCTCGACCTCAAGGACCCGGCTGCCGTGGCCACGGTCCTCGACCTGGTCGAGCAGGCCGACGTCCTCGTGGAGGGCATGCGGCCCGGCGTGACCGAGCGGCTCGGCCTCGGACCCGACGACTGCCGGGCGCGCAACCCGCGGCTCGTCTACGGCCGGATGACCGGCTGGGGCCAGGACGGCCCGTTGGCCCAGGCCGCCGGTCACGACATGAACTACATCGCGATCACCGGCACCCTGCACGGGCTCGGCCAGGACAAGGCGCGCCCCCACTTCCCGGCCAACCTGGTCGGCGACTTCGGCGGCGGCTCGACGTACCTCGTGATCGGCATCCTCGCCGCCCTGCTCGAGGCGCGCCTCAGCGGTGAGGGGCAGGTCGTGGACGCCGCGATCGTCGACGGCACGGCCCATCTCAACGCGATGACCTCGGCCTTCGTCGCGGCCGGCACGTTCACCGAGGAGCGGGCCTCGAACCTGCTCGACGGTGGCGCGCCCTACTACGACCTCTACGCGACCTCCGACGGGCGGCACATGTCCGTCGGTGCCCTGGAGCCGCAGTTCTACGACGTGTTCGTCGACCTGCTCGGCATCAAGGAAACCGCCCCGGACCGCTACGACCCCGCCAACACCGAGGCACTCCGCACGCTCATCGCCGAGACCTTCGCGACCCGCACGATGGCCGAGTGGACCGCGGTCTTCGAGGGCACCGATGCCTGCGTCGCGCCGATCCTGAAGCTCAGCGAGGCACCCGAGCACCCGCACATGAAGGCGCGCGGGATCTTCGTGGAGCGCGACGGGCTGGTCCAGCCGCTTCCGGCGCCGCGCTTCTCGCGCACCGGGTCGAGCCTGGGCCTGCCGCCCGCGCCCGAGGCCGGGGCCCACACCCGCGAGGCGCTCACCGCCTGGGGGATCGCCGACGTGGACGCCCTGATCGAGAGCGGTGCCGCGGTTCAGGTCTGACCCCGGGCCTGACACGATCACGGCGTGAAGCCCTTCCTGTTCCTCGGCACCCGCGCCGAGGACGACGTCGCCGATGCCGAGTACGCCGCCGTGCTCCGCTTCTCCGGCCTCGACGAGCGCGACGTACGTCGGGTCCGGGTCGAGCAGCATGAGCTCGGCACCGTGGACCTCGGCCACTGGTCGGGCATCGTCCTGGGCGGCAGCCCGTTCAACCTCAGCGACCCGCCCGAGCTCAAGTCACCGACCCAGCACCGCGTCGAGGCCGAGCTGCGCGGCCTCGCCCTGCGGGTGGTGGCGGAGGACTTCCCCTTCCTCGGTGCCTGCTACGGCATCGGCACGCTGGGCGGGCTCGCCGGCGGGCAGGTCGACCGGACGTACGGCGAACCCATCGGCGCGGTCGCGATCGGGCTCACCGAGGCGGGGCGGACCGACCCGCTGCTCGGCGTACTGCCGGAGACGTTCGAGGGTTTCGTCGGGCACAAGGAGGCGGTGGCCCGGCTGCCCGAGGGGGCGGTGCTGCTGGCGTCCTCGGCGAGCTGCCCGGTCCAGGCCTTCCGGCTCGGGGACCACGTCTACGCCACCCAGTTCCACCCCGAGCTCGACGTCGAGGGCCTGGTCCACCGCATCGAGGTCTACCGCCACCACGGGTACTTCGACCCGGACGACTTCGACGAGGTGATGGCCCGGGCCCGGGCCGGCGTCGTGACCGAGCCGCCGCGGCTGCTGCAGCGGTTCGCGGAGCTGTACGCATGACCTCGTCCGAGCGTGGAATGCATCGCCGGCTTCAGGTCGGGGCGGGGGACTCCGAGCTGGACGCGCGGCTCAGCGACGAGCTGGACGCCCACAACTTCGCGGCGTCCGGGGTGAGCAACCTGCGCGAGTTCACGGTCAAGGCCGAGGACGACGAGGGGCAGCTCGTGGCCGGCCTCAGTGGCTGGACCTGGGGCACCTGTGCCGGCATCGGCATGGTCTGGGTGCGTCAGGACAGCCGCCAGGACGGGTGGGGCGGGCTGATGCTCGAGGCCGCCGAGCAGGTCGCTCGGGAACGCGGGTGCCAGCAGGTGCTGGTGTCCTCGTTCACCTTCCAGGCGCCGGGCTTCTACGAGCGCCACGGGTACGTCGAGTTCGGCCGGACCGAGGGCCTGCCCGTCGACGGCGCGGCGGACGTGCACTTCTCCAAGCGGTTGGGCGCGCAGTAGGGCGCGTCAGCGCTCCTCAGGTCGTGCCGAGTACCAGCACCACGCGCGAGCGCCACCGCAGCCGGCTGGTCGCGCACGGGCAGCGCCACCCCGCGGTCGCGGCGCCGCACGGGCAACCGACCGGGCCGAGGCGGCACCAGGCTGCGAGTGCCGTGCAGCCAGCCGACGCGCGTGCTGACCAGCGGGTGCGTCACGCCTGACGGCGAGGGCAACCGATCAGGTGCGGGCGCGGCCTTCCGGACGTCGTCATGGCCAAGGCCGCCAGCACGAGGGCGACGCCGGCAAACTTCTCGTGGTGTCCGACGACCTCGTCCCGCAGATGCGCCGTCTCGCCGGGCTCCGCGTTGCCGATCGAGTTGGCTGCGAGGTGGATCCCGTGCCCCGACACGTAGGCGACCTCGCCGGCGCCGAAGACCGTCCATGCGCGGGCGGAAGCCTGCGCGGACCACATGACCGCGGCAGCAGGTCCGAGCCCCAGCCAGGGGACGGCAAGGTCCAGCCAGTCGGCCCAGCGCGTGTCCTCCGGACCGGTTCCGAGCCCCGACGGAAGCAGGCCCAGGTGGTGCAGGACGGCGTAGGCCAGCGCAGTGGCGACCAGCGCCCTCGCGGCGTCTCGGACTTCCGATGTTTGACCTGACCGTGGGCGCCATGACCCGGACCGTGACCCTTGTCCACACCCGCGACCACGGCCGAATCCAATTGTCGGTGGTCGCTGCTGGAATGGGTCCATGACCGCGACCGCCGAGTGCCTGCCCTCCGGGGTGGTGTTCGCGGGGGTGCACCGGGTCGCCGACGACGCGGTCACGGTGTTGTTGCGTGGGGTCAAGGACCAGCTGGCCGCGATCGAGGACCCCGGTGTGGTGGGGCGGGGGGCGGACGCGGCCCGGATCGACCAGCTCCGCCTGCTCGAGGAGCTCAAGGCCGTCGCGGCCGCGGCCCAGGCCCGGGTCACCCTGGGGTTCGCGGCCTCCCAGCTGGTCGAGCAGGACACCCGCGGCGTCCGCCGGGAGGCCCGGGGCCGCGGGATCGGCGACCAGGTCGCCCTCGCGAGGGGCTGTCCCGCCTCCCAGGGTGCCCGGCACCTCGGGTTCGCCCGGGCGATGGCCGAGATGCCCCACACCCACGCGTTGCTGGGTGCCGGGCAGATCAGCGAGTGGGTCGCGACCGTGCTGGTCCGCGAGACCGCGATCCTCACCCTCGACGACCGTCGGGTCGTCGACGAGCGGCTCTGCGCGCTGCGCCTGGACACCACCACCGGACAGATCACCAGCCCCCTGGTGGTGGGGTGGACCCCGCGCCGGGTCGAGGGCACCGCCCGGGCCCTGGCCGGCGAGCTCGACCCCCAGGCCGCGGTGAAGCGGGCCGCGAAGGCGACCCGGGACCGCCGCGTCACCATCCGCCCCGCCCCGGACACGATGGCCTACGTGACCGGGCTGCTCCCGGTCGCCCAGGGCGTCGCCGCCTGGGCCAACCTCAGCGCGTCGGCGAAGGCGCTCAAGGCCGCCGGTGACGGGCGCACCGAGGCCCAGATCATGGCCGACCTGTTCGTCCAACGCCTCACCGGACAACCCGACGCGGCCGCGGTCCCGGTCGAGATCCAGCTCGTGCTCACCCCCGACACCCTGATCGGCACCTCGCAGCGGCCCGCCCGGATCAACGACACCGTGGTGCCCGCGCAGACCGCCCGGGACCTCGCCGCCCGCACCGACGCACCCCGGTGGCTGCGCCGGGTCTTCACCGACCCCCAGACCGGGGCCGTGACCGGCCTCGACCCGGGGCGTCGACGGTTCGAGGCCGCCGACGCCCGCTACCTCACAGTCCGGGACCAGCACTGTCGCCACCCCCGCTGCGACAGCCCGATCGCGGACCGGGACCACGTCACCCGGGCCGCGGACGGCGGCCCCAGCACCCGGGCCAACGGCCAGGGCCTCTGCGAGGGCCACAACCTCGTCAAGGAGATCCCCGGCTGGCACACCCACGTCACCGACCCCAGCCCCGGCCACCACACCGTGCAGACCACCACCCCCACCGGCCACACCTACCAGTCCCAGGCCCCGCCCGGACTTCCACCGCCCGCGCGGCCCTGACCGCGCCACCGGGGCCACAGGCCCGGACACCCTCAGCGAGGCACAGGCAGGTAGGACCGGCCAGTAGGTTGGCGCCATGCCCACCCCCGAGTTCGTGGACGTCGTCATCATCGGTGCCGGCCTGTCCGGCATCGGTGCCGCCTGCCAGCTGCGCGAGCACCATGCCGAGCGCAGCGTGGCCGTGCTCGAGGAACGCTCCGCGAGCGGCGGCACCTGGGACCTGTTCCGCTACCCGGGCATCCGGTCGGACTCCGACATGTACACCCTCGGCTACAAGTGGCGCCCCTGGCGCGGGGACCGTGCGCTCGCGGACGGTCCGTCGATCCTGGCGTACGTCCGCGACGTCGCCGAGGAGTACGGCGTGGACCGGCTGATCCGCTACGGCCACCGCGTGGTCGGGGCCTCCTGGGACTCCGCGACGGCGCTCTGGACGGTCGACATCGACCGCGACGGCGAGCGGACGCAGCTGACGACCAGCTTCCTGTGGGGCTGCTCGGGCTACTACGACTACGCCGAGGGCTACGCCCCCGAGTTCCCCGGCGCCGACGACTTCACCGGCCGGATCATCCACCCGCAGCACTGGCCGGAGGACCTCGACTACGCCGGCAAGAAGGTCGTCGTGATCGGCAGCGGGGCCACCGCGGTCACCCTGGTCCCGGCGATGGCGGACGAGGCCGCGCACGTGACGATGCTGCAGCGCTCGCCGACGTACGTCCTGTCGATGCCGGGCCGTGACCCCGTCGCCCAGCGCCTGCGCCGGCTGCCGGAGAAGGTGTCGTTCCCGATCATCCGCTGGAAGAGCATCCTCGTGGCGATGGCGAGCTACCAGCTGAGCCGTCGGCGACCCGACGTGCTCCGTGGCTTCATCCGCAAGAACACGAGCAAGCAGCTGCCCGCCCACATCGACGTCGACACCCACTTCAAGCCGACCTACGACCCGTGGGACCAGCGGTTGTGCCTGGTCCCGGACGGCGACCTGTTCAAGGTGCTCCGCCGGGGCACGGCCTCGATCGTCACCGACACCATCGAGACGTTCACCGAGCGCGGGATCCGGCTCTCGTCCGGCGTGGAGCTCGAGGCGGACATCATCATCACGGCGACCGGACTCAACCTGCGGCCCTTCGGCGGCATCGAGCTCACGGTCGACGGCGCCGCGGTCAAGGTGCCCGAGACGATGGCCTACAAGGCACTGATGCTGAGCGGGGTCCCGAACTTCGCCTTCACGATCGGCTACACCAACGCGTCGTGGACGCTCAAGGCCGACCTGGTCGCCGAGTTCGTCTGCCGCCTGCTCGCGCACATGGACGCCCACGGCCATCGCAGCGTCGTCCCCCAGCCCGACGAGGGCATCGGCCAGGCGCCGTTCATGGACTTCTCGTCGGGCTACGTCCTGCGGGCCCTGGACGCGTTGCCCAAGCAGGGCGACCGCGAGCCCTGGAAGCTGCGCCAGAACTACCTCTACGACGTGCGCACGATCCGCAAGGACGGCATCGACGACGGCGTCCTGAGGTTTGCCTGACTGCCGGGTGGGGCACGGACCTCTCGTCCCGCGCTGCACCCGCAGCACGACTGATGACCGGAGGTTGCAGATGAGCTTCAGCGACAAGGCTGGCAACAAGGCCGAGGACCTCGGCGGCAAGGCCAAGGAGGCCACCGGCAAGGCGACCGGCGACGACAGCATGAAGGCCGAGGGCAAGGCCGACCAGAGCAAGGCCTCGATGAAGGACGCCGGCGAGCACGTCAAGGACGCCGCCAAGGACGCCAAGGACGGCCTCACCAAGTAGTCCCGCAGCAGTTCCGCACCACCTTCACCGGGCTGGTACGGCGGCCGGGCGCACGCGCGCCGATTCCCGCCGTACCGGCCCGTTGCCCTAGGCTGGGCTGCAGTAGCCCGCCCTGTCTTGCCTCGGGCTTCCGCGCAGGTCCTCGCGACCGCGCCCCTCCTTACGGAGGTTCCGCTTCTCCAGTTCCGTCGCCGACGGGACCAGCGTGGTGAGACACACCACACGTGAGTGAATCCCCCTTGTCTTCTGCAACTCCCTCTTCCGCCGCGCGCACCAACGGGTTCGCGACCTTCGCCGAGCTGGGCGTTCCCGCCCAGCTGTGCAGCATCCTCGCCGAGCGAGGCATCACCGAGCCCACGCCGATCCAGACCGCCACGCTCCCCGACTCCCTCGCGGGTCGCGACGTGCTCGGCAGGGGCCGCACCGGCTCCGGCAAGACCTACGCCTTCCTGCTGCCCCTCGTGGCCCGGCTGGTGGCCTCCGGCCGCCCGGCCCGCGCCAAGTCCCCGCGGGCACTGATCCTGGCTCCCACGCGTGAGCTCGTCGGCCAGATCACCGAGGCGCTGCAGCCGCTGGCCGCAGCCTCGGGCCTGACCACGCAGACCGTCTTCGGTGGGGTCGGCCAGAACCCCCAGGTCGCCGGGCTGCGCCGCGGCGTCGACGTCATCGTCGCCTGCCCCGGTCGCCTCGAGGACCTCATCAAGCAGGGTCACTGCGACCTCGGCTCGATCGAGATCACGATCCTCGACGAGGCCGACCACATGGCCGACCTCGGCTTCCTGCCCGCCGTACGCCGCCTGCTCGACCAGACGCCCCAGTCCGGCCAGCGGCTGCTCTTCTCGGCCACGCTGGACAAGGCGATCGACGTCATCGTCAAGCGCTTCCTGAGCCAGCCGGTGACCCACGAGGCCGACTCGGCCCAGTCGCCGATCTCGACGATGGACCACCACGTGCTGCACGTGTCCCGCGAGCACCGCGTCTCGGTCCTGGTCGACCTGACCAGTGCGCCCGGTCGCACCGTGGTGTTCACCCGCACCAAGCACGGCGCCAAGGCGCTCACCCGCCAGCTCAACAAGAGCGGCGTGCCGGCGGTCGAGCTGCACGGCAACCTCAGCCAGAACGCGCGCACCCGCAACATGGACGCCTTCCACGCCGGCCACGCCAGCACGCTGGTCGCGACCGACATCGCAGCCCGCGGCATCCACGTGGACGACGTGGCGCTGGTCGTCCACGCCGACCCGCCGATGGAGCACAAGGCCTACCTGCACCGCTCGGGACGTACGGCGCGCGCCGGTGCTGCCGGCACCGTCATCACGCTGATGACCGACGAGCAGGTGCGCGACGTCCGCGACCTCACCCGCGCGGCCGGCATCAAGCCGACCACCACGCGGATCACCGGCTCGACCCACCCGATGCTCGCCCAGCTCGCCCCGGGCGAGCGGGTGATCGTGCCCGGTGGGCTCGTCGTCGAGGCGCCGGCCGGTTCCGGCGGCTCGGGTGGCGGCTCCTCGCAGAAGTCCGGCGGCTCGCGTGGTGGCGGCCAGGGCGGCGCCCGTCGCCGTCGTGGCGGCACCGGCGGCGGCACCGGTCAGGCTTCCGGTGGCCAGGGTCGCGGCCAGTCCGGCAACAAGCCCGCGGCGACCAAGCCCAGCGGTGGCCAGGGCGGCGGTCAGGGTGGCGGTCGTTCGCGTCGCCGTCCCGCCGGTGCCGGTACCTCGACCGGCGGCGCGCCGTCGCGGCACACCGCCGCGAGCTTCAGCTCCGGTCGTCGCTGACCCCTCTTGTCGTTGCAGGCCGGGCCGTTGCCCGATCCCTTCCGCGTGCCCGGGCTCCCCGTAGAGTCGCGGCCGAGGGGGTGATCGGGTGCGGACCTGGCTGGAGCGCGCGTTGTGGGAGGTCGTCCCACGCGACCACCGGGAGAGCCCGCAGGCGCTGAGGCGCCGCCAGCTGGTCACCATCGGGTTCGTCGTGATCGGCGGTGTGGTCCTCGGCCTCTCGCTGCGGATCGAGCCGGGCAACGCCTGGTTCTACCCCGCCCTCCTCGGCCTCGCGGGCGTCTGGACGATCGGCGCGTTCGCCTCTGGTCCCCTGCACCTGGGCAGGATCGCGCACGCGTCCGGCCCGCGCCGACCCGTCGTCACCCCGGTCCTGCTGGGTCTCGCCCTGGCCGGGGTCTTCCTGCTCGGCGGCCTGGTGGTCCGCGAGATCCCGTTCCTCGACGAGCAGGTCCGCTCGGTGCTCGAGCACGCCGACCAGGGCTCGGGCCCCCTGCTGGTCCTGATCACGGTGGTCAACGGCATCGCCGAGGAGCTGTTCTTCCGGGGCGCGGCCTACGCCGCCACCCCCCGCTACCCCGTGCCGGTCACGACCGTCGCCTACACGCTGGCCACGCTGGCGACCGGCAACGTGATGCTGGCGTTCGCGGCGGTGCTGCTCGGTGCGCTCGTCGGGCTGGAGCGCCGGGCCTCCGGCGGCATCCTCGGCCCGATCCTCACCCACGTCACCTGGTCGCTGTCGATGCTCTTCCTGCTGCCGGCCCTCTTCGGCTGAGGGAAGCTGACGCTCAGCCCGAGTCGCGGCCGCCCTCGTCGAGCGCGCGCCGCACGGCCTCGGCGTACGGCATCGGCTCCCCGGGCACGACGTCCTTGATGGAGTCGTCGGAGACGAGCACCTCGGTGCCCATCGAGTCGATCAGGTTGCGCCCGGTCGTGGCGTCGATGTCGGTGACGAGCGCCAGCCAGTACGACGACAGCCGGGGCGTCAGCACCGGCACCTTGATGATCGGGACCCGGTGCCCGCCCGCGACCTCGGCCGCGACCTGCAGCATCTCGAGGTAGGTCAGCCGGTCCGGCCCCCCGATCTCGAAGATCCGGTCGTAGGCCTTCTCGTTGCCGATCACCCCGGCGATGTAGCGGACCACGTCGTCGAGCGCGATCGGCTGGGTCATCGTCGAGACCCACTTGGGGACCACCATCGCGGGCAGGTTCTTGACCAGCTGCCGGGTCAGCTCCCACGAGATACCTCCGGCGCCGACCACGATCGCGGCCCGCAGCACGGTCACCGGGACGCCTGCCGTGCCGAGCAGGCCCTCGACCTCGCGGCGCGAGCGCAGGTGCGGGGAGAGGTCGTCGCCCTCAGCCCCCAGCCCGCCCATGTAGACGATCTGGCGTACGCCGGCCGCCGCCGCGGCGCGTCCGAACGTCCGGGCCGCCTCCGCGTCCTTGCGCTCGAAGTCCCGGTCGTCCAGGGAGTGCACGAGGTAGACCGCGACGTCGGCCCCCTCCAGCGCATCGCTCAGCGAGGACCGGTCGTGCACGTCCCCGCCGACCGGCTTGCCCGGACCGTCGTACTTCTCGGGGCGGCGGGTCATCGCCCGCACGTTCATCCCCCGCTCGATGAGCGCGGGGACCAGCCGGCGACCGATGAAACCGGTCGCACCGGTGACCAGGACTGTCAGCTGCTCGTCGTCGCTCATGTGCACACCTTAGGAAGTGCCCGAAGCCGGCAGGTCCATGCCAGGGCGACCGGCTGGGTGCCCGGCCGGCTTGGACCCCCGCCAGAGGGGGCGTAGCATGTAGTCCAAGATTCAAGTATCGGGAGTGTGCATGTCCATCGCAGCGGTCCGGCTCAACCACGCCGTCCTCTTCGTCGCCGACCTCGAGCGGGCCGTCGACTTCTACACGCGGGTCTTCGGCATGGAGGTGGTGGCGCGCGAGCCGCGCGCCCGGGCCGCCTTCCTGCGGCTCACGCGGTCGGGCAACCACCACGACCTCGGCCTCTTCGGTGTCGGCACCCAGGCGGCGCCGAAGCAGCCCGGCGGCATCGGGCTCTACCACCTGGCCTGGCAGGTCGACACGATCGAGGAGCTCGAGGAGGCCCGCCTCGCGCTGGTCAACGCCGAGGCCTACACCGGCGAGTCCAGCCACGGCGCCACCAAGAGCGTCTACGGCCAGGACCCGGACGGCAACGAGTTCGAGGTGATGTGGATGCTGCCGCGGGACGCCTGGGGCGAGTTCGAGAACGCCGCGCCCGTGGAGAGCCTCGACCTGGCCGGTGAGGTCCGCCGCTGGAGCGGTGTGCGCACGGCCGGCCGGATCGTCGCCGAGGCCGACCCGTCGGGCACCGCGCAGTGAGCGCCCCCAGGTTGTTCGGCGCTCCCGTCGTCGCGCTGCGCGGCGCCGCGGACCCGGCCGCGCCGTGGTCCTGCTGCACGGGCGCGGCTCGCACGAGCAGGAGATCATCGCGCTGGCCGACCACGGCATCTCGGGCCAGACCCTCGCTGAGCCGGGCGACTGGCTGGCCGGGCTCGCCCCACTCCCTGGGCCACTCGCTGGGGCGACCGCATGAGCGCCACGACCCTGCCCCCCGAGGAGGCCGCGGACGCGCTGGCCGCGGCGCGCGCCGGGCGTCGTACCCTCGAGCGCTTCAGCGCCACCCGCCCGGACCTCGACGAGGACTGGGGGCTCGCGGTCCAGGACCTCGACCGGGCCCGGCGCGCGGCGGCCGGCGAGCGCGTCACCGGTGCCAAGCTCGGCCTCACCAGCCGGCCCAAGCAGCAGACGATGGGCGTGCACCGCCCGATCGTCGGGTTCCTCACCGACGCGATGCGGATCGACGCCGGGGGCCGGTTCGACCGCCGGGCCCTGGCCCAGCCACGCGTCGAGCCCGAGGTCGCCTTCGTGCTGGCCGCCGACCTGGATCGGGAGCTGACCCGGGCGGAGATCCCGGACGTGGTCGGGTCGGTCTGCGTGGCCCTGGAGGTGCTCGACTCCCGCTGGACCGGCTACCGCTTCGGGCTGGCGGACGTGCTCGCGGACAACACGAGCGCGGCCGGCTACCTGCTCGGCGAGCCGGTCCCGCTGCCGGCCGACCTCGCGGAGCGCGCGGCGCGCTTCGTCGTCGACGGCCGGACCGTCGCCACGACGACGCCCGCCGCGATCCTCGGGGACCCGCTGGCGGCGCTGGTGCACCTGTCCGCCCACCTGGCCCGGCGCGGGGAGCGGCTGCCGGCCGGCAGCATCGTGCTCGCCGGGGCCATGACCGACGCGGTGCCGCTGGGTGAGGGCGTCGAGGTGCGGGCCGAGATCGACGGGCTGCCCGCGCTGGTCCTGCCGGGCTCCTGAGCCCGGCCGGGGTCTGCTCAGCGCCGGCTCAGCGGGCGCGCTGGGCGATCCCCTCGCGCTTGGTCTCGTCCATGGCGCTCTCGTAGGCCTGCACCAGGCTGGCGATGGAGAGCGGCTTGAGCCGCTCGACCACCTCACGGATCCGCTCGGGGGAGGTGCCGGACTCCTTGTAGACCGGCCACGCCTTGGTGCGGAAGACCTCGTACAGCTCCTCGGCGATCTGGCGTCCGTGCGCGGCGTACACATCGGCGGCGGCGACCGCGGCCTCGGTGGGGAAGCCGAGGTCGAGCAGGCCGAGCGCGACCGACAGCTGCGAGACCGCCACCTGGTAGCGCCCGCGCTTGCCCTTGAAGACCACGCCCAGCGCCGTCAGTGTCGTGAGGTCGTCGTCGCCGAGCGGCCGCCCGGCGCGGCCGTCGAGCTCGCCACGGGTCATCTCGATCGGGGCCTCGTGCTGCCACGGCGCGAGCATCGTCCGCTGGAGGGCGATGTCCTCGGGGGAGGCGTCGCGGGGGATGTTGGCGACGTACTTCTCGATGGCCGACAGCGTGAAGCCGTGGCTCTGCAGCTCCTGCACCAGCTCGAGGCGAGCGACGTGGTCGGGGGTGTAGTAGCCCGAGCGGCCCCGGCGGATCGGCGGCGGGACCAGGCCCTTGGTGGTGTAGAAGCGCACGTTGCGCACGCTCATGCCCACCCGGTTGGTCAGCTCGTCGAGCGTGAGCAGCTCGCGCAGCGTCTCGACGCTCTCGTCCATGTCACTCCCTGCGAAGGCGTTGGTGTCGGGTGACCCGGGACCCGGATCGGAGTGAACCAGACCACATCCGGGACCACCTTGACGATTGTGACAGTAATAATGTCACAATCGAGTTCTCGACACAGTCGCTGGGCGACCTGCTCGACCACCGACCAGCGATCGATCACCGAACAGCAAGGACGGTCATGGCAGAAGCATTCGTGTACGACCACATTCGTACGCCGCGCGGCAAGGGCAAGAAGGTCGGCTCCCTCCACGAGGTGAAGCCGGTCGACCTGATCGTCGGGCTGCTCGACGAGATCAAGGTGCGCAACCCCTCGCTCGACCCGCACCGCATCGACGACGTCGTGCTCGGCGTCGTCTCGCCGGTCAGCGAGCAGGGCGGCGACATCGCCAAGACCGCCGCGCTGAAGGCGGGCTACCCCGAGACGGTCGCCGGCGTGCAGCTCAACCGGTTCTGCGCCTCCGGCCTCGAGGCCGTCAACCAGGCCGCGTCCCGCGTCCGCGGCGGCTTCGAGGACCTGATCCTCGCCGGCGGCGTCGAGTCGATGAGCCGCGTGCCGATGGGCTCCGACGGTGGCGCCTGGGCGTCCGACCCGGCCACCGCGCTCGCGACCGGCTTCGTGCCGCAGGGCATCGGCGCCGACCTGATCGCCACCCTCGAGGGCTGGAGCCGCGCCGACGTCGACGCCTACGCCGCCGAGTCGCACCACCGCGCCGCCAAGGCGTGGGCCAACGGCTACTTCGCCAACGCGGTCGTCCCGGTCCGCGACATCAACGGGCTGGTCGTGCTCGACCACGACGAGACGATCCGCCCCGACACCAGCCCCGAGGGCCTCGCCGCCCTCAAGCCCTCGTTCGCCGACATCGGCGCGCAGGCGGGCTTCGACGACGTGGCGCTCGAGAAGTACCACTGGGTCGAGCGGATCAACCACGTCCACCACGCCGGCAACTCCTCGGGCATCGTGGACGGCGCCGCGATCATGGCGATCGGCAGCGAGCAGGTCGGCACCGACCTCGGCCTCACCCCGCGGGCGCGCATCATCGCCACCGCGGTCTCCGGCGCCGATCCGACGATCATGCTGACCGGTCCCGCTCCCGCGGCCCGCAAGGCGCTGGCCAAGGCCGGGCTCTCGGTCGAGGACATCGACCTCTTCGAGATCAACGAGGCGTTCGCCGCCGTCGCCATGCGGTTCATGCGCGACATGGGCATCGACTCCGAGATCACCAACGTCAACGGCGGCGCCATCGCGATGGGCCACCCGCTCGGCGCCACCGGCGCGATGATCCTCGGCACCCTGGTCGACGAGCTCCAGCGTCGCGACCTGCGCCGCGGCCTCGCCACGCTCTGCGTCGGCGGCGGGATGGGTATCGCCACCATCGTGGAGCTGGTGTGACGGCAGACCACTGCAACCACGAACTTCCAGCTGCACAACCCGAACGAACAGGACTCTCATGACCGAGACCCAGATCCAGACCGCGGTCCGCTACGACCGCGACGCGGACGGCATCGTCACCCTGACCCTCGACGACCCGACGTCCAGCGCCAACACCATGAACGAGCTCTACCTCGAGTCGATGGCGACCGCCGTGCAGCGTCTCTACGACGAGCTGGCCGCGGACGAGAAGAGCATCACCGGCGTGGTCGTCGCCAGCGCGAAGAAGACCTTCTTCGCCGGCGGCAACCTCAAGGCCATGGTCCAGGCGACCAAGGCCGACGCCCAGTCCATCTTCGAGATGGGTGAGGCGGTCAAGGCCGGGCTGCGCAAGCTCGAGCTGTTCCCCCGGCCCGTGGTCGCCGCGATCAACGGCGCCGCGCTCGGCGGCGGCTTCGAGATCTGCCTCGCCACCAACCACCGGATCGTCGTCGACGACAGCTCGGTCTCGCTCGGGCTGCCCGAGTCGACCCTGGGCCTGCTGCCCGGCGGCGGCGGCGTGACGCGCGTCGTACGCCTGCTCGGCCTGCAGCCTGCGCTGATGGAGGTGCTGCTGCCCGGCACCCAGTTCAAGCCGGCCCAGGCCAAGGAGAAGGGCCTGGTCGACGAGCTCGTCGCCACCCGCGAGGAGCTCGTCCCCGCCGCGAAGGCGTGGATCAAGGCGAATCCCGACGCCACGCAGAACCCGTGGGACCAGGCGGGCTACAAGATGCCCGGCGGGACCCCCAGCCACCCGAAGCTCGCGGCGTTCCTGCCGGCGTTCCCGGCGCTGCTGCGCCAGCAGACCAAGGGTGCGCTCTACCCCGCCCCGCGGGCGATCCTGTCCGCTGCGGTCGAGGGTGCGCAGGTCGACTTCGACACCGCCTCGCGGATCGAGTCGCGCTACCTCACGAGCCTGATCGTCAACCAGGGCTCGAAGAACATGATCCAGGCGTTCTTCTTCGACCTGCAGGCGATCAACTCCGGCTCGCTGCGTCCCCAGGGCATCCCGCCGTACAAGGCCGTCAAGGTCGGCGTCCTCGGCGCCGGCATGATGGGCGCCGGCATCGCCTACTCCTGCGCCCGCGCGGGCATGCAGGTCGTCCTCAAGGACGTGGCCGTCGAGAACGCCGAGAAGGGCAAGGCGTACTCCGCCAAGATCCTCGACAAGGCGATCGCGCGCGGCCGGAGCACCGAGGAGAAGAAGGCCGAGCTGCTCGGCCGGATCACGGCCACGCAGGACCCGGCCGACCTCGCCGGGTGCGACCTGGTGATCGAGGCCGTCTTCGAGGACCCGGCGCTCAAGGCCAAGGTCTTCGCCGAGATCGCGGCGTTCGTGAACCCCGACGCGCTGCTGTGCTCCAACACCTCGACGCTGCCGATCTCCGAGCTGGCGACCGGCGTGGACCGGCCGAAGGACTTCATCGGCCTGCACTTCTTCAGCCCCGTCGACAAGATGCCGCTGGTCGAGATCATCCGCGGCGCGGAGACCTCCGACGAGGCGCTGGCCAAGGCCTACGACGTCGTCCAGCAGATCCGCAAGACCCCGATCGTGGTCAACGACAGCCGCGGCTTCTACACCTCGCGGGTCATCGGCACGATGGTCAACGAGGGCCTCGCGATGCTGGCCGAGGGTGTGCACCCGGTCTCGCTCGAGCGGGCGGCCACGCAGGACGGCTACCCCGTCGGCACCCTCCAGCTCAGCGACGAGCTCAACATGGAGCTGATGGCCAAGATCGCCAAGGCCACCGAGGATGCCGCCGAGCGCGAGGGCACGCCGTACACCCCGCACCCGGGTCAGCAGGTCGTGCACAAGATGATCGAGATCGGTCGCCCCTCGCGGCTCAAGGGAGCGGGCTTCTACGAGTACGACGAGGCCGGCAAGCGCCAGTCGCTGTGGTCGGGGCTCGCCGAGACCTTCCCGGTCGCCGAGCAGCAGATCCCGTTCCAGGACGTGAAGGACCGGCTGCTCTTCGTCGAGGCGCTCGAGACCGCGAAGTGCTTCGAGGAGGGCGTGCTCACGTCGGCCGCCGCCGCGAACATCGGCTCGATCATGGGCATCGGCTTCCCGCCGATGACCGGTGGTGCCGCGCAGTACATGACCGGCTACGAAGCTCCGTCGGGTTCTGGGGCGGACGGTGAGATCGGGCTGGCCGCGTTCGTGAAGCGGGCCGACGAGCTCGCCGAGGCGTACGGCGACCGGTTCCGGCCGACGGCGTACCTGCGTGAGATGGCGGCGAAGGGCGAGTCCTTCCCCGCCTGACCTCTCCCCCCGCGAGCCAACACCCGCGAGGCGGCGTGAAGTTCCCCCGTGAGGGGGCCGAGGCGGCGTGAAGTTCCCACGACCAGGGAACTTCACGCCGCCTCGGCGCATTTCTGGGGGAACTTCACGCCGCCTCGGCGTTTGGCGGGGACACTGAGGCGGTGACCGATGCCCCTCGCGCACAACCCCTCATCGACGTCCGTGGGCTGCACGTGCGCTTCGGTGAGGTGGAGGCGGTCGCCGGCGTGGACCTCGAGGCGTACGCCGGCCACGCGACCGCGCTGCTCGGGCGCAACGGCGCCGGCAAGTCGACGACCATGCGGGTACTGGCCGGGGTGGTGCCGCCGACGTCCGGCACCGTCACGGTCGCCGGGCACGACGTGCGCAGCGAGACGCTGCAGGCCAAGCAGGCCAGCGGCTACTGCCCCGACGTCGGTGGCCTGGTCCCGCGGGCGACCGCGTGGGAGCACCTCCAGCTCTCGGCCCGCCTGCGCCGGCTGACCGGCTGGGAGGAGCGGGCGCGCGACCTGCTCGAGCGCTTCGAGCTGGGCGGCGCGGCGCACCGGGTCACCGGTGGCTACTCCCACGGCATGGGGCGCCGGCTCTCGGTGATCCTCGCGGCGCTGCACGAACCGGCGGTGCTGCTGCTCGACGAGCCGTTCGACGGGGTCGACCCGACGGGTGCCGAGGCCACCCTCGACGTGATCGCCGACGCCCGCGCCGGCGGTGCCTGCGTCCTGGTCTCCACCCACCTGCGGGAGCTCGCGGTCGAGGCGTGCTCGACCGTGCTCGTGCTGCGCGGTGGCTCCCGGGTCGCGAGCGTGGCCGCCGGCGAGATGGCGGGGGAGGACGGCGCGCGTGCCTACCGCAGCCTCCTCGACTAGCCGGACCGTGCGAGCGGTCGTCGACGTCGGCCACCTGTTGCGCTTCCGCGCGGCGTCGGTCCGGCACCGCTCGCTCTTCGCCTGGCTGGCGCTGCTGTTCCTCGTCCTCACCGCGGTGGCCGCGATCGGGCCGGCGCTCGCCCCGGGGGCCGGGGACAGCGACCGCGCCCTCGATGCACGCATCCTGCTGCCCACCGGGCTGGCCGCCTTCTTCGTGCTCGCGGTGATCTCGGCCGTCGCGTCAGGGGGTGGACGCGAGCTGCTCCCGCGCGAGCAGGCGGTGGCCTTCCCGCTCAGCCCCACGACCGACCACGTCGGTGCCCTGCTGCTCGCGCCCCTCAACATCGCGTGGCTGCTCCAGGCCTGGGTGCTGCTGGGCTCCACGGCCTACGGGCTGGGCCCGGATGGTCTCGCTGCCGCCCAGCTCGGGCTGCTGCTCTGGCTCGCCGCCGCGACCGCGGTCGCCCAGGTGGTCGCCTGGACGGTGGAGGCCGTGCGCCGGAGCAGTCACGGGGTCGCGGTGGTGCGCACGCTCAGCGTGCTGCTCATCGCAGGGGTCGGTGGGCTCCAGGCCGCGGGACGGCTCACCCCCGCCCTCGACCGGATGCCGACCATCTGGGTGGTCGTCGGGCTCATCGACGGCGTCTCGTGGCGCTGGCTGCTGATCATCGTCGTGGAGGTCACCCTGCTCGCGGCCGCGGTGGGCCTCGGCGCCCTGCCCGCCCACCTCGCCGCGCGCCGTACCCCTCGCGACGAGCTGCGCATCGAGAGCGACACCCACCCGGCCCGGCCGATGCCGAGGTCGGCGCTGGCCGCGCTGGTGCGCACCGACCGGTCCTCGGTCTGGCGCGCGGTTCCGATGCGGCGTGGGCTCGCGGTGCTGGCGGGCGGCCCCGGCGTGGTCGCGATCCTCAGCAACCTGCCCTGGGACGTGATCACGGTGCTGCCCGGCCTGATCGCGTCCGGCGGCTCGCTGCTCTTCGGCATCAACGCCTGGTGCCTCGACGGGCGTGGCGGGCTGTGGCGCGAGAGCCTGCCGGTCGAGCCCGCGTCGGTCTTCGCGGCACGCACCCTCGTGCTGGCGGAGTTCCTGCTCGTGGCGTCGGCGATCACGATCGGCCTTGCTGCGTTGCGGGCCGGGGTGCCCTCGGCGTCCGAGCTCAGCGCGCTCGTCGCCGTCTGGGTGGTCGTGACCGTCCAGGTGGTGGCGGCGAGCCTGCGCTGGTCGGAGCAGCGGCCGCTCGCGGTCGAGCTGCGGTCGGCGCGGGCCACGCCCGCACCGCCGCTGGTGATGGTCGGCTACAGCACCCGGCTCGCGGTGAGTACGACGGTCACCGGGCTGGTCTTCTCCGGGCTGACACACTTCCCCGACTGGCGGCTCGCCCCGATCATCGCCGTACCGTTCCTCTGCTGGTCGTCGTGGCGACTGCTGCGGACCCGTCGCCGGTGGCTCGACCCCGTGGCCAGGGCCCGCGTCGTCACCCTGGTGGCTGCCTGACCGGGCTCACTGGCCCGGATGTCTGGCCCGGGTCAGGCCGAGGCGAACCAGGGGTGGTGCAGGTCGATGAACTTCGCGTCCTGGATCGTCGACTCGAACGCCTCGCGCACGTCATCCGGCATCTCCTTGCGCTCGCCCTCGCGGGCGCTGGCCTCGTCGGTGAACGCGATCGTCTCGGTGAACGTGCCGTCGGGCTCGAGCGCCAGCGTGGCGCCGATGATGTCGGGGCGCATCTCGTGCAGCAGCGAGGTGTCGGCCATCATCGACTTGAGTCGATCCGGGTCGGTCACCTTGCCGCGGATGACCTGGACGAAGCCGGCCTCGTCGGAGCCGCCGTCCATCATCAGCATGACGTCGTCGCAGTCGTGGAACTCGACCGGTCCGTCCATCAACGCCATCATCTGCTCGGCCCAGGCGCCCTGTTCCGGTCGCGTGGAGTTGGCCATCGCGGCCTCTCGTGACTCGAACCGGACGATGCCCATGAACTCGTTGTCGTCGCTGAAGCCGTAGGTCCCGCCGAGCCAGCCCTTGGCCCCGGGACCGATCTCCTCGCGCCAGCGATCCGCCAGTGCGTGGAGCTCGTCCTGCCTGGTGCACATGCCCTGGATGATCTGGATGAACACAGCGTGACCTCCTGCTCGGCCGGGCCGTCTCCGGGGTGAGGCGGTCCATCTCCAACTCCCGACGCTAGGCGGGTGCCGGGGGGTCGTCCATGGCGTGTTCGGGCCAGCCCGCGGGGGATGTGGTGCCGGTCAGCAGGCTGGTCAGCTGGCAGATCAGCGGTGCGACTGGCGTGAGCAGTCGGCCTGGGCGGCACTGAACCGGGCGAGGGCCGGGCCGTCCCAGCTGCCGGTGAGCGTGTCCACGACAGCTGCCCGCAGGTCCTCGGCCGGGAGCGCGTCGTGCAGGCACGCGGCGTACGCATCCGCGTCGACCTTCCCGTGGCTGATCTCGGCCTGGGCCCGGGCCGACTGCTCGACGAAGTCGGTGCACGCGAACTGCGCGGACACCCACGTCTGCGCGAGCCCCTCCGGGAGCCTCGGCAGCTTCGTGACGACGGCGTAGGAGGTGTCGAGCACGCCGGCGTCGCGCAGCGCCTGCGGTGTCGTGCGGTCCAGCAGCGCGTCGGCGAAGCAGGTGCCGTCGGCCCTCTCCTCCGGGGTCGGGTGCCCGCCGTCGACCAGGGACGACAGCCCGGAGCGGATCGTGTCCCTGTCGGGGTCCGGACCGCCTGAGGAGGCGCCCGGGCCACCGGCTGGGCCCCCGTCGTCGCAGCCGGCGGTCGCGGCGAGCAGCAGGGCCGGCAACGCCAGCAGCAGGGCAGACGTGCGGGTCACGGCACTCCTTGGACGGGGGGACGAGTGGCCATGATCCTCCCACTAGGGTGCCGAGCATGGACTTCTCTCCCTCGGACCGGGCAGCTGACCTCACGGCACGGGTGGCCGCGTTCATGGCCGAGGAGATCGACCCGGTCGAGCCGGCGTACCACCACGACCTCGCCGAGCTCCGCCGCACCGGCGGTGACGCCTGGCGTCCGCTCCCGGTCCTCGACGAGCTCAAGGCCAAGGCCCGGGCCCGGGGTCTGTGGAACCTCTTCCTGCCCCAGGAGCATGCGGGGGAGTACGCCGTCCGCTTCGGCACCGACGGTGGCGAGGGGCTGACCAACGTCGACTACGCGCCGATCGCCGAGCTCACCGGCCGGTCGGCGATCGCTCCGCTGGTCTTCAACTGCAACGCCCCCGACACCGGCAACATGGAGGTGCTGCTGCGCTACGGCACCGCCGAGCAGCGGGAGCAGTGGCTCGAGCCCCTCCTCGACGGCAAGATCCGCTCGGCGTTCACCATGACCGAGCCGGACGTCGCGTCCTCCGACGCCACCAACATGGCCGCGACCGCGGTGGTCGACGGCGACGAGATCGTCATCAACGGCCGCAAGTGGTGGTCGACGGGTGTCGGCAACCCGGACTGCAAGATCTTCGTCTTCATGGGGCTGACCGACCCCGACGCAGACCGGCACCACCGGCACTCGATGGTGCTCGTGCCGCGGGACACCCCCGGGGTGAAGGTCGAGCGGATGCTCAACACGATGGGCATCTACGACGAGCCGCTCGGCCACGGGGAGGTGTCGTTCACCGACGTCCGGGTGCCGCTCACGAACGTGCTGAGCGGGCCGGGCGAGGCGTTCGCGATCGCCCAGGGCCGGCTGGGACCGGGCCGCGTCCACCACTGCATGCGGCTGATCGGCCTCGCGGAGATGGCGCTCGAGCTGGCCTGCAAGCGGGGCCTCGAGCGGAGCGCGTTCGGCAAGCCGCTCGCCTCGCTGGGCGGCAACCGCGAACGCATCGCGGACGCGCGGATCGCCATCGACATGGCCCGGCTCCTCGTCCTGAACGCCGCCTGGAAGCTCGACGTCGGAGGCCCGATGAACGCGCTGTCCGAGGTCTCGCAGATCAAGGTCGCGGTGCCCAACATGGCCCAGCAGGTCATCGACATGGCGATGCAACTGCACGGTGGCGGCGGCCTCTCGGACGACTTCCCGCTCTCGGCGGCGTGGACCTCCGCGCGTGCCCTGCGGTTGGCGGACGGCCCCGACGAGGTGCACCGCGGCGTCGTCGCCCGACTCGAGCTCGCGAAGTACGGCGCTCGCCGATGAGGGTCCTGGTCACCGGTGCCGCCTCGGGCCTGGGTGCGGCGCTCACCGCGGCGTTCCGCGCCCGTGGCGACGAGGTGCTGGCCACGGACCTCGACGAGCGGGGTCTCGACCAACGCACGGAGCCCGAGCACCGGATGCGGCTCGACATCACCTCCGACGACGACTGGGCGGCCGCGCTCGCGCGGGTCGAGGAGATCTGGGGCGGCCTCGACGTCCTCGTCAACAACGCCGGCGTCGCCGGCGGTGGACGTCTCGACGTGGCGACGATGGACGAGTGGCAGTGGATCACCGAGATCAACCTCTTCGGTGTCGTCCGCGGCACTCGCACGTTCGTCCCGATGTTCAAGCGCCAGCGCTCCGGCCAGATCGTCAACGTGGCCTCCCTCGCCGGGCTCGTCCACCCGGCCGGCATGGCGTCGTACAACGCCGTCAAGGCAGCCGTCGTCGCGCTCACCGAGACCACCGGCCACGAGCTCGCGGCGTACGGCGTCCGGGCCAGCGTGGTCTGCCCGTCGTTCTTCCGGACCAACCTGATGGCCTCGCTGCGGGGTGAGGACGCGGCCCTGGGCGCGGTGATCTCGCACCTGGTCGAGAGCTCCACGATCACCGCCGACGACATCGCGGCCGCCGTGCTCGAGGGGATGGCGCGCGGGGACGAGGTGATCGTCCCCGACCAGCCGGCCCGCGACGCCTGGACGCTCAAGCAGACCGACCGGGCGGCGTACGACGCGGTGATGCGCGCGCAGGCCGCCAAGCTGGACAGGAGCGTGTGATGGGAGACGGCGGCAACCCGGCGAAGCCGGTGCGCGAGGAGGACTCCTTCGACGTCGAGGCGGTGGCAGCCTGGCTGCGCGAGCACGCCAGCCTGCCGGGCGACTGGAGCATCGACGACCTGGCCGGCACCCCGGAGGTGCGCCAGTTCCCGGGTGGAGCGTCGAACCTGACCTACCTCCTGCGCTACCCGACCCGCGAGCTGATCCTGCGCCGGCCGCCGACGGGCGCCAAGGCTGCCAGCGCCCACGACATGGGCCGCGAGTTCCGCATCCAGTCGGCACTCGCGCCGGTCTTCCCCTACGTCGCCGCGATGGTCGGCTTCTGCCAGGACGAGTCGGTGATCGGCTCGGACTTCTACGTGATGGAGAAGCTCGACGGCACCATCCTGCGACGCGAGCTGCCCTGGCCGCTGTCGCCGGACGAGGCGTCGACGCTGTGCGCCCACGCCCTCGACGTCCTCGTCGCCCTGCACTCGGTCGACGTCGAGGCCCACCCGGCGCTCGCGAAGCTCGGCCGCGGCGACGGCTACGTCGCGCGGCAGGTGGCGGGCTGGACGGACCGGTTCGCCAAGGCGCGCACCGAGGACACCGGGGACTGGTCCGACATCATCGAGTGGCTCGACGAGCGCCAGCCGCGCGACGTCGCGCAGCGCCTGATCCACAACGACTTCCGACTCGACAACATGGTGCTCGCGCCCGACGACCGGTTGCGGATCATCGGGGTCCTCGACTGGGAGATGGCCACCGTCGGCGACCCGCTGATGGATCTCGGCGGGATGCTGTCCTACTGGGTCGAGGCCGGTGACGACGAGTTCTTCCAGATGTTCCGGCGCCAGCCGACCACCGAGCCGGGCATGTGGACCCGCGCCCAGTTCGTCGAGCGCTACTGCGAGCGGATGGGCTTCGAGGTCACGCCCGAGCAGTGGCGCTTCTACGAGGTCTTCGGCCTGTTCCGCCTGGCGGTGATCGCCCAGCAGATCTGGTACCGCTACTTCCACCAACAGACCACCAACGAGGCGTACGCCGTCTTCGGTCCGGCGGTCGGCTACCTCGAGAGTCGGTGCCGGGCTCTGGTCTCGACAGACTCGGCCAACGGGGCGAGTGCCTGATGGGCATGGTGCTGCTCGTCCGGCACGGCCAGGCCTCGTTCGGCGCTGAGGACTACGACGTGCTCTCCGAGACCGGGTGGGAGCAGAGCCGGCTGCTCGGCACCTGGCTGGCCGAGCGCGGGGTCAAGCCCGACGTGGTGCTGCGCGGCGACATGCGCCGGCACCGCGAGACCGCGGAGGGCATGGCCGCCGGCGGGGGCTGGGCGCCGGAGATCGACGTCGACCCCGGCTGGAACGAGTTCGACCACCTCGGCGTGGTCGCGCTGTACCCCGACGTGCCCACCGACCACTCCCTCGACCGCCGCGAGTTCCAGCGGTACTTCGAGCTCGCCACCGCGAGGTGGACGAGCGGCGAGTACGACGAGGAGTACCCCGAGTCCTACTCCGCCTTCGTGGCCCGGGTCCGCGCCGGTCTCGACCGGGCCTGTGCCTCGGCGGGGCCGGGAGGCACGGTCGTCGTGGTCAGCTCGGGCGGACCGATCGCGGTCGCGTGCGCCGCGTTGGTCGACCCGGTCGAGGACAACCCGGCCACACTCGCCCGGCTGTGGGGCCGCTTCAACACGGTCACCGTGAACTCGTCGGTGACCCGCGTGGTCGTCGGCTCGACCGGCGCCCGGATGCTGACCTTCAACGAGCACTCGCACCTCGAGGGCGCCACCCTCACCTACCGGTGACCGGTCGGACATCGACCCGAGGGGCGGTGGTGGCCGCCGTGGCGCGCTGGCTGCTGGCCGGCGTACTGATGGTGGCCGGCGTCGCCCACCTCGTGGACACCGCCGAGTTCCTCGGGCAGGTGCCGACCTGGCTGCCGTTCCGGTCCGCGATCGTCGTGGTCTCCGGCTTCGTCGAGCTGGCTCTCGGTGCTGCCCTGCTCGCCGCCAGGGGGGACCGGCTGGCCCAGGTCGGGTTCGTGGTGGCCGCGTTCTTCGTCGTGGTCTTCCCAGGGAACGTCAACCAGCTCGTCACCGGGTCCGACGCCTTCGGGCTCGACACCGATGCCGGGCGTACGGTGCGGCTGCTCTTCCAGCCGGTGCTGGTGGCGTGGGCGCTGTGGTGCACCGGTGCCTGGCGGGCCTGGCGGGACAGGGACTCCTGACCCAGACTCGGTGATGGCCCTCCAGCCTTGGCCGGGACCCACTTTCTTTTTGAACAAACGTTTGTTCAAAAAGAAAGTGGCCCCCTGGCGGCGGGAGGGCGACCAGGCCCGTGGAGGAGGGCCTGTGGAGGGGGGCCGCACGAACCGTCCCGTCGTGGTGGGCTTGTGGCGTGCCCAGACTGGTCGACCCCAGGAGCAGAGGCGACGCCGTCATGGACGCCGTCCACGGCCTCCTCGCCTCCGGCGGCATCGGAGCGATCACGCTGCGAGCCGTCGCCAATCGTTCCGGCGTCAGCGCCTCGGGACTGCTCACGCACTTCCAGAGCCGTGATCGGCTCCTCATGGTGGCGTCCCGGAAGACCGGGGAGCGTCGGATCGACGACATCGCACGTCGCAGCCGACGCGACCAGGTGCTGGCCTTCGTGCCGACGACCGAGGACGAGGTCGCCGATGCCCGGGTCTGGCTCGCCTTCTGCGAGCTCGGACGAAGCGATGCCGACGTGGGCCACCAGATCGCCGAGCTGCGGATCGAGGAGCGGCTGCTGATCGACGTCCTGCTGGACCGCTCGCTCGACGGCCCGGAGCTCGACCTCCTCATCGCGGTCATCGAGGGGTTGACCGTGGCGGTGTGCGCGCCCCGTGACCCGCTGCCGCCGGAGCGGGCCAGGGCAGTCCTTGCGGGCTACCTCGGCGAGCGGCTCAGGCCGGCCTCCTGAGTCAGATCAGCTTCTTGAGCAGGGGCAGGGGGGCGTGCCTCATGACGACGGAGAGCGGGGCCCAGGGCAGCGGGGGCACGGCTGCCGAGGCCTTCTCCTTCTCGATGGCGGAGACCATCGCCCGCACACCCTTCTCCGTGGAGACCATGAGTGGCTGCTCGGAGGCGACGTGCTCGTTCATCTCCGAGGCGATGTAGCCGGGGTAGATCACCGTCACCTTGATCGGCTTGCCGTACAGCTCGGTGCGCAGCCCCTCGGCGAGGTGGGCGGCGCCGGCCTTGGTGGCGGCGTACGTCGTCATCGACTTGGGCATCCCGCGGACCGCGGACATCGACGAGATCATCACGAAGTGGCCGGAGTTCTGGGCGCGGAAGATCTCCATCGCGGCCTCGGACTGGGCCAGCGCGGCGACGAAGTTGGTCATCGCCGTCTCGCGGTTGGCGGCGAACCCACCGGTGCCGAGCGCGGCGCCCTTGCCGAGGCCGGCGTTGATGATGATCCGGTCGATGGTGCTGAGGGCTTCGGGGCCGTCTCCCGCGAAGTCCGCCCGGAACCCCCGGAACACCTCGAAGACCTGGTCGTGGTCGTTCACGTCCAGCGCGCGCACCTCGATCCGGCGGTCGGGGTGGGCGGCGAGGATCTCGGCCCTGAGCTCGTCGAGCCGCTCGATGCGGCGTGCACACAGGGCGAGGTCGTTGCCTCGGGACGCGAACTGGCGGGCCATCTCGGCCCCCAGACCGCTGGAGGCACCGGTGATCAGGATCGTCTTCGGCATGGAGGGAGTCTCGCGTAGTGTCCGGAGCATGAGTGGACGGGTCGTGCATTTCGAGATTCCCTTCGATGACGCCGAGCGCGCGCAGGCGTTCTACCGCGACGCCTTCGGGTGGGACCTGACCGACGTGCCGGGCATGTCCTACACGCTCGCGAGCACCGGACCGACGGGTGACCAGGGCGCCACCGAGCCGGGCTACATCAACGGCGGACTGCTCCGTCGGCAGAACCCCGACGACAGCCCGATCGTGGTCATCGACGTGGACGACATCGACGCCGCCCTCGCGAAGGTCGAGTCCCTCGGCGGCCAGACCCTGCTCGGGCGCCAGGCCGTGGGCGACATGGGCTGGGCGGCCTACTTCAAGGACGTCGAGGGCAACAGCATGGGGTTGTGGCAGTCCAGATGACCTCGGCACCGACCCCGGCCCCGGGCAGCCGCGTCTGCATCATCGGGGCCGGATCCTCCGGGATCACCGCGGCCCAGGTCCTCGCCTCACGCGGGATCGCCTTCGACTGCTTCGAGATGGGCTCGGGCGTCGGCGGGAACTGGCGCTACGAGAACGACAACGGGGTCAGCTCGGCGTACCGCTCGCTGCACATCAACACCTCGCGCCAGGCGATGGAGTACGCCGCCTACCCGATGCCCGAGGTCCTGCCGGACTACCCGAGCCACTGGCAGATCGCGGCGTACTTCGACGACTTCGTCGACCACTTCGGGCTGCGCGACAAGATCACCTTCCGCACCGAGGTCGTCAAGGTCTCGCCCCGGGCGCACGGCGCCGGCGGCGGGTACGACGTCACCCTCCGCTCGCGCGACCACGCCCGCGAGGCCGAGACCCGGCACTACGACCACGTGATCGTGGCCAACGGTCACCACTGGAACCCGCGCTGGCCGGAGCCGAGCTTCCCGGGGAGCGAGTCGTTCCCCGGGACCCAGCTGCACGCGCACTACTACCGCACCCCGGACGTCTTCGCAGGCAAGCGGGTGGTGGTGCTCGGCATCGGCAACTCCGCCACCGACATCGCGGTCGAGTCGTCACGGGTGGCGCAGGAGACCTACCTCGCGATGCGGCGCGGCGCGCACGTGCTGCCGAAGTACCTCTTCGGCATGCCCACCGACCACCTCACCAGCTCACCCCTGGCGCGTGGGCCGTTCCTGGTGCAGAAGCTCGGCATGAAGGCGATGCTGCGCATCGCCGTCGGGAAGATGACCGACTACGGCCTGCCCGAGCCCGACCACGACGTCCTCGAGGCGCACCCCACGGTCAGCGACGACCTGCTCACCCGGCTCGGCCACGGCGACCTCAGCGTGAAGCCGAACATCGACCGCTTCGAGGGCTCGAAGGTGTTCTTCGTCGACGGGTCGGCGGTCGAGGCCGACGTCGTCGTCTACTGCACCGGCTACCAGGTGTCGTTCCCGTTCCTCGACGACACGGTCGTGCGGGCCGAGGACAACCACGTCGACCTCTACCGCCGCGTGGTCTCGCCCGACCACCCCGGCCTCTACTTCATCGGCCTGATCCAGCCGCTCGGCGCGGTGATGCCGCTGGCCGAGGCGCAGGCGGCATGGGTCGCCGAGCTGATCCGCGGCGAGGTGACGCTGCCGCCGGTGCCGGAGATGCGCGCGCAGATCGCGGCGTACGACGAGGCCGTGCGCAAGCGCTTCGTCGCCTCGAAGCGGCACACCATCGAGGTGGACGCCCATGCCTACCGCACCGAGCTGGAGCGGGAGCGCAAGAAGCAGCGAACATAGAAGAGCAGCGAACATGACGAGAGGCGCCGCGGCCGAAGCCGCGACGCCCCTGTGGACACCAGTGAAGAGAGTGGTCAGCCCTTGGGCTGGTTGATCACGATCGTCTTCATGATCTTGTCCGCGAACGTCTGACGCTTGGAGTCCCACAGCGGCCACAGGTAGCCGAGGTAGCACGGGATGCCGTCGATGATGTGGCACAGGTAGCGCACGAACGCCATGCCGGCGCCGATCGGCTGGCCGGACTGTTCGCCGATCAGCTTGATGCCGAGCGCGCCCTTGCCGATGGAGTAGCCGGTGTTGCCACCCTTCATGCAGGTGTTCCAGACGAAGATGGCGATGGCGGCCACGAAGCCGATCAGCGTCAGGATGGTGCCGATCGCGCTGCTGCCGTCGGCCTGCGAGCCGTTGATGGCGCCGCCGATGATCGCGGGGATGTAGCCGACCATGACGACCAGGCCGTCGATCAGGTAGGCGCCCACGCGCTTGCCCCAATTCGCGTAGTCGGCCGCGGGTGCGCCGCCGTACGCGGGCTGGCCGTAGGCGGGCTGGCCGTACGCGGGCTGGCCGTAGCCGGGCTGCTGGGTCTGCTGGGCGTAGGGATCGGCCGGCTGGCCGTATGGGTTCGGCTGGGCGTTCGGGTCCTGGGGTGGGTTCCCGTAGTCGGACAAGTGCTTCCCCCTTCAAGGATGTTTCAGTGTTGCGCCAGCGTAGTGATGGCGCGGCCACGGGGTGATGCCCCGCGCCGACCGGTCCAAACGTGTCCCGGCGAATCCCTCGGCGCGGGGATGCATACGTGGTATACATACCCGGTATCCATGGGCCACGGGGGCCCGTGGGTCTCGTCGGGGAGGCGCAGATGTCGGTCAGGCAGGCACTGTTGGCGCTGCTGGAGCAGGGGCCGATGTACGGCTACCAGCTCCGCGCGGAGTTCGAGCAGCGGACCGGGGCCACCTGGCCGCTCAACGTGGGGCAGGTCTACACGACGCTGACCCGGCTGGAGCGGGACGGCCTCGTCGAGGGCACGGGGGCCGAGGACGAGGACTCCGCCATCCACCGGGTCGTCTACGCCATCACCCCGGCGGGCCGGGACGAGGTGGCGGCGTGGTTCACCACCCCGGTGGCCCGGACCCAGCCGCCCCGCGACGAGCTGGCCATCAAGCTCGCGCTCGCCGTCACGGTGCCGGGTGTCGACGTCGGCACCGTGATCCAGCAGCAGCGCAGCGCCACCATGGCCGCGCTGCAGGACTACACCCGGCTCAAGCGGATCGGTCGCGCCGCCCAGCCCGTCGAGCCCGCCGACCTGGCCTGGAGCCTCGTCCTGGACTCGCTGGTCTTCGCCGCCGAGGCGGAGATCCGCTGGCTGGACCACTGCGAGGCACGGCTGCGCCGCGCTGCGCTCGAGAACCCCCGGCGGTCGTCGGCCTCGTCGTCGTTGGTCGAGCCCACGAAGGAGACCCGCCGATGACCGCCGTCCTGCACCTGCGCGACGTCTCCCGCGTCCACGGCGAGGGCGCGACCGAGGTCCACGCCCTGCGCAGCGTCTCGTTCGCGGCCCGGGCCGGTGAGCTGGTCGCGATCATGGGCCCCTCGGGCTCGGGCAAGTCAACGCTGCTCACGCTGGCGGGTGGTCTCGACCAGCCCACGGCCGGCACCGTCACCGTCGAGGGCGTCGATCTCGCCGGGCTCGGCAACAAGGGCCGGGCGCGGATGCGGCGTACGTCGATCGGCTACGTCTTCCAGGACTTCAACCTGATCCCGGCGCTGACCGCCGCCGAGAACGTCTCCCTGCCGCGCGAGCTCGACGGCGAGCGGTCGAGGTCGGCCCGCAAGGCGGCCCTGGCTGCGCTCGAGGAGGTCGGGATCGCCGACCTCGCCGGCCGCTTCCCCGACGAGATGTCGGGCGGGCAGCAGCAGCGGGTCGCGATCGCGCGCGCCATCGTGGGCGAGCGGCGGCTGATCCTCGCCGACGAGCCGACCGGGGCCCTCGACACCGACACCGGTGAGGAGATCCTGCGCCTGCTCCGGGCCCGCTGCGACGCGGGCGCCGCCGGCGTCCTGGTCACCCACGAGGCCCGGCACGCCGCGTGGGCGGACCGGGTGGTCTTCCTGCGCGACGGGATCGTCGTCGACGAGTCCGGCGCGGACCCGGTCGACGTGCTGCTCCAGCCCGGGCTGAGCCGGTGAGGCGCGGCCCGATGAGCTGGGTCAGCGGCTGGCGAATGCCGCTGCGGCTGGCCTGGCGCGACGCCGCGCGCTCGCGTGCGCGCAGCATCCTCGTGCTCGTGATGATCGCGCTGCCGGTCCTCGCAGTGACGGCGGCCGACGTGGTCATGCAGACGTCCGACGTGTCGGGCGCGGAGTCGCTCGACCGGCGGCTCGGCTCGGCCGATGCCCGGGTGACGATTCAGGAGGGGGTCGGCGCGGTCTTCCAGGACTTCGACCCCGACAACGGGATGGGCAGCGGGGGTGGCGCCGGCCGAAGGGGGGAGCCGTCGCTGGACGACGTACGCCGCGTCCTCGGCCACGACGCGCGCGCGGTCGAACGCCGTGAGGGCAGCATCCGGGTGACGACGGACAAGGGAGTCGGCAACGCCGAGGCCACCGAGATCGACCTCGGCGACCCGCTGGCCGGCGGGTTGTTCGAGCTGACGTCGGGGCACCTGCCCCGAGCCTCGGACGAGGTCGTGGTCAACCAGGCGCTGGCGGCACGCGGCTTCGGGATCGGGGAGCGGCTCGAGCTGGCGGACCTCGGTGCCGACGGGGTTGCCCGGACGCCCACGATCGTGGGGATCGCCGAGTCGGCGTCCTACCGCGACCACCCCATGGCCGCCGGGCCGCTGGGCGCCTTCGGCCTCAACGGCGAGAGCCAGCGCACCTGGCTGCTCGGTGGCGGCGCCGTCTCGTGGGACCAGGTCCGCGCCCTCAACGCGATCGGCGCCACCGTGCTCTCGCGGGCCGTCGTGACCGACCCTCCGCCCGCGTCCGAGCTACCGGTGGAGATCCGCGAGTTCTCCGGGGGCACCGATCAGGCGATCGTTGCCGTGGTCGTCCTCGTCGTCGTGATGGCGCTGCTCGAGGTGGTGCTGCTCGCCGGCCCGGCCTTCGCGGTCAGCGCCCGCCGGCAGGCGCGCAGCCTTGCCCTGATGGCCGCCACGGGTGGCACGCCCGCCCAGAGCCGCCGGGTGGTCCTGGCGGGCGGGATCGTGCTCGGCGGGATGGCGGCCGTCCTCGGGGTACTCCTCGGCATTGCGTCGGGCTGGGCGCTGCTGCCGCTCGTGCAGCGCTGGTCGAGCTCGTGGCTCGGCCCGTTCGAGGTGCCCTGGACGCACCTGCTCGGCGTCGCCGGCTTCGGGCTGCTCAGCGCCGTGCTGGCCGCCGTGGTGCCTGCCTGGATCGCCTCGCGCCAGGACGTCGTGGCCGTCCTCGCGGGCCGTCGCGGTGACCGTGCGCCGAGCCTGCGGTCGCCGGTCCTCGGCGTCCTGCTGCTCGGCGCCGGCGTCGCCGGGGCGGCGTACGGCGCCCGCGCCGACGGCAACGGCGAGTTCTTCATCGCCGGCTCGGCGATCGTGGCCGTGCTCGGGATGATCCTGCTGGTCCCCGTGGTGGTGGTCGGCCTGGCCCGGCTGTCGGGGCGGCTGCCGCTGACGGTGCGGTACGCCGTGCGAGACGCCGCCCGGCATCGCACCCGCACGGTTCCCGCGGTGGCTGCCGTCGCCGCCACCGTCGCCGGCGTGGTGGCGCTCGGGATCGCGACCAGCAGCGACGAGGCCCAGAACGAGGCGTCGTACACCCGCTCGCTGCCGCTGGGGGAGGGGTCTGTCTCGGGGTACGGCCTCGACGCGGGCGGCTGGTCGCGCCTGGCGCGGGCCGTGCAGCGCGAGCTGCCCGACGCCGTGGTCACGCCGGTGCTCGGCGTTCCGGAGAACGCGGGCATGGGCGGGGACGAGGCGACCTACTACCTCGACTTCCGGGTCCCGGGGGAGCAGGGGCGTCAACCGGTCCTCAGCGAGTACTCCTCCGCGCACGGATCCTCCGTGCTCGTCAGCGAGACGGCGCTGCCCCCGGAGATCGAGGGCGTCGCGGAGGCCGACCGGGCCAGGGCCGAGCGGGTGCTTGCCTCGGGCGGGGCTGTGGTCTTCACCGACCGGGTCGTCGGCGCCGACGAGGTGCGGATCCGCGCGCAGCGCTACGTCGACGAGCGGGTACGTCACCTGCCCCCGGTCACCGTACCGGCGGCCTTCGTGCGGTCCACCGGCCGGCAGGCCACGGCTGCCGCCGTGTTCTCACCCCAGGTGGTCGCGGCGGCCGGCGTCGACAGCGCCCCGGTGGCGCTGAGCGTCCGGGGCACCGACATCACCTCGCAGCAGCAGCGAGACGTGGACGAAGCCGTCGCCGGGATCTCGGACGAGGCCGGCTTCTACGTCGAGCGCGGCTACCAGGCCAGCGACGAGACGATGATCGTCCAGCTGATCCTGGGGGCGCTGGGGGCGGTCCTCATGCTGGGCGGCACGCTCACCGCGACCTTCCTCGCGCTGTCCGACGCGCGACCGGACCTGGCCACGCTGTCGGCGGTCGGGGCCTCGCCGAGGATGAGACGAGGGGTCGCAGCGGCGTACGCGCTGGTCGTGGGGCTGGTCGGCGCCGTGCTCGGCGCCGCGGTGGGCTTCATTCCCGGGGTGGCGATCACCTACCCGCTGACCGTGGTTCCCGGCGACGTCGCCGTCATCGAGGGGTCGGGCTACGCCTCGGCCTCCGGCGCGGGCAGCGGACCGTTCATCGACGTTCCGTGGCTGCTGATCAGCGCGCTGGTGGTGGCGCTGCCGTTGCTGACGGCCCTCATCGTCGCGCTGTCCGCACGTTCGCGGCTGCCGCTGGTGTCCCGCCTGGACTGAGGGAGCGGCCCATCCGTGGAAACAAAAAGTCAGTCTTGACTGTTTGTTCGTGGCGGGTCATGCTGGCCCGGTGACCAGCCAGTCCGTTCGTGTGCCGCAGGAGGAGCGCAGCCGCGCGATGCGGCAGCGGCTGCTCGAGGCCACGGTCGACTGCCTGGTCGAGCACGGCTTCAGCAGCACCTCGACCACGCTCGTCTCGGAGCGCGCCGGGGTGAGCCGGGGCGCCCAGCTGCACCACTTCCCGACCAAGAACGACCTCGTCGTCGCCGCCGTCGAGCACCTCACCGAGGTCCGCGGCGCCGAGCTGGCCGCCGCGGCGGCGGCGCTGCCGACGGGCCCGCGGCGCACCCGCGCCGTGCTGCAGATGCTCGCCGACCACTTCACCTCGCCGGTCTTCACCGCCGCGCTGGAGCTCTGGGTCGCCGCCCGCACCGACCCCGCGCTGCTCGGCGCGGTCGGGCCGCTCGAGCTGCGGGTCGGCCGCGAGGTGCACCGGCTGACCGTCGAGCTGCTCGACGCCGACGAGTCGCAGGACGGCGTACGCGAGCTGGTGCAGGCCACCCTCGACCTCGTGCGCGGCCTCGGCCTCGCCAACACCATCTCCGACGACGCCCGCCGTCGCAGCCGGATCCTCGACCAGTGGGCCGACACCCTCGACCTCGCCCTCGACACCCTCTCCAAGGAGACCGCATGAGCGACCTGCTCGACGCCCTGCTCGACGACCTCAAGGCCGAGGGCGACCTGCTCTGGAATGCGGTCGCCGGCCTCGACGAGGACGGTTGGCGCACCCCCACGCCCGCCGCCGGCTGGGACGTCGCCACCCAGATCGCACACCTGCTGTGGACCGACGAGGTCGCGACGGTCGCCGCCACCGACAAGGAGGCCTGGGACGCGCTGGTGCTGCAGGCGATCGAGGACCCGACCGGCTTCGTGGACACGTCCGCCCTCGAGGTCGCCCGGCTCAAGCCGGCGGCGCTGCTCGCCCGCTGGGGCGCGGCGCGTACGGCGCTCGGCGTGGCCCTGCGCGGCCTGCCCGACGGCGAGAAGATGCCGTGGTTCGGCCCGCCGATGTCGGCCGCCTCGATGGCCACCGCCCGCTTCATGGAGACCTGGGCGCACGCCCTCGACGTCTACGCGGCGCTCGACATCGAGCCGGAAGTCACCGACCGGATCCGCCACGTCACCCACCTCGGCGTGCGCACCCGCAACTACGCCTTCTCCGTGCACGGCCTCGAGGCGCCGGCCGAGGAGTTCCGGATCGAGCTGACCGCGCCCTCGGGCGAGCTGTGGACCTGGGGCCCCGAGGACGCCGCGCAGCGGGTGACCGGCTCGGCGTACGACTTCTGCCTGCTCGTCACCCAGCGCCGCCACCGCGACGACACCGACCTCGTCGCCACCGGCGAGGACGCCGAGCGCTGGCTCGGCATCGCCCAGGCGTTCGCCGGTCCGCCCGGTGAAGGGCGTGAGCAGGGGGCCGCCGCATGAGCGGGGTCCTGCGCGTCGGCAACTGCTCCGGCTTCTACGGCGACCGGATCTCCGCCATGCGCGAGATGCTCGAGGGAGGGCAGCTCGACGTCCTCACCGGCGACTACCTCGCCGAGCTGACCATGCTGATCCTCGGCAAGGACACGATGAAGGACCCCTCGCTGGGCTACGCCCGCACCTTCGTCCGCCAGGTCGAGGACTGCCTCGGGCTCGCGCTCGAGAGCGGCGTGAAGATCGTGTCGAACGCCGGCGGCCTGAACCCCGCCGGCCTCGCCGACCGGCTGCGCGAGGTCGCGACCGGCCTGGGCCTGGCGCCGAGCATCGCCCACGTCGAGGGCGACGACCTGCGCCCGCTGGCCAGCTCGCAGGGGCTGTTCGAGGGCGCGCTGACCGCCAACGCCTACCTCGGTGGCTTCGGCATCGCCGCCGCGCTCACCGCCGGCGCCGACATCGTGGTCACCGGCCGGGTCACCGACGCCTCGCTCGTGGTCGGCCCCGCGGTCGCCCACTTCGGCTGGACGCCCACGTCGTACGACGAGCTGGCCGGTGCCGTCGTCGCCGGCCACGTGCTGGAGTGTGGCACCCAGGCGACCGGGGGCAACTTCTCAGGCTTCCGCAGCCTCCCGCACACGGGCCGGCCGCTCGGCTTCCCGCTCGCCGAGATCGCGGCCGACGGCTCGTTCGTGGTCACCAAGCACGATGGCACCGGCGGGGCGGTCACGGTCGACACGGTGACGGCGCAGCTGGTCTACGAGATCCAGTCGACGCGCTACCTCGGCCCCGACGTCACCACCCACCTCGACTCGGTCGAGCTCGCCCGGGAGGGCCCGGACCGGGTCGCCGTCACCGGCGTCCGCGGCGAGGCCCCGCCCGAGCAGCTCAAGGTCTGCGTCAACGAGCTCGGCGGCTTCCGCAACTCGATGGAGTTCGTGCTGACCGGGCTCAACATCGAGGAGAAGGCCGAGTGGCTGCGCGCCCAGCTCACCCCCTCGCTCACCGCGAGCTCGGTCACCTGGACCCGCACCGCGCAACCCAACCCCGACGCCGACACCGAGGAGGGTGCGTCCTGCCTGCTGCGGTGCACGGTCATGGACCCCAAGCCGGACCCGGTCGCGAAGGCGTTCACCGGCCCCGCGGTCGAGCTCGCGCTCGCGTCGTACCCCGGCTTCACGATGACCGCGCCGCCCGGACCGCCCACGCCGTACGGCATCTACCGTCCGGAGTACGTCGAACGCGCCTCGGTCACCCACACGGTCGTGCACGCCGACGGCTCGCGTGAGGTGATCGCCGACCCGACCGATTTCGCCGTCTTCGAGCCGGACACCGGCCGGCGCCCCTCGCCGTACCCCGCCCCGGCCGACTCCCTCAACCGCCGGATGCCGCTCGGCACGTTCGTGCACGCGCGCTCCGGCGACAAGGGCGGCGACGCCAACCTGGGGCTGTGGGTCGTCCACGACGGCTCCGAGAAGTACGACGCCCGCGTCACCTGGCTGGCCAAGCTGGTCACGCCGAAGAAGATCCGCGAGCTGATCCCCGAGGCGGCCGACCTGGAGGTCGACGTCTACGTGCTGCCGAACCTCGGCGCCGTCAACGTGCTGATCCGGGGGCTGCTGGGTGCCGGCGTAGCCGCGTCCACGCGGTTCGACCCGCAGGCCAAGGGGCTCGGCGAGTGGGTCCGCTCGCGGACCGTGCACATCCAGGAGGGGTTGTTGTGACGGGCTCACGTCGCTGGTTCATCAAGGTATGCAGACGAACCACCACTTCCCACGGCGAACTCACCATGGGAAGTGCCGGTTCAGCGACATACCTTGATGAAACTCAGGAGAGCCGCCCATGACCACCGAGCGCGAAGCCCTCCGCGCGAGCGCGGCCGAGTTCGTGCGCCGCGAGGTGGCCCCGCACCTGCAGGAGTGGGAGGACGCGCAGACGATCCCGCGCGAGCTGCACCTCGCGGCCGCGAAACAGGGGCTGCTCGGGGTCTCGTTCCCCGAGGAGGTCGGCGGCCAGGGCGGTGACCTGCTCGACTCGGTCGCGCTCCAGGAGGCGATGTTCGAGGCCGGGGCGTCCAGCGGGCTGATGGCCGGGCTCTTCACCGGCGGCATCGCACTGCCGCACATCGCGGCCAACGGCTCACCCGACCTGATCGACCGGTTCGTGCGGCCCGCGCTCGCGGGGGAGACGATCGGCTCGCTCGGCATCACCGAGCCCGGCGGCGGCTCCGACGTGGCGGGCATCCGCACCACGGCCCGGCGCGACGGCGACCACTTCGTCGTCAATGGCGCCAAGACCTTCATCACCAGCGGCGTCCGCGCCGACTTCGTGACCACCGCCGTGCGCACGGGAGGGCCGGGCCATGCGGGAGTGAGCCTGCTCGTCGTCGAGAAGGGCACGCCCGGCTTCACCGTCGACCGGGTGCTGGCCAAGATGGGCTGGCACTGCTCCGACACCGCCGAGCTGTCCTTCGTGGACGCCCGTGTGCCGGTGGCCAACCTGGTCGGCGCCGAGAACTCCGGCTTCTACCAGATCGCCGAGCAGTTCGTCGTCGAGCGGATCGCGCTCGCGGTGCACGCCTACGGCATCGCCGCCCGCTCGCTGGCCCTCACCGCGGCCTACTGCCGTGACCGCGAGACCTTCGGCAAGCCGCTCATCGCCAACCAGGTGGTGCGGCACAAGCTCGTCGAGATGCACCGGCAGGTCGAGGTCGCGCGGACGTACACCCACGCGGTGGCCCAGCGGCACACTCTGCACCTTCAGGGGGAGGGCGAGAACGTCATCGCCGAGGCCTGCCTGGCCAAGCAGACCGCCGTCGACTGCGCGACGTACGTCTGCAACGAGGCCGTCCAGCTCCATGGCGGGACGGGATACATGCACGGGACCGAGGTGGAGCGGCACTACCGCGACGCCCGGATCCTGCCGATCGGAGGAGGAGCGACCGAGGTGCTGACTGACCTGACCGCCAAGCTGCTGGGGTACGCGTCGTGACGACGACCGAGGGCGAGACCACGCGACGCGAGGCGATGCTCGCCAAGATCAAGGACCTCGACGCCCAGCACGCCGTGGCGGTGGCCGGCGGCGGCGAACGCTCCGTCGACCGGCACCACGGACGCGGCAAGCTGATGCCCCGCGAGCGGATCGAGCTGCTCATCGACGAGGGGTCGGCGTTCCTGGAGCTGTCGCCCCTGGCGGGCTGGGGCTCGGACTTCACGGTCGGCGCGAGCGTCGTGACCGGCATCGGCGTCATCGAGGGCGTCGAGTGCATGATCACCGCCAACGACCCGTCGGTGAAGGGCGGCGCCTCGAACCCGTGGACGGTCAAGAAGATCTTCCGCGCCTCCCAGATCGCCGAGGAGAACCGCCTGCCCACGGTGGCGCTGGTCGAGTCCGGCGGCGCCGACCTGCCCACCCAGAAGGAGATCTTCATCCCGGGCGGGAAGCTGTTCCGCGACATCACCCGCTCCTCGGCGGCCAAGGTGCCGACGATCGCGCTGGTGTTCGGCAACTCGACCGCCGGTGGGGCCTACGTGCCCGGCATGAGCGACTACACCGTGATGGTCAGGGAGCAGGCCAAGGTCTTCCTCGGCGGCCCGCCGCTGGTGAAGATGGCGACCGGCGAGGAGTCCGACGACGAGTCCCTGGGCGGTGCCGAGATGCACGCGCGGGTCTCCGGCCTGGCCGACTACCTGGCCGAGGACGAGCACGATGCCCTGCGCATCGGTCGCCGGATCGTCGCCCGCCTCAACTGGCGCAAAGCAGTGCCGAGTCGGCGTGAAGTTCCCGCGCCGACGGGAACTTCACGCCGCCTCGGCGGGTCTGGCGGGGAACTTCACGCCGCCTCGGCGTTTGCGGAGCCGGACCTGGATCCGGACGGGCTGCTGGACCTGATCCCGACCGACCTCAAGGAGCCGTTCGACCCGCGCGAGGTCATCGCCCGGATCTGCGACGGCACCAGCGAGCACAACGGCCAGCCGTTCGACGAGTTCAAGCCGCTCTACGGCACCTCGCTGGTCACCGGCTGGGCCAGGCTGCACGGCCGCCCGATCGGCATCCTCGCCAACGCCCAGGGCGTGCTCTTCTCCGAGGAGGCCCAGAAGGCCACCCAGTTCATCCAGCTGGCCAACCAGGTCGACGTACCCCTGCTGTTCCTGCACAACACGACCGGCTACATGGTCGGCAAGGAGTACGAGCAGGGCGGCATCATCAAGCACGGCGCGATGATGATCAACGCGGTCTCCAACTCCACGGTTCCGCACCTGAGCGTGATCATGGGGGCGTCCTACGGCGCCGGCAACTACGGCATGAACGGCCGCGCCTTCGACCCCCGCTTCCTGTTCACCTGGCCCTCCGCGAAGTCCGCGGTCATGGGCCCGGCCCAGCTCGCCGGCGTGCTCTCGATCGTCGCCCGGGCGGCGACCGAGGCGAAGGGCAAGACGTACGACGACGAGGCCGACGCCGGCATGCGGGCCTTCATCGAAGCCTCGGTGGAGGAGCAGAGCCTGCCGTTCTTCCTGTCCGGGATGCTCTACGACGACGGCGTCATCGACCCGCGGGACACCCGCACCGTCCTGGGCATCTGCCTCTCCGTGATCGACAACGCGCCATTCGCGGGCACCGACCGCTTCGGCGTCTTCAGGATGTGAGAACACCCCATGACGACTATTGACCGACTCCTGGTCGCCAACCGCGGCGAGATCGCGCGCCGGGTCTTCGCGACCTGCCGCCGCCTCGGGATCGAGACGGTGGCGGTGCACTCCGACGCCGATGCCGGGCTGCCGTTCGTCCGGGAGGCCGACTTCGCGGTCGCGCTGCCCGGCAACGCGCCCACCGACACCTACCTGCGCATCGACCTCGTGCTCGAGGCCGCCCGCCGGGCCGGTGCCGACGCGATCCACCCCGGCTACGGCTTCCTCTCCGAGAACGCCGGCTTCGCCCGCGCGGTCATCGAGGCGGGGCTCACCTGGGTCGGGCCGGCTCCCGAGTCGATCGACGAGATGGGCTCGAAGGTGGAGTCCAAGAAGCTGATGGCCGCCGCCGACGTACCCGTCCTGGAGAACCTGTCCACCGACTCCGCGACCGAGGCCGACCTGCCGCTGCTGGTCAAGGCCTCCGCGGGCGGTGGTGGGCGCGGCATGCGCGTGGTCCGCACCCTGGCCGAGCTGCCGGCCCAGGTCGAGCAGGCGGCCGCGGAGGCGCTGTCCGCGTTCGGTGACGGCACCGTGTTCGTGGAGCCGTACGTCGAGCACGGCCGCCACGTCGAGGTGCAGGTCCTCGGCCACCGCGACGGGGTGCTGGTGCTCGGCGAGCGCGACTGCTCGATCCAGCGTCGGCACCAGAAGGTCGTCGAGGAGAGCCCGGCGCCCGGGCTCACCGAGGAGACCCGGCGGGCGCTGCACGAGGCGGCCCGCGCCGCCGCGGCCGCGATCGACTACCGCGGCGCCGGCACCGTCGAGTTCCTCGTCGACGCCGAGGACACCTCCCGGTTCTGGTTCCTGGAGATGAACACCCGCCTCCAGGTCGAGCACCCCGTCACCGAGCTGGTGCACGGCGTGGACCTGGTCGAGCTGCAGATCGCCGTGGCCGAGGGCAGGCGGCTCTCGCCGGTCGAGCTGGTCGAGGCCGAGCCGTCCGGGCACGCCATCGAGGTCCGGCTCTATGCCGAGGACCCGGCCGTCGACTGGCAGCCGCAGAGCGGGTTGCTGAGCCTGGTGGACATCCCGGGCGTGGTCGGGGAGTTCGACCTCCTGGCCCGGCACGGCGTCCGGCTCGACTGCGGCTTCGAGACCGGCAACGAGGTCTCGACCCACTACGACGCCATGCTCGGCAAGGTGATCGCCTGGGCGCCGACCCGCGACCAGGCGGCGCGCCAGCTCGCCGGCACCCTGGCCGGTGCCCGGCTGCACGGGCTGACCACCAACCGCGACCTGCTCGTGCGCACCCTGCGCGAGCCGGCCTTCCTGTCCGGCGAGGTGAGCACCGACTTCTTCGAGCGCACCGGCGTCGTCGCGCAGGTCTCGGCGGTCTCGACCGACGGCGGGCTGCGGGCCACGGCAACAGCGGCGGCGATCGCGCTGGCCGAGGAGACGGGACGCACCCGCACGGTCCAGCACGGCATCCCCGTCGGCTGGCGCAACGTGGTCTCGCAGCCGCAGACGACGTCGTTCAAGGCCGGCGAGACCGAGACGACGGTCGAGTGGCTCGGCGGGCGCGACGGCTACACCGTCGACGGGGTGGACGAGATCTCGGCCAGCCCGGTCCCGGGCGGCTGGGCCGTCAGGCTGACGGTCGACGGCGTGCGGACGACGTACACCGTGGTGCTCGGGGGTTCGCACGTCGACGTCGACAGCCCGGTCGGCCACGTCCGACTGGCCCTGGTCCCGCGGTTCACCGACCCCGCCGACCAGGTCGCGAGCGGCTCGCTGCTCGCGCCGATGCCGGGCACGGTCACCCAGGTCGCGGTCGAGGTGGGCGCGCGGGTCGTGGCCGGCCAGCCGGTCCTGGTGCTCGAGGCGATGAAGATGCAGCACACCGTGAGCGCGCCGACCGACGGCGTGGTCACCCAGATCGACGTGAAGCCCGGTGACCAGGTGGCCGCCGGTGAGGTGTTGGCCGTGGTCGACGGCGGGGCTGCCGCCACCGATGACACCTCGACCACCGACGAAGGAGAGCAACGATGACCGAGCAGATCGCGTTCAGCGAGTCCGACGAGCGCAAGGCCCTGCGCCGCGAGGTGGCCCGGCTGGCCAAGGGGTACGGCCGTGAGTACTTCACCAGGCAGGCGCGCAGCGGGGGCAAGACCACCGACCTGTGGCTCGAGATCGGCAAGAACGGCTACCTCGGCATCAACATCCCCGAGGCGTACGGCGGCGGTGGTGGCGGCATCGGCGACATCGCGGCGGTGTGCGAGGAGCTGGCCGCGGCCGGCTGCCCGCTGCTGATGATGGTGGTCTCGCCCGCGATCTGCGGCTCGGTGATCAGCCGCTTCGGCACCGAGGAGCAGAAGCAGCGCTGGCTGCCCGGGATCGCCGACGGCACCTTCACGATGGCGTTCGCGATCACCGAGCCGGACGCCGGCTCCAACTCGCACAACATCACCACGACCGCCCGCCGCGACGGCGACGAGTGGGTGCTCAAGGGCCGCAAGATCTACATCTCCGGCGTCGACGAGGCGGCCGCCGTGCTGGTCGTGGCCCGGACCGAGGACGCGAAGACCGGCAAGCTCAAGCCCTGCCTGTTCGTGGTGCCGACCGACGCCCAGGGTTTCGAGTTCAGCCCGATCCCGATGGAGATCGTCTCGCCGGAGAAGCAGTTCCAGGTCTTCATCGACGACGTCCGGCTGCCCGCCGACGCGCTCGTCGGTGACGAGGACGCCGGCCTGGTCCAGCTCTTCGCGGGCCTCAACCCGGAGCGGATCATGGCCGCGGCGTTCGCCACCGGCATGGCGCGGTTCGCCCTCGACGCCGCCACCAAGTACGTCAAGGAGCGCACCGTCTTCCAGGGGCCCATCGGCGCCCACCAGGCGATCGCGCACCCGCTGGCGGAGTCGCACATCGAGATCGAGATGGCCAGGCTGATGACCCAGAAGGCCGCCGCGCTCCTCGATGCCGGCGACGACATGGGTGCCGGCGAGGCCGCCAACATGGCGAAGTACGCCGCGGCCGAGGCTGCCTGCCACGCCGCCGACCGCGCCGTCCAGGCCCACGGCGGCAACGGCATCACCCAGGAGTACGGCGTCGCCGGCCTGCTGGTCGCCTCCCGGGTCACCCGGATCGCGCCGGTGTCGAAGGAGATGGTGCTCAACTTCATCGCGATGCACTCGCTGGGGCTGCCGAAGTCCTACTGAGCGACGGGACGTCATACGTTCTGAGGGTCCTGACCCCCAGTTCGTATGACGTCCGGGCGGCGTATGACGTCCGGCCGACTCTCAGGCCGTGAGCCGCGCCGCCAGCGTGTCGAGGGTGGCGTGGCTCAGGCCGAGCCCCTCGGTGAGGTAGCCCTCGAGCGAGCCGTACGCCGCGGCCACCGCGACGTACGCCGTGGCGAGGTAGTCCTCGTCGGCGACCAGCACCCGCTCGTAGACCTCGACCTTCTCCTCACCCAGGGCGGTCTCGACCATGGTGAGGTACTTCGCGCGGCTGGCCCGGGCGTAGTCGTTGGTCAGCAGGTAGTCGGCCAGGACCACGTCCTCCTCGACCCCGGCCAGGTGCAGCAGCAGCGCGGCCGCCCAGCCGGTGCGGTCCTTGCCGGCGGTGCAGTGGAACAGCTGCGGGCCGTCGGTGGCTGCGAGGTGGGTGAAGAACGACCCGAACGCCGTGCGGGCGCGCGGGCTGTCCACGAACCCCCGGTAGACCCGCTCCATCAGCGCGAGGGCGGCGGGGACGTCGGGCAGGCCGACCACGTCGTCCATGGGGATGCCCAGGACGTCGAAGTTGCGCCAGGTCGCGCCGGGCAGGACCGCGTCCGGGTGGGCGGCCACCTCGTCCGCACCCCGCAGGTCGTGCACCGCGGTGAGGCCGAGCCCGACCAGGCTCAGCGTGTCGTCGTCGGTGAGCTGGAGCTCGTTGGACCGGAAGAAGACGCCGCGGCGTACCCGCCCGCCCCCGGTCGTCGGGTAGCCCGGGCCGCTGCCGGCCACGTCGCGGAAGTTGTCCGCGGAGGCCAGCCGCACCAGCTCCCGGGCCAGCTCGACCTCCCGGGCGCCATCACTCTCGAACTCCGCACGCTCGAACTCTGCGCCAGTCACGAGCGCAGGATAGGGGGCCCGCCCAACGCCTCAGCGCAGGGGCACGAAGCTGTAGTAGCCGTGCCGCGTCACCGTCGGCGGCCCGTCCGGGTTCCCGACGACCACGAGCATCACGCCGTTCACCGGGACCACCATCCGGCCCTGCGGCGCAAGCTGGGCGACCAGCTGCTGGGGCATCCCGTGGGGGTCGGCCGAGACCAGGATCCGGTCGTACGGCGCGTGGCGGGGGTCGCCGAGCAGGTCCGGGATCGCCCGCTCGATGCGGGCCCACGGCTGGTTCGTCGCGGCCACGTTGGCCGCCCCGAAGGCCACCAGGTCGGGCTCGAGCTCGACGCCGAGCACGGTGCCGGTCGGCCCGGTCAGGTGGGCGAGCAGGGCAGTGGTCCAGCCGGACCCGGACCCGACGTCGAGGACCCGGTCACCCGGGCTTACGTCGAGCAGGCGCAGCATCTCCTCGACCGTGCGGGGCTGGGAGCAGGTCTGGCCGTGCCCGATGTCGAGGGGCCCGTCGAACACCGCGCGCCGGCGCTGCTGGGCAGACAGGAACCCGGTACGGGGCATGGCCTCGAACGCGGCGGAGACGGCGTCCATGTTCACGAGTCAACCACCCTCGCCCAGCCCAGCCCAGCCCAGCCCAGCCCAGCCCGGCCCGGCGGCCCGGCCCGGCGGCCCGGCCCGGCCCGGTGGTCAGGCCCCCGGTGGTCAGGCTCCCGGTCAGGATCCCCGGTCGGGCTGGCCCCGACGCCGCGGCGGCAGCGGGAAGAACATCGAGGTACGGGCGGCGTACTCGGGATAGCCGGGCCGCTTCATCATCGTGCGCTCGAGCAGGCGGGCGCCGGTGGCGAAGACCAGGAACCAGGTCATCGCGATCGGGGCGATGACCGTGAGCAGCCCCGGCAGCCAGCCGGACGCGAGCCCGCCGGCGAGCCAGATACCCCACCAGACGCAGGCGTCGCCGAAGTAGTTGGGGTGCCGCGTCCAGGCCCAGAGACCGCGGTCCATCACCGGCCCGCGGTCGGGGTCCTTCTTGTAGGCCGCGAGCTGGGCGTCCCCGACGGACTCGACGACCAGGCCGACCAGCCAGAGCACGGAGCCGGCGACGACGACCGGCCACCAGCGCACGGACAGGGCGGCGCCCACCTGCACGGGCAGCGAGATCAGCCACAGGGCGAGGCCCTGGACGAGGAAGACCTTGCGGACGGCCACCCCGAGTCCGACCTCGTGCAGCGGCCCACCGAGGAGCGCGGTGTAGCGCGGGTCCTCGCCGTGGCCGACGGCCCGGCGGCGGATGTGCCAGGCGAGACGGATTCCCCAGGTCCCCGTCATCGCCAGCACCAACCACCGCCGAGCCGCTCCTTCATCCGCCGCGAGCGCCGTCGTGGCAGCGATCGCGACGAATCCCAGTCCCCAGGCGACGTCGACCACGGCCACCCGGTCGACCGCGCGGGCGATCAGCGCGGTGACGGTCATCAGCACCGCGGCGGTCGCCAGCGCGACGGCCGACACCAGCCAGACGTCGCTCATCGGGAAGTCACCAGGCCCGCACCGTGGGCAGGTCGTGGGTGCCGTCGGGACGCACCATCAGGATCTGGTCGACGCCCATCCGGCCGTCGCGGAACGCCATCGCCCCGCCGACGAGGTAGAGCCGCCACACGCGCACGACCTCGTCGCCCACCAGCTCGGTCAGGCGCCCGACGTTGCTCTCGAAGCGCTCCAGCCAGCCCTGCACGGTGCGCACGTAGTGCTCGCGCAGCCCGTGCACGTCGCGCACCTCGAGCCCTCCGCGTTCGAGGTGCGCCACGGTCTCGCCGACCGGTCGCATGTGCATGTCGGGCGCGATGAACGACTCGATGAACGGGCCGCCACCGGGCCACGTGCCCTGGCGGGACATCTGCTGGACCAGCACCCGGCCACCCGGGCGGACCGAGCGGTGCAGCACCTCGGCGTACGTCGGGTAGTTGCGCTCGCCGACGTGCTCGCCCATCTCGATCGAGGAGACGGCGTCGAACGTGCCCCGCTCGGGGACGTCGCGGTAGTCCTGGAGCCGGATCTCGACCCGGTCGCCCAGGCCGCGCTCGGCGATCCGGGCGTCGATGAACTTCTTCTGCTCCGCGGCGATCGTCACGCCGGTGACCCGGGCGCCGAAGTGCTCGGCCGCGTGCAGCGAGAGCGAGCCCCAGCCGCAGCCGACGTCGAGCAGGGTCATCCCCGGCTCGAGGCCGAGCTTGCGGCAGACGAGCGAGAGCTTGGCGTGCTGGGCCTCCTCGAGGGAGACCTCGTCGGAGACGTGGTAGCCGCAGGAGTAGGCCATCGACTCCTCGAGGATCAACGAGTAGAACTCGTTGGACAGGTCGTAGTGGTGGCTGATCGCCCGGCGGTCGCGCAGCTGGCTGTGCAGCCGTCCGCGCACCCGCGCCTGGGAGGCCGGGGGAGCCGGTGGGCGACCGAGTGCACCCATGCCCACGGCCGTGCGTACCGCCTGGACGAAGGCCGCGGGGGACGGTCGCCCACCGCTCAGTTCCCGGTCGCGGGCGACCGAGAACGCATGGGTGAGGGCGGAGTCGAGGTCCCAGCCGTCGACCTCGGGCACCTCGAGCTCGCCGGTGACGTAGGCCTGCGCGGCGCCGAGCTCGCCCGGGTGCCAGAGCAGGCGGCGTACGGCGTCGGCGGAGCGCAGCTCGACCAGGGGTGCGCCGGGCGGACCGGCCTCCGAGCCGTCCCAGGCGCGCAGCCGGACCGGCAGGTCGCCGCCGATGAACGGGCGCAGGGTCTCGGCCAGCCGGCCGGCGAGGCCGGTGACCGGGCGCTCCACGGTCGTCGTCATCAGCCCTCCTCCGGCCGGGTGAGCGTGAGCTGCTGGACGTCGAGGTAGCCCGAGGCGAACCCGGCCCGCGAGTACTCGAGGTAGAAGTGCCACATCCGCAGGAACGTCTCGTCGAAGCCGAGCGCGAGGACGTCCCCGGCGGCCCGCATGAACGTCTCGTCCCACTGGCGCAGCGTCTCGGCGTAGTGCTGGCCGAAGGAGAGCCGGCCGGTCACGCGCAGGTCGGTGTGCTCGCGCGTCACCTGCTCGATCGCCTCGACCGAGGGCAGGAAGCCGCCGGGGAAGATGTACTTGTTGATCCAGGTGTAGGTGCTGCGGGTCGCGAGCATCCGGTCGTGCGGCATGGTGATCGCCTGGATGCCGGCCCGCCCGCCCGGGGCGAGGACGCGGTCGATGGTCTCGAAGTAGGTCGCCCAGAACTGGTGGCCGACCGCCTCGATCATCTCCACCGAGAGCACGGCGTCGTACTGCACGCCGGCGGTCGCACCGGTCGAGACGGCGCGGTAGTCGCACAGCTCCACGTGGACGCGGTCGCCGAGGCCGGCCTCGGCGATCCGCTCGCGGGCCAGCGTCTGCTGCTCGCTGGACAGGGTGATCGAGTGGACCGTCGCGCCGCGGCGGGCCGCCCGGATGGCCAGCTCGCCCCAGCCGGTGCCGATCTCGAGCACCCGGGTGCCCTCGCCGACGTGGGCCTCGTCGAGCAGCCGCTCGATCTTGTGGGCCTGCGCGCCGGCCAGGTCATGGGTGTCGTACGGCGCGGGCGCCTCGACGTGGTCGCCGCGGTCCACGAGCTCGGTCTCGAAGAGCGCCGAGGAGTAGCTCAGCGACGGGTCCAGGAACAGCTCGAACAGGTCGTTGGACAGGTCGTAGTGGTGCGCGATGTTCGTGCGGGTGTTCTGCTCGGTGTTGCGCTGGGTGCGCGGCGGGCGCCGGACGACCGCGGCCCGCAGCTTCTGCAGGCTCTGCGGGACGAGCTCGGGCAGCTCCGCGGCGAGCACGGTCAGGAAGCCGGCGACGTCCTCGGCCTCCCAGGCGCCCGTCAGGTAGGCCTCCCCGAAGCCGATCAGCTGGTCGCGGCCGATCCGCGCGAAGAACTCGTCGGGGCGGTGCAGGGTCATCACCGGACCGCCCTTGCCGAAGGACTCCCCGGTGGCCGGGACCACGACGCTCACGTCGAGCCGGCGGACGGCGGCCAGGAACAGGCGCCGCGCGACGCGGGCCGAGAAGCTGGCCCGGGGTCCGGACGGGACGACGTCCAGGCCCGGCCAGGTGACCGAGGGGCGGATGGGGGCAAGCGTCATGACACACCTTCCTGGTGGTGTCGCGGCCGGGGCCGGAGGGGGAGTCGGCGGGCCCACAGCCAGATGCCGTGGGCGCGGATGAGCAGTGACCCGCGCAGCGCGGCGGGCGCGGCCCGCCAGGGTCCTTCGGTCGTGCGGGTGCCGCTCAGCGAGGCGCTGAAGACGGCGCCGTCGTCGGTGCGCAGGGTGACCGCGACGTGCAGGCGGTCGCCCGGCACCGGGACGGCGAGGTCGTAGGAGCCGTCGGTGCCGTGGAACGGGGAGACGTACATCTGCTTGGGGGTGGTGGCCCGGCCCTGCTCGTCGGGGTGCACGAGGTAGGCGTGCCGGTCGCCGTAGGTGTTGTGGACCTCCACGACCGTGGCGACCTGGCGCCCCGCGTCGTCGAGGCACCAGAACACGGTGATCGGGTTGAAGCAGTAGCCGAACGCCCGGGCGTTGGCGGCCATCAGGATCCGGCCGCCGTGCAGCTCCACGCCCTGCGGGGCCAGGAACGCCTCGAGGTTGGCGCGGATCGAGCGGGTCGGGTCCCCGAGGTGGTCGCGGGCCTCGAACCTGCCGAGGAGGCCGTGGTCGGGGAGGTCGTCGAGGTCGACGACCCAGGTGCGGGAGGTGCTCTCGAAGGTGCGCTTGAAGGGCGTACGTCGGACGTGGCGGATCGTGGTCGCGTAGACCGCGCCACTGCTGGTGGAGGCAGCCGCGCCGGTGCCGGTCGCGACACCCGGTGCCGTCGGCTGCTCGACGAGCGAGGGGGTCCACGCGAACCCGAGGTGCTCGGCCGCCAGGAGCCCGGACCTCGCGCCGTCCTCGTGGAAGCCCCAGCCGTGGTAGGCGCCGGCGAAGGCGACCCGGGCGGTGTTGATCGACGGGAGGCGACGCTGCGCGGCAACCGACTCGGGGGTGTAGAGCGGGTGCTCGTACTCCATCCGCTCGAGGACCAGCGCCGGGTCGACGAGGTGCTCGCCGCCCAGCGTGACGAGGTAGCGGGTGTCGGTGTCGAGCTGCTGCAGCCGGGTCAGGTCGTAGGTCACGGTGACGTGGCCGAGCGCGTCGGTGGGGCGCCGGAAGTTCCACGACGCCCGGGCGCCCTCGGCGCGCGGCAGCAGCGAGACGTCGGTGTGCAGCAGGGCCGTGTTGGGGGAGTAGGGCATCGCGCCCAGCACGTCGCGCTGGTCGGCGGTCGACTCGGCGAGCATGCCGAGGGCCTGGCCCGGGTGCGTGGCGATGACGACGGCGTCGTACGTCGTGACCGCACCGTTGCCGTCGGTGAGCTCCACCCCGGTCGGCGTCTCGAGGACCGAGGTGACCTTGCTGCCGGTGCGGATCTCGGGCAGCCCCCTGGCCACGCGGGCGACGTACTCGCGAGACCCGCCGGTGACCGTGCGCCACTGCGGCGAGCCGAAGATCGCGAGCATGCCATGGTGCTGGAGGAACGCGAAGAGGTAGCGCGCGGGGTAGTCCAGGGAGAGCTCGGGGTCGCACGACCAGACGGCGGCGACGACCGGCTCCATGAAGTGGCGGACGAAGTACGGCGAGAAGCCGCCCTCGCGCAGGAACTCGCGCAGCGTGGTCTCGTCGGTCTCGTTGGTCGAGCTCGTCGAGACCAGCAGCGCCCTCGCCCGGCGGTGGAAGCGCGGGATCTCGGCGAGCATCCGCAGGTACGCCGGGCGGGTGAGGTTGCGCCAGGTCGGGAAGATCCCGCGGGCGCCCAGCGCGCCGGCCCACTCCAGGCCGGACGCGTCGTCGCGCACCGACATCGACATGTCGGACTCCTGGGTGGCCACGCCCAGCTCGGCGAAGAGCCGGAGCAGGGTCGGGTAGGTGCGCCCGTTGTGGACGATGAAGCCGGTGTCGATGGCGAGCGGGCCGGAGGCGCCGGCCACCACGTGGGTGTCCGCGTGGCCGCCGAGCCGGTCGTCGGCCTCGAAGAGCGTGACGTGGGCGGACTTCGCCGCGACGTGTGCGGCGGTGAGTCCGGCGACGCCGGAGCCCACGACGGCGACCCGTCGTGTGTGCGTGGCAGCCATCAGGCGGTCTCGAAGCTGAAGAGGGCGACGGGTTCCGAGGTGGGCACCCGCGAGCCACCCGCGGGCTCCACCGTGATGCCGGCGCCGACCGCATGGCTGACGTCGCCGTCGAGGACGACGGTGGCGTCCTCGGCGGTCATCAGCCCGGCCGGCACCATGCCCTCGCGGTCGTCCTGCAGCCACATCTCGTAGATCTTCCCCTCGGCGAGCTCGGGGAGGCCCTTGGTGATGACGACGACCTTGTTCAGCGACTTCGACGCCACGACCGTGGCCTCGCCGCCGTTGTCGAGCTTCTGGGTGACCCTCTGGGCGTCGGCCGCCTGGAGCACCTGGTCGGCGGCGCTGATCCGTTGCTGCGACGAGGAGTCGTCGTTCCACGGGTGCCACACGACGCCACCGGCGCCGATGGCGGCGACGACGGCCGCGGCGGCGACCAGGCCGCGCAGCCAGCGCCGCTCGGGGCGGCCCTCGAGCGGTCCGCCGTCGATCGGTGCGCCCCCGGTGGGAGCGTCCCCGGCGGGAGCGTCCTGGGCCGGAGCGTTCTCGACCGTGGCGGGAACCGAGTTCTCGGGGGAGATCGGCGGCAGCGGCCGCACGTTCTTGATGTCGGCGAGCACCCGGTTGCGCAGGCCGGCCGGCGGCTCGACGGCCGTGGTCTCGGCCAGTAGCGCGGCGGCCTCGCGGAGGCTCTGCACCTCCGCCTGGCACTCGCTGCACTGCGCGAGGTGCCGGGCGAACTGGGCCCGTTCGATGTCGTCGAGCGCGTCGATGGCGTAGGCGCCCGACAGCGCGTGGATGTCGCTCATGCCCCTACTCCCATCGCGTCTCTGAGTCTGATGAGCCCGTCTCGTATGCGGGTCTTGGCGGTGCCGACCGGCAGGTCCAGCATGGTCGCCACCTCCGTGTGTGTGTAGCCGCCGAAGTAGGCCAGCTCCAGGGCCTCGCGCTGGACCGCGGTGAGCGCCTCGAGCGCTCCGCGGACCCGGCGAGCCTCGAAGGAGGCCTGGACGGCTTCGGCCGTCGTGTCGTGGTCGATCGGTTGGTTCTTCTGGTGGTACGTCGTGTCGCGTCGGGTGGAGGCCTCCGCGGACCGGACCCGGTCGACCGCCTTGCGGTGGACGATCGTGAACAGCCACGAGAGGCCACTGCCCTTGGTGGGGTCGAACCGCGTGGCGGTCCGCCAGATCTCCAGGAAGGCTTCCTGGCAGACCTCCTCGGCCTGGGCCGGGTCCCGCACCACCCTCAGCGCGAGCCCGAAGGCCCGCGACGAGGTGGCGTCGTACAGCTGGGCGAAGGCGGCTTCGTCTCCCCGACCGGAGAGCTTCAGCAGCTCTGCCAGGTCGGGTGCCCCCGACGCCCCCGGTGAGGGGGCGCCGGAGGCAACCGGTTGGATCTGGTCCACGACGGTGATCCTTGCTTGTCTAGGCCCGGGTGGGAAACGTCAGGACGGCATCAGGACGGAGTCGATGACGTAGACCGTCGCGTTGGCCGTCGGGATGTTGCCGCACAGCACGGCCGCGTTCTCGGCGCCGACCGTGAACTCGTCGCCGGAACCCTTGACCTCGACCATGTCGCCGGCCAGGGTCTCGTGCTCGCCCGCGATCTCGTCCGGGCCGAGCTGGCCGGCGATGACGTGGTGGGTCAGGATCTTGGTCAGCGTGGCCTTGTCGGCCAGCACCGCGTTCAGGTCCTTGGTGGGGATCTTGGCGAACGCGTCGTCGGTCGGGGCGAAGACCGTGAGGGCCTCGGCCGAGTTCAGGGTGTCGACGAGGCCGGCCTTGGTGACGGCGGCGACCAGGGTCTTGAGGAGCGGGTTGGCGCTCGCGGCGGAGGCGACCGGGGCGGTGGCCATGCCGTTGAACGAACCGTCACCCGAGGTCGGGATGGCCGAGCAGCCGGGACCGAACGTGTCAGCGCCGGCGTCCATGGCGGCCTCAGTGGTCTCGTCGTCCGTCATCTTGCTGGAGGACGACGTGCTGTCCGACGCCTTGGTGTCGGTGTCGTCGCTGCCGCAGGCGGCCAGGCCGAAGGACATCGTGAGCGCCAGGGCGGCGATGCCGGTGGCCTTGTGGAGGGAGTTGCGCTTCATGGTGTGACCTTCCGTTGTGGTTTCTTTCGCAGGTGGTTCGCTGCCGCGGGTGCGGCGGATTGGTCTTTTCCGAATCTTTTTCGAGCGATCTCGAACGTCAGCTGACGGTGACGACGATTTCCTGGATGCCGCTGGAGCCCTCCGGGAACGGCGTCATCCGCGCGGCGGTCTGCTGGTCGTCGTCGCCCGTGACGGCGCGGACGGCGAGGCTGTGCTGGCCGGGCTCGGCGGTCCACGGGAGGTACCACTGGCGCCAGTAGTCCTGGCCGGCCGAGGGGCCGAGCCGGGCTTCCTGCCAGCCGCCGCCGTCGATGCGCACCTCGACCCTGGCGATGCCGCCCTGGTGCTGGGCCCAGGCGACGCCGCCGATGACGGTGCGGCCGGGATCGATCGTGGAGAGCGGCTTCGGGGTGTCGATGCGGCTCGAGATCTTGATCGGGGCGTCGGTGGCCCACTTGCGCTGGGTCCAGTAGGAGTCCGTCTCGGCGTACGTCGTGAGCGTGATCCGGCTGATCCACTTGGTGGCGCTGATGAAGCCGTAGAGGCCGGGCACGACCATGCGCGCCGGGAAGCCGTGCTCGCGCGGCAGCGACTGGCCGTTCATGCCGATCGCGATCATCGCGTCGCGGCCGTCGGTGGCCAGGTCGAACGGCGTGCCGATGGTCATGCCGTCCACGTCGGTGCTGAGGATCTGGTCGGCCCTGGTCGAGTCGATGCCTGCCCGGTCGAGCAGGTCCCGGAGCGGGACGCCGAGCCAGCGGGCGCTGCCGACGTAGGTGCCGCCGACGTCGTTGGAGACGCAGGTGAGGGTGATGTCGCGCTCGATCAGGTTCATCGCGGCGAGGTCGTCGAAGGTGAAGGTGACCTCCTTGTCGACGTCGCCGTCGATGGTGAGGGACCAGCTGTCGACGTCGACGATCGGGAGCGTCAGGCGGGTGTCGACGCGGTAGAAGTCGCCGCGGGAGGTCTGGAACGGGGAGATGCCGGGGACCTTGGCGTCCAGCCCGACGGGGAGTTTGGGGGCCGGGTCGGTCGGTGCCGGCAGGGCGATGTCGATGGAGCGGGCGCGGTACGACGCGATCCAGCGGCCGGCACCGCCCATGACCGCGGCGGCGAGGGCGAGCGCGCCGCCCGCGACGAGGACGCCGCGGCGGCTCGGGCCGCCGGTGCCCGTGGCCGTCGGTGCTGGTCGCCGCAGCGGCGGGCTGTCGTTGCGCGATCCGGTCCAGCAACCACAGGGTCGCGACGCCGGCGACCGCGGCGGCGAGGCTCGGGACCACGTCGGCGGCGTCGGCCGCGGGCCGGCTCAGGGCGGTGTACGCCGCGACGGCAACCAGGACGACGAGCATGCCGGCGCCCAGCACGAAGCGGCGGCGCGCCACCAGCCCGGCCACGGCGGCCAGCGCGAGCACCCCGAGGAAGACCGACCCGATCAGGATCGTCTTGTCGTTGGTGCCGAACTGCGCGATCGCCCACTCCTTCATGGGCGTCGGCGTCAGGTCGATGACCTGGGACCCGACTGCCAGCACCGGAGAGGCCGCGGGGTTCGTCAACGCTGCGACGAGATGGCCGAGGGCAACGCCCACGACGGTGGCCAGGACGCCGAAGACGGCGTAGCTCAGTCGGTTCTTCATGGGTGGTGTTCGGAGCCGCGGCGCCCGCGGATGGGTCGTGCGGCAGGATGAGCGCCATGTCTGACGTCCCCGCCGAGCTCGTTCACCACGCCGTGACCGATGCGGTCGCGACCATCACCCTCGACTCCCAGCACAACCGCAACGCGCTGTCGCGGCAGCTGGTGACCGAGCTGTTCGCCCACCTGCAGGCCGCCGACGCCGACGACGCGGTGCGGGTGGTCCTGATCCGGGCCGAGGGCCGGGTCTGGTGCTCGGGGGCCGACCTGTCCGAGGCCAGCACCGGGGGGATGGAGGAGGGCACCCGGCGCATCGTCGAGCTGCAGCGGCTCATCGCCACGATGGACAAGCCGGTCGTCACCCGGGTGCACGGGGCGGTGCGCGCCGGCGGGATCGGCATCGTGGCCGCCTCGGACCTCGCGATCACGGCCGAGGACGCCACCTTCGCGCTCACCGAGGTCAAGCTCGGCCTGGCGGCGGCGATCATCTCGCTGACCGTCCACCACCGGATGAACCCCCGCGCCGCGGCGTTGACGACGCTCGGCGGCGAGGTGTTCACCGGCGCCGAGGCGGCGTCGTACGGGCTGGTGACGAAGGCCGTCCCGGCCGACGACCTGGACGCCGAGGTGGCCCGGATCTGCGCGTCCCTGGCCACCGGTGCTCCGCAGGGGCTGCGGGAGTCCAAGCGGATCCTCAACCGCGACCTGGTCGCGCGGATCGACGCCGGTGGCGAGGAGATGGCGCAGCTGAGCTCGCGGCTGTTCGCCTCCGATGCCGCCCGCGAGGCGATGACGGCCTTCCTGAGCCGCAAGAAGTAGCCCGAGCTCGACGTCAGGGCCGCACGAGACAGGCACGACGAGCGGGCAACCATCCGGGTGGCCCGCGGGGTAGTACCGGCATGACGACACTGGCACGGACGCGGGACACCGCGACCACCTCGGGGGGCCGGGTGAAGAACCCATCGAGCGGCGGGGTCGACTTCGACGACTTCGTCGCCGCGCGTTCCAGCGGCCTGCTCCGCACGGCGTACCTCCTGACCCACGACCACGCCCTGGCGGAGGACCTGCTGCAGACCGCGCTCACCAAGGCGTGGTTCGCGTGGCCGCGGATCGAGGGACACCCCGAGCCGTACGTCCGCCGGATCCTGGTCAACACCTACGCCTCCTGGTGGCGGCGCAAGTGGAACGGCGAGCTCGCCACCGAGGTGCTCCCCGACCGGGGTGTGGGCGACACCGCCGCCGCCAGCGACACGGGCCACGACCTGTGGGAGGCGATGGCGCGGCTGCCGAAGCGTCAGCGCGCGGTCGTGGTGCTGCGCTACTTCGAGGACCTCACCGAGGCCGAGACCGCCCGCCTGCTCGGGTGCTCGGTCGGGACGGTCAAGAGCCAGATGAGCAAGGCGCTCGCGAAGCTGCGGATCGACCCCGCGCTCGCGACCGGTCCTGCCGACGACCAGGGGGAGGACCTCCGATGAACACGATCGACGACCTGCGCGGCTCCCTCGAGGGCCACGCCTCCGGGCTGGCCGACCACGACCTCCACGTCCGACCGGTCGCCGTGCGCGAGCGGATCCGCGTCGTACGCCGCCGCCGGCAGGCGGTGGGCGGCGCCGTGCTCGCCCTCGTCGTGGCAGCCGTCGGCACGGGCCTCGCGGGCACCCTGGGCCACCCGGACCAGCCGGCGCCCGCCGGTCGCCTCCTCGCCGGCGCGACCGCGCCGCGGACGATCACCTCGCTCGGCTACACCTACGCGTTCGCCACGGGCGCCCAGCACGCCGGCGCGGTCGAGATGGAGCTGCCCGCGTCCGACGAGCCCCGCCTCGTCTCCTGGGCCACCTCGGGGGACGACGCCGTCACGCTCACCGACGCGTATGGCGAGGACCACGCCCTCGACACCCCCGACTTCGGCGACTTCTTCCTCGTCCCGCCCGGAGCCCGGGGCACGCTGCGGGTGTCCGGCACGGAGGGCGACGTCGGCCTCGCGGTCTACGACCTGACCGACCTCGCGCCCCCCGGCGTGACCAGGGACGGCATCACCTTCCGCGAGACCGTCGCCGAGGACCGGCTGGTCGGTGCGGGCATCGGTGACGAGGGGCAGGCCGAGGTCTCGGCCACGGTCCCGGTGGTCGCCGGAGAGACGCGGCTCAAGATCGCGTGCCGCAGCGGGGAGCGGACCGTGTGGGCCCACACCGAGGTCAACGGAAGGCCGGCGGGCATGCTCGGTGGGCGCGGTGCCTGCAGCAACTCCGGCTTCGACCCGGGCGGCACCGGCACCTACTCGCTGCTCGACCTGACGAAGTACGGCGACCCGGGCGACGAGGTCACGGTCACGGTCCGGCTCACCGAGACCCAGAAGTCGGAGCAGCCCCTCGACGACGAGACCGCCGTGGTGGGCTTCGGGCTCTACCGGTCGACCGCACCCGAGGAGCGGCTCGCAGGCACCACGTTCGACCGGCTCGTGGAGTCGGGCGGACACACCTACCGGCTGGTGGCCGATGCCGAGGGGACGGGGCCCGACGTCACGGTCGCCGGGCTGGCCGGCCACGGGTTGCTGAGGTTCTCGGTCGTGTTCGGCGACGACGGTGTCCAGGTTCGCGGCGTGGACTACGGCGACGACGTGATGCGCACCAGCCGGAGCTCCGCCGGCGGCATCATCTCCATCGATCCGGTCCAGGGCGGGCCGGACGAGGCGACCCTCCGCTTCCGCGGCGACGATCCCGAGGACCGGATGGGGCTCGCCGTCTTCGAGGCGGTCGACTAGCTCGTTGCCGCCCGTCCGGAGGGCGGGCTCAGCGCAGCGCGTTGCGCCGGCCACCAGGCCCAGGGCCACCGCGTGGCCCGGTGGTGCCGGATGCCCCGGGGTGCCCGGATCCGCAGTGGCTCACCGCCCTCCATCTGCAGGGATGTCGTCCCGGGCCACCCATCAGGTGTGCGGTCCGAGATGCTGATGGCTTGTTCTTCGGCCGGTTCGGGCTACGTCGGTTCGGCCTAGGTCCGCCTGCGGAACCGGACGTCGCCGTTGGGCAACAGGCTCACGAGGTAGTCGGTGTCGTGCGCACGATGATGGTGCCAGGAGCAGAGCAGGGCACCGTCCTCGATGTCGGTCTTGCCACCCCGGCACCAGGGGTCCTTCAGATGGTGGGCCTCGCACCAGGCCGCCGGGATGTCGCAGCCGTGGGCTCGGCACTCGCCGTCTCGCACCGCCATCGCGAGTCGTTGCTTGTGCTCGAAGAGCCGCTTGGCGCGACCCAGGTGGAGCGGCTGGCCGTCACCGCCCAGGACCAGGGGCAGGATCGAGGCGTTGCACGCCAGCCGCATCGCCTCGCCCGCCGAGATCTGGTCGCCGGTGAGCAGCTCGGCCGACCCGACCTGGTCGCGCAGTGAGTCGAGGTCGATGGTCACCACGACCGAGGTCGCCGAACCACCGTGGCGCGGCAGCCGGTCGCCGGGCATCGACTCCAACATCGCGCAGAACGCCTGGCCCATCAGCACGGAGTAGGCGATGCGCTTGCCGGTGTCGGGGTCGATCCGGTCGAGGCCGGGCTCGAGGTGCCCGCGCCTGGGGGCGGCGTACGCCTCGAGGTAGGTCTTGAGCCTCCCCGCGACCGCGTCGGAGACCCGGATCGAGATGTCGGTGGTCCCGTCGCCTCGTCGGCGCATCGTCAGCCGCGTGGTCCGCCGGGCCCGGCGCTCCTCGTCCTCGAGCTTCTTGCGCTCCTGGTCGTCGAACGCGTCGGGGGCCACGACCTCGAGGACCTTGCGGCCCAGCACCCGCAGCCGCTTCGCGTCGAAGTGCGCAGCCTGGGCCACCAGGTGCGCCTCGGCCTTCGAGCGGATCTCCGGGTCCAGGGCGGCGGGAAGCTCATCGAGGGCCCGGGCGATCACCCGTGCCTGCTCGACGTTGACCCGTCCCGCCAGCAGGGCCTCCTGCAGCACTCGCCAGCGGGCATCGAGGCCCGCGCCCAGGGAGGCGGCCGCGGCCGTCGCGCCGTAGGCCGCCCTGGTCTCGTGCGCCAGCCAGGCCGCCGCCGATCGTGCGCCCTCGTCGAGGGCCACGTCATCGGCGTTGGCCAGCACTCGAATCAACAGCCCCTGGACCCGGTCGGCCGCTCGGGACAGCGCCACCAGCGCCGCCGCCTTGGCCGGCGTCGTCATGAACATCGGGTCGACCTCGACCACCCGATCCAGCGCGGCATCGATCGCCGCGGCGCACATCAGCACCGGGTGATCGAGCGTCGTCCGGGGGTCTGCCATGAGTCCAACCTAGGACCCACCGCCGACATTTTCGATCACGTGTTCGAACCCGTGGAAAGGTCTGCAACAACGCTGGGTTGTGGTCGAAAGGTGGTCCGTTCGACCCTTGATCAGCTCGGACCCCCCACACGTCACCTCGAGGTTGCGTCGGAGGTAGATGGAGATGGGTGACGAGAATGACAACCCGACCGAGGATCACAACATCGGTCATGCCGAGGTCGGGGAAGTCATCTTCAACTGGCCCGGCAGGACGGTGACCAACATCAGCGAGGCCGAGGTGTTCTGGGACATGGGACCTGAGGACCAGGACTACCTCCTGCGGTTCCCGCACGGCCGCACACCCCCGCTCCCTCGACAGGGCGACACGTCCGAGAACCTCACGGGGTCGGCCCAGCTGGACGCGGTCGACCAGGGCCCCCGCGGCCTCGGACGCAGGGGCTCGGCACCGCCGCAGCCTCCCCCAGAAGGGTGAAGGGCAGGATTTCGGCATTGCGTCCCTGAGCCAGCGGGTAGGCTTGTCGACTCGCTGGCCCCGGTTGTGGGCCGGCGCGGGGGATAGCTTTCGGGTCTGAGGGGAAACGCGTTGTCAGAAGAGCTCGTCGAGCACGAGGTCGCGCACGAGCAGGCCCTCGTCGACCGGGTCTACGTCCAGCTCGCCACATCCGCCAAGGCCGCACAGGAGCTCGCCCGCGAGGGCCACGAGCGCGGCCGGCTGGGCCACGAGGGCGGCCTCGTCGAACGCGACGCCATGGTCTTCCAGGCGGCCAAGCGGATCGCGCAGCTCGACGCCGCCCACGAGGGGCTCGTCTTCGGCCGGCTCGACCTGCGCCCCGAAGTGGACACCCAGCCCCGCTACGTCGGCCGGATCGGCCTGCGCGACGCCAACCGGGACTCGCTGCTGATCGACTGGCGCGCCCCCGCGGCCGCCGTGTTCTACCAGGCCACCGCGGCCGAGCCGCACAGCGTCGTACGCCGCCGGGTGCTGCGCTGCGTGGGTCCGAAGGTGACCGGTGTCGAGGACGAGCTGCTCGATGCAGACGCCGAGACCGACCTGCCGATCATCGGCGAGGGCGCCCTGATGGCCCAGCTGTCCCGCGCGCGGGACCGCTCGATGCACTCGATCGTCGCCACCATCCAGGCCGAGCAGGACAGGGCGATCCGCGCACCCGGCAAGGGCGTCGTGGCGATCTCCGGCGGCCCCGGCACCGGCAAGACGGTCGTCGCGCTGCACCGCGCGGCGTACCTCCTCTACACCGAGCGTCGCCGCTACGAGCGGGGCGGCGTGCTCGTCGTCGGACCCAGCGGCGTCTTCATGCGCTACATCGAGCGGGTGCTCCCCTCCCTCGGTGAGACCGCGATCGCGCTGCGATCCCTCGGCGAGGTCGTCGACGGCGTCCGCGCCACCCGCCACGACGAGCCGGCCGTCGCCGACGTGAAGGGCTCGGAGCGGATGGCCGAGCTGATGCGGCGTACGGCCCGGCAGGCGGCGCCCAGCAGCCCGCAGGAGTTCCGGATCTTCTGGCGCGACGACACCATCACGCTCGACCCGGCCATCCTGGGCCGGCTGCGCCGCCAGCTGATGTCGCAGGGCCACCGCAACCGGCAGCTGCCGCGCGTCGCCCACACCCTGCTCGACGCGATGTGGCGCCAGGTGCGCGGCGAGCGCGGCCGCGAGCGCGGCCGCGAGGCGTTCAACGACGAGATGCTCTCGGACCAGCGGTTCGTGGACTTCGCGATCGGCTGGTGGCCGCCGCTCGACGCGCCGCAGGTGCTGGGCTGGCTGCGCGACCCCGACTTCCTGGCCCGGGTCTCGGACGGGGTGATCGGCCCCGAGGACCAGCGGCTGCTGGCCAAGTCCTGGAGCGGCGACACCTCACTGTCGGTCGAGGACGTCCCGCTGCTCGACGAGCTGCGCTACGACCTGGGCGACGTCCCGGCGAAGACCGAGGACGAGCGCGACCTCGCCGACACGCTCTCGGCGGCCGAGGGCGGCGTCGACATGCAGGAGCTGATGACGGCTGCCGACCGCGAGTACGCCCCCACCGGTCGGGCCTGGGCCCCGCCCACGCACCGGATCGAGGACGACCCGTTCGCCCACGTGCTCATCGACGAGGCCCAGGACCTGACCCCCATGCAGTGGCGCATGGTCGGCCGCCGGGGCCGGACCGCCTCGTGGACGATCGTCGGCGACCCGGCACAGTCCTCGTGGCCGGTCCCCGAGGAGTCCGCCGCCGCACGGGCCGCGGCCCTCGAGGGCAAGGACGTCCACGAGTTCCACCTGTCGACCAACTACCGCAACTCCTCGGAGATCTACGCCCACGCCGCGGCGTACGCCGAGCGCGTCGGCCTCGACGCCGACCTCCCGACGGCCGTGCGCTCGACGGGCATCGAGCCCCGGGAGATCACCGGCGTGCCGGACCTCGAGGCCGCCACCCGTGAGGCCGTGGCCCAGATCGCCGGTGAGGTCGGCGGCACCGTCGGCCTCGTGGTGCCGGTGGCGCGTCGCTCCGAGGTGAACGCCTGGCTCGCGTCGTGGCCGGAGTTCGCCGACGACGCGCGCGGCGCCCGGGCTGCGGTCGACTCCCGGGTCGCCCCGTCGGGCGAGGACCGGATCGTGGTGCTGACCGGCCTCGACACCAAGGGCCTGGAGTTCGACGGCATCGTCGTGGTCCGGCCCCAGGAGATCGAGGACGAGTCGGCCACCGGCCGGGCCACGCTCTACGTCGTGCTCACCCGCGCCACGCAGCTCCTCACGATCCTGTCCTGACCCCCCACCCTGTTCCCGAATGCCCCAAAACGGGTGTTGTGGGATTCGGCCCCGTGCGGCTTGATGACCACATGGAGCCCTGGTGCCAGGCTGGGGCTGCGAGCTTGGTGAGGGATGATCGCGTGTTGCGATTCCGATGGGCAGAAGCTCCACTGGTTCGGCCGATCGCCATCGCGGCCGCGGGACTCGCAGCTGTCGTGGTAGCCCCGGCCACGGCATCGGCGTCGACTCCCGAGTACGGGACCTTCTCGTCGCATGAGGTCTTTGTCGACTCGGAGGTGTGTGCGCCGGAGGGGTTCTCGGTGGACGTCGTCGAGGACGAGGTATCGACGTTCCGAGTATTCTTCGACCGCACTGGTGCGGTGGCGTTCGTCGCGGTGCACGTCGACTACCGGGCGGTCATCTCGGCGAACGGGCACACGATCGTGGAGCGGGACACGTGGAAGGACACGTTCTACCCGGACGGGACGGCACGGACGGTCGGAAACACGGTGCATATCCAGGGGGCTGGTCCGGGACTGGTCCAGCACGATGCAGGCCAGCTCATCTTCAACTCGGACGGGTCCGTCGCGACGATCCACGGTCCGCATCCGCAATTCGCGGGCCAGACGTTCTGCTTCGCATTGCTCCCATAGCCATCACGGCGGCAGGACCTCCACGCGGCCGCACGAGCAGGCGGCCGGGGCGAGCGCTACGCGGCATCGAGGACCACGAGTACCTCATCGCCGGGTTGCTGGTTCCGAGCGCCGTCTGCGCGCCGTGAACCCACACCAAGAGCCGAACAGACCGCTGTCCGGGGGGTGCTGGTCGGGGGGGCCGGTTTGGGACGCGCGCGGGCGCGGGCACCCCGAGAAGTAGGGTTTCCGGCATGTCTGCACCGTCCTCCACAGCCGATGCCCGGGCCGCGATCGACGCGCTCCGGGGGCACGAGGCGTGGGCGGCGATCCGGCTCAGCACCCGCGCGGGTGGCAGCGACACGGTGACGCTCGTCGGTGGCCGGCGCAGCGAGGCGGCGAGCATCCTCGACGTACCCCTCGAGGAGGGGGCGCCGGCCGACGGGCGGCGCTTCGACCGGCTGGTCGCGATCCCGTTCCGGCAGGTGGCCGAGCGGGGCTTCGAGGCCCACGACGACGGCACCCCGCTGGTGGTCGTCGACATCGACACCGAGGTCGCGCTGCCGGTCGCCGACGTCCTCGACGCGATCCCCGACGACGGCATCGACTTCACCGACCGCGGCGGCTTCGAGATCGGCGACGAGGACTACGCCACCATCGTCGAGGCGATCATCCGCGACGAGATCGGCCAGGGCGAGGGCGCCAACCTGGTCATCGGCCGCCACTACCGCGCGGTCGTCGCCGACTGGGACGCGGACAAGGCGCTGACGGTCTTCCGCCGGCTCCTGGCCCGCGAGCGCGGCGCCTACTGGACGTTCTGCTTCTTCACCGGCGACCGCTACCTGGTCGGCGCCAGCCCCGAGCGGCACGTCAGCGTGCACGGCGGCGACGTCCGGATGAACCCGATCAGCGGCACCTTCCGGATCCCGCGGGAGACGACCGGCCCGGACGGCGAGCAGGTCGACGTCAAGGCGCGCCTGATGGACTTCCTCACCGACGAGAAGGAGATCTACGAGCTCTTCATGGTCGTCGACGAAGAGCTCAAGATGATGTGCGACATCTGCAACGAGGGCGGCCAGGTGCTCGGCCCCTTCCTCAAGCCGATGACCCACCTCGTGCACACGGAGTACCTCCTGGCCGGCCGCAGCAGCCGGGACGTGCGCGAGATCCTGCGCGACACGATGTACGCCGCCACCGTCACCGGCAGTCCGGTCGAGAACGCCTGCCGGCTGATCAAGGAGTACGAGTCCGAGGGGCGGGGCTACTACGGGGCCGCGCTCGCGCTGCTCGGGCGTGACGCCGACGGCGAGCCCACCGCCGACAGCCCGATCGTGATCCGCACCGCCGACGTCGACCTCGAGGGTCGGCTCAAGGTGACCGCGGGCGCCACGCTGGTGCGCGACTCGGACGCGGCGTACGAGGTCGCCGAGACGCACGCCAAGGCCGGGGGCATCCTCAGCGCCTTCGGGCTGGTGCCGCCCGCAGGTGCGCCGGCCCAGGGGATCGCGGAGCTGACCCGCGACGAGGACGTCCTGATCGCGCTGAACTCCCGCAACCGCCGGCTCAGCACGTTCTGGTTGACCGACCAGGGAGGGTCCCCGCCCGACCCGCGCCTGGCCGGCCTGAGTGCGGTGATCCTCGACGGCGAGGACGACTTCGTGAACATGCTGCGCCACGTGCTCGGCGTGCTCGGCCTGACCAGCACGGTGGTGCGCCACGAGGACTACACCGAGGGTGCCCTCGACGGGTTCGACCTCGTGATCGTGGGCCCCGGCCCGGGCGATCCCCGTGACGGCGACGACCCCAAGATGGCGCGCCTGCGCCAGGCCGTGGCCTCCCTGCTCGCTGCCGGGCAGCCCTTCCTCGCGGTCTGCCTCGGGCACCAGGCGCTCTGCCACGAGCTCGGCATCCCGCTGGCCTACAAGGACATCGTCTTCCAGGGCACCCAGTCGCCGGTCTCGATCGACGGTCGCACCGAGCGGGTCGGCTTCTACAACACCTTCGTCGGCCGGGTCCCGGCCGACGGGCTTCCGGACGGGGTCAGCATCGAGGCCGACGAGGCGACCGGCGACATCCACCTGGTCCGCGGACCGCACTACTGCGGCATCCAGTTCCACGCCGAGTCGATCCTCACCGAGCACGGTTACGACCTGCTCCACGAAATCGTCACGCGACTCCTGCTCGAATGCTCGCCCTCGTCCGCGAGCGGGCGGTAGCGTCTACCCCCGCGGGGACATGGGCCCGGTGGAGACTGCCCCCCAGCTCCATCGGGCCCGCCCGCATTTCGGCCCCTTCCTGAGTAGGTTGAGCCGGTGACCGCACCGGACGTGGTCGTCGTGGACCACCACGACTCCTACACGTGGAACCTCGTCCACCTCGTCGCGTCCGTGACCGGCGTGCTCCCCGCCGTCGTGCAGCACGACGAGGTCGACCCCGACGAGGTGCTGCGCCACTCCCACGTCGTGCTCTCGCCCGGCCCGGGCAGCCCCACGGACCCGGCCGACTTCGCCGTCGGGCGCGAAGTGCTGCTCGCCGGCACGCGTCCGGTGCTCGGCGTCTGCCTCGGCATGCAGGGCCTGGTGACGGCGTACGGCGGCACCGTCGCCCGGCACGTGCCCGCCCACGGTGAGGTCGCGCTGGTCCACCACGACGGACGCGGCGTCTTCCGGGGGCTGCCGCAAGACTTCCGGGCGGTGCGCTACCACTCGCTGGCCGCGGTCGTCCTGCCCGACTGCCTCGAGGTCAGCGCCTCGTGCCGGACGGGCGACGCGCCGCCGGTCGTGATGGGGGTGCGGCACCGCATGCTGCCGCTGGAGGGCGTGCAGTTCCACCCCGAGTCGATCCTGTCCGAGCACGGTGCTGCGCTGGTGGCCAACTTCCTGGAGCAGGGGTGACGCCGGTGTCCGCGGAGGACCCGGCCGCCTACTTCCGCGAGGTGGCCGCGGCCCACCCGCGCTGCTTCTGGCTCGACGGCGGCGGTGCCCGCGAGTGGTCCGGGCGACGCTCGCTCATCGGCTGGCTCGACGAGGACGACGTCTCCCTCACCTACGACGCCGGGCGCCGGGAGGTGCTGCGGCACTTCGGGGGCCGGTCCGAGCTGGTCGGGGACGACATCTTCGAGAGCCTCGAGGCCGAGCTGGTGGCCGGTGAGCCTGGCGACCAGTGGTTCGGCTACCTCGGCTACGCGTGCCGGCCCGACCTGCCCGCCGAGCTGTCCACCGAGCTGCCCACCGGCCGGGAGCGCGACGGCGCGCTGCCCGACGCGGTCTGGATGCGGGCCCGCCAGGTCCGGCTGTTCGACCACCCGCCGCCCCCGGCCGCCGAGCCGTCGGCGGGCCGGGAGGGTGCGGAGCAGCCGTCGCGACTGCCACCCGACGACTACGCCGCCGCCTTCGCGGCCGTCCAGGAGCAGCTGCACGCCGGCAACTCCTACGAGGTGAACCTGACCTACCGGGTGGCCACGCAGAGCGAGCTGGACCCGGTGGCGGCGTACCTGCGGCTGCGCGAGCTCAACCCTGCGCCGTACGCCGGGTTCCTGCAGCACGACCTGCCCGGGTATCGGGCCTGGCTGCTGAGCTCCTCGCCCGAGCGCTATGCCCTGGTCACCCCGGACCGGATGCTGGAGACCAAGCCGATCAAGGGCACCACGCCCCGGGGCGCGACGCCGCAGGAGGACGAGCAGCTGCGGACCCGGCTGGCCCACGAGCCGAAGTTCCGCAGCGAGAACCTGATGATCGTCGACCTGCTGCGCAACGACCTCTCGATGGTGTGCGAGCCGGGCACGGTCGAGGTGCCGGTGCTGATGGACGTGGAGTCCTACGAGACGGTCCACCAGCTGGTGTCGACCGTCCGGGGCCGGTTGCGCGAGGACGTGACGACCGTGGGCGCCCTGCGCGCGCTCTTCCCCGCGGGCTCGATGACCGGGGCGCCGAAGCTGCGCACGATGGCGATCATCGAGGAGGTCGAGGGCTCGCCGCGCGGGGTGTACGCCGGCGCGTTCGGCTGGGTGTCCGCCGACGGTCGGGCCGACCTCGGGGTCGTGATCCGGTCGCTGATGACCACCGGCGACGGCAGCTACGTGCTCGGCACCGGTGGGGGCATCACCGTGCACTCCGAGGTCGCCGAGGAGTACGCCGAGTCGCGCTGGAAGGCGGACCGGCTGCTGCGCGTCTTCGACGGCCCGGTGTCCGACGCCCGGGTCCTCCCTCGTCCGGGGTGATTTCCCACGCATTGCCCTGCGCAAGACCGCCCGCACGTCAGGGGTGGCGCTGGGCTGGGGACCTTCTGCCCTGTCAGTCCTCACCCGCCGTCCGCAGGGTGGAGGGAAGAGCGAGCACAGCCGAGCACGAGGGAGGGGTCATGAAGGTCGCCGACATGGTGAGCACGGCCAGGGACGTCATCACGGTCAAGCGGGTGTACGCCGAGCCGTACGAGAAGGACGGCCTCACGGTCATCCCGGCAGCTGTCGTCTCCGGGGGTGCGGGCGGTGGAACCGGCCATGACGAGAAGGGCCAGGAGGGTGAGGGCGGCGGCTTCGGCGTCAGCGGTCGCCCGGCAGGCGCCTACGTCATCAAGGGCGGTGACGTCAGCTGGCGTCCTGCGGTGGACGTGAACAGGATCCTCACGATCGTCGGCGTCGTGGTCGTCGCCTACCTGCTCATGCGCCCGCGGGTGGTACGGGCCCGTCGCGCGAACCAGGGTGCGGCTGACTGACTGGGCTGACGGTCTGGGCTGACCGTCTGGGCCCTAGGCCGCGGGCTCCTCGTCCGGGGTCACCCCGATGACGTTCGTGAGCACCTCGGCGAACCGGCCCGGGTCCGCCAGCAGCCAGCTGTGGTTGCCGGGCACGGTGACGACCTCGGGGCCGCCGAGGGCCACCGCGAGGGACTCGGTGCAGGCCCACGGGATCACGGTGTCGTCGCGGCCCCAGAGGATGACGACGGGCAGCCGGCGCCGCTTGAGCTCCTCGAGCTCGACGGTGAGGTTGGCGTCGCGGGCGAGGCGGCCGACCTTCCACAGCACGCTGGGATGGCGTACGACGTTGGGCAGCGCGTCCGCCATGATCACCGGCATGATCCGGGTGACCGTGCGCAGGGAGATCGTGTGCGCGGCGGCGAGGTGCAGGCCCCAGTCCCAGACCGGACGGTCGTGCATCAGGACGGGCAGCTCGTCGCGCTGGGCCCAGACCGAGCCGCCGACCGAGTTGACCAGGACCAGCCGGCCGACGAGATCGGGGTGGTCGTGCGCGGTGAGCAGTGCCACGCCGCCGCCGAACGAGTGGCCCACCAGGGTGACCGGCTCCTCGATGCCCACCGCCCTCAGGAACGCGGCGACCCAGTCGGCGTACGCCCCCAGGGAGAACCGGTAGTCGGGCAGGGGCGCGGTGCCCCCGAAGCCGGGCAGCGCCGGCGCATAGACCCGGACCCCGTGGCCGACGAGTCGCTCGAGGCCGTGCCGGTAGGTGCGGTGGTTCAGACCCCAGCCGTGCAGGAAGACCACCGGCGGCCCGTCGCCGACGACGCCGTACGACGCCGCACGCCGGTCCACCCGGATGCTGTGCCAGGTCATGTGAGTGCCTTGGGGCATGTCGTACCCCCCCGTCCTCCCGAGAGTCCGTGCCCGAGAGTCCTGCCCCGAGTGTGACCCGGCAATTCGCGAGAGACAGGGTCCGTAAGTCCCACGTCGAGGGTCCGGTGGACCCTTCGTGGCCTCTGCTGGGCCGCGAGCCTGATGGCGGCGATCTGACGTCACGAGGTGACGTCAGATCACCGCTGTCGGCCTGAGCCTGCTCAGCGGGCAGCGGTCAGGAACGCCACGCAGGAGCGCATCGTCGTCAGCTGGGGGTAGTCGTCCTCGTCGATGCGGACCCCCGTCGACTTGCTGAGCAGCTCGACGAAGGTGAGGAAGTCCAGGGAGTCCAGCTCGAGCTCGGACCGGAAGGCGGTGTCGTCGCCGAGCTCCTCGAGGTCGGCGTCGGGCACGATCCGCTTCAGGGCGGCCGCGACCGCCTCCCGGGCCTGGTCGTCGGTGACGTCACCGGTGGTGACGGATGGGTCTGTCGGGCTCATAGGTCCTCCGGATGCTGGAGCTGCTGGTCGATGTCGGCGAGGAAGCGACCACCGGTGAAACCGTCCGTGGCCCGGTGGTCGGCGGCGAGGGTCAGGGTGACGAGCGGTCGTACGCCGAGCAGGCCGTCGACCGCCCACGGCCGCTCGGCGATCCGGCCGAAGCCCACCAGAGCGACCTGCGGGGGGTAGATCACCCCGTGGACCGACTCGACCCCCTGCTCGCCGAGGTTGGTCACCGTGATCGTGGGGTCGCTCATCTCGGCGCGCTGGAGCCTTCCGGCGCGGGCCCGGGCGACCACGTCCCTCATGCCGGCCATCACCTGCTCGATGCTGAGCTTGTCCGCGTCGTGGAGGGCCGGCGCCACGAGTCCTCCGCCGCGCAGCGACACGGCGATCCCGAGGTGGACCCCCGTGCCTGGCCGGAACCCGTCTTCGACCCAGAACCCGTTGAGCACCGGGGCCCGGGCCGTGGCCAGGGCGGTCGCCTTGAGCAGCAGCGCGGCGGGGACCAGCCGCTCGGTCACCGGGAGCTCGCGGTTGCGCGCGTGCATCCACCGCAGGGCGCTGTGCAGGTCCACGGTGGTCGAGAGGTAGTAGTGCGGGATCTCCCGCTTGGCCCTTGCCATCAGGCCGGCGATCGTGCGGCGCATCAGGTCCTGGCGGTCCTCGTGGCCGCGCCGTCCGGCGGGCTCGGGAGCGAGGCCGGGGGTGGGCGCGGGGGTGGGCGCGGCGGCCGGGGCGGGAGCCGGTGGGGCCGTCTGCCCGGCTGCGGCCCGGATGTCGGCGGCCCGGATGGGCTCGCCCGCCGCCACGTCGACCTGGGTCAGGTCGACGCCGAGCTGGCGAGCCAGGTTGCGGGCGTACGGCGTCACCTGGGCCCGCTCGCCGGGAGCCGGGGGCTTCCGGGCGGGAGGAGCAGCGGGGGCAGCGGCCGGGGCCGGCGCGGCGGGGATCGGGGCAGGGGTCGGGGGGTGCGCGGCCCGGGCCACGTCCGTCCGGGTGATCGCGCCGCCTCGTCCGGTGCCGGCGAGGGAGGCGAGGTCGACGCCGAGCTGCTCGGCCTCGCGGCGGACCAGCGGGGAGCTGACCACGGGCTCGTGGGGCGGGGCCGGTGGGGCCCCGTCCAGGGTGGCCAGCACGGTCCCGACCGGCACCACCGTCCCGGGCTGGACGAGCAGGTCCCCGACCACTCCGTCGGAGAAGCTCTCGACCTCCACGGCGGCCTTGGCGGTGTCGACGACGGCGAGGATGTCGCCCTTGTGCACGGCGTCGCCGGGCTTCACCAGCCACTCGAGCAGCGTCCCCTCGTCCATGTCCGCACCCAGCGAGGGCATCGTGAAGTCGGTCATGGCTCACCGAGGGTGCGCCGGGCGGCGGCCGCGATGGTCTCCGGCTGGGGGAGGGCCGCCTCCTCGAGGTGGCGCGGGTAGGGGATCGGGACCTCGGCGGTGCAGACCCGTTCCACGGGGGCGTCGAGGTCGAAGAACGCCTGCTCCATGATCCGGGCGCTGACCTCGGCGGCGAAGCTGCCGGTGCGCCAGCCCTCGTCGACGACCACGGCGCGGTGGGTGCGGCGTACGGACTCCACGACCGTCACGTCGTCGAGGGGCCGCAGCGTGCGCAGGTCCACCACCTCGGCCGACGTCCCGTCCGCGGCGAGCTGGTCGGCGGCCGCGAGCGCCTTGCCGAGCGAGCCGCCGTAGGCGATCAGCGTGACGTCGTCGCCCCCGCGCCGCACGACCGCATGGTCGAGGTCCACCGCTCCGGCGTCGTCGGCGAGCTCACCCTTCATCGGGTAGAGCGAGCCGTGCTCGAAGATCAGCACCGGGTCCGGGTCGCGCAGCGCGGTCGCCAGCATCCCTCGCGCGTCCTCCAGGGTGGCCGGGGCGACCACCCGCAGACCGGGGATGTGGGCGTACCAGCCCTCGAGGCTGTGGGAGTGCTGGGCGGCCAGCTGGCGGCCCGCCCCGGTCGTCATCCGGATCACCAGCGGCACGTTGAACTGCCCGCCGGACATGTGCAGCAGGGACGCGGCGTTGTTCATGATCTGGTCGAGCGCGAGCAGGCTGAAGTTGACCGTCATCACCTCGACGATCGGCAGCATCCCGTTGATCGCGGCCCCGATCCCGGCGCCGACGAACGCCGACTCCGACAGCGGGGTGTCGCGGATCCGGTCGGGCCCGAACTCCTCGAGCAGGCCCAGGCTGACGGCGAAGGATCCCCCGTAGTCGCCGACGTCCTCGCCCATCAGGAAGACCCGCTCGTCCTCGCGCAGGGCCTCGCGCATCGCCTCCCGCATCGCCTCGCGGTAGGTCGTCTCGATGGTGCCCATGTCAGTGGTCCGTCGGGAGCGGCCTGGGCGAGGTGACGAACTTCGTCAGGTCGGCGACCGGCTCGAGCGGGGCCTGGTCCGCCAGCTCGACGGCCCGGCCGAGCAGCCCCGCCACCTCGGCCTCGAGGCCCTCGAGGTCCTTGTCGCTCAGCTGGCCCTCCGCGCGCATCAGGTCCTGCAGGGCGGCCAGCGGGTCCTGCTCCTTCCACCGCGCGATCTCGGCCTTCTCGCGGTAGCGGTCCGGGTCGTACATCGAGTGGGCCCGGAAGCGGTAGGTCCGCAGCTCCAGGAACGCCGGACCGGCCCCGCCCCGGATCTCCTCGACGGCCCGCGCGGCCGCGTCCTCCACGGCGAGGACGTCCATGCCGTCGACCGGCCACGCGGCCACGCCGTACGACGAGGCGCGCAGCGCGAGGTCGGTCTGGGCATGCTCCTTGACCAGCGAGGTGCCCATGGCGTAGCGGTTGTTCTCGCAGCAGAACAGGACCGGCAGCCGCCACAGGGCGGCCAGGTTCATCGACTCGTGGAACTCGCCCTCGGCGACCGCGCCGTCCCCGAAGAAGCAGGCGGTCACCCGGTCGTTGCCCTGCAGCCGGTCGGCGAGGGCCAGCCCGATGGCGAGCGGGATCCCGCCGGCGACGACGGCGTTGCCGCCGACGAACCGGGTCGCCCGGTCGAAGAGGTGCATGGACCCGCCGCGGCCGTGGCTGCAGCCGGTCAGCCGGCCGAACATCTCGGCCATCACCGAGTCGAGGGGTACGCCGCGGGCGATCGCGTGCCCGTGCTCGCGGTAGGTCGAGACCACCGTGTCGTCGGGACGCAGCGCGGACATGACCCCCGTCGCCACCGCCTCCTCGCCGACGTAGAGGTGCAGGAAGCCGCGGATCTTCATCGCGCTGTAGAGCTCCGCGCAGGTCTCCTCGAAGCGGCGGATCAGCAGCATGGTGCGCAGCAGCTCGGCGCGGTGCTTGGCCACGGGCTCGGGCCCGGGGCCGGATCTCGGCCCCGCCTTCGGCGGGGTCCTGCGGGGGGTCATGAGGGGCGCTCCAGCGTCGACACGTCGCCCTCGTCCAGGCCCAGCTCGCGGGCCTTGAGCAGGCGGCGCATCACCTTGCCGCTGCTGGTGTGGGGCAGGTGCTGGTCGAACGCGATCTCCTTGGGGGCCAGGCCACCGAGCCGTCGCCGGCCGAAGGCGACCAGGTCGAGTCGCAGGTCCTCGGTCGGCTCGTAGCCGGGACGCAGGGTGACGAACGCCTTCACGAGCTCTCCGGCGACCGGGTCCGGCTTGCCGATCACGCCCGCCTCGACGACGGCGGGATGCTCCATCAGTGCGGTCTCCACCTCGAAGGGGCCGATCAGGTGGCCGGCCGACTTGATGACGTCGTCGGCCCGGCCGACGAACCAGAAGTAGCCGTCGGCGTCGATGCGGGCGAGGTCGCCGCTGAGGTACCAGCCGCCCGCGAAGGAGGACCGGTAGCGCTCCTCCTCGCCGAGGTAGCCGCGGAACATCGAGGGCCAGCCGGGCCGCAGCGCCAGCTCTCCGGTCTCGCCGACGACGGCCTCCCGGACCCGGCCGTCCTCGACGAGCGCGCGTCCGTCCTCGCCGCGGACGAGGACCGTGGCCTCGACGCCGGGCATCGGCCGGCCCATCGAGCCGGGCCGGATCTCCATGCCCCGGTAGTTGCTGATCATGATCGCGCCGGTCTCGGTCTGCCACCAGTTGTCGTGGATCAGCAGGCCGTAGGCCTCCATCCCCCACGTGACGACCTCGGGGTTGAGCGCCTCCCCGACGCTGGCGATGTGGCGCAGGTCCGGGAACCCGTGCTCCCGGGCCAGCGCAGTTCCGTGCTTGAGCAGCATCCGAAGCGCGGTCGGTGCGGTGTACCAGACGTTGACGCGGTGCCGGACGAGCAGCTGGTACCACGCGGGCGCGTCGAACTCCCCGGCGTAGCTCAGCACGGTCGCCCCGTGGGTGAGCGGCGCGATGATGCCGTACGACGTGCCGGTCACCCAGCCCGGGTCGGCCGTGCACCAGAAGATGTCGTCGGGCTGCAGGTCGAGCGCGAACCTCGACGTGGCGTGGTGCGCGACCACGGCCTCGTGCACGTGGATCGCACCCTTGGGCCGCCCGGTGGTGCCGCTGGTGAAGTGCAGCAGCGCCATGTCCTCGGGGTCGGTGTCCGGGATCGTGAACGAGTCGGAGGCCGCCGCCATCGCGGCGGGCAGGCTCAGCGTGCGCTCGTCGACGGCGTCGCCGGTGAGCAGCACGTGCTCCAGGTTCGGCAGGTCGTCGACCAGGGCGGCGACCTTGCGCCGGTAGAGCGACGGGGTGGTGACGATGGCCCGGGCTCCGCTCAGCTGCAGCCGCTGGCGGATCGGCTCGGGGCCGAAGGAGGAGAAGAGCGGGGCGAACACGGCCGTGCGCTTGAGGGTGCCGAGCGCGGCGACGTACTGCTCCGGCTGGCGCCCGAGCAGGGTCATCACGCGGTCGCCCTTGCCGATGCCGAGCCCGGCCAGCACGTTCGCGAAGCGGTTGGTCTCGCGCATCAGCTGCTCGTAGGTGAGGGTGGCGACCGACCCGTCCTCACCGACGCTGCGCAGGGCGGCGTTCCCGCCCCGGCCCTCGGCGACGTGCCGGTCGACCGCCTCGTGGGCGATGTTGAGGCCGCGCCCGTCGGGGAGCCCGGCCAGCTCGGCCCGGGCCTGCTCCCAGGTGAAGGAGCGGCGCGCCTCCTCGTAGGACGTCGGGGTGATCAGCTGGGGCACGGCCTGCTCCTTCCGGGTGCGGCCAGTCTTGGCCGGGGCCCCGGCCGGGGACAGGGCCGAAGGTCGCCTGCGCGGAGGGCCATCGCCTCGGCCCCCTCAGCTCACCGCGTGCCGCACCGGGGCCAGGTGCCCGAGGAACCAGTCGCGGGCGAGCTCGGCCACCCGGTCGAGGGTCCCCGGCTCCTCGAAGAGGTGGGTCGCCCCGGGCACCACGACCAGCCGCGTCTCCCCGGGGATCCGCGAGAGGGCCTCCCGGTTCAGGCGGAGCACGGCGCCGTCTCGCCCGCCGACGATCAGCAGGGTCGGCGCGCGCACCTGGGTGAGGTGGCCGGCGGCGAGGTCCGGACGTCCCCCGCGCGACACGACCGCGCTGACCCTGGCCCGCGGGTCGCAGGCGGCCCGGAGCGCCGCCGCGGCGCCGGTGCTGGCGCCGAAGATCCCCAGCGGCAGGCGCTCGAGCCCGGGCTGCTGGTGCAGCCAGGCGGCGGCCTGGGCGAGCCGGCCGGACAGCAGCCCGATGTCGAAGACCAGTGCCCGGTCGCCGTCCTCCTCGGGGGTCAGCAGGTCCAGCAGCAGGGTGCCGAGCTGGGCCTCGTTGAGCCGCCGCGCGACGAGCCGGTTGCGGGGGCTGAAGCGGCTGCTGCCGCTGCCGTGGGCGAACAGGATCAGCCCGACGGGGTGCTGGGGGACCGTGAGCAGCCCGGCCAGCTGCGTGGCCCCCCGGTCGATCTCGATCCGGACCTCGCGGGGGCGGCTCGGGTCGTCGGAGGGGCCGTCGAAGGGGTCCGCCGGTTCCTGGGCCGGAGCCGTGGCGTGCCGGGTCCGCGCCCGGGCCAGGAGGTCGGCCACCTCGCCGTCGGTGACCTGGTTGAAGTCGCGGAAGTCCTGCCCCACCGCCCAGAACGGGAAGGGCGTCTCCAGGCAGACCACTTCGTCGGCCACCCGGCGCAGGTCGGTGACGGCGTGGTGCGAGGCGACCGGCACGGCGAGCACCACGGTGCGCGCTCCGTGGGCCCGGGCCACCAGGCAGGCCGCCCGGGCGGTGGCGCCCGTGGCGATCCCGTCGTCGACGACGATCGCGACCCGGTCCTCGAGCGGCAGGCGCGGCTGCTCACCGCGCAGCCGGCCCACCCGCCGCAGCAGCTCGGCCCTCCCGATCTCCTCGAGCGCGTCCATCTCGGCGGGCGTCAGCCCGCTGCTGTGCAGCACGTCGTCGTTGACCACGAGGACCCCGTCCTCACCCACGGCACCGACGGCGAGCTCGGGCTGCCCGGGCATGCCGAGCTTGCGGACCACGATCACGTCCAGCGGCGCATCCAGGGCCCGCGCCACCTCGTAGGCGACCGGCACACCGCCGCGCGGCAGGCCGAGGACGACCGGGTGGGCGTCGCGGAACTGCTCCAGCGCCGTGGCCAGGCGGCGACCGGCCTGCTGGCGGTTCTCGAACGACATGGGGCACCTCCGTGGCGAGCCGTGGACCTGCTGACACGTCCACGGTCACCCCGCCCGTCGCGGGTCGGTAGGGGCGTTGTTCCCGTCTGCGGGACGCCGGCCCCGGGGGCACGTGGTCGGTGCCGTCAGTCCCGCTGGTCGGCCTCGGCCGGCGACGCCGGCGCATGGCGGACCAGGGTCCGCAGCACGCGGGTGGTCGCCCCGGTCACGGCCCGGCGGTCGTACGGCGCCAGCTGGACCGCGTTCACGGTCTCGATCAGGGTGCCGACCTTGACGAACCCGGTGACCAGGACCGCCTTGCGGGTCGCGTTCACCACCAGCCGTGCGTTGTCGGCGCCGGCCAGGTCGAGGTCGCTGACGGTGCCGTCGATCCGCCCCATCGAGGCCCAGGCCTCGTCGAACCCGCCGTCGTACCAGAGGTAGGTCACGTTCAGCGTCGGGCCGCCCTTCGCGACCGGGAGGAACGCGCAGCGGGGCGCGTCGGCGCTGCCGGTCTCCTCGGTGACCGGGGCGGCCAGGGCGGTGCCGACCGACGTCGCGCCGAGGTCCGTGCACGGGTTCCAGGTGGTGGTCGCCGGGTCCGCGGCGGCCGAGGTCGGCACGGCGTCCGCTGCCGGCTCGGACTCGGGCTCGGGGTCGCCGGAGCCGCAGCCGGTGAGCAGGAGCAGCAGGGCGAGCGCGCCGGCGGATGCCCCCCTCACGAGGCGTGGACCGGGTTGACGGGGGCCGCGCCCGGGGCCCGGGCGCCACCCGGCAGCCGCAGGGTGAGGCGGGCTCCGCCGGCCGGCGAGCGACCGGCCTCGACCGTCCCGGCGTGCCGGCCGGCGACCTGGCGCACGATGGAGAGCCCGAGCCCGGAGCCGGGCATGGAGCGCGACTCCTGGGACCGGTAGAACCGGTCGAAGACGTGCGGCAGGTCGTCGGGTGCGATGCCGGGCCCCTCGTCGTCGACGGTCATCACGCCCTCGGCGAGCCGCACGGTGACCGTGCCGCCCGAGGGGCTCCACTTCGCGGCGTTGTCGAGGAGGTTGGTGACGGCCCGCTCGAGGGCGCCGGGCTCCCCGATGACCCACCAGGGAGTGGTCTCGACGTCGAACGTCACGTCCGAAGCGCGGCGGCGTACCCGGACCAGGGCGTGGTCCACGACCTCGGACAGGTCGACCGACGCCACGACGTGGGTGAGCGGCTCGTCGCGGGCCAGCTCGACCAGGTCGCCGATCAGCGTGGTGAGCTCCTCGATCTGGGCGCGCACGTCGTCGAGCAGCTCGGCCCGGGCCTCCGGCGGCAGGCCGGCGCCCTCGTTGCCGTCGACCTGGGCGAGCAGGTCGAGGTTGGTGCGCAGCGAGGTCAGCGGCGTACGCAGCTCGTGCCCGGCGTCGGCCACCAGCCGGCGTTGGCGGTCCCGCGAGGCCGCGAGTGCGGTGAGCATCAGGTTGAACGCGTTCGCCAGCCGGGCGATCTCGTCGTCACCCTCGATCGGCAGGGGAGTGAGGTCCTCGGTGCGGGCGATGCGTTCCACCGACGCGGTCAGCCGGCGGACGGGGCGCAGGCCGTTGCGGGCCACCGCCCAGCCGGCCATCCCGGCGGCGATGACGCCGGCCAGGCCGAAGAGCAGCATCACGCCGCCGAGCTTGGCGAGCACCTGTTCCTGGGCGTCGAGCGACTGCGCGAGCACCAGCGCCTGGTCGTTCTCGGAGGACGGCACCGTGACCACGCGGTAGGGGGTGCCCCCCGCGGAGATGGTCCGGATGCTCGAGTCCCGCTCGCGCTTGGCGACGTCCAGCTCGGGGGTGCCCAGGTGCAGCGTGGGGCCGGTGTCCGGGGTGTAGACGGTCTGGTCGGTGTAGATGAAGGCGACCCGGATGTCGGCCGCGCCCAGGGCCCAGGACGGGATCTCGTAGTCGGTGGTGAGCTGCTTGAGCGCGGGGGAGCGCGCGGCCTGGTGGGCCCGGTCCAGCAGCGACTGGTCGAGCGTGGACTGCAGCTGCATCCGCACGGTCACGAAGGCGCCGGCGGCGACGAACGCGACCGCGATGCCCACCGCCATCGTGGTGAGCAGGGTGACCCGGCTCGCCAGCGAGCGCCGGTAGTGCCAGCGCGTGTCCCCGCCCAGCTCGGTCGGGGCCTGGCCCGGAGGCTGGTCGGTCGGCTCGGGAGCCGGGGTCGTCATGACTCCTTCAGCACGTAGCCGACACCGCGGACGGTGTGGATCAGGCGGGGCTCGTCGCCGGCCTCGGTCTTGCGGCGCAGGTAGCCGACGTAGACCTCCAGCGAGTTGGCGGTCGTCGGGAAGTCGTAACCCCACACCTCCTCGAGGATGAAGGAGCGCTCGAGCACCCGGCGGGGGCGCCGCAGGAACATCTCGAGCAGGGTGAACTCGGTGCGGGTCAGCTCGATCAGCCGGTCCCCGCGGCGCACCTCTCGGGTGGCGATGTCCATCGACAGGTCGGCGAAGGTGAGCGTCTCGTCCGGCGCGTCCTCGTGGGGTACGGCGCGGCGCAGCAGGGCGCGCAGCCGGGCGAGCAGCTCCTGCAGGGCGAACGGCTTGGTGAGGTAGTCGTCGGCGCCGGCGTCGAGCCCCTCGACCCGGTCCCCGACCGCGTCGCGAGCGGTGAGCACGAGGATCGGCACGTCGTTGCCCGCGGACCGCAGCGCCCGGGTGGCCTCGATGCCGTTCAGCCGCGGCATCATCACGTCCATGATCACCACGTCGGGGCTGGACCCGGCGACCCCGACCAGCGCCTCCGCGCCGTCCGCGGCCAGGCTCACGTCGTAGCCGTTGAACGCCAGCGACCGGCGCAGCGACTCGCGCACGGCCTTGTCGTCGTCGACGACCAGGACGCGGGGCAGGGGCTGGCTCCCCGGGGCGGTGGCGGTCACGGTCCTACTCTGCCAGTCGAGCCTGAGTCGCGACTGAGAGTCAGGCGTACGGGGTGTCGGGCGTCAGGTGTACTGACGGGCGACCGCGGCGGCCCGGGCGCCGTAGCCCCCGCCGAAGAGGCAGGCGTGCACGAGCAGGGGGAACAGCTGGTGCAGCGCGGTCCGGTCCTGCCAGCCGTCGGCCAGCGGCGACACGTCGACGTACGCCTCCAGGACCCGCGGCAGGTGCGGCAGCCCGAACAGCATGAGCATGGCCAGGTCGGTCTCGCGGTGCCCGCCGTGGGCGGCCGGGTCGATCACCCACACCTGGCCGTCGAGGCCCCAGAGCACGTTGCCGTTCCAGAGGTCTCCGTGCAGGCGGGCCGGCCTCTCCTCCGGGACCAGCTGGCCGAGGCGGGGCACGACGGCCTCGACCGCCGCGGCCTCGGTGTCGGTGACCGCGCCCCGGTCGCGGGCGACCTTGAGGTAGGGCAGGACGCGGCGGACGGCGAAGAACTCCGCCCAGGTGTCGGCCGGCCGGTTGGGCAGCGGGAGCCGGCCGATGTAACCCTCGCGGTCCAGGCCGTACGCCGGGGCGCCGGCCGCGTGGGTCGTGGCCAGGGCCCGGCCGAACGCCGCGGCCCCGTCGGCGGTGTTCCTGCCGGGCTCGACCCAGCGCAGGATCAGGCACTCGTGGTCGACCGCCAGCACCTCGGGGAGCTGGATGCCGCCGGCCTCGGCCAGCCAGCGCAGCCCGTGCGCCTCGGACTCGAAGAAGTCGGGGGGCGCGTGCGGATGGGTCTTCATCAGGGCCGTGGTGCCGTTGCTGAGCCGCAGCCGGGTCGCGGTCGAGATGTCGCCCCCGGCGATGGGCGCCGTGGCCACCACGGCGGACCCGAGCAGCTCCTCGGCTCGCCTGGCGACCAGCGGCTGCCTGGTCATGACGCCCTGGATCCCACGCGGTGGTCCCGCTGGAGCTCCGCGACGATCGCCGCTGACGTCCGCTCGACCATGGCGAGCACCTCCTCGAATCCGGCGGCACCACCGTAGTACGGGTCGGGCACCTCGCCACCGGGATCGACCGGATCGAAGTCGCGGAACATCAGGACCCGGGCGGGCGGGGCCGAGCCGCCCACGCCCTCCACGCCGGACTCCGCGCCGGACTCGATGTCGGCCAGGTTGGCGGCGTCCATCGCGAGCACCAGGTCGTGGTCGTCCAGCCAGCCGGCGTCGAACTGCTGCGCGCGGTGCCGGCTGGCGTCGTACCCCGCCGCGGTGAGGGTGGCGGCCGCGCGCGCGTCCATCGGCTTGCCGACGTGCCAGTCGCCGGTGCCGGCGCTGGTCACGTGCACCCGGTCGGTCAGACCGGCCTCGGCGACGGCGGCCGAGAGCACGGCCTCCGCCATGGGGGAGCGACAGATGTTGCCGAGACAGACCAGCGCGATCCGGTAGTGGCCGGCCGACCGGGGGGCGGGGAGCGCCGCCATCAGCGGTTCCGGTCCGGGCCGATGAGCCCGTCCACGAGCCAGGTGACCACGGTGATCACGATCGAGCCCCAGACGGCGGGCCAGAACCCGTCGACGACGAAGCCCAGGTCGAGCTGCTCGGCGATCCACCCGGTGAGCAGCAGCACGCCCGCGTTGATCACCAGCAGGAACAGCCCGAGGGTCACGATGATGAACGGGATCGACAGGATCGTGAGGATCGGCTTCACGAACCAGTTGACGACGCCGAGGATCAGGGCGACCCCGAGCAGGGGCAGGAACTTGTGCTGGATCTCCTCCTGGCCGTGGGTCGGTCCGGTGAACCGGATGCCGTCGACCAGCCAGGTCGCGACGGTGAGGGCCACGGCGTTGACGGCCAGCCACGAGAGGAAGCGCATGGCCCCATCCTGTCAGGCGGGCGGCATCGTCAGGCGAGACCGAGCGCGTCGAGGATCGAGACCTCGGCGTCGGCGAGGTGCTGGGCGAGGTAGTCCGAGGCGCCCTCGTGGTCGCCGCGCTCGAGGAGCCGCACGAGGTGGGTGTGGGAGTCGGCCTGGCCGTGGGCGTTGCGGCGGATCCGGTCCACCTGGGCCAGGGCCAGCTTGAGCTCGACGACGAGGTTGTGGGCCATGTGGACCAGGCGCGGTGATCCGGTGAGGCCCACCAGCGAGACGTGAAAGGCCAGGTGGCGCTCGTTGAGCTGCTGGTAGGAGGCCTGGGACTGCACGGCGGCGGTGTAGGCGACCAGGGTGGCGCGCACCTCGTCGCGCAGGCTCTCGTCGGCCTCGGCCCAGCAGCGCACCCCCGCGCCCTCGAGCACGGCCCGGGCCCGGCAGACGTCGCGGATCGAGTCGGGGTCGGGGGTTGCGACCGAGACGCCGCGATGTGGTTCGCGTACGGCGAGCGACTCGGCCACCAGCACGGTGAAGGCTTCGCGGACGGTGGGCCGGGAGACGCCCAGGGAGTCGGCCAGCGCGACCTCGCGCAGGGCGGTGCCGGACTCGAGCTCCCCCTCGAAGATCGCACGCCGCAGCTCGTCGGCCACCCGGTCCACGGTGGAGGAGTGCTCCAGGCTCAGGGTCGCGAACGGCTCGCCCATCACAGTCCTCCGCTCCCGGTGCCCCGTGCGGTGGCGCCGTCCGTCGCCTCCATTGTGGGCCCGGAGTCGCTCTCGGGCGAACAAGCCTCAGCCCGCGGTGGGTGACCAGTTCCCGTGGAAGCCCGCCGGGACCCGGCCCGGAAGGTGCACGGCCGCCACGTCCTCGAGCGTCCCCGCGTCCAGCAGCACCAGGTCGCTGAGCCCGGTGGACCGGTCGTGGACGTAGCCCATCAGCACGCCGTCGTCCTCGGCCGACCCCTCGGCGCTCGACCCCTCGCGCCCGACCCCTGAGCGTTGGGCACGAAGCAGAACTCGCTGGCCTCCCGGCCGGGGCCCAGGCGTCGCGCCCGGGTCGTGCCGGCCGCCAGGTCGTGCTTGAGGACCGAGTCGCCGGGGACCGCACCTTCCAAGCCGACGGCGTAGCCGTAGCGGTGCCGGCGCCCGGTGAGCCGCTCGTCGTGGCGCGGGAACTCCTGCGAGCGCTCGTCGAACCCCTCCTCGCGGACCTTGCCCGAGGACAGGTCGAGCGTGAAGCGCACCAGCCGGGAGGGCCCCTCGTTCGGACCGGTGAAGTCGGTGGCGAACATCCGGTCGTGGCGGACCACGTCGACGACGACCTCGCCCGACCCCGGCTCCCCGACCTCGAAGGCGTTGAGGGAGTGGAAGACGTAGCAGGGGTCGATCTCGAACCACCGGATGCCGGTGCCGGAGCCCCTGGCGGGCCCGGTGCTCGCGCCAGCGTCGTCGCGGGGGAGGAGCCCGATCCGGGCCGGGTAGTCGGCGTCCCAGGAGTAGGGCAGCGTCGACGGGCCGCCCTTGCTGCCCCGCCGCGCGACCTGGGCGATCACCGGCTCGGGCAGCGGGTTGCGCCCGATCACCCGGTTGAGCAGCAGCCGGGCGGGCAGCCGCATCGGTCGCGGCATCCGGCCGGCCACCATGTCGATGTCGAACGTCACCGGCAGGTCGAACAGCACGACGTAGTGCTCGGTGAGCGCGAAGTCGTGGATCATCGGGCTGCCGGTCACCTCGACCTCCACCTGGCGGCGGATCCTGCCGTCGGTGCCGAGCACGGAGTAGTCGATCCGGTTGCCGCGGGTCCAGCTGTAGGACACGGCGTGCAGCTCGCCGGTCGCGGGGTCCTCGTGCGGGTGGGCGGTGTAGCCGCCGGTGAGCGTCCCGCCGAAGTCGCAGGGGCCGACGGTGTCGAGGTCGTGCGTCAGCTCGTACGGCGGCGACCCGGCCTCGACGAGGGCGAGGGTCCGGCCGGCGTGCTCGAGCACGTTGGTGTTGGCGGCGAAGTCGTTGGTGCCGGGAGCGCCGCGCCGCGGCTCGCCGAGCGCGTCGGCCACGGCGGCGGAGCGGACCCAGCGGTTGCGGTACCAGGCGGCGCGGCCGTCGGCGATCCGGACGCCGTGCACCATGCCGTCGCCGAGGAACCAGTGGTAGTCCTCGCCGGGGTCCCGGACCGGGTTCGGGCCGATCCGCAGGTAGCGGCCGTCGAGGTGGTCGGGCAACGTGCCGGTCACCGGCAGGTCGGTCGCGGTCAGCTCGTCGCGGACCGGCGCGAAGTTGCCCTCGAGGTAGCGGTTGCTCATGACGCCTCCCAATAACGGTGTTATCGATCGACGATAACGCTGTTATGAGAGGGTGGCAACCATGACTTCGGCGGCAGAGGACGACGTACGCCGGCGCCTCCTCGAGGCCGCGGCGCGGCTGCTCGGCGAGGAGGGGCCGGCTGCCCTCTCGACCCGGCGGCTGGCCCGTGAGGCCGGCACGTCCACGATGGCCGTCTACACGCACTTCGGGGGGATGCCGGCGCTGGTCCGCGAGGTCGTCGCGGAGGGCTTCGCCCGCCTGTACGCCCGGGTCGCCGAGGTGGTCGCGAGCGGCGATCCGATCGAGGACCTCGGCCGGATCGCGGCGGCCTACCGCGCCAACGCGCTGGCCGACCCCCACCTGTACGCCGTGATGTTCGGGTCCGCTTCGCTCGGCGGCTACCGGCTGCACGAGGACGAGCTGGACGTGGGCCTCGAGGCGTTCGGCCAGCTGGTGCGGGCCGTCGAGCGGGCGATGGACGCCGGCCGGCTGCGGCGCGACGACCCGGCCGCGGTGGCCGGCCAGCTGTGGTGCGCGCTGCACGGCTACGTGATGCTCGAGCTCTCCGGCTTCCACCGGGTCGTGGCCGACCCCGAGAGCGAGCTGCTGAATCCGCTGATGGCGCACCTGCTCGCCGCGCTCTCGGCGTGAGGGTTCATCGGTAGCCTCTGCGTCGTGTTCCCGGTCGGTGGTGTGGGTGTGATGCTGCTCGGCGCTGCGCTGTCCGGGCTCGTCCTCCTGCTGCTCGCGCTGGCGCTGCGTCCCTCGCTGGGCCCGGTCTCCGCGTTCGCGCTCGCCGGCCTGCTGTGGTCGATCGTGGTGATCGGCCTGGTCACCCTGATCCCGGCCGACGGCTCGCCCGGCGTCGTGCCGGCCGAGGGCCGGCTGGCCACCTGCTCGTGGGACATCGGCGGCCCGGCGCCCGAGGGCTTCTGGATCTTCGAGAGCGGGCAGCGGCTGCTCAACACCGTGCTGTTCGTGCCGTCGGGGGCGCTGCTGGTGCTCGTGGCCGCCCGCTGGCGCGCTGGCTGGTGGCTGGTGCCGTTCGGTCTCGTCGCCCTGGCCGGCTACTCCGCCGCCATCGAGAAGACCCAGCTCGAGCTGGCGCGGATCGACCGCGCCTGCGACGTCACCGACGTCATCGACAACGTCACCGGCGCGGTCCTCGGGGTCGCGGTCGGGATGGTGCTGGCCCTGGCCTTCCGGCCGTGGCGCCACCGGCGCCGGATGTCGCTGCGCGGGCGCTAGCCTGACCGCCATGTCCAGCCCGCAGTCGCGTCCCAGCACTCCCCAGCCCCGGTCGAACATCGCTGACATCCCCCCGTACGTCGCGGGCAAGCCGCCCACGCCGCGTCCCGGGCTCACGGCGTACAAGCTCTCCTCGAACGAGAACCCCTACCCGCCGCTGCCCGGTGTGGTCGAGGCGGCGCAGGCGGCCGTGGCCCAGATGAACCGCTACCCCGACATGGGCGCGAGCGCGCTGTACGCCGCCCTCGGCGAGCGGTTCGGGGTGCCGGTCGAGCACCTGTCGGTGGCGACGGGCTCCGTCGGGCTGATCTACCAGCTGGTGCAGGCGTTCTGCGACCCCGGTGACGAGGTCGTCTTCGCCTGGCGGTCCTTCGAGGCCTACCCGATCGCGATCACCGCGGCCGCTGCCCGGGCGGTCCGGGTGCCGGTGCTGCCCGACGGGCGCCACGACCTCGACGCGATGGCGGCCGCGATCACCGACCGCACCAAGGTCGTGCTGGTCTGCACCCCCAACAACCCGACCGGGCCCGCGGTCACCCAGGCCGAGCTCGACGCGTTCCTCGCGAAGGTCCCCGGGCACGTGCTGGTCGTCGTGGACGAGGCCTACGTCGAGTTCGTGCGGATGGACGACGCGGTCGACGGGATCGCGACGTACCAGGCCCACGACAACGTCGTGGTCACCCGCACCTTCTCCAAGGCCTACGGCCTCGCCGGGTTCCGGGTCGGGTACGCCGTCGGGCCGGCGCCGCTCGCCGGTGCGCTGCGGGCGGTCTCGCTGCCGTTCGGCGTCTCGACCGTGGCCCAGGCGGCCGCCATCGCCTCGCTGGAGCGCGAGGCGGAGCTGCTCGAGCGGGTCGAGGCGCTGGTCGCCGAGCGGGCCCGCGTGGTCGCCGGGGTGCGCGAGGCCGGCTGGCGCATCCCCGAGGCCCAGGGCAACTTCGTGTGGTTCGAGCTGGGCGAGCGCACCGGCGACTTCGCCGCCGCCGCGGACGAGCTGGGGATCGTGGTCCGCCCCTTCGCCGGCGAGGGCGCCCGGGTCTCCATCGGCGAGACCGAGGCCAACGACCGCCTGATCCGCCTGGCGGGCTCCTTCCGCGTCGACTGAGCTGCCTCAGCCCACGGGTGCGGCGGGCAGGGGCTCAGTCACGGGCTGGGTCGCCGGCTGGGTCACGGGCTCGGGTGCGGCTGTGGTGGGACGCCGGTCCATCTCGCGCCACTGCGGGTTGACCGCGGGCGCCATCGTCGCGAGGAAGTACGCCGCGCCGCAGACGAACAGCGCCGCCGCGAGGCCGAGCTGGCCGACCAGGAGGCCGCCGAGCAGGCCGCCGAACGGCATCAGGGCGAAGCACAGGGCGCTCGACAACGAGGTGACCCGACCCACCAGGTGCTGGGGGATCCGCTCGAACATCACCGCGCCGAGCACCGGGTTGATGAAACCAGCACCGAAGCCGGCGACCGCCGCGAACGCGAGGACCGCCCACAGCGGGGTGTCGAAACCGAGGATGAAGAACCGCGGCGACCCGCAGATGAGGAACGCGAAGAGGTAGACCTTGAAGCGGGGCAGGCGGGCGGCCCAGGTCGCCGCCGTCACCGCACCGATCGCCGAGGCGCCGCTGAACACGCCGAACAGCAGGCCGATCGCCGCAGCGCCGCCGCCGCTCTCCCGGGCCCAGACCGGGACCAGCAGGCCGACGTAGGCCAGGTCGAGCAGGTTGGTCACCGCGACCATGAGCGCGATCCCGAGCAGGAGCTGGTCGCCACGCAGGAAGTCCCAGCCCTCGCGCAGCTGGGCGAGGTACGGCGTACGCGGCTGGGGCGTCCCGGACTTCTCAGGCTTCTCGGGCGTCTCGACGACCGGGGCTGCACGGTTTGCCACCAGGGACCGGGTCGACCAGGCCAGGACCGCGGCCGACAGGCCGAAGCTGACGGCGTCGACGACGAGCGCGTTGGCCGCCCCGATCACCGCGACCAGGCCGCCCGCGAAGGCCGAGCCCAGCATCGAGGCGGTGCGTTCGACGGTGGAGCTGAGCCCGGTGGCCCGTTCCATCGGGACGCCCGCCCGCTCGACGAGCACCGGCACCAGCGCCTGCTTGGCGCTGTCGCCAGGCCCGCGCAGGGCGCCGGCGAGGGCGACCAGGCCGAGGAAGAGCGGGAACGACAGCCAGCCGAAGGCGTGCAGCAACGGGATCGCGCCCACCACGAGCACGCTGGCGAGGTCGCAGCCGATGCTGATCCGGCGCGGCCCGACCCGGTCGATGATCGGCCCGCCCAGCACCTTGAGCAGCACCAGCGGGGTGAGCTCGGCGAGGGCCACCAGGCCGGTCTTCGTCTCGCTGCCGGTGGTGGTCAGCACGAACCACGGCAGCGCGATCATCGAGATGCGGGTGCCCGTCAGTGAGATCGCCTCGGCGGTCAGCCAGCCGTAGAGGGGCTTCCTGGTGCTCATGACGGGTCTCCTCCGGCGTCGCTGGCGGGCGCGTCGGCGACGGTGCCGGGGCGCGGGTAGGCGTTGATCTGGACGATGAAGTCGGCGGCGTCCTCGCCCTCGTCCTCCTCGTCGATCTCGCCGACCGTCGCGGCGAGGGCCTGGACGAGTGCGCGGGCCCGCTTCGGCGTGAGGTGGATGCCCCAGTCGCTGTACGTCGAGGCGGCGCGCCACGCGTCGGGGAGCTGGGACCGCTCCTCGATCGCGCGCTGCAGCTGCTCGGTCATCACGACCGCCACGGACTGCAGGTAGGCGTCCATCGCCTCCTTGGTCGCCCGGTCGTCGGGCCGCTCCGGGGCCGTGGTCGTGGCCTGGTGGGCCGCGCGCCACCAGCGGTCGCGGGCGTTGCCGCGCTCGGCGTCCTCGACGACGAAGCCGTGCTGGGCCAGCTGGCGCAGGTGGTACGACGTCGACCCGGTGTTGAGCCCCAGCCGGGTCGCCAGGGTGGTGGCCGTGGCGGGCCCCTCGGCCCGGAGCAGGCTCAGCATCCGCAGCCGGACCGGGTGGCTGAGCGCCTTGAGGGCGTTCACGGTCGGGGTGATCGAGGTGAGCTCCATGTCCTGACGGTAGGACTGCAAAGAGATGTTTGCAAAGGTTTCTTTGTAAAATCTCCTGCCGGGACGGGGGATAGTTTCTGTTTCACCTACAGTGGGGGGCATGACCGACTCGGCGATCGATGACCGCACCCCGGCGTACGTCTCCCAGGACGGGGGCTTCGACCGGGACATGAACTACATTCCGGACCGGGTCACCCGCGGCGCCCGTCTCCCCGAGCACGGCCCCGCCGAGGGCGAGCAGTGGCCGGTCGAGCCGGGTCGCTACCGGCTGGTCGCGGCCCCCGCCTGTCCCTGGGCCAACCGCTCGCTGATCGTGCACCGCCTGCTCGGTCTCGACGACGTGATCTCGGTCGGCCTGCCCGGCCCCACGCACGACCAGCGCAGCTGGACCTTCGACCGCGACCCCGGCGGCCGGGACCCCGTGCTCGGGATCGAGCGCCTGCAGGAGGCCTACTTCGCCCGGTTCCCGGACTACCCGCGCGGGATCACCGTCCCGGCACTCGTCGAGGTCGCGAGCGGCAAGGTCGTCACCAACGACTTCGCGTGGCTCACCCACGACCTCGCCGTCGAGTGGCGCGAGCACCACCGCCCCGGCGCCCCGGACCTGTGGCCCGAGGAGCTCCGCGAGGAGATGGAGGAGGTCATGCAGCGGGTGTTCACCGAGGTGAACAACGGGGTCTACCGCTGCGGTTTCGCCGGCTCGCAGGAGGCGTACGACGAGGCGTACGACCGGCTCTGGACCGCCCTCGACTGGCTCGAGGAGCGCCTGCGCGACCAGCGCTACCTGATGGGCGAGCGGATCACCGAGGCCGACGTACGCCTCTTCACCACGCTGGTGCGCTTCGACGCGGTCTACCACGGCCACTTCAAGTGCAACCGGCAGAAGCTGAGCGAGATGCCGGCGCTGTGGGGCTACGCGCGCGACCTCTTCCAGACGCCCGGCTTCGGCGAGACCGTCGACTTCGAGCAGATCACGGCGCACTACTACGTCGTGCAGAGCGACATCAACCCGTCGCAGATCATCCCGCGGGGCCCGGACCCGGCCGGGTGGGAGACGCCGCACGGCCGTGAGGCGCTGGGCGGCGTGCCGATCCAGCCCTGGTGAGTCCGGGGGCGGGTCAGCGGGCCCGCAGGAACCGCCGTACCCGCGGCGCGCCGTGGGCCCACCGCAGGTGCGCGGCGTAGAGCGAGCGCTGGGCCGTCCGGCCGCGCCCCATGTGGCTGTGCCCGATGTGGCTGTGCCCGATGTGAAACTGGCGCGGACAGGCCCGGCGCCCGCTGTGGCAGGTCCAGCCGTGGAAGAACACCAGCGAGCGGCCGTGCTTCCTGGTGACGACGTCGGCGCCACCGGGACCGCACACGCCGAGGCCGGAGCGCCTGAGCAGCACGTGCGCGCGCGCATGCTTCCAGTGCGTCAGGCTGCGCGAGCGGCGCCAGGTCGTGCGGTAGTCGCACCGGCCGTAGAACCCCTCGGAGGTGAACAGCACGAAGTGGCGGTGCCGGCGGACGAGGACCGGGTTCTCCACCGTGCCCCGCGCCCGGACCAGCTGCCGGCTGCGGGCGTGGCGCGGGACCTTCGCCCCGCCGGAGGTGAGCCGGACCAGCCGGATGCTCGAGGGGAAGCCCTGCGTCTTGTAGAGCAGGTAGCGGCGGCCGCCGTGCCCGCGGAACCCGGACGGGTCGATCACCCCGGTCCGCGGCATCCGGCGGCCGCGGTTCCGCAGCCCGTCGTAGGCCCGGGGGGCCCGGGCGCGTCGCGGGCAGATCAGCGGTCGGCGTCCGACGCTGCGGAAGGCGCCCAGCGGCCGGGCCGAGCGGGCCACGCCGATGCAGCGACCGCCCGCCCCCAGCCCGCGCACCGGCGCGGAGAAGTAGATCAGCCAGTGCTGCCGGACCCGCACCATGTCGGAGGCCCAGATGTCGGGCGAGCGTGCCCAGCGGGGCAGCTTCACGAGCGCGCGCGGGTGCACGCGCCACGGCCCCGAGGGGTGACGGGCGGTGGCGCGGGGCACCCGGCTCCCGGTGGCGAGCGCGACGAAGCCGCCGGCGTACGGCACCACCGACGGGTCCGGCAGGGCGCGGCGGTGGAAGAGGGGCTGGACCTGCTGCCGGGCCGCGACCCGCAGCTGCGGGGCGGGGTCCGCCTGGACCGGTCCGGTGAGGAGGCCGACCAGCACGGCCGCGAGGGCCCCGAGCGCCGCGGCCCTGCGCCCGATCGTCCTCGCCCGCGAACGAGTCCCCGAGCCTGCCCGTTCCGTCCGCGCCATGCTGCCCTGCCCTGTGCTCGTACCGTGTTGCCGGTGTGATCAGTGGGGCGACAGCATCACCCGGGCGGCGGGTGCTGTCAGGAGAAACGCCGAGCCGACACAATGACGTGACACGACCAGGCTTGGGATCGGGGGTTTCGATGGGCACGGGGCACGGGCACGACCACGCCGCCGGGCGCGCGGAGGACCGGGCGCGGCTGCGGCTGGTGCTCGCGATCACCGTTGCCGTCCTGGTGGTCGAGCTGGTCGGGGCCTGGGTCGCCGGGTCGCTCGCGTTGCTCGCCGACGCCGGCCACATGGCCACCGATGCGGCCGCGATCGTGCTGGCGCTCGGGGCGTCGTACGTCGCCACGATCAAGGGCGGTCCGCGCTCGACGTTCGGCTACCACCGCGCCGAGATCCTGGCCGCGATGGCCAACGCGCTGGTGCTGCTGGTGGTGTGCGGCTACCTCGCCTACGCCGGCATCGCGCGACTGGGTGAGCCGGAGCCCGTGCGCGCGGGGCCGCTCATGGTGTTCGCGGCGGTCGGCCTGGTCGCGAACGGCGTGTCCCTGCTGGTCCTGAGGGGCTCCGAGACCGGCTCGCTCAACCTCCGGGGCGCCGCCACCGAGGTGCTCGCCGACCTGCTCGGCTCGGTGCTCGCCCTGGCCGCGGGCGCGGTCATCTGGTTCACCGACTTCCAGCAGGCCGACCCGATCGCCTCGCTGCTGATCGCCGTGATGATCCTGCCGCGCTCGCTGGTGCTGCTGCGCGACTCGGCCGCGGTGCTGCTCGAGATCGCACCCGCGGGGCTCGACCTCGACGACGTACGCCGCCATCTCGCCGAGCTGCCCGGCGTCGTCGACGTGCACGACCTCCACGCCTGGACGATCACCAGCGGCATGCCCAGCCTGTCCGCCCACGTGACCGTCACCGACGAGGCGCTGGCCGAGCACGGCGTGGGTGCCGTGCTGGACCGCCTGTGCGAGTGCACGGCCGAGCACTTCGACGTCCGGCACGCGACCTTCCAGGTGGAGCCGGCCAGCCACCGCGCCCACGAGGACCTCGGCCACCCCCACTGACCCTGCTCCCCGGCCGAGGCGGCGTGAAGTTCCCGGTGGAGGGTGCCGAGTCGGCGTGAAGTTCCCGGTGGATGGTGCCGAGTCGGCGTCAAGTTCCCCGTGGATGGTGCCGAGTCGGCGTCAAGTTCCCCGTGGATGGTGCCGAGTCGGCGTGAAGTGCCTTCTGACGCCCGGGCGGCGTGGAGCGCCCGAGTAGATGGGAACGGACCCTCGCATCCGCATTCCTCTGACGCAGAGGATGCGGTCAAGGCCGCGACAGCCGATGCGGGAGCGGGAGTGGCGCCGGGGGATCCCGTGGGACGCGGCTCGCCGGGTTCGCAACGGCTGTCGGGGGCGTCGACGGCGTGGCCACCGCTCTTGCCGGCGCGGGCTTGTGGGTCTCCTGGGTCTGATGGTGGTGGCGGTCATGACAGGCGCGGCTGCCTGGTTCTCCCCCCGGTAAAGCTGGTTCGGGGTGGGCCTGGCGACCGGCGGCGTGGCCGTGTTCGTCGTACTCCTCGCCCTGGTGCTCACCTGGAGCGCCGTGGCCGGCTTCGCTGTCCAGCAGCCGGCACCACATGTACTAGCTGCGGCTGAAACCTGTCACTCGCTGTCGGAGTCCCACATCATCCGCCACCCGCGGCGCCCCTCCTGTCCGGGGTCGTCGGTCTCCTGCGTGACGGTCTCCGCGTACGAGAGCTCCGCCAGCTCGACCTCCCCGGATCACGCTCGCGTCCAGGCCCGCACCGGGCCTGCCTCTCGCGAGCAGGAGACGCCCGTCGCGAACGCCGTGGACGTGGCTGTCGCGGACGAACTCCTTCGTCCCGTCGCCGCCGATGAGAAGAACCGCTGTGGTCGCGCAGCGAGTGTCCCACCGGCGACACCGGTCCAAGCGATCCGTCAGGTCAGCGCCCCGTGCCACCCTTCGCGCCACCAGCCCACGGTTGACCGCTGGCGTTGTGTCAAACCGATTCCGAGGGGAACAAACTTTCGAATATGTCTCATTCTGTGAGATATCGGCAGGTCAGTGGGGCGGGAATGTCGGTGGCCTCTGGTTGAGTCGGGTCATGGAGCTCCCCACGTTCGCGACCCTCACCCCGGCCGGGGTGGTTGCGGACGCGGACGCGCAGCTGGGGTCCCTGGACGAGGTGCTCTGGGCGGCGCGGACCCCGGCCGAGCTGGTCGGCACGATCGAGGAGCTCGAGACCCTCCGCTCCCACCTGGCCGCCCTCGAGGCATCCGTGCTGGCCGAGATCACGACCCGGAAGATCGCCAAGACCCACCTCGCCTGGGGCTCGACGGCGGACTGGTTCACCCACCTGGCCGGGCTGCAGCGGGCCGAGGGGTCCCGGGCGGTCCGCCAGGCCGGCCCCCTGGTCACCGACCTGCCCGGCGACGCATGCCGCGTTGCGCGAGGGGACGGTCTCCCCGGAGCAGGTCGGCGGTGATCGTGGACGCGATCGACCAGCTCCCCCACGACGCGGCCCTGCGGGCCCGGGCGGAGGTGTTCCTGCTCGAGCAGGCCGGGCTGCTCACCGCGACCGAGCTGGCCAAGACCGCCCGCCACCTGGCCAGCGTGGTCGACCCGGACCGGGCCGAACGCGACGCCGAGCAGGACCTCGACCGCCAGGACCGCTCCGCGCACCTGGGCCGGTTCCTCGCGATCACCGAGGACGGTGCCGGCGGGGTCCGGCTCAAGGGCCGCGGCACCCTCGAGGACGCCGCCAGTCCTCAAGGCCGCGCTGCTCCCGCTCACCGCACCCGCCACCGGCCATGACGGACCCGGAGACCTGCCTGAGGAGGCGGTGGACCCCCGCGACCACGGCGCCCGGCTCTGGGACGCCCTGATCACCACCGCCCAACACGCCCTGGCCACCGAGGTGGTGCCGGACTCCCACGGCGCCCGGCCCCGGGTCACCGTCACCACCAGCCTCGAGGTCCTGCGCGGCCAGATCGACTGGGCCACCCTCGGCAGCGCCGCCTCCCTGACCGAGGACGGCCTCGACCTGACCCCCGCGACCATCCGGCGGCTCGCGTGCGATGCCGACATCATCCCGGTCGCGCTCGGTGGCCGTGGGGAGGTCCTCGACGTCGGCCGCACCCACCGCCTGGTCACCCAACCCATGTGGCGGGCCCTGGTCTGCCGCGACCAGCACTGCGCGTTCCCGGGCTGCACCCGCCCGCCGGTGATGTGCCACGCCCACCACATCGTGCACTGGGCCCACGGCGGCACCACCAAGCTCGCCAACCTCGTCCTGCTGTGCGGGCACCACCACCGCACCATCCACCACACCCCCTGGGAAGTCCGGATCAACCCGAGGACGGAGACCCGAGTTCCTCCCACCACCCCGCCGCGCACACCCACCACCCGGCTGGATCAGACACCGACCACGCCGCGAGTGAGCCGCGACCGAGTGGACACACGCCGGAGTTGCTCGGGTGACGCTCAGCGGCGAGCGGCGTCCTCCTGGGCCGCATCGGCCAGCCGGACCAGCGTCTGCTCGATGCCCCGGCGATTGCGCTCCGGGAAGCCGGCGAGACGGATGATCGCTGCGCCGATCGCGTTGTAGCGCGAGTAGTCGAACGTCTCGGTCACGCGGGTGCCGCCGTCCACGGGCTCGAGCTCGTAGCGCCACCGGTGGCCACCGAAGTGGCGCCACGCGATCAGGCGACCCTCCTCGAACTCCACGACCCGGTTCTGGATCTTGTAGGGCAGGCCGAACATCTTCATGTCCATGCCGAAGTCGGCGCCACGGGACAGTCGCTCGGGTCCCTGGACGAGCTCGCGGACCGAGCCGGAGCCGTCGATCCGGGCGTGCTGGCGGGGGTCGGCGAGGATCGTGAAGATCACGTCGGCGGACGCGGCGACCGTCGTACTGGCCGAGACGGTGCGGGAGTCACTCATGACCAGACCCTAGGGGCGGGCCCAAGGTGCAGCCCCGGCGAAGCCTGAGCAAGGGCGGGGCAAAGGCTGACGCAGGCAGGCACGCGCCGGAGCGCTCGCGCAGGATTGGCGACGCGACCCCGGCCCCCGGTAGGTTGTGCGCTGCACGATGTGGTGCCCGTCACAGCCTCGCGAGCGAGGCTGGGCGCCCCGCCGTGGCGCCCAGCAGAAGGACCGGATCCGGCGGCGGAACACCCATTCGCCCGCCTGGCCCGACTCCCACACCCGGCATGCGGAGACCCCGTGACGCCGGTGACCTCGAAGGAGTGCACGTGACCCAGCAGTCAGGCTTCGGCCCCGATCTGGCGGAGGTCTTCGGACCGTCCCAGCAAGACGGAGGCCCCGAGCTCATCCAGCTCCTCACGCCGGAAGGCGAACGGGTCCATCACCCGGACTTCGACCTCGACTTCTCCGCCGAGGAGATCCGCGGCTTCTACCGCGACATGGTCCTGACCCGGCGGATCGACACCGAGGCCACCGCGCTGCAGCGCCACGGCGAGCTCGGCATCTGGGCCCAGCTCCTCGGCCAGGAGGCCGCGCAGATCGGCGCCGGCCGCGCCCTGCGCCCGCAGGACCACGTCTTCCCGACCTACCGCGAGCACGGCGTCGCCTGGTGCAAGGGCGTCGACCCGCTCGACCTCCTCGGCCTCTTCCGCGGCGTCGACCAGGGCGCCTGGGACCCGGAGGAGAACCACTTCGGTCTCTACACGATCGTGATCGGCGCGCAGACCCTGCACGCCACCGGCTACGCCATGGGGATCCAGCGCGACGGCGACGTCGGCACCGGTGACCCCGAGCGCGACGCCGCGGTCATCGCGCACTTCGGTGACGGTGCCTCCTCGCAGGGCGACGTCAACGAGGCGTTCATCTTCGCCGCGTCCTACAACGCCCCGGTCGTGTTCTTCTGCCAGAACAACCAGTGGGCCATCTCGGAGCCGATCGAGCGCCAGACCCGGATCCCGCTCTACCAGCGCGCGCTCGGGTTCGGCTTCCCCGGCGTCCGCGTCGACGGCAACGACGTGCTCGCGACGTACGCCGTCACCCAGGCCGCGCTCCAGCGTGCCCGCGACGGCCAGGGCCCGACGCTCGTGGAGGCGTACACCTACCGGATGGGTGCCCACACGACGACCGACGACCCGACCCGCTACCGGCTCTCCGACGACGTCGAGCACTGGAAGCTCAAGGACCCGATCGCCCGCGTGGAGGTTTACCTCAAGCGCAACGGCCTGGCCGACGAGGCCTTCTTCGACACCGTCAAGGACGAGGCTCACGAGCTCGGCGTGCGCCTGCGTGAGGGCTGCAAGGCGCTCCCGGACCCCAAGCCGCTGAGCATCTTCGACAACGTCTACGCCGAGATGACCGAGGAGCTCGCCGCCCAGCGCGACGGCTTCGCGGCGTACCTCGAGTCCTTCGAGGGCTCCGCCACGGGAGGGGGGCACTGATGGCCGCCACGCAGAAGATCACGCTCGCCAAGGGTCTCAACATGGGCCTGCGCAAGGCGATGGAGGACGACCCCAAGGTCCTGATCATGGGTGAGGACGTCGGCAAGCTCGGCGGCGTCTTCCGGATCACCGACGGCCTGCAGAAGGACTTCGGCGAGGACCGGGTCATCGACTCACCGCTCGCGGAGTCCGGCATTGTCGGCACCGCGGTCGGCATGGCGCTGCGCGGCTACCGCCCCGTCGTCGAGATCCAGTTCGACGGCTTCGTCTACCCGGCCTACGACCAGATCGTCTGCCAGGTCGCCAAGATGCACTTCCGCAGTCAGGGCAAGTCCAGGATGCCGATGGTCATCCGGATCCCGTTCGGCGGCGGCATCGGCGCGGTCGAGCACCACAGCGAGTCGCCCGAGGCGCAGTTCGCGCACACGCCCGGCCTCAAGGTCGTCGCGTGCTCCAACCCCGTCGACGGCTACTGGATGATGCAGCAGGCCATCGCGTGCGACGACCCGGTCATCTTTCTCGAGCCCAAGCGGCAGTACCACGCCGACAAGGCCGAGCTCGACGAGTCGGCGACCCCCGACCCGCTGTTCACCTCGCGGGTCGTACGTCGCGGCACCGACGTCACCGTCCTCGCCTACGGCCCGATGGTGAAGACCGCCATGAAGGCCGCCGAGGCAGCCGCCAGTGAGGGCAAGTCGCTCGAGGTCATCGACCTGCGCACGCTCTCGCCGCTCGACATGGGCCCGGTCCTGGAGTCCGTACGCCGCACCGGCCGCGCCGTCGTCACCCACGAGGCGCACGTCAACCTCGGCATGGGTGCGGAGGTGTCTGCCCGGATCACCGAGCAGTGCTTCTACTCGCTGGAGGCCCCGGTGCTCCGCGTCGGCGGCTTCGACACGCCGTACCCGCCCTCGCGGATCGAGGAGGACTACCTCCCCGACCTCGACCGGGTGCTGGATGCCGTCGACCGCTCGCTGAGCTTCTGAGGAGTTCGCATGTCTGAGTTCAAGCTGCCCGACGTCGGCGAGGGCCTCACCGAGGCCGAGATCGTGGCCTGGAAGGTCAAGGTCGGCGACGTCATCGAGATCAACGACATCATCGTCGAGATCGAGACCGCCAAGTCCTTGGTCGAGCTGCCGTCGCCGTACGCCGGCACGGTGCTGGCCCTGATGGTGCCCGAGGGCGAGACCGTCGCCGTGGGGACGCCGATCATCTCGGTCGGGGACCCCAACGAGGCCCCGGCGCCGGCGCCGGCCGCGCCGGCCGAGATGGAGATCGACCTCTCCAACCCGCGCGCCTCGGGCGGCGGCGAGGGCGAGAGCCTGGTCGGCCGCAACAAGGCCGAGGGCGCAACCGTCCGCCGGGCGCGCAAGGGTGCGCCCGCGACCGCTTCAGCCGCGGCCACCCAGATGCAGGTCCAGGGCGCGTTCGAGCCCGGTCCGTCTCCTGACGTCGAGGGCACCGACGAGCCCGCGGTCCCGGCCACCTCGGCCGTAACCACCGAGGCCCGCGCGACGGCCCTGGTGCCGGACCGGGCCACCTCGCCGTCGACCGCCCGGGCACTGGCCAAGCCCCCCGTGCGCAAGCTGGCCAAGGACCTCGGCATCGACATCGGGGCGATCGCCCCGTCCGGCCCGAACGGCACGGTCACCCGGGCGGACGTCGAGGGGGCCGCGACCGGGTCGCGTTCTGCCCCTGCGGCTGCTTCGGCCGCCGTTCCGACCCGCGCCTCGGTGCCGGGTGAGCGCGAGACCCGCGAGCCGATCAAGGGTGTCCGCAAGATGATGGCCGGCGCCATGGTGTCGTCCGCGTTCAGCGCGCCCCACGTCACCGAGTGGGTCACGATCGACGTCACCCGGACGATGGAGTTCGTCGACCGCCTCAAGGCGCACCGGGAGTTCCGCGACGTCAAGGTGTCGCCGCTGCTCGTCCTCGCGCGCGCCGTGATGCTGGCGATGCGGCGGACCCCGGAGGTCAACTCGTTCTGGGACGAGGCCGCCCAGGAGGTCGTCTTCAAGCACTACGTCAACCTCGGCATCGCCGCGGCGACCCCGCGCGGGCTCGTCGTACCCAACGTCAAGGACGCCCAGGACCTCTCGCTGGTCGAGCTCGCCGGTGCCTTCGGCCGGCTCACCGCGACAGCTCGCGAGGGGAAGACGCAGCCGGCCGAGATGAGCGGCGGGACGTTCACGATCACCAACGTCGGTGTCTTCGGCGTCGACGCGGGCACGCCCATCATCAACCCGGGCGAGTCGGCGATCCTGTGCTTCGGCGCGATCAAGAAGCAGCCGTGGGTGGTCGGTGACGACATCGTGGCGCGCCACGTCACGACGCTGGCGCTCTCCTTCGACCACCGCCACATCGACGGCCAGAAGGGCTCGCAGTTCCTCGCCGACGTCGCCGGCATCCTCGAGGACCCGGCCTCGGCCCTCCTGTTCTGAGCCGAGGCGGCGTGAAGTGCCGCCAGAACCGTGCCGAGGCGGCGTGAAGTTCCCAGCAACCGGGAACTTCACGCCGCCTCGGCGCATGTGGCCGGGAACTTCACGCCGCCTCGGCGGACACCCCGGTCAGGCGACGAGCTCGTCGAGTGCGGCGCCGAACACCTGGTGGTGCCGGGCGACGTCGGCTGCAGTGGTGACCGGGGACATCAGCGCCATGTTGTGGAACGGCGTGAGCAGGATGCCGCGGTTGGCCAGGTAGACGTGCAGGTAGTCCTCGAGGTCCGCGTCGGCCGCGAGCGCCGACGCGGTGCCGGTCCGCGGGGCGGGGGAGGCGAAGCGGTACTCCGCGCGGGCGCCGAGCCGGCTCACCGACCAGGGCAGCCCGTGCTTCTCGATCGCGTCGCGCACGCCGTCGGCGAAGACGCCCGCGGTCTCGATCATGTGCGCGAAGGCGTCGTCGGTGAGCACGTGCTCCAGGGTCGCGCGCATCGCGGCGACCGAGACCGGGTTGCCGGCCAGGGTGCCGCCGACGCCGCCCATGTCGACGAGGTCGAGGTCGGTGCGGGCCTCGGCGCGCGCGGCCAGCTCCGCGGAGAGGCCGTAGGCACCGCAGGGGATGCCGCCGCCGATCGCCTTGCCGACGACGAGGACGTCGGGCTCCAGGCCCCAGGCCGCGGTCGCGCCACCGGGCCCGGCCGAGAAGGTGTGCGTCTCGTCGTTGATCAGCAGCGTGCCGTACTGCCGGGTCAGCTGGCGGACGCCCTCGAGGTAGCCCGGCTCGGGCAGCACGATGCCGATGTTGGTGAGCGCCGGCTCCATCAGCACCGCCGCCACGTCGCCGTGGGCCAGCTGCCGCTCGAGGCCGGCGAGGTCGTTGAACTCGGCCACCCGGCTGGTGAGGGTCACGTCGACCGGTTCGCCGACGTTGCCGGGCCGCGAGACGCCCTCGCCGTCGGGGCCGACGACGATCAGGGACTCATCGACGCTGCCGTGGTAGCAGTAGCTGTTCACCAGGATCTTCGGGCGGCCGGTGAGTGCGCGCACCAACCGGATCGCCCACCGGTTGGCGTCGGTGGCGGTCAGCGAGAAGCTCCACAGGGGCAGTCCGAAGCGCCGGGTCAGCTCCTCGCCGACCCAGGCCGCGTCGGCGGTCGGCAGCATGGTGGTGAGCCCACCGCGCTCGGCGATCTGCCGGGTGACGGCGTCGACGACGGGTTGCGGCGAGTGGCCGGCCATGGCGCCGGTGTCGCCCAGGGCGAGGTCGAGGTACTCGTGGCCGTCCACGTCCCAGACACGGGCGTCGCGGGCGCGATCGACGTACAACGGGAACCCGGCGGCGTTCTTGTTCATCCACGTCATCGGCACGCGGCCGAACAGGTGGCGCGCCTCGGCGTAGTGCCGCGCGGACGTCGGGTGCAGTGCGGCGTACGACGCCCGCTCGCGGGCCAGCAGGCCGGCGAGCCGGCGACGGTCGACCTCGGTCATGGACCGAGGCTAGCGCCCTCCCGCGGCTCGTCGGGTGGGCAAAGGTCGGGTGGGCAAGGTGAGGCTCAGGACCGCTTCCGGCGCATCGCGGAGATCTTGGTGGCCACGCCGACGACCTTGTCGAGGACGCCGAGCGCGATCGGGTTGACGTTCATCCCCTCGGGCTTGAGCGGATTGAGCAGCGCATCGGTGCCGCCGTCGACGAAGAGCACCGCACCCACGACCAGGCTGGCCGCGTCGGACAGCAGGAAGGCGATCGTGGCGGCGACCTCCTCGGGCCGCCCCGGCCGGCCCAGCGCGCTCGGGTAGACGTCGGCGAAGACCCCCAGCAGCGGGTCCCGGCGAAGCTGCTCGGTCATCGGGGTGGCGATCAGGCCGGGCGCCACGGCGTTGAGCCGGATCCCCGACCCGGCCCAGTCCTCCTTCACGCCCTCGCGCCGGGTCCAGTAGGCGAGCGCCGCCTTGCTGGCCGGGTAGACGTTGACGGCCTCGACCTGGGCGGCCGCGGCGCGCGCGCCCTCCTCGTCGTCGCGCAGGCAGGCCGACGTCACGTCGGAGCTCCAGCCGGGCTGGGCGGTGATCGAGTTCGAGGAGAGGAACACGACCGCGGCGTCGCCGGCCGCGACCAGCTGGGGGCGCAGCCCGCGCACCAGGGACACGGCGCCGAAGTAGTTGACCGAGACGACCAGCCCGGAGTCGACGCCGGTGAGGCCGGCGATGCCCGCGCACGGCACGATGCCGTGCACGACGTCGGTCAGCGCCTGGACGCCGGCGACGGCCGCGTCGCGTCCCGCCGTGTGCGAGAGGTCGGCGACCACGTCGGCGTCCCGCTGGTCGACGGTGATCACCCGGTGGCCCTGGTCCCGCAGCAGGGCGGTGGTGGCGGCCCCGATACCGGAGGCGGCGCCGGTCACGACGTACGTCTTGCTCATGAGGGAACTGTAACGTGTTCTACCCGTCGCTCGGGGTCGACCTGTCGCGGTGTTGTTGCCACTCCGATTAGCTCATGAGGCTGGTTCAGCGACGACAAACCCGCGTGCGTGGGGGCGGGCGGTCAGACGTAGCGCCGGGCCCGGGCCGCCGGGGTCCCCGGGCCGGCCTCCAGCAGGGCGGCCAGCTCGTGCTCGAGCACCGCGCCGACCCGCTGGCAGAACGCCTCCGGCTCGTCGGCGGCGTCCGGCTTCTCGGCCACGATCCGGTCGACGATGCCGCGCGCGTGCAGGTCGATCGCCCGCACCTGCTGGGCCCGGGCCATCTCCGGGGCGTGGTCGAGGTCGCGGTGCACGATCGCGCTCGCGCCCTCGGGTGGCAGCGGCGAGAGCCAGGCGTGCTGGGCGGCGACGACCCGGTCGGCGGGCAGCAGGGCGAGGGCCCCGCCGCCGTTGCCCTCGCCGAGCATCAGGCACAGCGTGGGCGCGTCGAGGGTGACCAGGTCCGAGAGGCACCGGGCGATCTCGCCGGCGAGGCCGCCGTTCTCGGCGTCCGGCGAGAGCGCCGCGCCCTGGGTGTCGATGACCGTCACGAGCGGCAGGCCCAGCTCGGAGGCGAGCCGCATCCCGCGCCGGGCCTCGCGCAGCGCCTCAGGCCCAAGCGGGTGGTCGGCGGTCTGGCCGCGCCGGTCCTGGCCGAGGAACACGCACGGCGCCTCGCCGAAGCGGACCAGCGCGATCAGCAGGCCGGGGTCGTGCTCGCCCTGGCCGGTGCCGTTGAGGGGGACGACGTCGGTGGCGGCGTACTTCAGCAGCCGGCGTACGCCGGGCCGGTCCGGCCGGCGCGACCGGGTGACCGCGTCCCAGGTGTCGACGTCCGGGATCTCGTCGTCGACCGGGGAGTCCACCGGCCCGATGCCGTGCCGGGGGGCGAGCAGGATCGCCAGCGCCCGGTCGAGGATCCCCGCGATCTGGTCGGGGGCGACCACCGCGTCGATGATGCCGCGGGCGTAGAGGTTCTCCGAGGTCTGCACGCCCTCGGGGAACTTCTTGCCGTAGAGCGCCTCGAAGACCCGCGGGCCGAGGAACCCGACCAGTGCGCCGGGCTCGGCGACCGTCACGTGGCCGAGCGAGCCCCATGACGCCATCACGCCGCCGGTCGTGGGGTTGCGCAGGTAGACCAGGTAGGGGAGGCCCGCGGCCTTGTGGGCGGCCACGGACTGTGTGATCCGGACCATCTGGACGAAGGCGGGGGTGCCCTCCTGCATCCGGGTGCCACCGCTGACCGGGGCGGCGAGCAGGGGCAGGCCCTCGGCCGTCGCGCGCTCGATGGCGATGACCAGCCGGTCGGCGGCCGCTCGGCCGATCGAGCCTGCCAGGAAGGCGAACTCGCCGACGACCACCGCGACCCGGCGCCCGTGCATGAGGCCCTCGCCGCTGAGCACCGACTCGTCGACGCCGCTCTTCTCCGCCGCGGCCGCGAGGGCCGCGGCGTACTCCTCCGAGACGGCCTCGCGCACCGGCGGCACGTCCCAGGACGTCCACGAGCCCTCGTCGAGGACCAGGTCGATGAGGTCGGCGGCGGAAAGGCGCGCGGGGCGGGGCGGACTCGTCACTCCGCGAAGGCTAGTGCGTCCGCTCGGGTGCCGCTGTCGTCAGAGGTTGCCGTCGCTGCGGCGGCCGTTTCGTAGGACGTCGCGTCAGCTCCGCTCGTGCCAGGCCCGGAGCACCTTCTCCTCCGCCTCGCGCGACCAGCCGGTCACCGGCGCGTCCGGGTTCTCGCGGAGCCAGAGCAGGGTGTCGGTCGCGGTCTCCGAGAGCGGGCGCGTGACCAGCCCGGCGGCGTACGACGTGGCCACGTCGTGGGCCATCAGCCCGGCGTACTCGGGCAGCGGCAGCCACACCGGGACCGAGCCCGGGCCCGTCCACGGCTCCACCTCCTGCTCGAGGAGGAACTCCTGGTCCACGGCGGTGAACGTGGTGGCGGTCGGGTCGAGCAGCCCGAGCTCGCGGGCGGCCGCCGCGACCGCGTCGGTGAAGGCCGCGCGGGTCGTGGCCCGGCCGGTCCCGTCGAAGGTGCCCGTGCGCCGGGCCTCGGCGCAGTCCACGATCCAGGCGGCGAGGTCGCGGACGTCGATGACCTGGACCGAGTCGTCGGCCGAGCCGGGGACCAGCACCTCGGGGTGGTCGGCGGTGTCCGCGAGCCGGGCCGGCCAGTAGGTGAAGCGACCCGAGGGATCGCCGGGGCCGACGATGAGGCCGGGCCGGATGACGGTGGTGGAGGCGGTGCCCTCGGTGACGACCTGCTCGCAGGCCACCTTCATCGGGCCGTAGGCCTCCGGGTCCTCCTTCAGGTCCACGTCGTCGTGGGCCGGGTCCCGCAGCGGGAGCGTGCTCGGGCCGCCGGCGGGGGTGGAGTCGTCGGCGTAGACGTTGATCGTCGACACGAACACCCAGTGGGCGCTGGGGATCCGCGCCACCGCGGTCCGCACCCACGAGGGGTGCCGGGCGACGTCGACCACCGCGTCGTACTCGTCGCCGAGCTCGTCGGGCAGGCCCGCGGACCGGTCGGTCGCGACGTGCCCCGCGCCGTCGGGCACGGTGCCGGACTCGCCGCGGCAGGCGCACGTGACGTCGTGCCCGCGGCGTACGGCCTCCTCGGCCACCGCGCGCGAGAGGAAGACCGTGCCACCGAGAACCAGGAGCTTCATGGCCTCACCCGACCCTGCGGAGCCGCCGCGGGGCAAGCGTGTTCGCTGTCAGCGTCAGGCCCGGGGCGGGGAGGCCTTCCCCAGCAGCCACGCGTCGTAGAAGCCGGTCAGGTCCTGACCGGTCTGCTCGTTGAGCCAGTCGACGAACTGTGCGCGGTCGGCGTTGCCGTTCTCGCGGACCTTGGGCCAGGCCCGGACGATCGCCCAGAACTTCTCGTCGCCGAGCTTCTTGCGCAGCTCGTGCCACATCAGGGCGGGGCCGTAGTAGATGTTGCTCTCGCCGAAGGTCGCGGGGTCGTAGTCGGCCGGCGGGCCGGACTCGCGCCGCATCTGCGGCTCGATCGAGGCCCAGTAGTCCATCAGCGAGCCGACCGGCTGCCCCGACTGCTCTGCCTGGTAGAGCCCCTGGAGATAGAGCGCCATGCCCTCGCTCATCCACACGTCACGCCAGTCGGTCGGCGTGATCTCGTTGCCGTACCACTGGTGCACCATCTCGTGCAGGATCACCTCGGGGGAGGTGGTGTAGTCGGTGATGCCCAGCGTGATCATCGTCTGCGTCTCCATGCCGCTGCGCGAGTCGACCAGCACGATGCCCAGCGACGAGAACGGGTAGGGCCCCAGCCTCGCCTCGATCCAGTCCAGCGCATCCGGGGTCACCCGCAGCTTGCGCAGGCTGGCCCGATCCCCGGGCGGGGTCCAGTAGGTGATGGGCACGCCGCTCGGGGACTCGTCGCGGGTCATGCGGAACTTCCCGAGCGCGATCGTGACGAGGTACGACGCCGCCGGCTCGTCGAGGCGCCACTCGGTCACCGTGGTGCCCTCGTGGTCCTCGCGCGAGAGCAGCTCGCCGTTGGCGACGCCGACCATCGGGGAGGGCACGCTGATCGTGAAGGAGTAGAGCGCCTTGTCGGAGGGCTGGTCGTTCACGGCGTACCAGCTGTAGGCGCCGAACGGCTCCTGCATCGTCCAGGCGCCGTTGTCCGGCGTGATCGTCCAGCCGAGGGTGCTGAAGTCGGACCGGGTCGTCGGCGCGGCGACGGGCCGGGGCGTCCCGGCGTACCGCACCTCGAGCGAGTAGCGCTGGTCGGTCTCGACCGCGGTGTGCACGACGAGGTCCTTGCCCTCGTGGTCGTACGACGCGTCCTCGCCGTCGACGCGCACCGACGAGACCTCGAGGGCCTTGCCCAGGTCGAGCTGGAACTGCCCGGCGTCGGTGGTGGAGCGGAAGATGACCGTCTCGACGGCGGTGAGGGTCCTGGTCCGCGGGGTCCAGGCCAGGTCGAGGTCGTAGGACAGGGCGTCGACCCCGGGGTCCCCGACCTCCGGGTAGACCCGGTCCTCGACCGGCGTGCTCTCGGCGACGTCCAGCGCGGGGTCGTCGACGTCGGTCGCGGGGCTGCCGGTGGCCGGCGTGAGCGTGCCGGCAGCCCCCGTGGCCGACCCGGTGGCAGTCTGCGACTCCGACGTCGACTCGGCCGGTGGTGCCGGCTCGGCGTCGCCCGACGTGCAGCCCGCGAGCGCCACCGGGAGGAGCAGGGCGCCCGCGGCGAGCCGGGCGGCGTACGACCCCGGCGTCCTGCCGGTCACTCGCTGGCCCGGAGCAGCGGGCGGGCGAGCTTGCGGCCGTGGTGGATCTGCGCCTTGACCGTCCCCAGCGGGGCCCCGACCTGCTGGGCGATCTCTTCGTAGGACATGCCGTAGACGTCGCGGAGCAACAGCGGCTCGACGAACTGCGGGTGGTCGCGCTCGATCCGCTCCATCGCCTCGAGCAGGTCGAGGCGGGTGCCGGCGATGACGCTGGTCGTGCGCGGGTCGGGCTTCTCCATCGGCCCCGGGGCGTGCGGGTCGCTGGGCGTGGCCTGGTTCTTCATCCGGCGGTACGTCGTGCGCGCGGAGTTGACCGCGACCACGTGCATCCAGGTGGTGAAGCGCCCCCGACCGCCCCACGAGCCGATCTTCGCGGCGATGTTGATCAGGGCGTCCTGGCAGGCGTCCTCCGCGTCGGGGGTGTAGGGCAGCACCCCGCGGCAGACGTTCAGCGCCCGCGGCCGGACCGCGCCGAGCAGCAGCTCGAGTGCGTCGCGGTCGCCCTCCTGGGCGCGCCGCGCCAGCTCGTCGATCTCGTCGGGAGTGCGCGTCTCCGCGAACCCGTCCCCGTCCATGCCAGCCCCCGCCATGCAAGCGTTCCTTCCCCCGTGTGCCCCGAACATAGTCCAGCGCGACACCCCGGCCCCGACCCACGAGGGTCGGGACCGGGGTGTCGGCGGCTACTTGACCTCGGAGCGGAGCACCAGCCCGAGACCCACGGCCAGGGGCGCGATCAACCAGATCAGGCTGGTCACGCCGAGGTTGGCCCACTGCTCGCCGGTGAGGCTGCCGTTGAACAGCGCGCCCTGGGCGTAGTTGAAGTCCACCCACGGCTGCAGGTCACGGAACCACTGCTGGCCGGTGGCCAGGATCATGGCCAGCGTCGGCAGCACGAACGAGTAGACGAAGTAGGCGACGATCGCACCGGCGGAGTTGCGGATGACCACGCCGAGCATGAAGCCCACCAGCAGGCCGAGCACGTTGCCGACGATGATGAGGAGCAGGTCGGACACGCTGGCGTCCCAGACGGTGTCGACGCCGGCGATCGTCGTACCCACCACGTTGCCGAGCGCGCCGACGGCCATCGCCACGAGCATGGAGACCACGCCGATCGACATGGCCACCAGGGCCTTGGCCCCGATGACCCGGCCACGGTGCGGCAGCAGCGTGAACGTCGTCAGCCCGCTGCGCTGGCTCCACTCGCCGGTGACCGACAGGATCGCGATCATCGGCAGGATGACCGCCATCGGGAAGCCGATCGCGGCGGCGAACGTCGAGTAGGTCAGCTCCTCCTCGGGGGCCCACAGGATGGTCGCCGTGGTCGCCAGCAGTGCGGCGATGCCGATGCTGGCCATCAGCCAGAAGCCCGACCTGGTGTCGAACGTCTTGCGCAGCTCGACGTTCACGATCCGCGAGAGCGGGATCGGGCGGTGCGCCGGACGCGGGCGCCCGGTGGTGTGGCCGGTGGTGTGGCCGGCGGTGTGCGCGGGGTCGATCGAGGGGTCGATCGCGGGGGTCATGGTGGTCATGCGACCGCTCCTTCTCGTTGGGTGTCTGCGGTGAGCTCGAGGAACATCTCCTCGAGCCCGGCGCCGTCGGCCGGGCGGAGCTCGACGAGCGCGATGCCGGCCGCCAGGGCGACCTTGCCGACCAGCTCGGGCTCGGCCTCGACGCGCAGGGCGTCGCCGGTGGCGCGGGTGTGGTGGATGCCGGAGGCGGTGAGCGCCCGGCCGAGCGCGTCGGCGTCGAAGGACCGGGCGAGGGTCCCGGCCGCCTCGAGCAGCTCCGCCTTGGTGCCCTGGGCCACGATGCGCCCCTGGCCGATGACGACCAGGTCGTCGGCGATGACCTCGATCTCGTGCAGCAGGTGCGAGGAGAGCAGCACGGTCGCGCCGCGGTCGGCGTAGTCGCGCAGCAGGTCGCGCATCCAGCGGATCCCGGCCGGGTCCAGCCCGTTGGCGGGCTCGTCGAGCACCAGCACGTCCGGCTCGCCGAGCAGGGCCGTGGCGATCCCGAGGCGCTGGCGCATGCCGAGGGAGTAGTGGCGCACCCGGCGGCCGGCCTCGGCCGGGGTCAGGCTGACCAGCTCGATCATCTCGTCGACCCGGCGGGCCGGCAGGCCCATCGTGCGCTGGGCGACGGTGAGGATCTCGCGGCCGGTCCGGCCGGCGTGCTGCGCCGAGGCGTCGAGGAGCACGCCGACCTCGAGCCCGGGGTTGGGCAGGTCGGCGAACCGGCGTCCGCAGACCTCGGCGGTCCCGGCCGTCGGAGGCGTGAGCCCGGCGATGATGCGCATCGTGGTGGACTTGCCGGCGCCGTTGGGGCCGAGGAACCCGGTCACGCGACCGGGCTGTGCGGTGAACGTGATGTCGTCGACGGCCGTGAAGGCGCCGTACTTCCTGGTGAGTGATGCGACCTTGATCATGGGAGAAACCCTCGCTCCCGGGGCGGGGTCTGCGCATCGGGGAAGTCGCTGAACCTGACCCCGGCTGCGACCCCGACCCCGTCTCGGGGTCGTCCCTGAGGCCATCGCCCGGATGCTCGCCCATAATGCGGGGGTGTCCATGCCCGCGCGCCTCGGCCGCTACGCCGTACGCCGGCGCATCGGTGCGGGCGGGTTCGCCACGGTCTGGCTGGCCTTCGACGAGCAGCTCGACTCGCCGGTGGCGATCAAGGTGCTCGCCGACAACTGGACCGAGGACCACCACGTCCGCCAGCGGTTCCTCGAGGAGGGCCGCTACCTGCGCAAGGTCGAGTCGCCCCACGTCGTGTCGGTCTACGACGCCGGCGAGCTCGAGGACGGCCGGCCCTACCTCGTCATGGCGTACGCCGACCAGGGCACGCTGGCCGACCGGCTCGAGGTCGAGGGGCTCACCCCGCACCAGGCGCTCGAGGTCATCCGCCAGGTGGGTGCCGGGCTCCAGGCGCTGCACCAGCGCGGGATCCTGCACCGGGACGTGAAGCCGGCCAACGTGCTGTTCCGCACCGTCGAGGCATCGACTGGCCCGCCCGCCGGGCGCCGGCGAGGTCCGCGCGATGGTGGGGGACCTCGGCCTCGGCAAGGCGTTGGACATGTCCTCGCGGCTCACCATGATCGCGGGCACGCCCTCGTTCGTGGCGCCCGAGCAGGCGATGGGGGAGGCCCTCGACGCCCGCGCGGACCAGTACTCCCTGGCCGCGCTCTCGTTCCTGCTCCTCGCCGGGCGGGCGCCGTACGCCCATCCCTCGCTCGCTGCGGCCGCCGAGCCCGGCCCCCCGCCGTCGCTCTCGACCCCCGAGCGGCCGTTCCCCGACGAGGTGGACGCGGTCGTCCGGCGCGGGCTCGCGCCGGACCGCGACGAGCGGTGGCCCGACGTGGCGTCGTACGTCGCCGCGCTCGCCGCCGCGCTCGGGAGCGAGACCGCACCGACGACGTCGCGACCGTGGCTGCCGCGCGACCCGCAGCTGACCCAGCCGGGAGCGGCGCCGTCCCCGCAGCCGTTGTCGCGATCGCTGTCCGATCCCGCCCCGCGACGGCGTCGGCGTCCGGGCCTCGGTGCCCTGGTCGGGCTGGCGGCCCTGGTCGCCGGCGTGGTGGGTGGCTACCTGGTCGAGCAGCGGACGGAGCGTGAGGCGACCCTGACCGACGCGTCGGGGTCGCTGTCGGTGACGGTGCCGGACGACTGGGGCCGCACGGTCGCACCGGAGGGTTGGCGGCCGCCGAACGACTCCGGCGAGTTCGCGGCGCTCTCGGTCGGGACCGCCCACGACTGGAGCGAGGTCGACTCCCGGGGCCAGGGCGTCTTCGTCGGCATCCTGCCCGGCACCGAGCTGCCCACCCAGGTGCCGCGGCACCCGGAGTGCGCGAGCGCCCAGACGCCGGTCGAGGACGCCCTCGACGGGGACCCGTCGGTCACCGTCGTCTACACCGCGTGTCCCGGCGGCGTCACGGTGGAGCGGGTGGTGCAGGTGGCCGCGAACCGCCTGCTGTGGGTGCAGGTCCGCAGCGCCGACCGGGCGACGGCCAACTCCGTGCTCGACACCGTGCGCACCCACGGCATCTGAGGGAGCCCATCTGGGGCGACCGGGGACCTGCCCGCGTCACTGCACCTTGGTGACCCCGCGCGAGACCTGCTCCAGCAGGTCGTCGAGGCCGGCCCGGTCGACCTCGCGGCCGACCACGGACATCTCGAACCTCGCCTCGGTCTCGCCGGGGACGCTGAACCACCGGAAGCTGTTGTAGCGCTTGACGTTGCGGGTCGCGTCCCGATAGCTGAAGGAGAGCAGGTCCTCGGTCCGGCCCAGCACCTCGACGTCCTGGTAGCCGGCCTGCAGCGCGGCCAGCTTCTGGGCGACCATGTCGGGCTTCGACTTGTGCTCGGTGGACAGCTTGACCCGCAGGCTGAACCCACCCACGACGGGCTCGTCCTTCGGACGCCACCGGATCTCGTCGAGGTTCTCCACGGTCGCCACCCAGCCCCTGGGTGCGCGGTAGGCCCACTCGTACGGCGGGTCACCGAGCGTGTGCCGCCGGTAGTCCAGGCTCGGCAGCAGCGGCGGGTAGCCGATGTCGGGGGCGAAGTCCCGCTCCGGGTCGACCGGGATCGACGGGTCCTGCGCGGGCACGGGTGCCGCCGCGGCCAGCGTCGTCGGGTCCTCGCGCAGCAGGTGCCCGCCGGCGAACCCGCCGGCCAGCCCCACCATGGCGAGCACGAGCGCCGCCCCGAGTGCCCTCATGCTCATGGCGCCACGCTAGCCGCTGGGCCGGCTGCGAGCCGGACCGGTGAGATTTGCGTCACGGTGCTCCCTCGCGCTTGGGTGGCGCCATGACCACCGACCTGTTCGCCCAGCACCGTGACCGCCTCGACGCCGCCGTGGCCGCGTGTGCCAGCCGTGAGTACTACTCCGCCTTCGACGAGTCCCCCTCCCCGCGGGTCTACGGCGAGAACGCCGCCGCCGAGGGCAAGGCGGCGTACGCCGCCTGGCTGGGCAAGACGTTCCCGCTGGTGACGCCGGGCGCCTCGGGCACCGTCGAGTCCGAGCGGTCGCCGTACGGCTTCGAGCTGGGGATCTCCTACCCCCACGCCTCCGACGTCGACGCGCTGCTCGGCGCCGCCGCGGCCGGGATGAAGCCGTGGCGCGACGCCGGACCGGAGGCCCGCACGGGGGTCTGCCTCGAGATCCTCGACCGGCTGCACGCCCGCATCTTCGAGCTCGCCAACGCCGTCCAGCACACCAGTGGGCAGGCGTTCGTGATGGCGTTCCAGGCCGGTGGCGCGCACGCGCTGGACCGGGCGCTGGAGGCGGTCGCGTATGCGTGGACGGAGATGACCCGCACGCCGGCCACCGCGATCTGGGAGAAGCCGGGGCGCGGCGAGCCGCTGCGGATGGAGAAGACGTTCACGGTCGTGCCGCGCGGCATCGCGCTGGTCATCGGCTGCAACACCTTCCCCACCTGGAACTCCTGGCCGGGGCTCTTCGCCTCGCTGGTCACCGGCAACCCGGTCGTCGTGAAGCCGCACCCGGGCGCCGTGCTGCCGCTCGCGATCACCGTGCAGGTCTGCCAGGAGGTGCTCGACGAGGCCGGCTTCGACCGCAACCTCGTCACGCTCGCGGTGGAGGACCCGGCCGACAAGCTGGCCGCGACCCTCGCGGTCCGGCCCGAGGTGAAGCTGATCGACTTCACCGGCGGCAACGTCTTCGGCGACTGGCTCGAGCAGAACGCCCACCAGGCCACGGTGTTCACCGAGAAGGCCGGCGTGAACACGGTCGTCATCGACTCCACCGACGACTTCGGTGCGATGTGCCAGAACCTCGCCTTCTCCTTCTCGCTCTACTCGGGCCAGATGTGCACTGCACCGCAGAACGTCTACCTGCCGGCCGCCGGTATCGCCACCGACCAGGGCACCAAGACCCCGGCAGAGGTGGGCGCCGGGATCGAGGCCGCGCTGGGCAAGCTGCTCGGCGACGACGCGCGTGCCGTCGAGCTGCTGGGCGGGGTCGTGAACGAGGGCGTGCTCTCCCGCCTGGAGGGGGCCGCCGCCACCGGTGACGTCCTGGTCGCCTCGCGCACCGTCACCCACCCGTCGTACGCCGACGCCACGGTGCGCACGCCCACGCTGATCGCGCTGACCGCGGCCGACACCGACGTCTACGAGTCCGAGTGCTTCGGTCCGGTCGCCTACCTGATCGCGACCGGCGGCACCGACGAGTCGATCGACCTGTTCCGTGACACCGTGCAGCGCCAGGGCGCGATGACGGCCGCGGTCTACTCCACCTCGCCCGAGGTGATCGCGCAGATGCAGGACGCCGCCCTCGACGCGGGTGTCGCGCTCTCCGAGAACCTGCTCGGGGCGGTCTTCGTCAACCAGTCGGCGGCGTTCTCGGACTTCCACGGCACCGGTGCGAACCCCGCGGCCAACGCGTCGTACACCGACGGCGCGTACGTCGCCTCCCGTTTCCGCGTCGTGCAGTCCCGCCGCCACCTCTGACGCCGACCCGGCAGTTGTCGTTGTCCCAAACCCGCTGACCCGGCAGTTGTCGTTGTCCCAAACCCGCTGACCCGGCAGTTTTCGTCCACGAGAAGTGCCGGGTCAGCGCGGGTACGACGACAGCAACTGCCGGGTCGGCGATGAGTCGAGGTCCCGGGCCGGGTCTGTCGTCAGCGATGGCACCCGTTCGTGGAGAGGGTGACCGCACCTTCTTCCGACCGAGGAGATCCGATGACCGACTCGCAGACGAGTGCCCGCAGCCGCTGGGCGGCGCTCTACGTGCTGTGCCTGGGCGACCTGATGATCGTGCTCGACTCGAGCATCGTGAACGTGGCGCTCCCGTCCATCCAGTCCGACCTGGGGTTCGCGCCGTCGGCGCTGGCCTGGGTGGTCAACGCCTACCTCCTGACGTTCGGCGGCTTCCTGCTGCTCTCGGGCCGGCTGGGGGACCTGTTCGGCAACAAGCGGGTCTTCCTGGGGGGCGTCGTCTCGTTCACGGTCGCGTCCGTGGCCTGTGGCCTCGCTCCGTCCGCGGGGCTGCTCGTCGTCGGCAGGGCGGTCCAGGGGCTCGGCGGCGCCGCGGTCTCGGCGGTCGCCCTGTCCCTGATCATGGGGCTGTTCTCCGACCCGGCCGAGCGGGCGCGGGCGATGGGCTTCTTCGGGTTCGTGATGTCCGGCGGCGGAGCCGTCGGCGTACTCCTCGGCGGCGTGCTCACCGGCCTCTTCTCGTGGCACTGGATCTTCCTGGTCAACGTCCCCGTGGGCGTCGGCGTGTGGCTGAGCGCCCGGCGAGTGCTGCCCGGCGACGGGTCCGGCGCCCGCACCGGCCACCTCGACGTACCCGGCGCGGTCCTCGTCACGACCGCGCTGATGCTGTCGGTCTACGGCATCGTCGGCGGAAACGCCGCCGGCTGGACCTCCGCCCGCACTCTCGGCCTGCTCGGCGCCAGCGTCGCGCTGCTCGTCGTCTTCCTGGTGTGGGAGGCCCGCGTCGACGAGCCGCTGGTGCCGCTTCGCCTGTTCGGCCTCCGCAACGTCGCCATCTCGCAGGTGGTGGGCATCCTCTGGGCGGCGGCGATGTTCGCCTGGTTCTTCCTGGCGGCGCTCTACCTCCAGCGGGTGCTGGACTTCACCGCCCTGGAGGTCGGGCTTGCGTTCCTGCCGACCAGCGTGGTCATGGCCTTCTGCTCGCTGCGTATCTCCGACCGCCTGGTGATGCGCCTGGGCATCCGCACGCCGCTCACCGCGGGGCTCCTGCTCGCCGCCGCCAGCCTCGCACTCTTCGCCCGCGCACCCGTGGACGGCAGCTTCCTCGTCGACGTGCTGCCCTCGATGCTCCTGCTGGGCGCTGGCGCGGGCATCGCGTTCAACCCGGTGCTGCTGGCCGCCATGGGTGACGTCGAGCCGCATGAGTCCGGGCTCGCCTCGGGCGTGGTCAACACCTCGTTCATGATGGGTGGCGCGCTCGGGCTCGCGGTCCTGGTCAGCATCTCCGACTGGCGCACCGAGAGTCTGCTCGCTGGCGGGACCGCCCCGGTGGACGCCCTCAATGGCGGCTACCAGCTCGCGTTCGGTGTCGGCGCGCTCTTCGCGCTGCTTGCGGCGACGACTGGGGGAGCGCTGCTGCGGCCCAGGCCGATGCGCGAGGCCGAGGAGGAGCCCGAGGGGATCGACCGGCAGGTCGCGGAACCGGCAGCCGGGATGGTCGAGGGCGTCTGGCCCGACCCGGCCTGACGCCGACCCGGCACTTTCCGGCAACAACAACTGCCGGGTCGGCCCTCGAGCGGCAACAACAACTGCCGGGTCGGCCTCGAGCGGCAACAACAACTGCCGGGTCAGCGGTGGGGGTGGGCGGAGCGCCAGGAGGTGCCGCGTTAGCGTGGCGCCCGTGACGAGCCACCTGATCCGCCATGCCCGCCTCGTCCCCCTCGGCACGGGTGACCAGGTCCCCGACCAGCCGGTCGACGTCCTCGTCGAGCACGGCAGCGTGACCGCCGTCGGTGCCCGACTGGAGCGACCCGCCGGCGTCGACGAGGTCGACGCCGCCGGCCGCTGGATCACCCCCGGCCTCTGGGACCAGCACGTCCACCTGGCCCAGTGGACGCTGGCCTCGCAGCGCCTCGACCTTGCGTTCGCGCGCTCGCCCGAGGACGTGACCCGCGCGGTCGCCGAGCGGGTCGCGGACTACCCGGAGCTCCCCGTCATCGGCTGGGGCCACCGCTCGGGCGGCTGGGACCGCGACGTCACGGTCTCCGAGCTCGACGCGGTCTCCGGCGACACCGCGGTCGTGCTGATCAGCGGCGACGGCCACCACGCCTGGCTCAACACCACCGCGCTCATGCACCTGGCCATGCCGGTGCGCGACTCCGTGGTGCGCGAGGCGGAGTGGTTCGCGGCGTACGCCCGGCTCAGCACGCTCGTCGGCAACGACGGCACGTCGCCCGAGGCCTACCGCCGCACGCTCGACCACGCCGCGTCGATGGGCGTCGTCGGCATCGTCGACTTCGAGTTCAGCGGCGGCGCCCGCGAGTGGGCCGAGCGCTGGGCCGCCGGAGCGGACCTGCTGCGGATCCGGATGGCGACCTACGCCGACACCCTGGAGGAGGTCATCGCCGCGGGCCTGCGCACCGGCGACGTGCTGCCCGGCTGCGACGGCCGGGCCACGATGGGCCCGCTCAAGATCATCTCCGACGGCTCGCTGAACACCCGGACGGCCTGGTGCTGCGATCCGTACGCCGACGCCTACCGCCTGGAGTACCCCTGCGGTCAGGCCAACCAGTCCGGCGAGGAGCTGCGCCAGCTGCTCGGCCGGGCCCACGGCGCGGGCCTCGAGGTGGCGACCCACGCGATCGGCGACGCGGCCGTGGCCGAGGCGCTGGCGGCGTACGCCGAGACCGGCGCGCGCGGCTCCATCGAGCACGCGCAGCTGGTCAACCGCGACGACGTACGCCGGATGGCCGAGCTCGGCATCCGCGGCAGCATCCAGCCGGCGCACCTGCTCGACGACCGGGACCTGACCGAGAAGATCTGGCCGGGCCGCGGCGAGCGCTGCTTCGCGTTCCGCTGGATGCTCGACGACGGCGTCGAGCTGGCGATGGGCTCGGACGCTCCGGTCTCGGTACTGGACCCGTGGCTGGCGATCGCGGCCGCGGTGCACCGCAGCGCCGACGACCGCGAGCCGTGGTACGCCGAGCAGGCGTTGACGCCGCAGGAGGCGCTGGCCGCCTCGGTGGACCGTCAGCCGACGGTGCGGCCGGGCTCCCGGGGCGACCTGGTCCTGCTCGACTGCGACCCGCTCGCCCGGGGTGAGGACTCGGCCGCCACCGGCCTGGCGCTGCGCGAGATGCCTGTCGCGCTCACGCTGGTCGACGGCGTGCCGGTCCACTCCGCGCTCTGACGCGCGTCAGGTCGTGACGGCCTTGACCAGGTCGGCCAGCTCCGGGGTGGCCTCGGCCTCGAGGAGCGCCGCTTCCAGCGCCGCGTCGTGGACGGGCCGTGCGGTGGCCAGGGCCTCGCGCCCGGCCGCGGTGAGCTCGGTGTAGATCCCCCGTCGGTCGTCAGCACACAGAATCCGGGTCAGCAGGCCACGGTCCTCGAGCCGGTTGACCAGCCGCGTCGAGGCGCTGGGCGACAGACCCGCGGCGCGGGCGAGCTGCGCCATCCGCAGGTGCCAGCCGTCCTGGCGCGAGAGCGCGTCCATCACGGTGAACTCGACCACCGAGAGGCCGTGCTCGGCCTGGAGCGCCTTCTCGAGGCGGCTCTCGATCAGCTGGTGCAGCGCCGCAAGGCGGCGCCAGCCCTGGGCGCGGACCTCGACGGCCTCGTCGCTGATTCCCATCGTTCGTCTCCTGCGTGCTGGGTGAGTGCTCAGTCTACCAACGAATTGCAATAGACCGCGCATGCAACTAACGTCGCCGACAACAAACAAGTTGCAAGCGCGGGATACGCCCGTGCGCATCATGATGGAGGTAGGCATGAAACCCGGACTGCTCGCTCTCGCCGTCGGCGGGTTCGGCATCGGCCTCACGGAGTTCGTCATCGCGGGGCTGCTGCCCGAGGTGGCCGCCGACTTCGCCGTCTCGGAGGCCACCGCCGGCTGGCTGATCTCCGGCTACGCGCTCAGCGTCGCCGTCGGCGCCATCGGCCTCACCGCCGGCGTCACCCGGCTGCCCCGCAAGCAGGTGCTGCTCGGCCTGATGCTGCTGTTCATCGCCGGCAACCTGCTCTCCGCCGTCGCCGCGACGTACGGCGTCATGCTCGCCGGCCGCATCGTGGCCGCCCTGTGCCACGGCGCGTTCTTCGGCATCGGCTCCGTGGTCGCCGCCGACCTGGTCGCCCCCGACAAGAAGGCGGGCGCCATCGCGCTGATGTTCGGCGGCCTGACGATCGCCAACGTCCTGGGCGTCCCCCTCGGCACCCTGCTCGGGCAGCAGCTCGGGTGGCGGTCGACGTTCTGGGCGATCACGGTGATCGGCGTGCTGGCCTTCGTCGCCATCGCCGCCCTCGTCCCGGGCCGGGCCTCCTCGCCGGAGGCCGCGCCCGGCAGCCTGCGCCACGAGCTGCGGGCCTTCCGGCACGGCCAGGTCTGGCTGTCGCTCGCGATGACCGTCCTCGGCTTCGGCGGCATGTTCGGCGCCTTCACCTACATCGCCTACACGCTCACCGAGGTCAGTGGCTTCGCCAGCGGCGCGGTGCCCTGGCTGCTGGTCCTGTTCGGGGTCGGGCTCTTCGCCGGCAACCTGCTCGGGGGCCGCGCGGCCAACGTCTCGGTCCCGCGCACCCTGCTCGTGGTGCTCGCCGCACTGACCGTGGTGATGGTCTTCTTCGCCCTGACCGCCGGCTCCCAGCCCGCGACGGTCGTCTCGCTGGTCCTGATGGGCGCCTTCGGGTTCGCCACGGTGCCGGGGCTGCAGATGCGGATCATGACCTACGCCGGTGAGGCGCCGACGCTCGCGAGCGGGGCCAACATCGCGGCGTTCAACGTCGGCAACGCCCTGGGTGCCTGGCTGGGGGGCCTCACGATCGCGGCCGGCCTGGGCTTCACCTCACCGCTGTGGGTCGGCGCGGGCCTGGCGTTCGGTGCGCTGGTGGTCTTCGGCGTGGCCGAGCAGGTGGCCAGGCGGCCGCGGGCCACTCGCGCGGACGCGCGACCCGTGACCGCCTGAGGCCGCAACGCCCGGGAGCTCAGAGCTTGGCGAGCAGCAGGTCGGCGACGGCCCGCTGCTCGGCGGCGAACGGGTGGAACGCCAGCGCCTTCTCGGTGTCGGTGTTCTGCCCGTTGATCCACGGGTCGTCCGCGCAGATGTCGTGCCCGGCCGTGGCCCGGAAGACATCGACGTACTCCGCCTTCGTCGCCTTCGCGGCCTCCTGGACGGCCCGGGCGAGCCCCTCGACGATCCGGCGGGCGTAGTCCACGTCGCCGTCGGCCAGCGGCAGCAGGTCGGGGCAAGTGCCGGTCGCCGGCAGGATCTGGGGGTAGCCCACCACGATCACGCGAGCCTCCGGGGCCCGGTTGCGGATGCCCTGGACGATCGCGGTGACGTGCGAGCGGATCTTGCGCAGCTCGCGGGTGAGCCTGTCGGAGCCGCCCGAGCTGAGCTTCTCGGCACACGGGGCGCCGTGCGGGTCGCTCGAGCGCAGCTGGGGGCAGTAGCCGACGAGCGTGGCGAAGAGGTCGAAGTCGTTGCCGCCCAGGCTCACCGTCACCAGGTCGGTGTCCTCGGTGAGGGCATCGAACTGCGGCGGCTGTGCCTGGTCGCCGGTCTCCTGCACGCCGATCATCGAGCTGCTGTCCGCGCTGCTGCAGCTGACGTCGACCAGGGTCACGTCGGGACGGGCTGCGGCGACCAGGGCGGGGTAGTTGTTGCTCGAGCGCAGGCAGCCGTTCGAGGCGTCGGTCTCGGGCACGAGGGGGGCCGCGGTGTAGGAGTCGCCGAGCGCGACGTAGGTGAACGTAGGCGCGCTGCTCGCGTCCGCCGTGACCTGGGCCTTTGCGGGGCCACCGGTGGACTCGGCGGAGCAGCCTGCGGCGGCGAGGCTCGCGACCAGCAGTAGCGCGAGTCCCGCGGCGCGGACGGGTCGCTGCCTGCCGGTCGACGTCGTGATGCGGGAGCTCATGCGCCCGAACGCTACGCGGCCGGCCGGAGGGCCGCCGCACTGCACTCGGGGCCGACGGGGTACGACTGGGGTATGCATGACAGAGCAGCGCCCGAAGCCGCGCCCGAAGGACCCGTCTCCGTCGACCTGCCGCACGACGAGTCAGCTGACGGCGACTCGACGTTCACGGTGATGGTGGCCCTCGCCGCGAACGGCCTGCTGGCGACGGCCAAGTCCTTCGCGGCGTTCTTCACCGGGTCCGCGGCGATGATGGCGGAGGCCGCACACTCGTGGGCCGACACGGGCAACGAGGTCTTCCTGCTGGTGGCGGAGCGTTCGGGCAAGCGCCCGCGCGACGCGGAGCACCCCCGCGGCTACGGCAGGTCGACGTACATCTGGTCGCTGGTGGCGGCCTTCGGCCTCTTCTCCGCCGGTGCGGTCGTGTCGGTCTGGCACGGCGTCAGCGAGCTGTTCGGCGACCCCGGCGAGACGAGCTACACGGTGAACTACGTGGTGCTCGGGGTCGCCTTCGTTCTGGAGGGTACGTCGTTCGTGCAGGCGTCGCGCCAGGTGCACGGCTCCGCCCGCCGCTGGGGGCTGCACCCGCTGCGGTTCGTGAGCCGGACCTCGAACCCGACCCTGCGGGCGGTCTTCTTCGAGGACTTCTCCGCGTTGCTCGGGCTGCTGCTGGCCGCTGTGGGCATCGGGCTGCACCAGCTGACGGGTGACCCGGTCTTCGACGCGATCGGGTCCATCGCCGTGGGCCTGCTGCTGGCGTTCGTGGCGGTCTTCCTGATGCGTCGCAACATGGACTACCTCCTCGGCGAGGGGCTCAGCCCCGAGCTCCGCAACGAGGTGCTGTCCAGCCTGCTGGAGCACCCGGCGATCGAGCGGATCACCTACCTGCACGTGGAGTACGTGGGCCCCGGCCGGCTCTTCGTGGTCGCCGCGGTCGACCTCACCGGCGACGACCGGGAGCCGGACCTCGCGGTGCGGCTGCGCCGGGTCGAGCACGACATCGAGCGGGACGAGCTGATCGAGGATGCGATCCTGACCCTGGCCCTGCCCGACGAGGACGCCCTGACGCCCTGACCCGAGCCGCCCTGACCCGACGCCCCGACCCGACCCGGCCGCACCGCCGGGTTGCCCCCGCGGTGCGGCCGGGTGCCTCCGCTGCCCGGTGGTCAGGTCAGCTCGGCGGCGGCTGCAGGTCGATCGGACGCAGCACGAGGTTGACCGCCTGGGCGATCTGGCGGTTGCCCTTGTTGATGTTCCTCGGGACGATCACGTGCGCGTTCTTGTCGTTCGTGTCGAGGTCGACGAGCGAGACCCGCTTGCCCTTGACCTTCACCTTGATGACCCCACCCTGCAGGGTCGTCAGCTTGTCGCCGCCGGACTTCTTCAGCTGCCGGTAGGTCAGCGTCTTGCCCGGCACCAGGTGGTAGAGCAGCACCTGCTCGACCAGCCCGGAATCGCCGGCGAGCGTCTTGAGGGTCGTGTACGCCTCCTCCTCCGTCGCCGGCGCCGTGCCGGTCGCCTCAGTGACCAGCGTCCGGAACGCCCGGTCGTTGGGGAGGAACGCGGTCACCCGCTTCTTGCCCTTGGTCACGATGTTCAACGGGCTCTTGGGCTTGGCGGTCAGGACGTCCAGGACGGCCTGCTCGACGACGTCGAAGTCCTTCCAGTTGCTGTCGAACGCCGTGCCGTCAGCCGTCATCAGCGTGGCCAGGCTCTTGGTCCCGACCTTGCGGCCCTCCGCGGTCTGGGCGGTGGCCGGGGCCGCGAGGGAGGAGGCCGCGAGGGCAGCCGCCGCAAGGGTGGCGGCGGCGAGGCGGATCTTCATGGTGGTTCCTTTCCATATTGGGGTGTGCTCCCTGGCGTTGTGCGTCAGGAGCGGCTTGGTGGGTCGACGTCGTACGACGCGCGTAGGACCGACTCGGCCGAGTGCCCGGCGTCCCCGTCGTCGTCCTCGAGGCTGACGTCGATGGCGCTGTAGCGGTCGAGCATCGTGTCGTCGACCTCGAACGCCGCCCGCCCGGCGGGACCGAGGGGGCCGAGCGCGAGCAGCTTGAGGGCCTCCGGATCGAGCAGCCAGACCTCGTAGAACTGTCCGGGCTCGACGGAGGGCAGGTCTCGCGTGGTGACGGTCAGCTTCGTGGTCTGCCGGGCGCTCGCCACCATCACGACGCGTCCGCCGCCCTGCCCCCCGACCGGGTCGAACGGGGTGCTGACCCGCGCCCTGAGCGAGGGCGATGGCCCGTCATCGGTGGCCAGGGCAGTCACGGTCCCGACCAGGCCGACCACGGTCATGGCGGCCGCGAGGGCCACGAGGCGGCGCCGGCGACGCCGATCCCGTCGCAGCGGCGGCAGCGGGGCCGCGACCTTGGCGCCGGTGGTGTGGGTGCCCAGGGTCCGGACCGACCGGTTGAGCACCGTGTGCACGATCGCCAGCTCGGCGAGCTCGAGGCGGCAGTCCGCGCACTCGTCGAGGTGCTCTCCTGCCTCGGCGGCCGCCTGGTTCGTGAGGTCGCCGCGCAGCAGCTCGAGGAGGTCGGGGTGGTTCATGCGGCGCCTCCCTCGCGGGCGTGGTCGCGCAGCAGCGTGCCGAGGCGACGGGTGCCCCGGAAGGCGCGTGCCTTGACGGTCCCGACGGGTACGTCGAGGCGCCGGGCGACCTCCTGCCGGCTCAACCCGGCGAAGTAGGTCAGCTCGAGGACCTCGCGCTCGTGCCCGGGGAGCCGGGCCAGCGCGGCCCGGACGTCGGCCGCGTCGACGAAGCGCTGGAGCGTCTCGCGTCCGTCCTCGCCGACCAGGTCACGCGCGGCCTCCACCTCGACGACCACGTGCCGACGGGCCCGCAGCGCGTCGACGGCCCGCCGGTGGGCGATCATGAACAGCCAGGTGCTGAACCGCTGCGAGGAGTCGTAGCGAGCGGCGTGCCGCCACGCGTCGAGGAAGGTGCGCTGGAGGACGTCCTCGGCCTCGTCCGGGCCGACGTACCGGCGCAGGTAGGCGAGCAGGGTGGGGCCGTACACCGCATAGGCGTCCTCGAGCGCCGACTCCTCGCGCCGGGCAAGGCTGAGCCCGATGGCCTGGCCGTTCTCCATGCTGGTGAATCGTTGGCGCGCGGTGAATCGGTTGCCGGGCGGCGGGTATTTCCCCCATGTGGAGGACAACACGCCGGGTGGGGCGGGTCAGTCGTCGCCCAGGGCCACGACCAGGGCGAGCACCGTGGCCGGGTCGTCGAGGCGGTCGCCGTACAGCTCGCGCAGCTGGCCCATCCGGTAGCGGACCGTCTGGGCGTGCACGAAGAGGTCGGCCGCCACGTCGTCGCGCCGGCCCTGGTGCAGCAGCCACGAGCGGAGCGTGACGGTGAGCTTGTCCGCGGTGCCGGGCCGCAGGTCCGCGAGCGGCGCCAGGACCGCCTGGCGCAGGTCGGCGAGCGCCTCGGGATCGGCGCGAAGGACCAGCCGGGTCAGGTGCGCCTCGGTGTCGTCGACGATGCCGAGGCTGCGCGCCCGGACCGCCCGGTCGTACGACGCCCGCACCTCCAGCCACGGGCGCGCGGGGCCGGCGATGGAGCCACGGTCGGCCAGGGCCCGGAGCAGGGCGGCCCGGCGCGGCCCGTGCGCATCGGGGACCAGGAGCAGCGCGCCCTCGTCGAGGTCGGGCAGGTCGACGGCCTGCAGGGTGGCGGGGGAGAGCATCGCGAGCAGCGGCCGGACCTGTGACTCCGGCACCAGCACGGCGGTCAGTGTGGTCGGCGGCTCCCAGCCCGCCTGCTCCACGGCAGCCAGCACCGTCTCGGCGGGGGCCCCGTTCAGCAGGTCGCGGGCGACCCGCTCCAGCATCCGCTGGCGCACGCGCCCGGTCGTGGCGAGCTCGTCGGTGTGGCCGGCCACGCTGGCGGCCGACAGCTCGTCGATGTAGGCGAAGACCAGCTCGGCGAAGGGCACCAGGGTCTCGGCGTCGACCCCGCTGCGCACGGCGGTCGTGGACATCTCGCGCCAGGAGACGCGCGCGCCGATGCGGTACGCCGCGAGCAGGGCCTCGGTGGACCGGCCGCTGCGGGCCTCGCCCCGGCCCAGCTGGTAGGCGCCCTCGACGGCCGGTGCAGCCGGCGTACGCGGGTCGGTGCCGCGGCGGCCGCTGGCCAGGGACAGGAAGCCGCCGAGCGCGAGCTGGACGGCGTTGCGGATGTTCTCGCCCATCGGACCGGTCAGGGCGCCGGCGTAGCCGGGCACCTCCTCGATGATCGCCGTCACGGTCTCCTCGGCCACCGCCGGCAACCGGGCGCGCATCTCCGCCACGGCCTCCGCGGGCAGCTCCAGCCCGTGACCGGCGGTACGGCGGGGAGCGCGACGGGGCATCGTGGGCACCTTTTTGTGCGGAGCGAACAAATGTGACGTAGGTCTTCACGTCTCTCGGACAGGACTTTACGCCCCAAGTGCAGGACAGTGGATGCCATGAGCACTTTTGTCACGCCTCGCTCCGCGGGAGCGGTCTCCGCCCCCACCGGGCGGTCCCTCCGCGACAGCCTGAAACGTCTCGCCGAGGCAGCGGTCACGCCGCTCGAGCTCGGCGACGTGCTCGACGTCTTCCACCCCCTCCGCTCGGGCGCCGAGCTGCGGGGCCGGGTCGTCTCGGTCCTGCCCGAGACCGCCGACTCCGCCACCCTCGTCATCAAGCCCGGCAAGGACTGGGCCGGCCACAAGCCCGGCCAGTACGTCCGCGTCGGCGTGGACGTCGACGGCGTGCGCCTGTGGCGTACCTACTCCCTGACCCACGGGCCCCGCCCCGACCGCTGCATCAGCATCACTGTCAAGGGGATCCCCGGCGGCGTGGTCTCCAACCACCTCATCCGCAACGTCCGTCGCGGCCAGATGGTCCAGCTCGGGCAGGCCGAGGGCGACTTCGTGCTCACCGACCCGATGCCCGACAAGCTGCTGCTCGTCACGGCCGGCTCCGGCATCACGCCGGTGATCGGCATGCTGCGCAACCTGTTCTCGCGGGCCGTGCCGTTCCAGGCCGACATCGTGCTCCTGCACTCGGCGCTGTCCCGCACCGAGGTGATCTTCGGTGAGGAGCTGCGCCGGTACGCCGCCGAGGGTCGGCTGCGGCTCGTCGAGCTGCACACCGACGTGGACGGCATGCTCGACGTCGCCGACCTGGAGACGATCGTCCCCGACCTCGCCGACCGCACGACGTACGCCTGCGGACCGGTCGGCCTGCTCGAGGCGCTGGAGACCCATCACGCCGCGCAGGGGCTGCCGCTGCACGTCGAGCGGTTCCGCTCGTCGGTCGTCGTGACCGGCGAGGGTGGCACCGTCACCTTCGGGCGGACCGGCTCGGTCGTCCAGGCCGGCGGCGACAAGCCGATCCTCGACGCCGCCGAAGAGGCCGGCGTCCTCATGCCGAGCGGCTGCCGGATGGGCATCTGCTACGGCTGCGTGCTGCCGCTGCGCGAGGGCGCCGTGCGCGACCTGCGCAACGGCGAGCTCACCACCGCGGCGCCCGGTGACGGCGTCCTCATCCAGACCTGCATCAGCGCCGCCGCCGGCGCGTGCGACATCGACCACTGACCCCTGATCGCCCCCCGAGAAGGAGCCGACCATGACTGCCATCCAGAAGAAGCCGCACAACCCGATCGCCCACCTGTCCGCCGAGGACATCGAGATGCTCGGCAAGGAGCTCGACGCCATCCGCCAGGAGGTCCTCGACTCCCGCGGTGAGGCCGACGCGGCGTACATCCGCAAGGTGATCAGCGTCCAGCGCAAGCTCGAGCTCGGTTCGCGCGCGGTGCTCCTCGCGAGCATCTTCCCGCCGGCCTGGATCATCGGTACCGCCGGCCTGAGCGTCTCCAAGATCCTCGAGAACATGGAGATCGGGCACAACATCCTCCACGGCCAGTGGGACTGGATGCGCGACCCCAAGATCCACTCCACGACGTGGGAGTGGGACAGCGCGACCCCGGCCGCGCAGTGGAAGCACTCGCACAACGAGCTGCACCACACCTACACGAACGTGATCGGCAAGGACAACGACCTCGGCTACGGCATCATGCGCGTCGACGAGGACCAGCCGTGGCACCCCTTCCACCTCGGTCAGCCGCTGTGGAACTTCATCAACATGGTCTTCTTCGAGTACGGCATCGCGGCGTACGACCTCGAGCTCGGCGCCAACATCAAGAAGAAGAAGACCAAGGACCCCGAGTTCCAGGCCCGCCTCAAGCAGGTGCTCGGCAAGATCAAGAAGCAGGCCACCAAGGACTACCTGGTGCACCCCGCGCTCTCGATCCCGACGGGCTCGTTCCTCAGCACCCTGGCCGCGAACTTCACCGCCAACGTGGTCCGCAACGTGTGGAGCCACTCGATCATCATCTGCGGGCACTTCCCCGAGGGTGTCGAGACGTTCGAGAAGCGCTCGATCGACGGTGAGACCCGCGGTGAGTGGTACGTCCGCCAGATGCTCGGCTCGGCCAACATCTCCGGCTCGAAGGCGATGCACATCATGAGCGGCAACCTGTCGCACCAGATCGAGCACCACGTCTTCCCGGACCTGCCCTCGAACCGGTACGCCGAGATCGCGCCGAAGGTGAAGGCGCTCTTCGAGAAGTACGACCTGAACTACCACTCGGCCCCGATGCCGAAGCAGGTCGCGAGCGCCTGGCACAAGGTGATCCGGCTGTCGCTGCCCAACGGCTGGCTGGCCACCACGAAGCCGGGCAACGCCCCGCAGCAGCTGGCGATGCTCTACAAGATGTCGACCGGCGGCGCGCGCGTGCGCCGGGCCGCGCAGGCCCGCCTCACCCAGCAGGCCCGCAAGCTCGCCGCCTGACGCCCCTGCTGGGATAGGCCGGCCCCTGCCGGGATAGTCCGTGACGTTCGGCAGGTCGGCCGCGCGTGTCGACCTGCGAAACGTCACGGACTATCCCCGTCCAGGGCGTCAGCCGAGGGCCGCCGAGACCACCTCGCGGGCCTCGGCCTGGACCTGGGCCAGGTGCTCGGCGCCCCGGAACGACTCGGCATAGATCTTGTAGACGTCCTCGGTCCCGGACGGGCGGGCCGCGAACCAGGCCGACTCCGTCGTCACCTTGAGGCCACCGATCCTGGCCCCGTTGCCGGGCGCCTCGGTGAGCTTCGCGGTGATCTCCTCGCCCGCCAGCGAGGTGGCGGTGACGTCGTCCGGTGACAGCGCGGCGAGGGCAGCCTTCTGCGCCCGGTCGGCGGGCGCGTCGATCCGGGCGTACGCCGGGTCGCCGTGCTGGGCGACCAGGTCGGCGTAGTGCCGGCTGGGCGACTTGCCGGTCTTCGCGAGGATCTCCGAGGCGAGCAGCGCCAGGATCAGCCCGTCCTTGTCGGTGGTCCAGGTCGTGCCGTCCATCCGCAGGAACGACGCTCCGGCCGACTCCTCGCCGCCGAAGCCGAACGAACCGTCGATCAGCCCGGGCACGAACCACTTGAACCCGACCGGCACCTCGACCATCGGCTTGCCGAGCGAGGCCGCGACCCGGTCGATCATCGAGGACGAGACCAGCGTCTTGCCGATCCGCGCCGAGTCGGGCCAGCCGGGCCGCGCGCCGCCGAACAGGTAGCCGATCGCGACCGCGAGGAAGTGGTTGGGGTTCATCAGCCCGCCGTCCGGCGTGACGATCCCGTGCCGGTCCGCGTCGGCGTCGTTGCCGGTCGCGACGTCGTAGGAGTCCTTGCGCGCGATCAGCGACGCCATGGCGTGCGGGGAGGAGCAGTCCATCCGGATCTTCTCGTCCCAGTCGAGCGTCATGAAGCGCCACGTCGGGTCGACGAGCGGGTTCACCACGGTCATCTCCAGCCGGTGCCGGTCCGCGATCTCACCCCAGTAGTCCACGCTCGCGCCGCCCAGCGGGTCGGCGCCGATCCGCACGCCCGCCTCGCGGATCGCGTCCAGGTCGACGACGTGCGGCAGGTCGTCGACGTACGTCCCGAGGAAGTCGTACGACGACGCCGCGGCCCGGGCGCGCGCGAACGGGATGCGGCGCACCTCGGTCAGCCCGCCGGCGATCAGCTCGTTGGCACGGGCGGCGATGACCGAGGTGGCGTCGCTGTCGGCCGGCCCGCCGTGGGGCGGGTTGTACTTGAAGCCGCCGTCCGACGGCGGGTTGTGCGACGGGGTGACCACGATGCCGTCGGCCAGCCCGGAGGTCTTGCCGCGGTTGGCCCGCAGGATCGCGTGCGACACCGCCGGCGTGGGGGTGTAGCGGTCGCGGTCGTCGACGAGCACGGTCACGTCGTTGGCGGCGAGCACCTCCAGGGCCGTGGCCCACGCGGGCTCGGACAGGCCGTGGGTGTCGCGGCCGATGAACAGCGGGCCGTCGTACCCCTGCTCCTTGCGGTAGTCGCAGATCGCCTGCGTCGTCGCCAGGATGTGGGTCTCGTTGAACGAGGTCCGCAGGCTGGTGCCGCGGTGCCCGCTGGTGCCGAACGCGACCTGCTGGTCCACGTCGGTCGGGTCGGGCACGTCGGTGTAGTACCTCGTGACGAGGTGCGCGACATCGATCAGGTCCCGGGGTTCGGCGGGCTGTCCCGCGCGGTCGGCCATGGCCGACATCATGCTCCACAGGCTTGGTGATGTCTCGGGGGTCCGGCGAGGGGCAGGCTGGGCACCAAGCTGGGCAGCACCGTGGATCGCGTCCGGACGGTTGCGGCACGACCGGGACGGGTACGCACCACACCTGACACGAGGGGGACCACATGACGACCGTCAACGGCACGATGGTGACCGCGAGACCCGAGCGCTACGCCGAGCAGCTCGTCAGCCACTGGGCCGAGCGTGGCCCCGTGACCACCGAGGGTGGCGCGACCATCCAGCGCTGGAACACCGGGCAGATGCTCGTCCTGCGCCCGGCCGACGGGGTCCTCGAGGTGGAGATCACGGTCAGCGACGGCGACGACGCGGCCCGGTTCGCCCAGGTGGTCAAGGCGCACCTGGAGCGCTGCGGCGAGCACGGCGAGGCGGCCCTCGTCTGGCACGTCTGAACTCGGGCACGTCGGAACGGGGCCGCGCTCAGGGCGGGGCGAGCCCGCGCCGCCACCTGCTCGGCGCCACGCCGTGGGCGCGCTTGAAGGCCCGGCTGAACGCCTCCTCCGACTCGTAGCCGACCCGTCGCGCGATGCCGCCGACGCCGAGGTCGGCAGACTCCAGGAGTCCCCGCGCGATGTGCATGCGCCAGTCGGTGAGATAGCGGATCGGGGGCATCCCCAGCACGAGGCGGAAGCGCTCGTCGAGCAGGGAGACGGAGATGTGGGCGGCCGCCGCCAGCTCGGCCACCGTCCACTTCCGCCCGGGGTCGGCGTGGATCCGGGCCATGGCCGGCGCCATGACCGGGTCGCGCAGCGCCCGCAGCCAGCCGTGCGCGGAGGCGGGCGCGTTGGCCAGGTGCAGCTTGAGGACCTCCACGAGCAGCAGCTGCGGGACCTGCGTCGGAGCCTCGATCCGGTGGGTGCCCACCTGGGAGGTCTGCTGGAGGGCGTAGCCGATGCTGGCGCTCACGAACGACCGGGCCGGTCCGGCCGGCGGGCTCACCACGAACACCGACGGGAGCGCCCGCAGCCTCCGATCGAAGAGCGGGTCGTCGGAGAGGAGGTACCCGCAGATGACGTGGGTCGCCTCCCCGCCGTGGCCGTAGCGGACCACCGGCATCTCCGACCACGGCGGCGGGTCGATCAGGCTGCGCACCGACACCAGCTCGGCGTCGTGGGTGCCGCCCATCCGGTGGTCGTCGCCGTACGGCAGCACGATGACGTCGCCGGCCTCGGCCCACAGGCGCTCGCCGCCCTCGGCCTCGACCCAGCAGCGCCCGGCGGCCACCACGTGGAACAGGATCACGCGGGCAGCGTCCGGCACCAGCAGGGACGTGAGGTCTCCCGCCGGCAGGGACTCGTAGGCCCAGTTCTCGGTGTACTCGCCCCGCAGGAAGATCGCGCCACGGAGCCGGAGGCCCTCGAGCGCCTCCGCCAGCGCCGGGGTGGGGTCCTGATCAGGTACGCCGGGGACATGGTCATGGCCCGTGGGCCGCGACGACATGAGACTCATGGTGACACATCAACCACCACGAGAAAGTGAGCACGACATGCCGCTCTACATGGACATCCACAGTGTCCCGGCAGGCACCACCAGCCAGGACGTCGCAGGCGCCCACGCGGCGGACCTGAGCGTCCAGGGCAAGCACGGCGTCGACTACCGCCAGTACTGGGTCGACGAGGCCAACGCCAAGGTCTTCTGCCTGGTCGAGGCCCCCGACCCCGAGGCCGCGATCGCCGTCCACCAGGAGGCGCACGGCCTGCTCGCCGACCACATCCACGAGGTCGTCGAAGGCGCGTGAGCCCCGGGCAACGGCGTCCGCGGACATGCGTCCGCGGACGCCGTCCCCTCGGGGCCCGGCACGGCATGATGCGCAGGTGAGCGTCGACCTGCACTACCTGTGGTTCGGGGCCGGCCTGCTCGCGATCACCGGCCTGACCCTCGCCCTGGGCCGGTGGGCGCGGATCGGGCTGGGCTGGTTCCCGCTGTGGGCGGTGCTGCGCGCCGTCGTCCAGCTGGGCGTCGTGGCGCTGCTCCTGCGCGGGATCCTCGCCGTCCCCTGGACCGTGGCCGCCTTCGTGGTGCTGATGCTGAGCACCGCCTCGTGGACCGCCGCGGGCCGGCTCGCGGAGCTCTACCACGGACGGCGTACGGCGGTTCTCGGCGTGCTGTGCGGTGCGCTGGTCACCCTGGTCGTGATCTTCTCGCTGCAGCTGGTCGACTTCCAGGTGCGCTACCTGGTCGCGGTCGGCGGCATCATCATCGGCAACTCGATGACCGCGGCGACCCTGGCCGGGCGCAACTTCCTGCGCGGCTCCCGGGCACGCAGCCACGAGGTCGAGGCCTGGCTGTCGCTCGGCGCCACACCGTCGCAGGCGCACGAGGAGATCGGCCGCGAGGCGGTCCGTGAGTCGCTGCTGCCCACCCTCGACCAGACCAAGTCCACCGGCCTCGTGACCCTGCCCGGCGCCTTCGTCGGCGCCCTCTTCGGCGGGGCCAGCCCCGCGCAGGCCGCGCAGTTCCAGCTGGTCGTGCTGGCCGGCATCGCGCTGACCATGATGATCACCGGCGTGGTCGTCACCCGCCTGGCGGGGCGCACGCCGTACGTCGTGGCCACGACGGCCTGAGCCACGACGGCCTGAGCCACGACGGCCTGACCGGCGGCGGGGCCCGACGGAGGGGCATCTCGCCCCGTCGACCGTTCTCGGGCAGGGTGGGCGGGTGACCGACGCGCAGGACCCCACCGACTGGCTGCTGACCCAGGCCGAGCGCGGCAACCCCAGCACCCGGCTCGACGAGGGCCACCCGGGGGAGCAGGCCTGGTCCGAGGGCAACCTGGTCCGCCCGCTCATCCACGGCTCGACGTACTTCGCCGAGCTGTTCGAGCGCATCGAGGCCACCCGCGAGGGCGACCTGATCTTCTTCACCGACTGGCAGGGCGACGCCGACGAGCGGCTCACCGGCGAGCCGGGCAGCGAGGTCGCCGAGGTGCTGGGCCGTGCCGACGAGCGCGGCGTCGACGTCCGCGGCCTGGTCTGGCGCTCGCACCAGGAGAAGCTCGGCTTCACCGCCGAGGAGAACCTGCGCCTCGGGCGAGCCCTGCAGGAGCGCGGCGCCGAGGCCCTGCTCGACATGCGCGTGCGCACCGGCGGGTCCCACCACCAGAAGCTCGTCGTCATCCGGCACCGGGACGACCCGACCCGCGACATCGCCTACGTCGGCGGCATCGACCTGTGCCACTCCCGTCGCGACGACGCCGACCACCACGGCGACCCCCAGGCGCTCACCATGGCCGAGGAGTACGGCGACACCCCGCCGTGGCACGACGTCCAGGCCGCCATCAGCGGGCCGGCCGTGCACGACGTCGAGACGGTCTTCCGGGAGCGCTGGGAGGACCCGACCCCGCTGAGCCGCAGCCCCTTCCGCTCGTGGCAGGACCGGTTGCGGGGCCTTGACCTGACCCCTGACCCGCTGCCGCCGCAGGCGGACCCGCCACCCCCGGTCGAGGGTGGCACGCACCTCGTCCAGCTGCTGCGGACCTACCCGGACCTGCGGATGGGGCGCGACTACCCGTTCGCGCGCGGCGGCGAACGCAGCGTGGCCCGCGGCTACACCAAGGCCCTGGAGCGGGCCCGCCGACTGGTCTACGTCGAGGACCAGTACCTCTGGGGCCACCACATCGGCGATGCGTTCACCCAGGCCCTGAAGGACCACCCGGACCTCCACGTCATCGCGGTCGTCCCGCTGTACCCCGACCTCGAGGGCGCGTTCTCCCGCACGCCCGAGCTGCTCGGCCGGCGGCGCGCGATGCTCGAGATGATGCGGGCGGCACCCGGTCGGGTGGCGGTCTACGGCCTCGAGAACCGGGTCGGCACCCCGGTCTACGTGCACGCGAAGGCCTGCATCATCGACGACACCTGGGCGACCATCGGGTCCGACAACTTCAACCGCCGCTCGTGGACGCACGACTCCGAGCTCTCCGCGGTCGTGATCGACCGCGACGCGACGTACGCCCGCCGGCTGCGCCTCACCCTCGCCGCCGAGCACCTGGACCGTCCGGTGGACCCCTCGGACCCGGAGCCGGCCGTGATGGAGGACTGCGTCGACGCCGCAGGCATGTTCGCCGCCTACGAGCAGTGCGCCGCCCGCCTCGACGAGTGGTACGACGGCGGCCGGTCGGGACCCAGGCCCCCGGGCCGCCTGCGCCGGATGCAGCCGCCGAAGCTCGGAGCCCTGGCCCGGGCGCTCGCCCTGCCGGCGTACCTCAACCTGCACGACCCGGACGGCCGGCCGCGCTCGCTGCGCCGCGAGGACCGTTTCTGAGCCGACGGCCCGCCCTGCCGGGGACGCTGACCTCGGGGACGAGGAAATGACGAACGGCCCGGGGTCACCCCCGGGCCGTCCTGTGCTGCGCGTGCGTCAGATGCCGGCGACGCGGTCCACGCGGTTGTGGTAGCGGTGCCCGACGGCGCCGCCGACCATCGCGGAGACCAGCGTGAGCGCCAGCACCGCGACCGCCGTGATGATCCCGCCCATGCTCAGGTCGTCGGTCGAGACCGGGATCCGCGGCAGGTCCACCCGGTCGAGGACGTTGTACTGCGAGCCGAAGATGGCGCCGAGGGCCAGCGCGACCAGGGTGATCAGCAGCCCGATCAGCCAGACGCCGAGGCCCTGCTTGGTCCCGTCGAAGCGGGACATCCGGCCGGCGACGTACCCGCCCGCGTAGTAGCCGAGCATCAGCACGACGAGCAGCACGACGGCGGCTGCGACGCCGATGTTGCCGGCCTGCCGCTGCGCGTCGGACTGGGTGATCGTGGTCGTCGAGCTGGCGGCCGCGACGACCGCTCCCACGATGCCGGTCAGCAGGACCGCCACGCCGACGGCGACCAGCCAGCCGAAGAAGTCGGCCCCCGGGTTCATGCCCCCGAACCGCTCCTTGGCCGCCTCGTGGCCGATCGCACGGTCGTGGGCGATCGCCTGCTCGTCGGCCACACGCTGCTCGCGTGCACCTGCTTCGTGGTCGACCACGGTCCGGTCGCTGGTCATCGTGGGGTTCTCCCCGACCCGGCGTTCGTCGGACAGGTCGGACTCTCGCTCGATGTGTCGTGACATGTCTTCACTCCTGGTGTGTGGGATGACGCATGGGTCATGTACCCGCTCCCGCCGGCCTTCACACGTCGCGGGGGCAGCCGCCCTTAGGATTTGGCCATGCCCTCCCCGAGCTCGCACGTGTCCTGCACCGTCGAGCACGGGGTGGCCCAGGTGCGGCTCGACCGCCCCGACAAGCTCAACGCGCTGACGCTGCCGATCCTCGACGACCTCGTCGCCACCGCCCACCGGCTGCGCAAGGACAAGACCCTGCGGGCCGTCGTCATCGCCGGCGAGGGGGACGCCTTCTGCGCCGGCCTGGACTTCGGCTCGGTGCTCCGCCAGCCGGCGAAGATCGCGACCAGCTTCACCCCGCGGCCGTGGCGCGGCACCAACACCTTCCAGGAGGCCTGCTGGGCCTGGCGGCGGGTGCCGGCCCCGGTCATCGCCGCGGTCCACGGGCACTGTCTCGGCGGAGGCGTCCAGATCGCGCTGGCCGCCGACTTCCGGTTCGCCACCCCCGACTCGCAGTGGTCGGTCCTGGAGGGCAAGTGGGGGATCATCCCCGACATGTCCGGCATCCGCAGCCTGGCGGAGCTGGTCGGCATCGACACGGCCAAGCGGCTGACCATGACCGCCGAGGTGCTCTCCGGTCAGGAGGCCCTCGACCTCGGGCTCGTCACCGGCCTGGCCGCCGACCCGCTGGCCGCGGCCGCCGACCTGGTCGAGCGGCTGCGGGTCCGTTCGCCCGACCAGCTGGCTGCGGCGAAGCGCCTGTTCAACGACACCTGGACGGCGAGCCCGCGCCGTACCTTCGCCCGGGAGCGGATCGAGCAGGCGTGGCTGCTGGCCGCCCGCAACACCAAGGTCGCGCGCGAGGCCGCGTTCAAGAAGGTGGCACCGGAGTTCGGGCCGCGCGCTCGATGAGGTTCCAGCGCACGGTCGCCCTCCTCGTGGTGGCGCTGGCCTGGCTGACGCTCGGGCCGTGGGTGCTGCTCGTGGCGCTCGGGCTGCTCTTCGTCCCCCGGGTGCGCCACTGGCTGCGGCCCACCTGGCGGGTCGCCGGCATCCTCGTCGCGGCCGTCGCCGCGCTCGTCGGGCTCGTGGTCGTGATCCCCGACGGCTGGCTGCCGATCCCGCCCGGCCCGGGCAGGCTGGTCACCCCGGGGTACGTCGGCCGCCCGGCGACCCCGCACCCCATCCGGATGGAGGTGCCCCAGCACCCCGGGCTGGCCCCCAACGGCGCGAGCTCGATGCACGACGATGCCTGGGCCACCGACACCTACCGCTGGTCAGGCCCGCTCGGGGAGTCACCCGACGTCGACACCGCGTGGTACGGCCTCGAGGAGTGCGCCACCCTCGCCTTCGACGCCCACGGCCGCCTGGTCGCGCTCTGCGGCGACCTGCACGGCCCGACCCTGCACGTGATCGATCCCGAGTCGATGCGACCGCTGGTCACCAAGGACCTGCCCGACCGGCCCGACAGCGACACGAAGGCGTGGGAGAACCTCTGCGCCGGCGCGTACTTCTACCTCGACGAGGCGGACCGCGCGGTCGTCGCGACCACCGACCGACACGTCCTGGTCGTCGACACCGACGACGCCGAGGGGGACCCGGACCTCACCACGCGGGCCAGCTACGACCTGTCCGCGCAGGTCCCCGAGGACGACTGCCTGGTCGCGGTCCTGCCCGACTGGCAGGGCCGGATCTGGTACGAGACGCAGGCCGGGCGGGTCGGCACGATCGACCCCGCGACCGGCGACGCCACCGTCCTCGACCTGGGGGAGGGGATCGCCAACTCGTTCGCCGTCGACCGGGACGGCGTCTACGTCGTGACGACCGAGGCCCTCTACCGCCTGGGCGCGGACCGCTCCGGCACCCCGGCGGTGGGCTGGCGCGCGCAGTACGACCGGGGCAGCGAGCAGAAGTCCGGCCAGCTGAGCCAGGGCAGCGGCACCACCCCGACCCTGCTCCCGGGCGGGCTCGTCGCGATCACCGACAACGCCGACCCGCAGATGCACGTCGTCTTCCTGCGCCGTTCCGACGGCAGGCTGGTCTGCCGGGCGGGGGTCTTCGAGGACGACGAGAGCGCCACCGAGAACTCCCTCGTCGCCGTCGGCAACGGCGTGATCGTCGAGAACAACCACGGGTACGGCGGGCCGCTCAGCACGATGTTCGGCCGCACCACCGATGCCGGGATCGCGCGCGTGGACGTCGCCGACGGGGAGTGCTCGGTCGCCTGGACTGCGGACGAGACCGCCCCGAGCTCGGTGCCGAAGGTGTCCCTCGCCAACGGGCTGCTCTACGCCTACACCAAGCGGCACAGCTGGTGGGGCGCCGACGCGTGGTACTTCACCGCCCTCGATGTCCGCACCGGACGCACCGTCTTCTCGGTCCGCACCGGGCTGGGGATGCTGCTGAACAACCACTACGCCGCGGTGACGATCGCCGAGGACGGGTCGGCGTACATCGCCACGCTCGGCGGGATGGTGCGGATCCGCGACCGCGCTCAGGGGTAGCGGATCCCCGTCGCCTGCTCGCTGATCTCCCACAGGCGTCGCTGGGCGTCCTCGTCGCGGGAGCGCCTGTTGCTGGTCACGACGGTGGGGGCGCCGCGCGACTCCTGCCAGCCGCTCGGCCCGCAGTACGTCGAGCCGGGCAGGTCCTCGGTGGCCGCCATCAGGGTGGGCCAGGCGCCCAGCTCGGCCGACTGGGAGACGGCCTTGACGGCGGCGTCGAGGATGGTGGCGCGCCCGCCGGCCGACCGGCCGTACTGCCCGTTGGCGGCCAGGTGCGTGCCGGCGAAGCCGGGGTGGGCCGCGAGCGCCTTGACCGGCAGCTCGGCCAGCCGGGCCCGGCGGTCCAGCTCGTAGGTGAAGAGCAGGTTCGCCAGCTTGGACTGGCTGTAGACCGGCCAGCGCGAGTAGCGGCCCTGCTGCTGGCGCGGGTCGCCGAGCGGTGCCGTGCGGGCGACCCGGTGCATCTGCGAGGAGACGGTCACCACGGTGGCGGCCTTGCTCGCGACCAGCTGGGGCAGCAGCAGCCCGGTCAGCAGGAACGGTCCGAAGTGGTTGGTCGCCATCTGCAGCTCGAGGCCGTCGGCCGTGCGGTGGTACGGCGTGCCCATGACGCCGGCGTTGTTGACCAGCACGTCGATGGGGCCGAACGAGCGGGCCACGTCGGCGGCGCGGCGGACCGCGCTCAGGTCGGACAGGTCGAGGACCAGCTTCTCCAGCTCCGCCTTCGGTGTCTCCGCCCGGATCGCGGCCGCGGTCTCGTCCAGCTTGGCCTCGGTGCGCCCGGCAAGGACGACGCGAGCGCCGCGCCGGGCGAGCTCGAGCGCGGTGAAGTGCCCGAGTCCACCGAGGGTGGTGCCGGTGACGACGATGGTGCGACCGGACTGGTCCGGCATCTCGTCGGGCGCCCAGAGGTGCGTGGCAATCTTCATGGGCGACCCTTCAGGGAGTGACGGCGAAGGCGTCGAGCAGCCGGCGGCCGAGGTCCTGGTCGCCCAGGATCTCGATGGCGCCCGGCTCGGGCTCGCGCCGTCCGCCGGCCTGCACGATGAAGGTCTCGCGGCCCATCCGCAGCACCACGGTCGGCTCGGTCGGGGCCTCGGGCAGTCGCTCACCGCGCCCCTGCTCGTTGACGACGTACGCCGCCGGCGCACTGCCCGCGACCTCGAGCACCGCCGTCGTGCCGGCGGGCGCACCGACCCGCTTGGCCAGCACGAACCCGAGGCTCTCGGCGAGGTAGTCGGCCACGTGCCCGGCCGCGGGGCTGTCCATGCCACCGGGCATCCCGACCGCGCGTCGGATGTCCTGCTCGTGCATCCACACGTCGAGGGGCCGGTTGCGCAGCAGGGTGTTCCAGTCCCAGCCGATGCCGCCGAAGATCTGGGCCGGCCTGGCCGAGGCGTCGGTCGGCGGGTCGGCGAGCAGGGCGGTGTGCCGGGCGGTCGCCGCCGAGCGGATCTCGTTGATGATCTGGTCGGGGGTCCGGTCGCGACGGGCGACCACGCCCTGCTCGGTGTAGAGGCCCATCAGGCTCGCGACGTGGTCGGGCTGGCCGACCTCGACGGTCTCCTCGGCGGCGCCGGCCAGGATCCCCTCCAGGTGGGCGATGTGGGCGGCCACGGCCTGGACGTCCCATCCGGCCAGGTCGGTCGGCGTCGACCACTGCTCCGCGGGGATCTGCTCCAGCAGCGTGGTGAAGTCGTCCACCGCCTGCCACCAGACGTCGACGTACCCCATGAGTCGTTCCTGATCCGTCATGGGCGGAAGCCTAGGGCCCGGCTCCCGCGGGCTGTCGGGGCCATCTGTCGGGGCACCTGTCGCGGCCAGGTCAGGCGGTCCGCGGCGGGCCCGCGGCGATGCGGCGGCGTACGTCCTCGAGACCGTCGGTGCGCCAGTGGAACGCATCGACCCACCAGGTCGCACCGACCTCGGCGTAGCCCAGGGGTCGGTCGTCGTCGGGCCCGTCGCTGCGTGCCCAGACCAGGGCGTCGAACGGGTCGTCCTGCTGCGGTGTCCCGTCCCGCGCCTCGTGGATCACCGCGAGGCACTCGGCGTACTCCGCTGGCGTGGGCACCCTGAACTCCGGCCAGAGGGGTACGACGCCCTCGAAGCGAGCCGCCCGCAGCAGCGGCTTGCGGTGCGGCCACCACCCGGCGACCCAGAACGGGATCCGTGGCTGCACGGTCTCGTCGTGCAGTCGGGCGCCCTCGAGGCGGTACGTCGCCCCCGCGTGGTCGACCGGCCCGGTCTCCTCGAGGAGCCGCCGCACGATCTCCAGGGACTCGTCGAGCACGGCCGCACGGTGCCTGGCCGGGGTCGGGTCGCCGACGGGGGCGAAGTCGATGTCGTCGCCGTTGCCGACCCCCAGCGTCAGCCGCCCGCCCGAGAGCCGGTCCAGGCTGGCGAGCTCACGGGCGACCTTCCACGGGCGGCGTCGCGCCAGCGGCGTCACGAGGGTGCCGAACCGGACCCGGCTGGTCGCCAGTGCGATGGCGCTCAGGGCGACCGTCGTGTCGGCGGCGCCCTTGCCGAGCGGGTCCCAGAGCAGGTGGTCCCAGATGAAGAAGCCGTCCCAGCCGGCCTCCTCGGCCACTGCGGCCAGCTCCCCGAGGGTGCGGGCGTCGAAGTCGCCGAAGGTCGGCAGGCACACGGCGGTCCTGAGCGGGGTGGTCATCCCGGCAGCCTAGGTCGGCCCTTGTCCGGCCCGAACCGGCCGCGCGCTGTCAGTGCTCGTCGAGGTCAGTGCTTGGCGAGAAACGTGAGCACCCGCTGCCGCAACAGCGCGGCCGCGTCCTCGTCGTAGGCCGCCAACGAGCTGTCGGCGAAGAGGTGCTGGTCGCCGGGGTAGAGGAACAGCTCCGCATCGCCGGCCTCTGCGACGAGCGCCCGGGCGGCCTCGATGTCGCCCTCGTCGACGAAGAACGGGTCCGCGTCCATCCCGTGCACCTGGACGGGGACGCCCTCGGGCCAGGCTGCGCCGAACTCGGAGACCGGCACGGCGGAGTGGAACAGCAGCGCGCCGCGGGCGCCCGGCCGGGTCTGGGCCAACGCCTGGGCCGGCATCACGCCGAGCGAGAAGCCGGCGTACACCAGCTCGGCAGGCAGGCCCTCGGCCGCCTTCACGCCGCGCTCGAACACCTCTCCGAACCCGACCTCCCGGGCGTGGGCGAGGCCCTCCTCCAACGTCTCGAAGGTGCTGCCCGTCGTAGACGTCCGGGGTGTGCACGGTGTGCCCGGCGCTGCGCAGCTCGTCGGCGAACGCGAGGACGCCCGGGGTCAGCCCTTGCGCGTGGTGGAACAGCAGAATCTCGGCCATCTCTGAACTCCTGTCGGTGCGAGGAACAGATGCCTCATGAGACCAGAGCGCGCCGACAGTTTCGACCCACGCCGCACCAGCCGGGAGACTGGTCGGCATGAGCACCCGACCACGCGTCCGCGCTCCCGAGCTGGTCGGCCGCGGCTGGCTGAACACCGAGGGCCCCGTCTCGCTGAGCGACCTGCGCGGACGTTTCGTCCTGCTCGACTTCTGGACCTTCTGCTGCGTCAACTGCCTGCACGTCCTCGACGAGCTGCGCCCGGTCGAGGAGAAGTACGCCGACGAGCTGGTCGTCATCGGCGTGCACTCGCCGAAGTTCGCGCACGAGGCCGACCCGGTCGCGCTGGCCCAGGCGGTCGAGCGCTACTCCGTGCACCACCCCGTCCTGGACGACCCCGAGCTGGTCACCTGGCAGGCCTACACCGCCCGCGCCTGGCCGACGCTGGTCCTGGTCGACCCCGAGGGGTACGTCGTCGCGCACTACGCCGGCGAGGGCCACGCCCACGCGATCGACGCCCTGCTGGGCGAGCTCGTCGAGGAGCACCGGCTGGCCGGGACGCTCCAGCCGGGCGACTCGCCGTACGTCCCGCCGCCCGTCGAGCCCACCGACCTCCGGTTCCCCGCCAAGGCGGTGCCGCTGCCCGACGGCGGTGCGCTGGTGGCCGACGCCGGCCACGACCAGGTGGTGGAGCTCGACGCCGACGGTGACGTCGTACGCCGCTTCGAGGGGTTCCGCGAGCCGAACGGCCTGTGCCTGCTGCCTGCTGAGGTCGCCGCCGAGGTGGGCTACGACGTCGTGGTCGCCGACACCGTGCACCACCAGCTGCGCGGGCTCGCGCTGGCGAGCGGCGCCGTCACCGTGCTGGCCGGCGACGGAAACCAGTGGTTCCAGGGCGACGGGACCTCGCGGCTCTCCAGCCCGTGGGACGTCGCATGGTGGCAGGACCGGGTCTGGGTCGCGATGGCCGGGATCCACCAGCTCTGGACCTTCGACCCGCGCACCGACGAGGTCGCGGTCGCGGCCGGAACCACCAACGAGGGCCTGCTCGACGGCCCGGCCGGCCACGCCTGGTTCGCCCAGACCTCCGGCCTCGCGCCCGACGGCGACCGGCTGTGGCTGGCCGACAGCGAGACGTCGTCGCTGCGCCACGTGGTCGCGACGGGTGAGCGCACCGAGGTCCGCACGCTCGTCGGCTCCGGCCTCTTCGACTTCGGCTTCCGCGACGGACCGGCCGGCCAGGCGCTGCTCCAGCACCCGCTGGGCGTCACCGTCCTGCCCGACGGCAGCGTGGCGGTCTGCGACACCTACAACGGCGCGGTCCGCCGCTACGACCCGGCGACCAACGAGGTCACCACGCTGGCGACCGACCTCGCCGAGCCGAGCGGGGCGTACGTCGAGGCCGGGCACCTCGTCGTTGTCGAGTCGGGGGCGCACCGGTTGAGCCGGATCCCGCTGGGGGCGGCCGGTTCGGTGACCGACGGCTTCGCGCACAGCACCCAGCGGCCCGTGACCGAGGTGACCGGCACCGTCGAGCTGGTCGTGTCGTTCGAGCCGCCACCGGGGCAGAAGGTCGACGACCGCTTCGGACCGCCGTCCCAGCTGGTCGTCGAGGCCACCCCGCCCGCGCTGATCCGCGACGGCGACGGGCGCGGCACCGACCTCACCCGCGTCCTCACCCTCGACCCGCACGTGGGCGAGGGCGTCCTGCACATCGCGGCCCGCGCCGCCTCCTGCGACGTCGGGGGCGGCGAGGGTGCGGCCTGCCGGATGCACCAGCAGGACTGGGGCGTGCCGGTCCGGGTCAGCGGCACCGGCGAGACCGCACTGGTGCTGCCGCTCGGCGGCACGGCCTGAGAACCCCCATTCTTCAAGGGGTTCCGGGCTCTGGTGTCCCACCTCACCACGTCGTCGATGCGGCCCCGCAGCTCCTCCGGCCCTAGAGTGGGGACCAGCCAGTGGCCGCCCGTTCGCGGGAGGGCCACTCTTCTTTGAAGCCCGGTGTGGTGCGCGGATCCCCGCGTCGAGACCAGTGATCGGGTGACGAGACCGCGTCTCGCAGGCTCACCGGATCCGCAACCGTGGCTCCGCGGCGGACGCATCACCCGATCGAAAGCATCCCCATGTCTGCGCCTGCCGTCGAACGTTCCGCCACCCCCGAGACCGCCTTCTCCGTCCTGCCCGCCGAGCTGATCGAAGCCCTGGCCGCACAGGGCATCACGGCCCCCACCCCGGTCCAGGCCGCGGTCATCCCCGACGGCCTCGCCGGCCACGACGTGCTGGGCCGCGCCCAGACCGGCTCCGGCAAGACGCTGGCCTTCGGTATCCCCGTGCTGGCCCGCCTCGCCGGCGAGAGGAGCCGCCCGGGCAACCCCCGCGCGATCATCGTGGTCCCGACCCGCGAGCTCGCCCAGCAGCTGAGCCGCGCGCTCACCCCGCTGGCCAGCGCCCTCAAGCTCCGCCTCGCCACGATCTACGGCGGGACGCCGTACGACCGCCAGGTCCGCGCGCTGAAGAACCGCGCCGACATCGTCGTCGCCACCCCGGGTCGCCTCGAGGACCTCATCAAGCAGGGCCACTGCTCGGTCGAGGACGTCCAGGTCACCGTGCTGGACGAGGCCGACCACCTGTGCGACCTCGGCTTCTTCCCGGCCATCGACAAGCTCGTCGGCATGACGCCGGCCGGCAGCCAGCGGATGCTGCTCTCCGCCACGCTCGACGGAGACGTCGACCGCCTGGTCCGCAAGCACCTGCGCAACCCCAAGCTGCACCAGCTCGACCCCAACGCGGGCGCCGTCTCCACGATGGCGCACCACACGATGGTCGTCGGCGGGTTCCGCGACAAGGTCGACGCCGCGGTGAAGCTGGTCGAGGCCAACGGCAGCAGCGTCATCTTCACCCGGACCCGTGAGGGTGCGGTCGAGCTCGCCGAGGCGCTCACCGCCGCCGGCGTCGAGGCAGTCGACCTGCACGGCAACCTGAGCCAGCGCGTGCGCGAGCGCAACCTGCACAAGTTCTCCAGCGGCAAGGTCCGCGCCGTCGTCGCCACCGACGTCGCCGCCCGGGGCATCCACGTCGACAACGTCAACGTGGTCATCCACTTCGACGCGGCCAACGACCCCAAGGCCTACCTGCACCGCTCGGGTCGTACGGCGCGCGCCGGCCAGGACGGCTGCGTCGTCACGATCACCACGCCCAAGTTCGTCGACCAGGTCGTGCGCCTCCAGCACGGCGCCGGCGTCACGGTGCTGCACCACGACATCCGCACCGCCCCGCGCGTGCTGACCGCCGAGGCGCTGGCCGAGACCGGCACCAAGGCCCCGGCCCGCTCGCAGGGTGGGCGCACGCAGGGTTCGCAGGGCGGGCGCTCGTTCTCCGGCGGGGACCGCAAGCCCTACCGTGGCCAGGGCGGCACCGGCGGCGCCTCGCGTCGCCCCGAGGCCGGCCGCAGCGACGGCCGTCGCCCGTCCTCCGGTGGCGGACAGCGCTGGTCCGACAAGACCCGCTGACCCGGTCCCCAGCTGACGCAGGTTCATCAAGGTATGCAGACCGACCCTCACTTCCCATGGTGAGTTCACCATGGGAAGCGGGGGTTGATCGGCATACCTTGATGAACCGACACCCCCATCAGGGGCCGTCACCCCATCGCGAGCCGCACCGCGATCGCGAGCATGACCACCCCGATCAGCACGTCGAGCACCTGCCAGGCGCGGGCGCTCGCGAGCACCCCGTGGCCGAGCCGGGCGCCGTAGCCCAGCCCGGTGAACCAGAGTGCGCTCGCCGTGCACGCGCCGAGCGCGAACCACCAGCGCCCCGACGGGCCCTGGTGGTTGGCGATCGAGCCGAGCAGCAGCACCGTGTCGAGATAGACGTGCGGGTTCAGCCAGGTGAGCGCGACCGCGCGCGCGATCGCCGACCGGCGCGACATGCTGCCCCCGGCTGCCGCCTGGAGCGACTCGGCGCGACGCGCGCGCAGCAGTGAGCTGACGCCGTACCACCCCAGGAACGCGACGCCGAGCCAGCGCACGACGGTCAGCGCCCACGGCGCCTGCTCCACGATCGTGCCGATCCCGGCCACGCCGGCCGCGATCAGCACGACGTCCGACAGCGCGCAGACCAGCACGACCACGCCCACGTGCTCGCGCGCCAGACCCTGGCGCAGCACGAAGGCGTTCTGGGCGCCGATCGCGATGATCAGGGAGAGGCCGGTGACCAGACCGGCTGCGGTGGAGTCGAGCACGACGCCACGCTAGGGCCACCATCGACTGAAGACCAGCGAATGATTTTGCAGAACCATTAGGTTTGCTTCATGGAACTGCACCCGGCCCAGCTGGCCGCCCTGGTCGCGATCGCCGACCACGGCACCTTCGACGCCGCCGCCCGGCACCTCCACGTCACGCCGTCGGCCGTCAGCCAGCGGATCCGTGCCCTCGAGTCCACCGTCGGCCAGGTCGTGGTCCAGCGCGCCGTGCCGTGCCGCCCGACCGCCGCGGGGGAGACGTTGCTCCGGCTCGCCCGCCAGACCCAGCTGCTGTACGACGAGGCGGCCGACGACCTCGCCCACGGTCACCGCTCGCACGTCGACCTGCCGGTCGCGGTCAATGCGGACTCCCTCGCCACCTGGTTCCGCGACGTGCTCGGCGAGATCGCCGGCTGGGCGGACGTCGCACTCCGGGTGCACGTGGAGGACCAGGCCTGGTCGGCCGACCTGCTGCGCCGCGGTGACGTGCTCGGTGCGGTGACGTCCGACCCGGTCGCCGTGCAGGGCTGCTCGGTGGAGCCCCTCGGCACGCTGCGCTACGTCCCGGCTGCGACCCCGGAGCTGATCGAGCGCTTCCGCAGGGGCCACGGCGTCGACTGGGCCTCGATGCCGATCGTGGTGTTCAACGAGAAGGACACGCTCCAGCACGACGTCCTGCGCGAGCACGGGGTGACCGCGCCGCCGCGGACGCATCGCGTGCCCACGTCAGCCGACTTCCTCGAGGCGGTGCGGCTGGGGCTCGGCTGGGGGGCGGTGCCGGAGCCCCAGCTGCGCCCGGCGATCGAGGAGGGGACGCTGGCGCCGCTCACGGCGCGCGGCCACGTCGACGTACGCCTGTTCTGGCAGCGGTGGCGCCTCGACTCCCCGGCCCTGGCGCGCCTCACCGACGCCGTGCGCACGGCCGGGTCGGCTCGGCTGCGCCGGTGAGGCTCACGGCTCAGGCCTCGTAGCGGCGCTCCTCGACCACGGTGGTCTCGCCGCGGCTGCGGCCGGTCGTCGCCACCGCGAGCACGAGGCCCAGGACGCCGACGACGACGCAGATCCAGCCGACGGTGCCGGTGGCGACCACGTCCTGCAACCCGCTGGGGATCTCGACGGCTCCCAGCACGAGGATCAGCCCGACGACGAGCAGGATGATGCTGACTCCGATACCCATGACGACTCCTGTCGCTCCGGTGCGCGGCAGGGGTCCGCGCACGACGACGTGAACCTGCCCGCGTGGCCTGGCCCGCAAACGCCGCAGGGCCGTCCCGGTCAACCCGGAACGGCCCAGCGACGTACGACGTGGTGTGCCTGCGAGGGCTCACCACTCAGATCAGAACGCGGCCTCGTCGAGGTCCATCAGCGCGAGGTCGGTCGCCTCGGCGATGGCCCGCTCGGCGGAGATCTTCGGCAGGTTGGTGTGCGCGAAGAACTGCGCCGCCGCGATCTTGCCCTCGTAGAACGCCTTGTCCTTGCCGGCGTCGCCCGAGAGCTTGTCGAGCGCGACCTCGGCGCCGCGCAGCAGCAGCCAGGCGCAGACCACGTCGCCGAGCACCATCAGCAGGCGGCTGGTGTTCAGCCCGACCTTGTAGATGTTGCGCAGCTCGCCACCCTCGGCGCTGGCGTCGGCCGACATCAGGTCGTTGATCATGTGACCGACGATCGCGTTGGCGTCCTCGAGGGCCCGGGCGAGCAGCGCGCGCTCGACCTTGAGGCGACCGTTGCCGGCCTCGCTCGAGATGAAGGACTCGATCTCGCTCGCCAGGTGGCCCAGCGCCTTGCCCTGGTCCTTGACGATCTTGCGGAAGAAGAAGTCCTGGCCCTGGATGGCGGTGGTGCCCTCGTAGAGCGTGTCGATCTTGGCGTCGCGGACGTACTGCTCGATGGGGTACTCCTGCAGGAAGCCGGAGCCACCGAAGGTCTGCAGCGACTCGGTGCCCAGCAGCACCCACGAGCGCTCCGAGCCGTAGCCCTTCACGATCGGGAGCAGCAGGTCGTTGACCTTCTCGGCCAGCTCGTCGCGCTCGCCCGCGTGCTCGGCGAGCATGACCTTGTCCTGCCAGGACGCGGTGTAGAGCACCAGCGAGCGCATCGCCTCGGCGAACGACTTCTGCGTCATCAGCGAGCGGCGTACGTCGGGGTGGTGGGTGATCGTGACGCGCGGGGCGGTCTTGTCGGCCGCCTGGGTCAGGTCGGCGCCCTGCACCCGCTCCTTGGCGTAGTCGAGCGCGTTGAGGTAGCCGGTCGACAGCGTCGCGATGGCCTTGGTGCCGACCATCATCCGGGCGTTCTCGATGACCTGGAACATCTGCGCGATGCCGTCGTGGACCTCGCCGAGCAGCCAGCCACGGGCCGGCTCTCCGCCGCCGATGGCCGGGTCGCCGAAGGTGACCTCGCACGTGTTGGACACCTTGATGCCCATCTTGTGCTCGACGTTGGTGACGTAGGCACCGTTGCGCTCGCCGGTCAGCTCGCCGGTCTCGTGGTCGAAGTGGATCTTCGGGACCAGGAAGAGGCTCAGGCCCTTGGTGCCCGGGCCGCCCGCACCTTCGACGCCCACGGGGCGCGCGAGCACGAGGTGCATGATGTTCTCGCTCATGTCGTGCTCGGCCGAGGTGATGAAGCGCTTGACACCCTCGATGTTCCACGAGCCGTCGTCGTTCGCGGTGGCCCTGGCCCGGCCGGCACCCACGTCGGAGCCGGCGTCCGGCTCGGTGAGCACCATGGTGCAGCCCCACTGGCGGTCGACCATGTGCTGGGCGATCCGCTTGTCGCGGTCGTTGCCGTTGCGGTAGACGACGTTCGCGAAGGCGGGGCCGGCGGCGTACATCCAGACGGGAGCGTTCGCGCCGAGCACCAGCTCGCCGAGCGCCCACACCAGGCTCGAGGGGGCGGGCTGGCCGCCGAGCTCCTCGAACACCTGCAGGCGCCACCACTCGGAGTCCATCCAGGCCTGGTAGCTCTTCTTGAACGACTCGGGGATCGGCGCCGTGTTGGTCGTCGGGTCGAAGACCGGCGGGTTGCGGTCGCTGTCCTCGTAGGACTCCGCGAGGTCCTCGCGCGAGAGGCGGTCGACCTCGGAGAGGATCGAGCGGGCGGTCTCGCCGTCGACCTCCGCGAAGGGGCCGCTGCCCAGGACTTCGTCGCGACCCAGCACCTCGAAGAGGTTGAACTCGATGTCGCGCAGGTTGCTCTTGTAGTGGCTCACTGATCCACCTTTTCCGTGTGGGGGCTCGGCCGAAACGCGGCGCTACTGGCCGGTAACTTAATGATACGAGGGCGCCAGTCCCCATGCAAGGCGCGGTGACGCTGCCCACAAGGGGGTTTGTGCCGACCGGACCCGGGCGAGTGGTCCAAGGTCGAGTGTGTGGATCGACAAATCTGACACACTGGACGCATGCGAGTTTCCGCCAAGGCCGACTACGCCCTGCGGGCCCTCATCGAGATGGCCTCACGGCAGGACGAGCGGGCGGTCAGCGCCGAGGAGCTCGGGCGGCTGCAGGAGATCCCGCACGGCTTCCTCCAGGCGATCCTCGCGGACCTGCGCCGGGCGGGCATCGTGATGTCCCAGCGCGGCCAGTCCGGTGGCTGGCGGATGGGCCGGGCGCCCGACACCGTCTCGGTCGCCGACGTCATCCGGGCGGTCGACGGGCCGCTGGTGTCGGTCTACGGCCTGCGGCCCGAGGCGGTCAGCTACAACGAGTCGGCCCAGGTGCTGCAGCACGTGTGGATCGCCGCGCGCCGCTCGCTGCGCGACGTCTTCGAGCAGGTGTCGATCCAGCAGCTGGCCGACGGCAAGCTCCCCAAGGCGGTCACCGCGCGCACCGCCGACGAGGACGCCTGGCAGCCGCACTGAGCCGTCGTCGGACGGGACGCTCGGACGGGCGCCTCAGCCCGCGATGGTGCCGGCCAGCCGGCGCTTGAGCTTCTTGCGCGTGCGCGCGAGCTCTTCGTTGCGCGCCTGGAGCAGGTTGTTGCGCACCCGTTGCCGCTCCAGCTCGTCGAGGACGACGACCAGCAGCTCCGCGGGCGACTGGTCGGGGGTGGGGAGGGGGTCGGCGCCCTCGGGGAGCGCGAGCCCGACCGGGTCGAAGCCGACGATCCTGCCGAGCTCGCTCCACAGGAAGGCGGCCGGATCGCCGGCCGGCGGCGTGACCACGTGCATCCGGCCCGGCCCCCGCAGGGCGGCCGTCCACCGGGTCACCACGGCCGTCAGGTCGGGCCCCGAGTCGCTGCCCGCTGGCCACTGCGGCGGGGGCGCGGTCACGATCACGTGCACGTCGAAGCCGTCCAGCCGGTCGAGCAGCAGGGCGATCTCGTCGGGCTCGGCCGCCGCGAGGTGCGGCTCGCTGAGCACCACCGGCCCCCTGCCCTTGTGGGCGCGTCGGCAGATCGCGCTCCAGGTGCCCTCCACCTCGCGACGCCGGTAGCCCCAGGCCCGGTGGACGCGGCGGATCTCCACCGCCGCGCGGAACGTCTCGTCCGCAGACTTGGCCGGGCACCGCACGCCCTGCAGGGCGAGGGCGTCGCGGTGCGTCGCGAGGGCCTGTGGCAGGAAGCCGCTGCCGGAGTGGGTCGGTCCGATGTGGAGGTACGCCGCGCGCTTGGCCATGGCTCGACGGTGACAGCCGGGCACGACCGCGCGGTGAGCGCCGGGTGACGACTGGGCGAAATGCTCGGGTCCCCACCACTGGAACAGGTTCTAGTTCTGCCCCTAGGATGCGGGCCATGATCACGTCCGACGCCGTCATCTGGAACGCCCCGAACGGTGAGAACCCGGCCCGGGCTGCCTCCCAGCGCTCCTACTCCGCGGTCTCCCGCCTCGACCTGGAGGAGTGGCTGTCCGTCTACGCGGAGGACGCCGTCATCGAGGACCCCGTCGGCCCGTCGATGTTCGACCCCGAGGGCAGGGGCCACCACGGCCATGAGGGGATCCGCGCCTTCTGGGAGCTCGCCATCGCCCCGATCACGTCGTTCCGCTTCGTCATCCACGACTCGCACGCCAACGGCAACAGCTGCGCCAACATCGGCACGATCACCACGACCTTCGCCGATGGCGGCACGGTCGACACCGACCTGGTCATGGTCTACACGGTGCACGACGACGGCCGGGTGGCATCGATGAGGGCCTACTGGGAGCCCGAGCGGGCGATGGGGACCTACCGCAAGGCCTGAGCCCTCCCTCGGCGCCCTCACTCGGCGTTGGCCGCGACCCACTCCACGAACGGTCGCAGCGCACGCCAGTCGTCCTGGACCACGTCGAGCAGCTCCGGGGTGTGGACGACCGGCTCGAAGCCGTGCGAGCGGCCCACCGTCATGGACCTGTGCCGCAGCAGCTCGATCCGCGGGTGGTCGGCGGAGTAGCCCCGGGGCGTGGTCTTGAGCCGGTCGCCCCCGAGGTCCCAGCCCTCGGCCTCGAGGCCGCGCAGCAGCCGCTCCAGCTCGCTTCCGCGGCGCTCGTCGTCGATGGCCGCACGGATCGCCGCCAGGCGCGGCGAGCTCGCCTCGTAGAAGCCCGCACCGGTGCGTACGCCGCGCGCCGACACCTCGACGTACCAGCCGGTCGCCGGACCTGCCGGCACGAAGGCGCCCTGGTGGGTCTTGTACGGCGTCTTGTCCTTGGCGAACCGCACGTCGCGGTAGGGCCGGAAGATCTTCGCGTCGCCGAACTCGGGAGCCAGGGCGGCCGTCAGCGCCGCCATCGGCGCCTTGACGGACTCGTCGTAGACCGCCTTGTGCTTCTCCCAGAACGACCTGGTGTTGTCGACCTCGAGGTCGTCGTAGAAGTCGAGAGCGGCGACGGGGATGCCGGTGAAGCCTGCAGTCACGGCGCCAGCCTACGGTCGTGGGTGAGCGCGGGGCGTGAGGACGGGGTGGCGGCGTACCGCTGCGACGCCACCACCCCGCGTCGTGGGGTCGGACACCCGGGTCCGACAAGGGTGGAACGGGCGGGGCCGGCCCCCATGACGCGACCGGCCCGGACTTCCGGGGCCGTGGCCCGACACCGTCCGGTCAGCGGACGTGGGCGCTCACCTGCTCGTCGCCGGACTCGGTGAAGGCGGTGAGGGTGAGGGTGTCGCCGCCGCAGCGGGGTGCGGTCAGGAAGGCCTGGCCGCCGGCGGACTCGTAGACCGTCTGGAGGCCGTCGTCGGCGTTCCAGCGCATCAGGCGCGCGGGGTCGCCGTCGCGCTGCGGGTCGCGCACGAAGTACGCCGCGTCCGCGCACCAGGCGAGCGTGCCCGACGTGCCCGGGCCGAGGTCGAACCAGGCGTCGTCGACGCGGGCGGAGAGACGGGCGTCCTCGACCCGCCGCTCCTGCGGGACCACCGACCAGACCGCGCCGTCGTCGACGAGCAGGCCGTCCCAGGCCTTGCACTTGGTCACACCCGGGAACGGCTCGACCTCGGTGCCGGACAGCGCCACCACGCTCCGGCAGGCCGGCCGGCCGTCGTCGAAGGTCAGCAGCGAGTCGCCGGCCGGGGTGATCCGGGCGCTGTTGAAGCCGTGCCGCTCCGGGGCGCACCAGCCCAGGCTCGACTTCCGGCTCGCGAGGTCCACGGAGGCGACGCAGTAGGCGCCCTTGCTGAGCGTGGCGTGCAGGAGGTGGCCCTGGCCCAGGGCCCAGGTGCCGCCGTTGACCGTGGGGACGTCGGACGAGCCGTCGATCGTGAACTGCTCACCGCTGCCCAGGTCGGTGACCCGCGCCTCGCTGGGTCGGGTCTCCTGCGGGTCCTGCAGGACCACCACGGCGTACTCCCCGTCGAGGAAGGTGTCCGAGATCCGCTGGCGCGGCGTGGTGGCGATGCCGGACCCGGCGCCCGGGCCGGCGAGCTCGGCCCGGGTCCGGTCCTTGTTGACCGTCAGCGTCCAGTCGCCCGCCCGGGTCGCCGTGGAGCTCACCGGTCCGGGGACCTGCTGCCAGTGGAGCAGGGCTGTCTCGGCGGACAGCGCGGCAGGCTTCTCCGCGGTGCCGCCCGCGGGGGGCGACGAGGGCTGGGCCGAGGTCTGGCTCGGCGTCGGGGTGGGCGTCGCGGTGTCGGACGTCGACCCCGATGCCCCCCTGGTCGGGGAGGACGAGGTCGTCGGCTCGGCGGTGCTCCGGCGGCCCTCGTCCGTGTCGGTGCAGGCGGTCAGCGCGAGCAGCAGGGCCGCAGCCGGAGCGGCGTACCGGCGCAGGGCGGGCGTCACACGCCGATGTTGCGCTGGAAGTGGGCCTCGTTGGCGCGGTAGCTCTTGTACGCCGACCGCCACTGCACGCGGCTGATGTAGGGCTCGGACGGGTCGAACCGCTGCTGGTTCCAGGGCTCGAAGTAGCCGACCTGGGTGGGCTTGCGGCCGCGCTTGTCGTAGCCCCGGCCGGCCTGGAAATGACCCGACGCGTCGTCGTCGAGGTAGGGGTAGAACTGCTTGAGCAGGATCGGGTGCAGCACCACCGGGGCCCGGTAGTCGACGATGTGGCGCATGTTCAGCAGCAGCCACTTCCTGTAGCTGTAGTTGCTGATGTCGAGGGTGACGTAGGGCCCGGCGTGGTCCGGGCCGTCCCATCCGGTGCTGGAGTTGATGACGCGGACCATGTCGGAGATCGCCGTGCCGCCGGTGGTGGTGTGCAGCTTGTCGGCCCAGTGCGCCTGCCCCAGGTCCTCCTTCTTCCAGCCCCAGGCGATCATCTGCATCGTCGTGGGCCCGCACCAGTAGGTGCGCTGCTGCTCCGCGACCCGCTTGGAGCTGAGCACGGTGGCGCGCCGGGGGTAGTCACCGCGGGTCTTGCGGGCCGAGGCGGTCGTCGAGGAGGACTCCGTCGTGGGGCTGGCGGTCGGGCTGGCGGTTGGGCTGGGCGAGGAGGTCGCCTTGGCGGCAACGGGTGCGGGTGCGGCCGCGCGCGCCTCGGGGTGGCGGGCCAGGAAGCCGGCCGGGAGGGCGACGCCCTCGACCTCGTGACGCAGCAGCCAGACCTTCGCGACCGAGCGGGCGGCCTGGGTCAGCTCGGCGCGCTCCGTGGCGGCGCGGGCGTCGGGTGACAGGGCTGCGGTGCGCTCGAGGGTGGCCAGCACGTCCAGGTCACCGGTCGTCGTGGCGGGGTCCGCCGGGCGCGCCGCCAGGGTGCGGGCAGCCGTCGTGGCCCGAGCCCGGACCTGCTCCTGGGTGCTCTCGGTCCAGCCGGAGTGCAGGCAGTAGCGCTGCCCCTCGAAGTTGGCGCAGCGCACCAGTCCGGACACGAGGCTGTCGGCTGCCTGCTTGCCCGAGAGGCGGCTCAGGGCGCGGCCCTGGGCCACGACACGGTCGATCTCGGCCTGCATCTCCGCGGTGACCGGGCCGAGCCCGGCGGTGCCCGCCGGCAGGGCGGCGTACTTCTCCTTCCCGGAGGGGAGGAGCGATCCGTCGTCGCCGCCGCCACGCGGGACGAAGGGGGCGGCGGCGAGCAGCAGCGCGAAGGCGCCGATGGCAAGGGTGCGGGGGCGCGGGCGGAGCATCGGGGGTCCTCGAGACGCTGTCGGCAAGGGGGGAAGTCGTACCACTGTCCCCAATGACCCCAAAAACAGTCAAGTGCACCATGAGTCACACACGTGTGCAGGGCTTCGACGCGACCGGAGGCCGCGGCAAAGGGGGAGAGGGAGGAGACGTCGAACTGGAGCGGATGACGAGACTCGAACTCGCGACATCGACCTTGGGAAGGTCGCGCTCTACCAACTGAGCTACATCCGCACGACACCGTCCCGACGGTCCCGGACCACGCTGGGAAACCGTCTCGATGGGTCGGCGCACATGCTAACCGATCACTCGCCCCCCGGGGACACCGGCGTGGAGGCGGTTGCCGCGACGAGGCCCGCGAGCGACGGGTACCGGGCCGCCACGGTGTCGCCGGACGAGCGACCGGTCAGCCGGCGGTGCACCCAGGGTGCCGCCGAGCTCCGCGCCCACGCCAGGTCCGCCTGCAGCTGCTCGCGCCGGCCGACCACGACCACGTCGTCGAGGTCCAGGGGGCGCAGCCCGTGCTCGATCCCCAGCGTGTCCAGCACCTCGATCGCCATCCGCTGGTGACCGGCCGGCCCCATGTGCATCCGGTCCGCGTCCCAGTAGCGCCAGTCGCGGTAGTCCTTGAGCCGCCAGAAGTCCACGATCGCGGCGCCGTGCCGGTCCGCGCTCTCGCGGACGAGCTCGTTGTAGAGCGCGAACCGGCCCCGGACGGGGCGGTAGATCGCCGAGGCCCCGGGGTCGAACGCGGTCCACACGAGCAGCCGGGCGCCGGTCCCGGCGAGCCGGGCCAGGGCACGGTCGTAGTCGGCCGCGAGCGCGTCCAGGTCCACCCGCGGGCGCAGGATGTCGTTGGCGCCGGCGTAGATGGTCACCAGGTCGGGGCGCAGGGCCAGCGCCGGCTCGATCTGCTCGGCGATGATCGCGTGCAGCTTGCGGCCCCGGATCGCGAGGTTGGCGTAGCCGAAGTCGTCGGTGCGAGCGGCAAGCTCCTCGGCGACGCGGTCTGCCCAGCCACGCAGGCCGTTGGGGCGGGTGGGGTCGGGATCGCCGACCCCTTCGGTGAAGGAGTCGCCGAGGGCGACGTACCGGTGGAAGGACATGGCTCCATCCTGAGGCAAGCCCCGGTAGGTTACGCACGTGCTGCTGTCAGACCGCGACATCCTGGCCGAGATCGACGCCGGCCGGATCGCCCTCGAGCCCTATGACCCGTCGATGTTGCAGCCGTCCTCGATCGACGTGCGGCTCGACCGGTTCTTCCGGGTCTTCGAGAACCACCGCTACCCCCACATCGACCCGGCGGCCGACCAGTCCGACCTCACCCGCGAGGTCGAGCCCGAGGGGGACGAGCCGTTCATCCTGCACCCGGGTGAGTTCGTCCTCGGCTCGACGTACGAGGTGATCTCGCTGCCGGACGACGTCGCGGCCCGGGTCGAGGGCAAGTCCTCCCTGGGGCGGCTCGGCCTCCTCACGCACGCCACCGCGGGGTTCGTGGACCCCGGGTTCTCCGGTCACGTGACGCTCGAGCTGGCGAACGTCGCGACCCTGCCGATCAAGCTCTACCCCGGGATGAAGATCGGCCAGTTCTGCTTCTTCCGGCTCTCCTCGCCCTCCGAGCACCCCTACGGCTCGGAGAAGTACGGCTCGCGCTACCAGGGTCAGCGCGGCCCCACGCCGTCGCGCTCGTTCCAGAGCTTCCACCGCACCCCCATCTGAGGCCTCCGGGGGTCAGTTGTCGATGCGGTCCGCCACGCGCCGCAGGCGCTGGGCGACCCGGTGCCGCTGGGGGACCTTCGGCGGGCGGGGTGCGGCGTAGCGGGCGACGCGCTCGGCGATCTGATGGCGGGCCTCGGCCTCGATCATCGGGTGGGTGTCGTTCATGGCGTTCTCCTCGACAGGGTCGTGTGGTGGAGCCGGATGGTGGGTGCGGTGCTCAGACCTCGGTGAGGACGACGTCCCCGCTGACGGTCTTCGCGCGGAGCTCGACGTGGTCCTGGCCGTCCTTCGGCTCGCCGGCGCCGACGAGGTTGCTGCGGATCTCGCCGGAGACGGTGGACACGTCGGTCCAGACGGGGACGCCCGCGGGGATGCCGACGCGGATGTTGCCGGAGGCTCCCTTGAAGGTGAGGCGACCGCGGTTGGCGGTGCCGATGACGAGGTCGCCGCTGCCCGTGGTGAGGGCGACGTCCGCGCGGGAGTCGACCACGGTGAGGTCGCCGGAGCCGGTCTTCACGGCCGTGGGTCCGTTGGTCGTGCCGAGCTCGACGTCACCCGAGCCGGTGGACACGGCCACCGACGACTCGGCGTGCCCGACCCGGATGTCACCCGAGCCGCTCTTGATGCGCAACTCGGCGTTGGCGACCTCGACCGCAATGTCTCCCGAGCCGGTGTCGAGCACGGCGGGCCCGGTGAGGTCGGCCAGGCTCAGGTTGCCCGACCCGCTCTTGACCTTCGTCGTCGAGACCGAGCCCGCGACCGTGATGTCGGCGCTGCCGGTCTTGAGGTGGAGGCTGCTCGCCAGCGGCACGGTCACGGTGACCTGGAGGGCGCCGTCGCCGCTGAGGAAGCCGGTGCGGATCCGGGGGGCGACCACGCTGATCTCGTCGCCGTCCTGGGTGACGCTGACCCCCGCGGCGTCCCGGCCGCTGATCTCGACCAGGGACTCGGTCGTGTCAGTGGCGAGCACGTGTACGGCGCCCTTGCCGGTCTCGACGTACAGGCTGACGGGCCGGGGTGTCTCGAAGTGGTGCTCGGTCATGGCGTGCTCGCTTCCGGGTGTGCTCGTCCCCGGGACCGGCCGCCGGCCGGTCCCGCGAAGGTGTCTGTGCGGGGGTGGTGCTCGGGGTTCAGACCCAGCCGGTCATCCGGCGGCCTCCCGGACGTCCGGGGCCCTTGCCGCCGAACGGGTCGTGGTCGAAGAACGGGATGCTGGACAGGTCGATGTCGACGTTGATGGCGCTGTCGCGGGTGGCCGCCCGGACGACGTTGACCAGCCAGGTGTTGAGCGAGTGGCCGGTCCGGGCCGCCATCTCCTCGGCCTTGGCCTTCACGGACTCGGGCATCCGGAGGGTGATCCGGGCGATGCCGCCCTCCTCCTCCATCTCCTCGGGCGAGGGGGGCGCGGGAGGTGGCGGGGGAGCCGAGGGTGAGATCGGGGCCGACTGGACGACGAAGTCGAGCTCGCGACCGTGGAGCCGGACGTCCACGCCCCCGGAGGGCATCTCGGCGGTGATCTCGGCCGCGGCCTGCGAGATGGCTTCCATCAGGGCCAGCCGCGCGGAGGGGTCGAGGGCGAAGGTCAGCCGCTCGGCGGCCTGACGGGTCTCCGGGCCGGCTGCGTCCGCGGCGGCGACGAGGTCGCGGCGGAGGCTGTCGAGGTACGGCGTGAGGTCCATGTGCACCAGCGTGACATCAGAGTGACGTCACGTCAAGAGGGATCTGATGTCAATTGACGTCAGATGGCGTCAGTGGGCCCCGGGCTGCCGTCAGACCTGCGAGGTGTGGTGGGCCGCGAAGACGGGTACTACGGTGAGCGGGCTCTTCACCTCCCTCGGAAAGGCCGACATGGCTGTCACCACGGGCATCACCGCACTGGCGAGCGACACGCTCATCCAGGCGCACGCCGTCGACTACCTCATCCTCGTCATCTACTTCGGCTTCGTCGTCGGCATCGGCATCATGGCCAGCCGCCGCGTGTCGGACTCCCTCGACTTCTTCCTTTCCGGGCGCTCGCTTCCCGCGTGGGTCACCGGCCTGGCCTTCATCTCGGCCAACCTCGGTGCCGTCGAGATCATGGGCATGTCCGCCTCGGGAGCCGAGCTCGGCCTGCCGACGGTGCACTACTTCTGGATCGGCGCGATCCCCGCGATGCTCTTCCTCGGCATCGTGATGATGCCGTTCTACTACGGCTCCAAGGTCCGCTCGGTGCCCGAGTTCATGCTGCGCCGCTTCGGCAAGGGGGCGCACCTGGTCAACGCGATCTCGTTCGCAGTCGCCCAGCTGCTCATCGCCGGCATCAACCTCTACCTGCTGGGCAGCATCGTGCACGCCCTGCTCGGCTGGCCACTGTGGATCGCGCTGCTCGTCGCCGCCCTCGTGGTCCTGTCCTACATCACCCTCGGCGGGCTCAAGGCCGCGATCTACAACGAGGTGCTCCAGTTCTTCGTCATCGTCGCCGCCCTGCTGCCCCTCACCCTGCTGGGCCTGCACCGGGTCGGCGGCTACGGCGGCCTCAAGGACAAGATCACCGACTCGGCCGGGAGCAGCTCTGCAGCCGACGCCCAGCTCAACTCCTGGCCCGGCCAGATGCTCTCCGGCTTCGACTCCTCGTTGCTGTCGGTGATCGGCATCGTGTTCGGCCTGGGCTTCGTGCTCTCCTTCGGCTACTGGACCACGAACTTCGTCGAGGTGCAGCGGGCGATGGCCTCCGACTCGATCTCGTCGGCCCGCAAGACGCCGATCATCGGCGCGTTCCCCAAGATGTTCGTCCCGTTCATCACGATCCTGCCCGGCATGATCGCGGCCGTCCTCGTCTCCGAGATCGCGCAGGTCAAGGCCGGCGAGACGGTCGCCGGTGGCTCCTCGGGTGACGGCGTCACCTACAACGACTCGCTGCTGCTGCTGATGCGCGAGGTGCTCCCCAACGGGCTCCTGGGCCTGGCGATCGCCGGCCTGCTCGCGGCCTTCATGGCCGGCATGGCCGCCAACATCTCGGCGTTCAACACCGTGCTGAGCTACGACCTGTGGCAGGACTACATCGTCAAGGACAAGGAGGACGGCTACTACCTCAGGGTCGGTCGCTACGCCACCGTGGCCGCGACCTTCGTGGCTGTCTTCACGGCGAGCCTGGCCGGCAACTTCGACAACATCATGGAGTACCTCCAGACCCTGTTCGGCTTCTTCAACGCCCCGCTGTTCGCGACCTTCATCCTCGGCATGTTCTGGAAGCGGATGACTCCGGCGGCCGGCTGGATGGGTCTGGTCGCGGGCACCGCCTCGGCCATTGCCGTGTGGGCATCGAATGAGTGGGGCCCGCTCGACCTGCCGGGTCAGGGCGCGGCCTTCCTGGCAGCGGCCACCGCGTTCGTCGTCGACATCGTCGTGAGCGTGGTCGTGTCGCTGGTGACCAAGCCGAAGCCCCAGGCAGAGCTGGTGGGCCTCGTCTACTCCGAGACCCCGCGCGACCAGCGCACGGACCCGAACGAGGCCAGCTACCCGTGGTACCGACGTACCGTGCCCCTGGCCGGTGTCGCACTGGTCATGGTCATCGCCCTGAACATGGCCTTCTGAGGAGACCGACATGACGACCGACACCACCCCGACCAGCGCCGGCCCGACGAGCAGTGGCTCGACGGGCACCTCGGCGAACGGCCAGCACCTTTCCGGCGCGTTCGACATCCGCAACATCATCGGCGCGCTGCTGACGATCTACGGCGTGATCCTGCTGCTGATGGGGATCTTCGCCGACGCCCAGGAGGAGAAGACCGGGGGCGTGAATGCCAACCTGTGGGCGGGCCTCGCCCTCCTCGTGGTCGGTGGCGTCTTCATCCTGTGGGCACGACTGCGACCGGTCGTCGTCCCCGAGAACATCGACAAGGACGAGGTCGACCCGCCGTACATGGAGAAGCACTGATCACGAACTGAACTGCTGCGACGCGGTTGATCGGGAGCACCAGGTGCTCCCGATCAACCGCGTTCGTGCTTGCTGGACCCGGTGATCAGGCGTCGGACGCGGCGCCGCACTCATCGTCGAGCCGGATCAGCTCGGCGCCGTAGTGGTTGCGGGCATACCGCTCGACGTCACTGGGCGTGGGCAGCGAGATCGCGTGGGGGCTGACCGCGGGCGCGGCCCGGTCGGACGGGTGGAGGACCCCTGTGAAGCCGCCCTCGGGGTGGAGGCGGATCGTGCACACGGGCTGGGGGGCTGAGGGGTCGCTGCGGAACATCGTCGTTCTCTCTCCGGTCGCATTCGTGCTCGAGTGTCAACTCCCCCGCGTACCGGTCCCGACGGCTGTCCTGCGGCTCCCCTGCCGCGTCCGTGTCGTCGGGGCGTTCCTCGACCTCTTCCCGGTCCGGGCGCGGTTCAATCCTTCTGGAGGCGCCGAGATGGGCAGGCGGGGTCCACCGGGCCACAGTGTCCGGATCCCGGACGACCGGGGACGTCTCCCCACGGAATGCGGCGTGGGCGACCGGGCGCGCACGACTGACGGGTGAGCTGGATGCCTCGAGCGACAGCACCTGCCGGCGTGACGGACGAGCAGACCGCGATGGCCGGCACCCAGCGTCGGCGGGTGTGTCCGTTTCGTCGACTCCGTCCCAACGCTGCGGGCTGGGACGGAGCTGGGGCCGGATCCTCTCGGGCCCCGGGCACGCTCGTCAGAGGTCGAAGAGCGAACCCGACTCATTGATCTCGACGTCGGTCTTCGGCTGGTGGGCCTGACCGCTGCTCGCCGACTTCGCCTTGTCCCCGGTGCTCTTCCCCGGTCTCTTCCTCGGGCTGGGCGTCGGTCTGTGACGGCTCGCCACAGGCTCGGCTTCGACCTCGTCCTCGACGGGGGCGGGCTCGGCCTCCTCCATCGGGCTGGACGTCGTGGCGACCTGGTCCTGCGCGGCCGCGTGGGCCGCCTCGGTTGCGGCCGCGCTGATGGCGGCACCGGGGCTCAGCTCCTCGGCGTCGGAGTCGCCGGCCTTCTCCTCGGCCTTGTCCTCGGTCGGGGTCTCGACAGGCTCGACCGACGCGGGTTCAGGCTCGCCCGACGTGGGTTCGGCGTCGCCCGACGCGGACTCCGGCTCCGGAGCGGCCGGGGCAGCAGGCGTCGCGGCGGCGGGTGCCGGCTCCGGGGCCTCGATGTCGAAGAGCGAACCGCCCTCGGGGATCGAGCTGGCCGGTGCCGGGGCGGGGGCAGCCTGGGCTGCGGGCGCCTCCGCGGGCTCCTCCGCGGCGGGGGTCTCGACCGGCGCGGCCTCGGTCTTGGTCTCGACCGGCGACTCCTCGGCCTCGGGCGCGGCAGCAGGTGTCGCGGCTGCGGGTGCCGGCTCGGGGGCCTCGATGTCGAAGAGCGAACCGCCCTCGGGGATCGAGCTGGCCGGTGCCGGGGCGGGGGCAGCCTGGGCTGCGGGCGCCTCCGCGGGCTCAGGCTCTTCCTCGGCCTCTGCCGTGGCCTCGTCCGACGCGGGCTCGGTCTTGGGGGCGGCCTTCTCCTCGGCAGGTGCCTCGAGGTCGAAGAGCGAGCCGCCGGAACCGAGGTCGGTCGAGGTCTCCGTCGCGCTCGACGAGGGCTCCTTCGCGACCGGCGTGGGCTCGGTCTTGGGGGCGGCCTTCTCCTCGGCGGGCGCCTCGAGGTCGAAGAGCGATCCGCCGGACTTCGCCGGCGCCTTCTCTGCGGCGGGGGTCTCGACAGGCTCGACCGACGACTCCGGCTCGACCGACGGGGACTCCGCCTCGGCGGGCGCCTCGAGGTCGAAGAGCGATCCGCCGGACTTCTCCGGCGCCTTCTCTGCGGCGGGGGTCTCGACAGGCTCGACCGACGACTCCGGCTCGGCGACCGGGGTGTCGAACAGCGAGGAGCCGCCGCTGGCCTTGGCGGCCGGGCCGACGTCCTCGGTGGCCGTGACGGTCTCCTCCGTCTGGGTCGCGTCGCCGGCCTCGGGCTCGGCCTTGGTCTCGACGGGTGCGGCCGCGGCGTCCTTCCTGGCAGCGGGAGCGGCCTTGGCGGCGCCCGGCTTCGCCTTGGTGGCGACCTCGCCCTTGACCGAGGCGAGCAGCATCTGCGCGACGTCGAGGACCTCGACCTCCTCGCGGGCCTCGCCCTTGGCCTGCTGGGCGGTCAGGCCGTCGGAGAGCATCACGCGGCAGAACGGGCAACCGACGGCGATCTGGTCGGCGCCGGTCCCCACGGCCTCGATCGTGCGGTTGACGTTGATCCGCTCGCCGATGTTCTCCTCCATCCACATGCGGGCACCACCGGCGCCGCAGCAGAAGGACTTCTCGGAGTTGCGCTCCATCTCGACGAACTCGGCGCCGGGGAGGACCTGGAGCAGCTCGCGCGGCGGGGTGTAGACGCCGTTGTGGCGGCCGATGTAGCACGGGTCGTGGTAGGTGATCGAGCGCTTGGCGGCACCCTCACCGTCCTTGATCGGGGTCAGCTTGCCCTCGCGCACCAGCCGGTTCAGCAGCTGGGTGTGGTGCACGACCTCGAGCTCGACGCCGAACTCCTTGTACTCGTTCTTGAGCGTGTTGAAGCAGTGGGCACAGGTCGAGACGACCTTCTTGACCTTGTACTCCTGGAACGTCTCGACGTTCTGCTGGGCCAGGCCCTGGAAGACGAACTCGTTGCCGGCGCGGCGCGCCGGGTCGCCCGTGCAGGTCTCGCCGTTGCCGAGCACGCCGAAGCTGACCCCGGCCATGTCGAGCAGCTCGGCGACGGCCCGGGTGGTCTTCTTGGCCCGGTCCTCGTAGGCGCCGGCGCAGCCGACCCAGAACAGCCAGTCGACCTCGTCGAGCGACTCGATGCCCCCTTCGTCGGACGGAGCGCCGACGACCTTGACCTCGAAGTCGAGCCCCTTGGCCCAGTCCATGCGCGCGTTGGGCGACATGTTCCAGGGGTTGCCCTTGTTCTCGAGACCCTTGAACAGGCCGTTGAGCTCGGCCGGGAAGTTCGACTCGACGAGGATCGCGTAACGGCGCATGTCGATGATGTGGTCGACGTGCTCGATGTCGACGGGGCACTGCTGGACGCAGGCGCCGCACGAGGTGCACGACCAGAGCACGTCGGGGTCGATCACGGCCGCGCCGTTCTCGGGCATGTAGAACCAGTCGTCGCCGGTCTCGCCGATGAGCGGGCGCTCGACCTCCTTGGTGAGGGTGGCGCTGCCCGCGAGGAGCGCCTCACGGTCGCCCTCGGCGGCCTGGAGGTACGGCGCCTTGGCGTACGCGTGGTCGCGCAGCGCGGTGATCAGGAGCTTGGGGGACAGCGGCTTCTCGGTGTTCCACGCTGGGCACTGCGACTGGCAGCGGCCGCACTCGGTGCACGAGGTGAAGTCGAGGATGCCCTTCCAGCTGAAGTCCTCGATCGAGCCGACACCCAGCACCGAGTCCTCGTCGAGGTCATCGATGTCATCGAGGGTGACGGTCTTGCCGGAGGAGGTGAGCGGCTTGACCGCGCCCAGCGCCGTACGGCCGGAGGACTCGCGCTTGAACCAGATGTTGAAGAACGCGAGGAAGCGGTGCCAGGCGACGCCCATCGTCAGGTTGACCGAGATCGTGATCATCCAGATGAACGAGATCAGGATCTTGAGCATCGACACGAAGTAGATGGCGTTCTTCAGGGAACCCTCGGACATCCCCGAGAAGGCCTCGCCGAGCCAGAAGGTCAGCGGGTAGTGGAACGCGCTCGAACCCTCCTCGAGGGCGTACTCGAGGCCGCGCAGCGTCACGATGCACAGGCCGACCCCGAGGATGACGGACTCGACGAAGTAGGCCTGCCACATCGTCGAGCCGAAGAACCGGCCGCGGGGGCCGCGGACGCGCTCGGAGGGCCGGGTCGCCCGGTAGACGATGAAGGCGCTGATCGCGGCGATCATCACGAAGGTGACGCCCTCGGTCAGCCACTCCCAGAGGAAGAAGTGTCCGATGAGGGGGAGGGCGAACTCGGCGTGGAAGAGCTGGCCGAACGCCGTGACCAGGGTGAAGAAGAGGAGCCCGAAGCCCACGAAGATGAACCAGTGACCTGCGCCGACCCAGTGCCACTGCAGCATCCGGGTGTGGCCCAGCGACTCCTTGAGCATCGTCAAGGTGCGCTTGGTGGGGTTGTCGGTGCGGCCAGCGGGCTGCCCGACCTTCATCACCGCGATGATCGCGCGGATCGCCCGTACGAACAGGACGATGCCGACAGCGGCGATCGCGAGTGAGACAACGATGGCGAAGATCTGCATGAACTGGTGCTCCTCGTCGGGGCGGCTGCACGTCGTCGGTTCAGGACGCGTGGCGCGAGCCTAGGGCGGTGGCGCCGGTTGCGGCAGTCCTGGATCAGTGTGAGAACGATCCTACCGGCAGGTAACTTCTGCGCCGAGGGGTGTACGGGAACGACGAAGGCCGGTCCCCCCGAGGGGACCGGCCTTCGCGCAGGTGCTGGGTGTTTCCGCCTGGGTGCTGCTAGTTGACGGAGACCGCCGACCAGGCCGTCTTCACGGTGGCGACCTGGGTCGAGCCGGCGCCGTACAGGTCGGTGGCGGCGTTGACCGTCGCGACCCGGGCCCCGGCGTAGTTGGTGCTGGAGGTCATGTAGACCGTCAGGGCGCGGTACCAGATCGCCGCGGCCTGGGTCCGGCCGATGCCGGTGATCGTCGAGCCGTTGCAGGTCGGGCTGTTGTAGGCGATGCCGTTGATCGTCTTCGCGCCGCTGCCCTCGGACAGCAGGTAGAAGAAGTGGTTGGCCGGGCCGGAGGAGTAGTGCACGTCGACCCGCCTCGTCGCGGTGCTCCAGCAGTCCTGGCTGCCACCGTCGAGCGAGGGCTTGTCCATCCGGCGGATGAAGTTCGTCGCCGGGTTGTAGTTGATGAAGATCTCCTCGCCGATGACGTAGTCGGGGACGTCGTTGGCGTTGTTGGCGTAGAACTCCACGTTGGTGCCCATGATGTCCGAGGTCGCCTCGTTCAGGCCGCCGGACTCGGCGCGGTAGGTCAGGCCCGCCGTACGGCTGGTGACGCCGTGCGACATCTCGTGACCGGCCACGTCGAGCTCCACCAGGGGGAGGTACGTCGTGCCGTCACCGTCGCCGTAGCGCATGCAGAAGCACGAGTCGCTCCATGACGCGTTGACGTAGGCGCCGTCGTGGACGTAGGAGCGGGCCCCCTTGCCGTCGTTCGCGATGCCGTTGCGCCCGAAGGTCGACTTGTAGAAGTCCCAGGTCTTCGCGATGCCGTAGTGCGCGTCGACCGCCGCGGTCTGGGCGCTGGAGTTGCTGCCGGTGCCCCAGACGTTGTCGGCGTCGGTGAACAGCGGGGTGCTGGTGCCGTAGGGCCCGTTGTAGGTGGCGTTGCCGCCGCGGACCGGGTCGACCATCTGGTAGGTCGATCCCGACAACGTGGTGTCGAGCGCGACGGTGCCGCTGAAGAGGCCGGTGCCCGAGCCGGTGTCCTCGAGGACCGAGGGCCAGTGGGCGAGGACCGCACCCTTGCGGGCGCCGACGAAGACGTACTCGCCGGCCGGCGAGCCGTTGGCGTTGCGGCCGGTGACATCGACGCGCCAGGCAAGCGTGGGCGCCCGGTGGGCGGCCAGCACGACCAGCTCCGGGCTGGCCTTCGACGTCGCGAAGTCGACGGTCGAGGCGGCCGTGGAGGCTGCCTTGCGGCCGGAGACGGTGGCCTCGGTCTCCAGGTGGATGCCGTGGGCCAGAGTGCGACCGGAGACCGAGCGGAAGTCCCCGCTGCGGCCCTGGTGGACGACGAAGTCGCCGCCGACGACCTCGAGGCCGCGGAAGGTGCGGGTGAACCGGACGTGGCTGGAGCCACTGTCGTCCAGGACGGTGTCACGAACCACGAGCCCCTGACCCGCGCCGACGCCGGCGTGCTCGCGGGCGTTGGCCCGGGCTGCGTCGATGCTGTCGGCCTTGCGGTCGTGGCTGGTGGGGGTTGCCTGAGAAACGCCTGCCGAGGCGACCAGGGCTGCAGAGACACAGCCCAGCGCGAGGGCAGAAGCCAGCATGGGCTTCATGCACGAACTCCCTGAATGGATGGAGGATCCGGACGCCCGAGATCCGGACGCCGTCCGGTCCGATGGATCGGTGAGCGGAGTCCATCCCGTGCAGCACCCGTTCGACAAGCGAAACAACTTGCGAATAGATGCTCTGCAGGAAGTTGCAAAGCTCAGCCCAGGCTGCGCAGCCCGGTCACCTTCCCGTGGCGGTCGAAGCTCACCTGCATCCGGACATCCGGGTCGCCCGCGGTCGTGGCGCAGAAGGTGTAGTGCTCGCCCCGACGCGTGTAGGGCTGGCCGACCGCCTTCATGACGGCCCTGGTCGACATGCCGGGGTCGATCAGGTCCTGGACCGCGCCGACCCGCTCGCGGAGCTCGGGGTTGCGGCACGAGTCGGGCGCGATGCCCTCGGCGCGCTCCCACATCTGCAGGTAGGCCTCGGCGCCGCGGGCCATGTCCTCGACGATGTCGTCGCCGTCCTGGCCCGCGACCTGGCGCAGGTCCTGGATCCAGTCGGGGTAGAGGCCGTACTGCGCGACGCCGTCGGCGTTGATGTCGTAGACCCGCTTGCCGGCGTGCTGCTTGTCGACCGTGATGCCGTTGAGCCCCGTGAAGGGGTAGGTCACCGGGTTGGCCACGTCGGCGCCGCGCGGGTTGCCCTGGGCGCCGAGCCCGTTCATGTCCGCGCCGTAGCCGATACCGAAGTAGAACCGCTTGTCGGCCCAGCCGAGGTGGGTGCGCCACTTCTCCACGAACCCGGTCGAGTCGCCGGCGTACGGCGCGATGAAGCCGCCCAGCTTGTAGATGCGGGGGTAGGCGTCCGGGGTGGACCACGAGTGCGACGAGACGACGCCGGGGTACTGCATCTCCTCGAGCTGGTCGAGGGAGGACTGGCGGGCCTTCACGCTCATGTGGTCGGGGTCGAAGATCATGTGCCGGTCGGCGAGCGCGTTGATCGTGTGCTCGCCGAGCGTGGTCAGGCCACGGCTGTTGCAGTGGTCGACCGGCGGGTAGACCGGCACGGCCGGCAGGTTCGTCGCGCCGAAGAGCTCGCCGACGGCGCCGAAGAGCGCGTCCTGCTGGTCGGCCGAGATCTCGGGTGCCGCGAGCTGGTTCTTGTCGTGCGCGCCGGGGTTCGCCGGCTCGCAGTGCCGCATGTCCCAGTAGGTGCCGGTCTCGAGGAAGTTCGCGTTGTTGACCACGGCGCCGGTCTCCCCGGCGTCGCCGGCGATCCCGGAGAGTGCGTTGTCGAACTTGTTGACCAGCTCCATCTGGCGCACCCCCATCCTGTGCACCTGATCGAGCTGCTTGTCGATGGACTCAGTGGTGCACTCGGCGGCCGGCACGTCGCCACCCGGCAGGGCCTTGAACGTGCACCCGAAGGGCACGCTGGTCTCGATGCCCATGATCACGGCCATCTTCCCGGCGTTGATCACCTGGCGCGCCTCGAACGGGGTCTTCACGATCCGGTAGAAGCCCTTGCCCGGGCCGCCGAACTGGGCGTCGATGTAGTCCTGCATCTCGTACATGTCCTTCGCCTGGAGGCGGATGGAGTCCATGTCGTCACAGGAGTTGTGCTTGATCGGGTAGAGCTGGCACAGCTGGTTGTTCTCGACCAGCAGGTTCACGAAGATCCGCTGGCCGCCTCGCCACGACCGCTCGAGCCACCGGTAGTAGGTGCCCTCGTGGGTCAGCGACTCGGGGGCCGGCCAGTCCTTGAAGGTCGGCCAGCCGACCGGGTCGTGGCTCGGGTTGCCGGACAGGAACGCCTCGAGCACTGCGCCGTTGCCCTGGGTGGTGGTGTGGTCGATGCAGTCGACGAGGGCGTACGGCGCGCCGTACCGGTCCCACGGCTTGCCGCAGTGGACGTCGCCGCCGAGGAACTCGAAGGCCATGCCGTGGGTGTGGGCGTCGACGTAGCCGCGCACCTCCTGGTACGGCGTCACACCGGCGTGCGGGGCGCCCTGGATGTCGATCTGGGACTCGGGATAGGGCTTGCAGCCCGAGGTCCTGGTGGGGACGAACGCGGACGTCCCCTTGACCTTCAGGGCGGTGTCGCCGCTGTGGAACTCGAGCTTCTTGCCCGCCCTGGTCGCCGTCCACTCGGTGTCGGGGCTCGGCTCGGTGGCCCGGCCGCCGGCGGCGCTGACGAAGCCGCGCGAGCGGTCGTAGAGCAGGTAGGTGCCGAGCTGGGTGGGCTTGAAGAAGAGCGGGTCGCTGCCGGCGGTCAGGGTGTAGCACCCGTTGGCCATCGCATAGCGGTTCTCGGGGTGCCTCAGCCGTGGGCCGGTGACGGGCACCGTGGTGAGCTCCGGGTCGGCGGAGCGCCGCTCGGCGGCGACGTACGCCGTGTGGGCGCGCTTCTCCGCCGCGGTGGTCGGGTCCTGGACGTCCTCGCCGGTCTCACCGGCCCGCGAGATCGCGTTCTTGGTCGCGGGGTCGTTGTGGTCGTGCGGCGCGGCTCCCGGCGGGTCCTCGTGGGGGAGCGACTCGCGGACGGCGGCCTGGGTGGCATCGAAGTGGCGCAGGAGGTCGCCGCCACGGCTGCCGTAGGACGGGATGGCCACGGCGGTCACGACCAGGGCCGCGGCCACCGCTCCTGACCACACCAGTCGACGACCTGGTCCTGCGTTCTTGCTGCCCACGGGGTTCCTCCTGCTGTTCGGCTCGGCCCGTTCAACGAGCGGGACCGCCCGACGTCACCCTCGGGCGGCGCGGGCACCCCGGGTCACGCCCGGTTATCCGGATGACCCCGGCTCCGGCGCCGGTCAGACTGTGCGGATGGCGAGGGACGAACAGCCGGTGGTGACGGCGCGACGGCTGGTGGCGGAGCGGTTCCCGGAGGCCCGGGCGGCGTGGCTGTCCGGCAGCGTCGTGACCGGGACGGCCACCGCGACGTCCGACCTCGACATCACCGTGCTGCGGGCCGAGGGAGTGGTGCACCGCGAGTCGCTGGAGTACGGCGGCTGGCCGGTCGAGCTGTTCGTGCACACGGCCGACTCGGTGCGGCACTTCGTCGCCCAGGACCTGGCCCGGCGGCGACCGAGCATGGCCCGGTTGGTGTCCTGCGGGGTCGCCCTGGTGGACACCGACGGCTCCGGCGCCGCTCTCGCAGCCGAGTGTGCCCGCGCCCTGGCCGCCGGGCCGGGGCCGCTGGACCAGGTCGGCCTGGACGCCCTGAGGTATGCCCTCAGCGACCTGCTCGACGACCTGGCCGGCGGCGGCGACCCGGCCGTGGTCGGGGCGGTCGCGGTCACGACCTGGCAGCAGGCGGCCGAGCTGCTGCTGGCCTCGGCCCAGCACTGGAGCGGGTCCGGGAAGTGGCTGGTCCGCGAGCTGGCGGCCTACGACGCGGCGGCCGGTTCGACGTACGTCCCGCGGCTGCACGCGGCCCTGGCGGCGGCCGTGGGTGGCACGGTGGAGCCGCTGGTCGCCGTCGGCGAGGAGATCCTGGAGCGGGCCGGCGGCCGGTTGTGGGTGGGCTACCGGGCGGAGGCGGTGCTCGCCTGATGGACCGTGCTGGTCACGGGGTGCCGCCGATGCGCCGGGTGAGGGCAGCTGCCGTGCGGCGTACCTCCGCGCTCAGCCGCTCAGGGTCGCCCGCCTCGTAGGTCACCGCGACGCCGGCGACCGGGTGCCCGTTGTGGTCGACGACTGCGGCGGCGACGCTGGCGAAGCCGGGGGTGACCTCGCCGTGCTCGGTGGCGTAGCCACGCTGGCGGGTCTCGGAGAGGACCCGGCGCAGCGCGCTCAGCGTGCGCGGTCCTTGGCCGTGGCGGTCCACGAACGCCTCGGCGCCGGGATAGAGCGCCCGTACCTGCGAGGCGGGCAGCCGGGCCAGGACGGCGCGGCCGCTCGCCGTCAGGTGGGCGGGGAGCCGCACGCCGACGTCGGTGACCAGGGGTGGCCGGCCGGGGGCGCGCTCCTCGAGGACGTAGAGCACGTCACGCCCGTGCAGCACCGCGAGGTGGGCGGTCTGGCCGGCCCGGTCGACGAGCTCGGCGAGTGGACGTCGCGCGATGCGCTGCAGGGGCTCCTGGCGGGAGTAGCCGCTGCCCACCTCGAACGCCGCCACGCCGAGCCCGTAGCGGTGCTCGTCGGGCAGGTGGACGACGAAGCCCTCGTCGATCATCGCGCCCAGCAGGTGGTACGCCGTGCTGCGTGGGAGGTCGCAGGCGCGCACGATCCGGTCGAGCGGGACTGGGTCCGGCTGGCTGGCCAGGAAGCGGAGCACGCGCAGGGTGCGCGTCGCCGCCGGGACCTGGCTCATGGCGGCATCCTGTCACCGCCGGGACGGGTCCCGGGCGCGAGGCCCGGGACCCGCGGTCTCAGGCGGTGCCGGTGCTGTCCGAGCGGTGGGTGCCGCCGGGCAGGGTGGGGTCGGTCGCGGCGTCGGTGGCTGCGGGGTCGGTCGCGGTGTTCCGGGTCGTGGTGCCCGTCGCGTCGTAGGACCCGGCGGTGCCAGTCCCGGTGCCGGTCCCTGTGCCGGTGTCGCTGGTCTCGGTCACGGGAGTGCCCATCGACGGGGTGCGGGGAGCGTAGTCGTCGGCCTGGTGGTCGACGTCCGGGTCGATGCGGTCGGCCTGGCGGACGGCGTCCTCCTGGTGGGCCTGTTCCATGTGCACGCCCTGCCGGGCCTCGGTGGCGCGCAGCTCGGCGCGCTCGGCCTCGGCGCGGGCGATCTCGGCCTTGGCCTCGGCCTCCTGGGCCTGGCGCTGGGACTCCGAGATGGCGGGGGCCTGGGTGGCGGCCTGGGTGCGGAGCTGCTCGGCGTGTGCGCGGTTGCGCTCGGCGTTGCGCTTGCTCACCATCAGCGCAATGACTGCGGCCAGCAGCACGGCGACGACGATGATGACGATGACGAGAGTGGTCGTGGTCATGAAAAAGGCTCCTAGCTCTGGGCCCCGGGAGTTGCCCGAGGCCTTGCCCCGTTCCCTTACCCAGAAACGACGGTCCTCACACGAAAGCGATCAGCCCAGGTCGTGCTCGTCGTGGACGGGCACCAGGGGAGCCGCGAGCACGGGGAACAGCGCACCCAGCGCGAACGCCACGGCGTAGCCCCGGTGCGCGACGGCGAGACCGGCCAGCGGGGGTACGGCGGAGGCCGCGAGGAACTGGGCGGTGTTCTGGATGCCCAGGGCGCGGCCGGACCAGAACGGCCCGGCCCGCTCGGCGACCGCGGTGAACGCGAGCCCGTTGTCGGCCACCGTCAGCACGGTGGCGAGCACCATCAGCGCCACGGACACCGGCAGGTCCAGTCCGGCCGTCAGGCCGAGACCCGCCATCGTCGCGGCGGCGGCGAGCGCGACCCAGCGCAACGGCCGCATCCGTGCGCCGACGACGTCGGAGAGGTGACCGACGCCGATCCGCCCCAGCGCGCCGGCGACCTGGGTGACGGCGACCAGCGAGCCCGCCGCGGCGGGTGACCAGCCGCGGTCCTGGACGAGCCAGACGAGGGCGAAGGTCCACACGAGGAACTGGGGGACCACGAGCAGGACCGAGACACCGTGGATCCGGGCGAGGTAGCGATCCTGGCGGTAGGGGTTCGGTGCCCCACCGGGGCGAGCGGCGGGCCGGGGTGGATCGATGACCACGAGCGCGACCACCAGCGCGGCCAGCGCACAGGCGATCGTCGGCACCCAGAGCGCCGCCTGCACACCCTGGCGGTCGGCGACGACCGCGATGCTCACGGCGGCGATCCCGACGCCGACCGGCTGGGCCATCTGCCGCACGCCCATCGCCAGTCCGCGCCGCTCGGCAGGGAACCAGCCCACCACGACCCGGCCGCTGGCGGCGTTGGTGCTGGCGGCGGCCGCGCCGGCGAGGAAGAGCGTGACGACCAGGGCCGGGGTGCCTCCGCCGAGGGCTGCCGCGACGCCCGCGAGGGTGGTCATCCCGAGGCCGGTGAGCAGCACGAACCGCTCCCCGCGCCGGTCGGTCACCCAGCCCCACGCGACCAGGGTGAGCATGACGCCGACGGTGGGGGCGGCAGCCACCAGCCCGGCCTGCGCGAGGCTGAGCCCGCCGCGCCCGTGGAGCACGGGGATGAGGAATGCCGGACCGTGCACCATGACGGCCGCAGCGGCCTGGGCCAGGGTGCTCGCGCCGAGCATCGACCAGCGCCGGACGGTCCCGAGGACCGGATCAGGGGCGGTGGTGATGGTCACCGGGCCAGTCAACGCCCGGGCCGGCGGCGTACGACGTCGCGTCTTGCCTGGTGGCCTGTGAGCCATGCCTCCGGGGGAGAAATGCCTCGACGCCGGACGCGTGGCCGCGTCCGGCGTCGAGGTGCAGCTGGGTGGTCAGGCGTGCAGGGTCACATGCCGCTGTTGAAGATGTTGAGCTTGGCCTGGCCCAGGTTGATGACCGCGCCGGTCCCGTCGAGGAGGGTGATCCGGACGGCCGTCACGTCGATGCCGGTCTTGCGCTTCTTGACGACGTACGCCTCGATCTTGGCGACGCCCGGGATCTCGAGCGTCTGGCCCGGGTCCGGGATCTCCTGCGGCGTGCCGCTCGCCGTGATCGACCCGATGGTGGTGCCGTCATAGTCGCTCGTGACGTGGTTGCCCTTGCGGACCACGTGGGCCCGGGCGACGATGCCGCTGATCACGAGCTGGTCGCCGCCGATGTTGACGTCAGCGATGGAGGCGCGCTCGTAGCCGTAGCTGCGCTCCTTGGTCTGCTTGCCCATCTCGCTCGTCGTCAGGCCGCCGACCACGATCTGGTCCGACAGGTTCACGCTGGCGAGGTCGTTGCGGTGGATCTTGCCGCCAGTGCCCTGGCAGGGCATCGGGAGGTTGGGGGTCGGACCGCTGGTCACGTTGCCGGCGAGCGCCTCGGCGCGGGTGCCGTTGGCGTGGCCGCGGAAGATGCCGTGCTTGACGCCCACCGTTGATCGTGGCCGAGCTGTGGGCGACCCGGGCGAGGGTGTCCGTCGCGTCCACGTGGATCCGCAGGGTGGTGGCGTAGGCCTTCGCCCCGGAGGAGCCGGCGTGCGTCGCGTGGCTACCGACGTAGATCGTGGCGAGCCCGGGAATGACGACGGGCTCTCCCGGTGCGGGCAGCGGGAGCTCCTGCGCGGGCATGCCGGCCGGAGCGAAGGTGACCGAGCCGACATCGGTCGTCGTCTGGGCGTGGAAGCCCTTGTCGTCATGGAACGCACGCGACACGGAGTCGATCCCGTTGACGACGGCCTTGCCGAGCCCGGACTGGGCGATCACGAGCTTGGCGATGGTGTGCCGGGAGTTGGAGGAGACCACGCCGTCCCGCTTGGTGGTCCACACCCGCGTCTTGACGCCGGAGACCGTGCCGAGGCCGGGCACGGTGACCTCGGCTTCGTGGTTCTCGCGATCGATGCCGGCCCGGTTCGTGCAACCGATCACGCGGTAGGACGTCTTGCCGGAGCTCGCCGGGAGCTGACCGCCCCTCACCGCGGTGCCGAGCCCGAAGGCCGTCATCCCGAAGTGCGTCGGCTCGGGCTTGGCGGCAGTCGCGACGACGGCGCCGGCTCCCGCGGTGCCGAGACCCAACGTGCCGGCGGCGGCCAGCGCCAGGATGGTGGTGCTGCTCAACAGTCTTCGCATGGTGCTCTCTCCCAATTTGCGAGCCCTGGACATGAAAAAGGTCCCGGGCTCGTGGCGGTGTTCGATCCATGGCCTCGAGCCCGTGGAACTTATGCAAGGTACCCACTTCTGATGATGTTGAGACGTGGCGTCTTGCATTTCGTGACGTGGCGTGGACGACATCCCCATCAGGGTTTAAGTCTGGAATCCGAGACGGTGGGGGCCGGTGGGTGCTGGTCACGTGCCTGACGGCGGCGTTGGATGGGGACATGCCCGCAACAGTCCCCGTCGGTGTCGGTCCGGTCTCTCTCGATGACGTGCTGGAGGTGGCCCGCGGTGGCGCCGCGGTCCAGCTCACCGAGGAGTCGCTGGCGGCGATGGAGCGGGCCCGTGACGTCGTCGAGGTCCTCGCCGCGGCCGCCACCCCGGCGTACGGCATCTCGACCGGCTTCGGGGCGCTCGCCACCCGGCACATCCCGACCGAGATGCGCGCCCAGCTCCAGAAGTCCCTGGTCCGCTCGCATGCCGCCGGCTCCGGCCCCGAGGTCGAGCGCGAGGTCACCCGGGCCCTGATGCTGCTGCGGCTCTCGACGCTCGCGACCGGCCACACCGGGATCCGTGTCGAGACCGCGCAGCTGCTGGCCTCGCTGCTGAGCCACCAGATCACGCCGGTGGTCCACGAGTACGGCTCGCTCGGCTGCTCCGGCGACCTGGCGCCGCTCTCGCACTGCGCGCTCGCGCTGATGGGGGAGGGGCCGGTGCGCGACGCGGCCGGGACGCTGATGCCGGCCGCCGACGCGCTCGCCGCCGCGGGGCTCACCCCGGTCGAGCTCGAGGCCAAGGAGGGGCTGGCCCTCATCAACGGCACCGACGGCATGCTCGGCATGCTGGTGATGGCCATCGCCGACCTGCGGCTGCTGCTGCGGACCGCGGACATCGCCGCGGCGATGTCGGTCGAGGGCCAGCTGGGCACCGACCGGGTCTTCGCCCCCGAGCTCCAGGCGATCCGGCCGCACCCCGGCCAGGCGCTGTCGGCGGCCAACCTGACCGGGATCCTGGCCGGCTCCGGGGTCGTCGCCTCGCACCGCGGCCCGGACTGCAACCGGGTCCAGGACGCCTACTCGCTGCGCTGCTCCCCGCAGGTGCACGGCGCCGCCCGCGACACCGTCGAGTACGCCGCCCAGGTGGCCGGCCGGGAGCTGGCCTCGGCGGTCGACAACCCGGTCGTCGTGGGCGACCGCGTCGAGTCCAACGGTAACTTCCACGGCGCCCCGGTCGCCTACGTGCTCGACTTCCTGGCGATCGTCGCGGCCGACGTCGCCTCGATCAGCGAGCGGCGCACGGACCGGTTCCTCGACAAGACCCGCAGCCACGGGCTGCCGCCGTTCCTGGCCCACGACCCCGGTGTGGACAGCGGGCACATGATCGCGCAGTACACCCAGGCCGCGATCGTCTCCGAGCTCAAGCGGCTCGCGAACCCCGCCTCGGTGGACTCGATCCCCTCCAGCGCCATGCAGGAGGACCACGTGTCGATGGGCTGGTCGGCCGCCCGCAAGCTGCGCCGCTCGGTCGACGGGCTCACCCGGGTCGTCGCCATCGAGGTGCTGACCGCAGCCCGCGCGCTCGACCTGCGCTCGCCGCTCGAGCCGTCGCCGGCCACCGGTGCCGTCGTACGCACCCTGCGGGAGGCCGGCGTCGAGGGCCCCGGGCCCGACCGGCACCTGTCTCCCGAGATCGAGACGGCCGTCTCGCTCGTCCAGTCCGGGGCCGTGCTGGCCGCCGTCGAAGCAGTGATCGGAGAACTCGCATGAGCACCCCCGGATCGAAGAACCCCCGCCTGCCCATCCGGGCCGCCCGCGGCACCGAGCTGACCGCGAAGTCGTGGCAGACCGAGGCGCCGCTGCGGATGCTGATGAACAACCTCGACCCGGAGAACGCCGAGCGTCCCGAGGACCTCGTGGTCTACGGCGGCACCGGCAAGGCCGCGCGGAACTGGGAGGCGTACGACGCCCTGGTGCGCACGCTGCGTGACCTCGAGGACGACGAGACCATGCTGGTGCAGTCGGGCAAGCCGGTCGGCGTGATGCGCACCCACGCGTGGGCGCCGCGGGTGCTGATCGCCAACTCCAACCTGGTCGGCGACTGGGCCAACTGGGAGGAGTTCCGGCGGCTCGAGGACCTCGGCCTCACGATGTACGGCCAGATGACCGCCGGCTCGTGGATCTACATCGGCACCCAGGGGATCCTCCAGGGCACCTTCGAGACCTTCGCGGCGGTGGCCGACAAGCGATTCGACGGCACCCTGGCCGGGACGATCACCGTGACCGCGGGTCTCGGCGGGATGGGCGGCGCCCAGCCGCTCGCGGTGACCATGAACGACGGCGTGGTCATCTGCATCGAGTGCGACCAGTCCCGGATCACCCGCCGGATCGAGCACCGCTACCTCGACGTCCAGGCCGGCTCCCTCGACGAGGCGGTCGCGATGGCCGTGGCGGCCCGCGACGAGCGCAGGCCGCTGTCGATCGGCGTGCTCGGCAACGCGGCCGCGATGCTGCCGGCCCTGCTGGAGTCCGGCGCTCCGATCGACATCGTCACCGACCAGACGTCCGCGCACGACCCGCTCTACTACCTGCCGCTCGGCACGGCCTTCGAGGACTGGGACGCCGAGCGCACGGCCGACCCGGTCGGCTTCACCAAGCGCGCCCGGGAGTCGATGGCCACGCACGTGCGGGCGATGGTGGAGTTCCAGGACCGGGGCGCCGAGGTCTTCGACTACGGCAACTCGATCCGCGACGAGGCCCGCAAGGGCGGCTACGACCGTGCGTTCGAGTTCCCCGGGTTCGTGCCGGCGTACATCCGGCCGCTCTTCTGCGAGGGCAAGGGCCCGTTCCGCTGGGCCGCGCTCTCCGGCGACCCGGCCGACATCGCGGCCACCGACCGGGCAATCCTCGAGCTGTTCCCCGACAACGAGCGGCTGCACAAGTGGATCACCATGGCCGGTGAGCGGGTCGCCTTCCAGGGCCTGCCCGCCCGGATCTGCTGGCTCGGCTACGGCGAGCGCCACCTGGCCGGGCTGAAGTTCAACGAGATGGTCGCCTCCGGCGAGCTGAAGGCGCCGGTCGTGATCGGCCGGGACCATCTCGACTGCGGCTCGGTCGCCTCGCCGTACCGCGAGACCGAGGCCATGCTCGACGGCTCCGACGCGATCGCCGACTGGGCGCTGCTGAACGCGCTGGTCAACACCGCCTCGGGTGCGAGCTGGGTGTCGATCCACCACGGTGGCGGCGTCGGGATGGGCCGCTCGATCCACGCGGGACAGGTGTGCGTCGCCGACGGCACCGAGCTCGCCGCGCAGAAGATCGAGCGGGTGCTCACCAACGATCCCGGCATGGGCGTGATCCGGCACGTGGACGCAGGCTACGAGCGGGCCGTCGAGGTCGCCGCCGAGCGCGGCGTACGGATCCCCATGCGCGAGTGAGACAGGCGCCCGGGTGCGTCCGGGCCGCAACGCAACGACCCCCGGCTCTGGGGGAGCCGGGGGTCGGAACGTATTGCGAGACGGAGCTGTTTGGAACGGTGGAGCTAGTAATACCTTCGTCGCGTGCCACCGATCGGCACGAAGTTCAGGATCAGCCCGACCACGATCAAGATGAGGCCGATCGTCGTCAGCACGGGAATCGATGCCACGAGCCCGATGATGAGCAGAATCAAACCAAGAACAACCATGTCACCCTCCCTTCGTCGGCTGTTGCTCTCATGTAGTACCACTCCCGGACGCGTTGAAACGTGTCCGGGAATCTTTTTTTTGACGCCTCTGGGACGCGTCCTGGACGCCTCCCGTGTCGGGTGGACGGCGGCTCTTGACCCCGGTGGGATCCTCGCAGTGAGGACACATGCGCCAGAGCATCCGCTTCTGCCGAACCGCCGACGGTGTCCGGGTCGCCCATGCGACGCACGGACAGGGGCCGCCGCTGGTCAAGGCCGCCCACTGGATGACCCACCTCCAGCACGACTGGGACAGCCCCGTGTGGCGTCACTGGCTCAGCGAGCTCGGCGCGCGCCGCACCGTGATCAGGTACGACGCGCGCGACAGCGGGCTCTCGGACCGCGATGTCCCCGTCTCGCTGGACGCCTGGGTGGCCGACCTCGAGGCGGTCGTCGACGACGCCGGTCTGGACCGCTTCCCCCTCTTCGCGATGTGCCAGGCCGGACCGGTGGCCATCGCCTACGCGGAGCGCCATCCCGATCGGGTCAGCCAGCTGGTGCTCTACGGCACCTACGCCGTCGGCCGGTTCCGGCGCGGGCCGCAGGAGCGCCGCGAGGCGGAGGCGATGGTGACGCTGATGGAGCGGGGCTGGGCGCAGGAGAACCCGGGCCTGCGACACCTGTGGGGCTCCCGGTTCATCGCCGACGCGACCCCGGAGCAGCTGCGCTGGTTCGACCAGCTCCAGCGGTGGACGGTCACGCCGGAGAGCGCCGTACGCCACATGCGGGTGCGCTACGACTTCGACGTCAGTGCCGAGGCCCGACGGCTCACCATGCCCACCCTGGTCCTGCACGCCCGGGGCGACGCGGTCGTGCCCTTCGACCTCGGGCGCGACCTGTCGTCGTGGGTGCCCGGCGCGACGTTCGTGCCGCTGGACAGCCGGAACCACCTGCTGGTCGAGACCGAGCCGGCCTGGCCCGACCTGCTCTCGGAGCTGGACCGGTTCCTGGGCTCAGCCCCGGTGCCCGCCACCGGGGAGGACGCACGGTTGAGGACGCTGACGGCTCGGGAGCAGGAGGTGCTGCGCCTGGTGGCCGACGGCCTGTCGAACCGGGAGATCGGCGCCCGGCTGTTCCTCAGCGACCGCACCGTGGAGCGGCACCTGTCCAACTCCTACGCCAAGCTCGGCCTCACCGGACGGGCCGGCCGGGCCGCGGCCGCGGCTGCGATCGCCCGCGGTTGACCGCGGCGCGGCCGTGGTCGGCGTCCGTGGTGCTCGGCACCCGGGCGAGCACTCCCGCCGATGCCAGCAGGCCGGCGGCGAGCAGGATCCCCAGGAGGCCGTAGCCCGAGGTCGCGATGACCGCCCCGCCGACGAGGGCGCCGAGGAGGTAGCCGCCCTGCGTCGCACCCGTCCGGGCGGCCATCATCGCCCGTCCGTCGCCGTCGAGCTGCTCGAGGCCCAGGGCCGCCGACGACGGCGTCCGGATGCCCGCCGCCAGACCGAGGAGCAGGAACAGCCCCGCTGCCCCCGCCGCCGAGACGGGTCCGCCGAGCAGGGCGGGGACGAGCAGGGACATCGCTGCGGCGGAGGCGACGACGAGGCGGCGGTTCGACCACCGCCGGCCCAGCAGCCCCACGCGCGTGGAGGCCACGGCGTAGCCGCCGGCGCCGGTGGCCAGGATCAGCCCGACCCGGGTCTCGCCGACGGCGAACCGTTCGGCGAGGTAGGCGCCGACGAAGGTGAGCACGCCCGTCCAGGCGGCGTAGGCGACCGCCTCACCGACGACCCAGCGCCGCGCCGCGGGATCGCGGAGCACGGCCGTCGGGGTGGGGGCTCCGCTGCGGGTGGCCGGTGCGCCCAGCCACGGTGCAACCAGCCACGGTGCGCCCAGGAGCGCCAGCGCCACGGCGAGGCCGGGCACCAGTTCGGCCACCCTCCAGGACAGCCGTTCGGCGACGAGGCCGACGGTCGGTGCCACGACCACCCAGGCGAGGCCGCCGCCGGCGGTGACCCAGCCCATGACCGACAGCTGCCGCGAGCGGGGGTACGCCGCGACGCCACCGAACGCGGCTGTCAGCAGCGCGGCGACCCCCACGCCCACCAGCACGTGGGCCAGGAGGAACAGGGCAAGGCCCGGGGCGAGCGCGACGGCGAGGCATCCGGTCAGGCCGGCCAGTGCTCCCGCGGCGGCCAGCGGACCCGGGGTCCCGGGGACCCGGACGTGAGGGCGGCGGGCGAGCAGCACCGAGGTCGCGATCGCGGTCAGCGCGGTCACCGAGCGGGCCTGCCCGACGGTGCCGATCGACACCCCGAGGTCGCGGGCGGCGGCGGAGGCGGTGGGGGTGAGGACGACCAGCTGGGCCTGGGAGGCCGCGGCGCAGAGCACCAGCGGCACCAGGCGCGGCCGCCGGTGCGTGTTCGGCACGGGGGACTCCTGCGTCGGTGTGGACAAGACACCGCCGACGCTACGAATGCACCCGTCCCCGGCACATCGGGGTCACCACGCAGGTCCGGTCCGAGGCGACCGGACTCCACGTACGTGGTCCCCAAGTCAGTACCGAGTCAGTCCTGTGTCAGTCCTGCAGGGCCGCGATCGCCTCGTGGATCGACAGGGCCCGCTGCGCCGACTCGACGTGCAGGTTCTCGATCATCCGGCCGTTGTAGGTGACCACACCGGATCCATTGCCCTCTTCCCAGGCCTGGAGGATGCCGCGGGCGTCGGCCACGGCCTGCCCGCTCGGGGCGAAGGCCTCGTTGGCGCCCTCGACCTGGCCGGGGTGGATCAGGGTCTTGCCGTCGAAGCCCATCTCTCGGCCCTGGCGGCACTCGGCGAGGAAGCCGTCGACGTTCTTCACGTCGTTGTAGACGCCGTCGAGGATCACCTTGCCGGAGGCGCGCGCCGCGAGCAGGGCGAGGCCCAGGCCGGTGAGCAGCGGCTGCCGGCCGGGGACGTGCTCGGCGTACAGCTCCTTGGCGAGGTCGTTGGTGCCCATCACCAGCACGGTGAGCCGTTCGGAGGCCGAGGCGATCTCCTCGGCGTGGAGCATGGCGTACGGCGTCTCGACCATCGCCCAGAGCTTGGTGTGCTCGGGGGCGTCGTGCCCGGCCATCGCCTCGACGAGCCGGAGCACGGCGTCGGCGCTGTTGACCTTCGGGACCACGATCGCGTCCGGGCCCGCGGCACAGGCGGCGGCCAGGTCGTCGGCGTGCCACTCGGTGTCGGCGCCGTTGATCCGGATCGTCAGCTCGCGCTTGCCGTAGTCACCCGACCGGACCGCCGTACAGGCCGCCTCGCGGGCCGCGGGCTTGGCGTCGGGGGCGACGGCGTCCTCGAGGTCCAGGATCAGCGCGTCGCAGGCGATCGTCTTGGCCTTCTCCAGGGCGCGCTCGTTGGAGCTGGGCATGTAGAGGACGGAGCGGCGGGGCTTGAACTCGGTCATCAGGCGGTCTCGCTCTGCTCGTCGAGGGCGTCGTACTGCTTCTTCAGCTCGGGGTCGATCGCGGCCAGCTCCTCGGCCAGGTGCACCAGCACCAGGCACTGCTTGAGGGAGGCGTCGTCCTCCATCTTCCCGTCGAGCATCACCGCGCCGGTGCCGTCGCCCATGGCCGCGACCACGCGGCGCGCGTGCTTGATGTCCTCGATGCTGGGGCTGAAGACCTTGTTCGCGATCGCGATCTGCTTGGGGTGCAGGCTCCAGGTGCCGACGCAGCCCAGCAGGAAGGCGTTGCGGAACTGGTCCTCGCACGCGACCACGTCGGCGATGTCGCCGAACGGACCGTAGTAGGGGTAGATCCCGTGCATCGCGCACGCGTCGACCATGCGGGAGATCGTGTAGTGCCACAGGTCCTGCTGGTACGTCGTGCGCGGGGCGTCGATCTCGCTGATGCCCAGGTCGTTGACGGGCGGGTCCTGGCGGACCAGGTAGCCGGGGTGCCCGCCACCGACGCGGGTGGTCTTCATCCGCCGGTCCGCGGCGAGGTCGGCCGGGCCGAGGCTCAGGCCCTGCATGCGGGGGCTCGCGCCGCAGATCTCCTCGACGTTGGCCACGCCGCGGGCGGTCTCCAGGATCGCGTGCACCAGGATCGGCTTCTCCAGGCCGGCCCGGGCCTCGAGCTGGGCCAGGATCCGGTCGACGTAGTGGATGTCCTCGGCGCCCTGCACCTTCGGGACCATGATCACGTCGAGCTTGTCGCCGATCGCCGGGACCAGCGTGGTCAGGTCGTCGAGCACCCACGGGGAGTCGAGCGAGTTGATCCGCGTCCACAGCTGGGTGCCGCCGAAGTCGGTGTCGCGGGCGATCCGCACCAGGCCCTCGCGGGCGGCGACCTTGTTGTCGGCCTTGATCGCGTCCTCGAGGTTGCCGAGGAGCACGTCGACGGTGCCGACCATCTGCGGGATCTTGGCGGCCATCTTCGCGTTGCTGGGATCGAAGAAGTGGATCGCCCGGCTGGGGCGGGCGGGGATCTCCGTGAGGGGAGTCGGGGCGCCCACCGCGAGGGGGCGGAAGAAGTCCTTGGCGCTACGCATGGCCGGAACCTAGCAGCGGGCGGGGCCGCCCCGGTATGAGCAAAGTCCCATCCACGGGTGGCCGTTCGGCCATCTCAGCGACCTCGCCACCAACGCCGGCGCCGGGGCCGCTCCGGGGGCGGCTGGGCCGACGCGGCCGCCCGCTCGGCCGCGCGCCGCGTCGTACGCCGCTCGTGCCAGGCCGCGACGGTCTCCTCGACGTCGCGCGGCATGGTGATCAGCGGCGGACCCTCCGGGGGGCGGTAGCGGGCCCGGATCACCCGCTCGTTGAACTCCTCGACCTCGCGGCGTACGTCCGCCTCGACGTTGAGGCCGTCCAGCAGGTCGTCGAGCTCGGCGTCGTCCTTGCGCAGCTGGAGCGAGGCGGGGAGCACCGCGATCCGCTCGCGCTCGACGAGCTTCTTGAGCCACCAGTCCGGGTCGTGCGTGCTGCCGAGGTCGGTGATCGGCTTGCCCCGGCCGGGCAGGTCGTCGAACTCGCCCCGGGCCATGGCCTGCTGGATCTGCAGGTCGACCCACTGGGCCTGGTTCGTGATCCGTGCGGCGGCCGATGACTGTCCGGTGCGCTTGCTGCGCTCGAGCTCGTCGGCGGCCTGGGACTCCTCGGCGGGCCGGACAGGCTCACGCGGCACGGGCCGCTCCCGGTGCGCGCCGCCACTGGGTTCACTCATCGCGTCCATCACCCCCCCGCGGACGATTCTAGGCTGCCCCGCGGAACAGCAATTCGGGGTAGTCCGCGACGGAAAGCATCGAAATGGGGCCGAAAAACCTGCTTTTCGTCACGGAGTATCCCGACGGGCCCCTACTCGGGGGCGGCCTCGCGCGGCATCGCGAGCAGCGAGACGGCGGCGAGGAGCGCGGCGACCGCGCACACCGCCCAGACGGTCAGGTAGCCCTCGAGCGGGGCGTGCCCCTCGGTCGGGTCCTTCAGCGAGCCGGTCGCGGCGAGGGCGATGGCGAAGATCGAGGAGGCGAGCGCGCCGCCGACGGTCTTGGTCGCGTTGGTCATCCCGGTGGCGAAGCCGGTCCGTTCCGGCGGGGCAGCGGCGGCCGCCGCTGCCGGAAGCGCCGCCACCAGCGCCCCGGACCCGAGCCCGGCGACGGCCATGTTGATGAGCGCCTGGGTGGTGCTGTCGTGGAACGGCAGCCAGAGGCCGTAGCCGGTGGCGACCAGCAGGGCGGCGACGACGAGCGCGCCGCGGGGGCCGAAGAGCCGGGCGGTGAGTGGCAGCGTGAGTGCGCCGATCGCCAGGAAGATCACGTAGACGCCGATCAGTGTCGACACGAACGCAGCGTCCGCGCCCAGGCCGTAGCCCGCCTCGGCAGGGTCGGTGCGGGCGAAGGTCGAGAGCGGGATCTGGGCGCCGAGCACGGACATGCCGAACAGGAACGCGGTCAGCTGGACCGGCCACTGGCCACGCTGCGCGAGCAGGTGTACGTCGATCAGCGGCTCGGCCCGGGCGGCTTCGTACCGCACGAACGGGACCAGCGCGGCGATGCCGAGGGCGACGAGCAGCCAGGGGAGGAGCGATCCCGGACCCGAGACGCGGAGCGCGATCAGCCCGCCCATCACCAGCCCGAGCGCCAGCGTGACCAGGCCGAGGCCGGGCCAGTCGATGCCGCCCGCCGAGACGCCGGGGGCGTCCTCGATGCCGAACCAGATCAGGACGAGGCAGGCGGTGACCGCGATCGCGGGCAGCATGAGCAGCACGGTCATCGAGGTGGCCTCGACCAGCGCGCCGCTGGTCAGCGCGCCGATGATCACCGACAGCTCGAGCGCGCCGACCAGGATCGCGGCGGACCGGCGGGTGAGCACCGTCTGGCGGCCGGTGCCGGCCGTGCGGCGGTAGATGATCGCGACCTCGAGCGGCAGCCACACGACGTACGCGCCCTGCAAGGCCCAGCCGATGAGGAACGTGGTGAAGGTCGGGGAGAACGCCAGGATCCACGAGCCGAGGGCGGCGACCGCGGTCGAGAGCAGCAGCACCTTCTTGTGTCCGACCAGGTCGCCGAGCCGGGCCAGCAGCGGCACGCACAGCGCGGAGACGATCAGCTGCGCGGCCTCGAACCAGTTGACGTCGGCGTCGGCGATGGACAGGTGGTCGGCGATGTCGCTGAAGATCGGGGTGTAGTAGCCCTGCAGGATCCCGCTGGCGAACTCGACGCAGACCAGGAAGCCGACGATCGCGAAGAGGCCGTGGACCTTGGCTCGCGGCTCGACCTTCTCGAGACCCAGGGTCATCGGGGGATCCTCTCGATCAGGCGCTGGTACCAGCCGACGCCCTCGATGAAGGCGTCGACGCCGAGGTGCTCGTCGTACGCATGGATGGACTCGCGCTGGGCCTTGGTCATCCGGAACGGTGTGAAGCGGTAGACGCGCTCGCAGATCTCGGTGAAGAATCGGGAGTCGGTGGCCGCCATCATCACGTAGGGCGCGGGTACGGCGTCGGGGAACAGGTCGGTGATCGTCGACTCGAGCAGGCGGAACGCGTCGTCGTCGATCGGGGAGACCGGGCTTGGCTCGTTCTGGTCGACCACGTCGATGTGGACCTGGTCGTCGCCGATCGCCTTGCGGACGTGCTCGACCACGCCGGCCACGGTGTCGCCGACCATGATCCGGATGTTGAGGCCGGCCTTCGCGGTGGAGGCGATCACGTTGAGCGCGGGCGATCCGGACAGCGTGGTGACGGCGACGGTGGTGCGGGTCATCGCGGCGGGCTCGGGCCCGGCGGCGATCAGGGCCCGGGTGAGGACCGGTCGCAGGCGGGCGGCGTTCGCCATCAGCGGGCGCAGCGCGAGCGAGGCGTGCGGCGCCATCCGGCGCAGCAGCTCGATGGTCGGCTCGGGGGTGCTGGCTGGCAGCGGGGAGCGTTCCAGGCGCAGGATCGCCCGGGCGATGCGGGCGGTCGGGCCCATCCGGGCCGGCGTCGAGGCGTGCCCGCCGCGGCCCTCGACCCGCAGCTCGAGCGAGGTGGTGCCCTTCTCGGTGACCCCGATGACTCCGATCGGTGCGGCCACCCCGGGGAACGCCTCGTGCGCGATCGCCCCGCCCTCGTCGAGGACGAACCAGGGGCGTACGCCGCGGCGTACGAGCTCCGCGACCGCCTGGGGCGCGGCCTCGCCGGAGACCTCCTCGTCGCAGCCGAACGAGAGCCAGATGTCCTGGGCGGGGGTGTACTCCTGCTCGAGGAGGGTCTCCACCGCCTCGCAGATGCCGACCAGGCTGCCCTTGTCGTCGAGCGTGCCGCGGCCCCAGATCGCGCCGTCGACGATGGCCGCGTCGAAGGGCGGGTGCTGCCAGGGGGCGCCGTCGTCGACCGGGACGACGTCGAGGTGGGCCATCAGGACGACGGGCCGCTCGGCGCTGTGGCCGGGCCAGTGGAAGAGCAGGCCGTGGCTGTGGATACGAGTCAGCTCGAGCCGGTCGTGCAGCAGCGGGAACTGGCGCTCGAGCTCGGCGAGGATCTGCTCGAAGGCCGCCGTGTCGACGAGGTCGGGGTCGCGGTGGGAGATCGTCGGGATCCGCACCAGGGCCTGCAGCTTGGCCACCGCACGCGCATGCGGCGGCGCACCCTCCCTCACGGACATGGGCGAGACGCTACTGCCGCCGATGGCCGCGGCGACGCGTTATGGCGGCGGTTGGGGCGCGTGTCTCGGATGTGAGACCGCCGCGCGGTCGGGGTCGTTGACCCGAGGCGCTGGCGCCGATGGACTGTGGGGGTGTCCGTCCCCTCAGCCATGCTCGCCCCAGCCGCCGCGGTGGAGCACCTCGTCGAGCGACTTGCGGCCGCGGCGGGCCGGGGAGCCGGCGTTGCCGGTGTCCTCGACGCGGTGGCCGAGCGTGATCACGCCGATCGGGTCGTAGGCGTCGGGGATGCCGAACTCCTCGCGGACCGCCGTGACCTTGCCCGGCGGGATCCCGAAGAAGCAGGAGCCGAGCCCCTCGTCGACCGCGGTCTGCAGGATCAGCAGGCTCGCCATCGCCGCGTCCATGTGCCAGAACGGCATCGGCCAGCGGGCCTCCTCCTCGTCGGTCCAGCCCTTGTCGGGCTCGGCGTACCGCCGCAGGTAGGCCGCCTTGCTCGAGCACGGCACGATCACCACGGGCGCGCGCATCATCCCGGCGAGCCAGTCGTCCGGGTGGTCGATCGCGCCGGGGTCGGTGGTGGCCACCCACCAGCGCCGTACGTCCTCGGGGGTGTCCAGCACCAGGAACGCCCAGCCCTGGCTGAAGCCGGCGCTCGGGGCGCGGGTCGCGTTGCGGATCGCGCGGTCGACGACGGCGGGGTCGACCGGCTCCGGTGCGTAGTTGCGGATCATCCGGCGGCGGCGGACGACGTCCTGGAACTCCATGGGGTCGAGTATGGCTGTCGTGACGGGCAGGGGGACGGGCGTGGCTGACGACTTCGAGCGGATGTGGGCCGACCTCGCGCCGGTCGGGCGGTCGGCCGGGTCCGGGGGCTACTTCCGGCAGCCGTTCGCCACCGCCGAGACCGAGCTGCGGGCGTGGTTCGTGGCCCAGGCCTCCGCCCGCGGGCTGTCGGTCGAGGCCGACGGGATCGGGAACGTGGTGGCCTGGTGGACACCGCCCGACGGCATGACCCGGCCCGGGGTCCTGACCGGGTCGCACCTGGACTCGGTGCTCGACGGCGGGGCGTACGACGGGCCGCTCGGCGTGGTCTCCGCGCTGGCGGCGGTCGACCTGCTGCGCTCGCGCGGCTTCGTGCCGGCCAGGCCGATCGGGGTGTCGGTCTTCGCCGAGGAGGAGGGGTCGCGGTTCGGGCTGGCCTGCCTGGGCTCGCGGCTGGCGGCGGGGGCGATGACCTGGTCCGCGGCCCGGGAGCTGCGCGATCGCGACGGGGTGTTCCTGGCCGATGCGATGGCGGCCGCGGGGCTCGCGCCGACCGACGGGGAGGACAAGGCCTGGGCGCTGGCCGACCGGGTGGAGTGCTTCGTGGAGCTGCACGTCGAGCAGGGGCGCGACCTGGTCGACCGCGGTGCTGCCGTGGGGGTGGCGAGCGAGATCTGGCCGCACGGTCGCTACCGCTTCGACTTCACCGGGGAGGCCAACCACGCCGGGACGACCCGGATGGAGGACCGGCGCGACCCGATGCTGACCTATGCGTTGACGGCGCTGGCGGCCGACAAGCAGGCCCGGCTGGCCGGGCAGCGGGCCACCTTCGGGCGGCTCGACGTCGCGCCCAACGGCACCAACGCGGTCCCGTCGCGGGTCACCGCCTGGCTCGACGCGCGCTGCTCGAGCGACGACGCGCTGGCCGCGCTGGTCGCGGCGATCTCCGCGCAGGGCACTGACCGGGCCGGCCGCGACGGCACCGCGCTGGCGGTGACGGCCGAGTCGGTGTCCGGGGCGGTCGTCTTCGACCCGGCGCTGGCCGCCCTGGTCGCCGCCGACCACGAGGGCGGGGACTGGCCGATCATCCCGACCATGGCCGGCCACGACGCGGGCATCCTCTCCGCGGCCGGCATCCCCACGACGATGCTCTTCGTGCGCAACCCGACCGGCGTCTCGCACTCGCCGGCGGAGCACGCCGAGATCGCCGACTGCCTGGTCGGGGTCTCGGCCCTGGCCGACACGCTGGAGAGGCTCGCCCGGTGAGCGGGCCCACGTCGTACCTCCTGGAGCGGGCGTGGGTCGACGGTGCCGTCCACGACGACGTGCTGGTGAGCGTCGAGGACGGCCGGTTCACCTCCGTCGCACTTCTCAGGCAGTCCCTGAACTTCTCAGGCGATGCTTCGGCCGAGAACGTCAGGGTTCCCCGGTCAACCGGGGAATCCACCCGGGTGCCCGGCCTCACCCTCCCCGGGCTGGCCAACTGCCACAGCCACGCCTTCCACCGGGCGCTGCGGGGGCGGACCCAGCGCGAGCGCGGGACGTTCTGGACCTGGCGCGAGCAGATGTACGGCGTGGCGGCGCGGCTCGACCCGGACTCCTACTTCCTGCTGGCCCGCGCGACCTACCGCGAGATGGCGGCCGCGGGCATCAGCAGCGTCGGCGAGTTCCACTACGTGCACCACCAGCCGGACGGGACGCCGTACGACGAGCCCAACGCGATGGGCCACGCCCTGGTCGAGGCCGCCCGCGAGGCCGGGATCCGGATCGCGCTGCTCGACACCTGCTACCTCTCCAGCGGCTTCGGGACCCCGCCGGTGGGCGCGCAGGTCCGCTACGCCGACCGTGACGCCGAGGCGTGGGCGCAGCGGGTCGGGGATCTCGAGAAGCTCGACCGGGGAGGCGACGTCGTCGTCGGCGCCGCGATCCACTCGGTGCGCGCGGTCCCGCGCGAGCAGATGGCGACCGTGGTCGGGGCCGCGGCCGGACGTCCGCTGCACGTGCACCTGTCCGAGCAGGTCGCCGAGAACGACGCCTGCCTGGCCGCGCACGGGGTGACGCCCACCCGGCTGCTCGCCGACGCCGGCGCACTGGGTCCGCAGACCTCCGCCGTGCACGCCACGCACCTGACCGACGACGACATCCGGCTGCTCGGCGAGAGCCGGACCCGCGCCTGCCTCTGCCCCACCACCGAGCGCGACCTCGGCGACGGCATCGGCCCGAGCCGTCGTCTCCACGACGCCGGTTCCCCGCTCACCCTGGGCTCCGACAGCCATGCCGTGATCGACCTGTTCGAGGAGATGCGGGCCGTCGAGCTCGACGAGCGGCTCGCCACCCGGCGACGCGGCCACTGGTCCGCCGGCGAGCTGCTTGCGGCCGCCACCGACACCGGGCACGCGAGCCTCGGCTTCGCCGACGCGGGCCGGATCGCCGTGGGGCAGCGGGCCGACCTGGTCACCCTCGACACGGCCGGCGTCCGCACCGCGGGCACCGGTGCCGACGAGAACACCGCAGTGTTCGCGGCCGCCGCGGAGGACGTCACCCAGGTCATGGTCGACGGGCGGATCGTCGTACGACAGGGTGACCGGCACGAGATCGGTCGCGACCTCGACGCGGCGATCTCGGCGATCTGGAAGGGGATGTAGTGCTCTCCACGCTGCTCACCAACATCGGCGAGCTGGTCACCAACGACCCCGCCCGCGACGGCCTGCTCGGCGCGATCCCCGTCGCCGCCCTCGTCATGGAGGGGCCGAACGTCGCCTGGGTCGGCGCCGCGGCCGAGGCCCCCGCCGCCGACGAGGTCATCGACCTCGGCGGCCGCGCCGTCCTCCCCGGCTTCGTCGACAGCCACAGCCACCTGGTCTTCGCCGGCGACCGGGCCGCCGAGTTCGCCGCCCGGATGGCGGGGGAGAGCTACGCCGCGGGCGGGATCCGTACGACGGTCGCCGCCACCCGGGCCGCCACCGACGAGCAGCTCACCAGCCACGTCGCCCGGCTGGTCGACGAGATGCGTCGCCAGGGCACGACCACGGTCGAGATCAAGAGCGGCTACGGCCTCAGCGTCCGCGACGAGGCCCGCAGCCTGGCCGTGGCGCGCCAGTTCACCGAGGAGACCACCTTCCTCGGCGCGCACGTGGTCCCGGAGGGCGCCACCCCCGAGGAGTACGTCGCGCTCGTCACCGGTCCGATGCTGGCCGCGGCGGCGCCGTACGCCCGGTGGATCGACGTCTTCTGCGAGCGGGGGGCCTTCGACGCCGACCAGGCCCGCGCGGTGCTCGCGGCCGGAGCCGCCCAGGGGCTGAAGGGCCGCCTGCACGCCAACCAGCTGGGCCCCGGGCCCGGCGTACGCCTCGCCGCCGAGCTCGGCCTCACCGCGGTCGACCACTGCACCTACCTCGAGGGCGCCGACGTCGACGCGCTGCGCGACTCGGGCACGATCGCGACCCTGCTGCCGGGCGTGGAGTTCTCGACGAGGCAGCCCTACCCCGACGCCCGCCGGCTCCTCGATGCCGGTGTCCGGGTCGCGCTGGCCAGCGACTGCAACCCCGGGTCGTGCTTCACCAGCTCGCTGCCGTTCTGCATCGCGATGGCGGTCCGCGAGATGGGGATGACGCCCGCCGAGGCCGTCCACGCCGCCACGGCCATGGGGGCCGCCGCCCTCGACCGGGACGACGTCGGGGCGCTGGTCCCGGGCCGCCGGGCGGACCTGATGGTGCTCGACGCCCCGAGCCACGTGCACCTGGCCTACCGCCCCGGCGTACCCCTCGTCACCGCGGTCTGGGTGGCCGGTCGACCCTCCCCGCCCCGCTTGTAACGCGGGGTTGTTGTCACCACCACCGCGTCATGACGCTGCAGCAGTCGCCATAACCCCGCGTTACAAGCGGTGGGGCGGCGGCGGGGGCGGCCCTAAGGCACCCCGGCCAGGACCGGGGTCGGAGATAGGGCAGTTGCCCGATGTGGGCGCCTACCTCAGTCGGCGAATCTCGTCTCACCAACGAGGAGCTGAGGAGCCCCATCATGATCGAGAACAGCAACGCCTTCCTGCAGTCCGAGCTCGACTACCGCCGGGACCGCCTCCGGGCCAGCGCGGCGCCGCGCAAGAACCGGCACTCCCGCCTCTCCCGGGTACGCCGTGCGGTGACGTCCAGCAACCACATCCGCTGAAACCGGGGCAACCCGGTGGACTCGCGGGGGATCATGGACGGCGTGGCAGGACACACGAGCCGGACCCTGGTGGGACGAGACGCCGAGCTGACGCAGATCACGTCGTTGCTCGGCGTCCGTTCCATGTCCGGATCCATGTCCGGGCACGACGCCGCCGAGCGCACGTCCGCCGCTGTCCTGCTCTCCGGCGACGCCGGCGTCGGCAAGACCCGCCTGCTCACCGAGCTGCGTGACATCGCGTTCACCGAGGGCTGGCAGGTCTTCGCCGGCCACTGCCTCGACTTCGGCGACAGCGCCCTGCCCTACCTCCCGTTCTCCGAGGTGCTCGGCCGGATGGCCACCGACCTCCCCGACGTCATCGACGCGATCGCCGCCGTCCACCCCGCCCTCGCCCGGCTCCAGCCAGGCCGCCGCGTGATGAGCGGCGCCGACGACGCCGAGACCTCCGCCCTCGACCGGGGCGACCTGTTCGAGGCCGTGCACTCCCTGCTCGAGGCCGCCTCCGCGAAGGCGCCCCTCCTGCTCGTCATCGAGGACGCCCACTGGGCCGACCAGTCGACGCGGGACATGCTCAGCTTCCTGTTCTCCCGCCCCTTCGCCGGTCCGGTCGCGGTCGTGGCGTCGTACCGCTCCGACGACCTGCACCGACGCCACCCGCTGCGCCGCCAGGTCGCCGAGTGGTCCCGGATCCGCGGGGTGGACCGCATCCAGCTCTCCCCGCTGACCCCGGACGCCGTCCGGGCCCTCATCGCCGAGCTCCAGCGCCGGCGGCCTCGGCGAGGCCGAGGTGGCCGACATCGTGGACCGGGCCGAGGGCAACGCCTTCTTCGTCGAGGAGCTGGTCGGTGCGGCCTGCGGCCCGGAGCGCTGGGTGCCCGCCGACCTCGCCGACGTGCTGCTGGTCCGCCTCGACCGGCTCGACGACGCGGCCCGCCAGGTGGTGCGGACGGCGAGCGTCGCCGGGCGCAAGGTCTCCCACGAGATGCTCGCGGCCGGCTCCGGCCTCCCCGCCACCGCGCTCGACGAGGGCCTGCGCCAGGCCGTGGAGATGAACATCCTGCTCGTCGGCGAGGGCGACTACGCGTTCCGGCACGCGCTGCTCGGCGAGGCGGTGTACGACGACCTGCTGCCGGGCGAGCGGGTCCGGCTGCACGCGGCGTACGCCGACGCCCTGCGCGAGGGCCGGGCCCGGGGTCCGGCGGCCGAGCTCGCCCGGCACGCCCGGCTGGCCATGGACCTCGAGACCGCCCTGCACGCCAGCATCCAGGCCGGCCACGAGGCCAGCGCGGTGGGCGGCCCGGACGAGGCGGCCCAGCACTACCAGCAGGCGCTCGAGCTGCTCGCCGACAGCCGGCGCACCACGGACGTGGCCTTCGACCTGTCCAAGCTCGTCGTCAGCACCGCCGACGCCCTGGTCGCGAGCGGTCACCCGGACCGCGCCGCGGCGGTGGTCCGGGAGCAGCTGGACCGGCTGCCTGCCGACGCCCCGCCCGCCTGGTGGGCCCGGATGCTCGCCGCGCGGGCCACCGCCCTGACCGTGGTGGAGACCGACGAGAACCCGGCGGCGATCTCCGCCGAGGCCCTGGCCCTGGTGCCGGACGAGGCGACCGGGCTGCGCGCCAAGGTGCTGGGCGTCCATGCACGCACGCTGGCTGCGATGGGCCACTACGAGGAGGCCCAGTCGGTCGGGCTGGACGCGCTCGAGCTGGCCGAGAAGCTGGACCTCAACGAGCTGGCCTCCGAGGCGATCACCACGCTGAGCGGGCTGAAGAAGGCCGGTCCCAAGGAGGCGCTGCGCGCCGCGCTCGCCGACGCGATCGCGCGGGCCCAGGAGACCGGCGCCCTGCACGCCGAGCTGCGCGGCCGGTTCATGCTCGGCCGCTCCTACGAGGACTGGGCCGAGCTCGACGAGACCGAGCGCTGGTTCCGCAGCGGCATCCAGCGCGGGCAGGAGGCCGGTATCCCGTGGGCGCCGTACGCCTTCGAGTCGCGCTGGCAGCTGGCCTGGGTGCTGATGGTGCGCGGGGACTGGGACGGCGCGCTCGCGCTCTGCGACGTGCGCGGCCAGGCGCCGCCGCCGATCCCGCGGGCGATGCTCGAGAGCCTGCGGCTGGGCATCGAGTTCGCGCGCGGCGCCGACGTGTCCGGCGAGCTCGCCGCGCTGCGCCGGTTCTGGCCTCGCGAGGGTGGCATCGCGATCCATGCCGCGGCCGTCGCCATCCGCCAGGCCGGACGCCGGGGGGACCCCGCCGGGGTGCTGGCGGGGTACGACGACGCGGTCCAGGTCCTGTCCCGGATCTGGCACGAGTGGTTCAGTGCCCGGATCCGCCTGGCTGCGGTCGCGCTCGGCGCGCTGGCCCCGTGCGTGCCCGCGATGTCGGCGGCCGAGCGGGCGGCGTACCTCGCGCACGCCGAACGGCTGCACGCCGAGGGGCGCACGGTCCTGGACCGCTACACCGACCCCTCCGGCTTCTGGGGGCCCGAGGGCCGGGCCTGGGTGGCGCGGCTCGATGCGGAGCTGCTGCGGATGCGCTGGCTGGTCGGGACCGACGCGCCGCCGCTCGACGTGCTGGTCGAGACCTGGCGCGAGGACGCGCGGCTCTTCGAGGAGTTCGGCGACGTCCACGAGCTGGCTCGGTCGCGGACGGTGCTGGCCGGGATCCTGCGCGCCAGTGGCGACCTCGTCGCGGCGCGCGAGCTGGGTGACCAGGCCCGCGCGGTGGCCCACGAGCTGGGTGCCCAGCCGCTGCTCGACGAGCTGCGGGCGCTCGGTTCGGTGCCCGCGCGTGGCGACGCCTCCTCCGACACGCTCACCGCCCGCGAGAGCGAGATCCTCGCGCTCGTCGCCGAGGGGCGCTCCAACGGCGAGATCGGCAAGCAGCTGTTCATCAGCGCCAAGACCGTCTCGGTCCACGTGTCCAACATCCTCGGCAAGCTGGGGGCCGCGGGCCGCACCGAGGCCGCCGCGATCGCGCGCCGGCGCGGCCTCATCGCCTGAACCGATCGCGTCCGGAAGGGAGGGAACCATGGCCAGGCTGGTCTACTCCGCGATCGCGTCGCTGGACGGCTACGTCGCGGACGAGCACGGCTCGTTTGCCTGGGCCGCGCCCGACGACGAGGTGCACGCGTTCGTCAACGACCTCGAGCGCGGGGTGGGTACCTATCTCTACGGGCGCCGGATGTACGACGTGATGGCCGGCTGGGAGACCGCCTCCACCGACCCCGGCCAGCCGGCGGTCATGCGGGACTACGCGGAGATCTGGCGGGCCGCCGACAAGGTGGTGCACTCCCGGACCCTGGAGCGGGTCTCCACCGCCAGGACCCGGCTCGTGCGCGAGTTCGACCCCGAGGCCGTCCGCCGGCTGAAGGCGGAGGCGGCCGCCGATCTCAGCGTGGGGGGTCCCGAGCTCGCCGGCCACGCGCTCCGGGCCGGGCTGGTCGACGAGCTCCACCTCTTCCTGTCACCGGTGCTGGTGGGCGGCGGCACTCCCGCCCTGCCCGCGGGCCTGCGCCTGGGCCTCGAGCTGCTGGCCGAGCGCCGCTTCGACAACGGGGTGGTCCACCTCCACCACGCCGTCATCTGAGCGGACCGGTCAGCAGCTCTCCTGCTCCTCCGCGACACAGGTGTCGTTGCCGGGCCCGCCCTCGGCCTCGTCGCGGCCCGCTCCGCCGTAGAGCCGGTCGTTGCCGCGATCGCCCTCCAGCTCGTCGTCGCCGCGGCCCCCGCACACGACGTCGTTGCCGCCGTGGCCCTCGATGTCGTCGTGGCCGCCGAGCCCGACGATCACGTCGGAGCCGGAGCTCCCCTCGATCTCGTCGGCCCCGGCAGTGCCGACGACGGTCGCGACGCGCCCGGCGCACCGGTGGGCGACCGCGCCATCGCTGGGGGCCGTGGCCACCGTCAGGGACGCCGCCGCGGCGACCGCGGTCGAGGCGAGCGCGAGGACGAGGGTGCTCCGCAGATGCTCGGTCATCACCCGACGCTAGGTCGGGTCGCACCGGGCCGGTCAGGGTCGTAGGTCCCTCCGGCACAATCGCCGGGTGACCTCCTCCCCGTCGGACTTCCGCTGCTCGGTGGCCAGCCTGCTCGGCCACGAGCCGATGGCGGGGACCGCGCCGACCGAGACCGCCTGGCTGTTCGTGGAGTACGCCGGGCCCTGGGGCCGCAAGGCCGTCGCCGAGAGCCGGCTGCCGGACCACGTGCGCGCCTTCCTCGAGGGCCTCGACGGCGTGCGGGTGCAGCTGATCCGCCGGCACGGGGGAGTCTCCGGTCCCGGGGTGCGGGTGTTCGCCGCCCGGCTCACGGACCCGCCGCAGGTGTGGACGACCGTGCTCGACGACGTCGACCAGCTCCCCGGGCTCGACCTGGCCGTGCTGGCGGCAGGCGCCGACCTCGGCTGGACGCCGTACGACGCCCCGCTGTGGCTGGTGTGCACCAACGGCCGCCGCGACCTGTGCTGCGCCGAGCTCGGGCGACCGATCGCGGCGGCGCTCGCGGGCCGGTGGCCCGAGGCCACCTGGGAGACCACGCACCTGGGCGGGCACCGCTTCGCCGGCACCCTGCTGGCCCTGCCGAGCGGCGTCACGCTGGGCCGGCTCGACGCTGAGTCCGCCGTGACCGCCTGTCGTGACCTCGAGGCTGGCCGGCTGCCGGTCGACGCCGCCCGCGGCCGCACCGGTCGTCCCCCGCGGGCCCAGGTCGCCGACCTCCACCTCCGCCGCGAGCTCGGCCTCGAGGAGGTCGACGCGCTCACCCTGCTCGCGGTCGACGGCGACGCGGTCACCCTGAGCACCCGCGGGGCGACGTACGTCGTGCACGTGACCGAGTCGCCCGGGCAGCCCCAGCGGCAGAGCTGTGCGGACCTGAAGACCAAGGCGGCCGGGGTGTACGACGTGGTGGCCTGGGGTACATCCGAGAGCGTGACGCTGCCCGCGTGACCCTTGTCCCGCGGACGTCGCCTCAGGAGACTGAGCACGGGGTCGGCCCCACCGGGGCCGTCCGCCACCACGGACCCAGGAGGACGCATGACGACCACACCCGACGAGCCCCTCAACGACGACGACATGACCACCAGCGGTGCTGGTTCGACGCCTCCGGTCGGTGACGCGGACGGCACCGACACCGACGGCACCGACACCGACGGCACCGACACCGACGGCACCGACGGCGACGCCACGGACACCACCGACGGCGACGCCTCGGACGGCTCGGACTCCGACGGGACCGACTCGGACGGCACCGACGGCGACGCGAGCGACACCACCGACGGGGACGCGTCCTGAGCGCTCTCGACCTGCTCAGCGGTGACGCCCAGACCTTCCTCGCGAAGGTCTGGGCGTCGCACGTGCACCTGCACCGCACCGACCCCGCCGACCTGGTCGGGCTGCTCTCGCTCGACGACGCCGACACGCTGCTCACGTCCTCGGCGATCCGTACGCCGTCGATCCGGGTCGCCCGCGACGGCGCGGTCCTGCCGGAGTCGGCGTACACCCGCGGCGCCACCCTCGCCGGCAAGCAGCTCACCGGCCTCGTCGACGCTCGCAAGGCCCTCGCGCTCTTCGACCAGGGCGCCACGATCGTCTTCCAGGGGCTGCACCGCTACTGGCCGCCGCTCACCCGGCTGATTGCCGAGCTGGAGCTCGAGCTGGGGCATCCCTGCCAGGCCAACGCCTACCTCACCCCGCCCGGCGCGCAGGGGTTCGCGGTCCACGCCGACTCCCACGACGTCTTCGTCCTCCAGACTGCCGGCTCCAAGCAGTGGGAGGTGCACACGCCCGAGGGTGTGGAGGAGATCCTGCTCGAGCCCGGCCTCTCGCTCTACCTCCCGACCGGCACGCCCCACGCCGCCCGCGCCCAGGAGACCGTCTCCCTCCACGTCACGCTGGGCATCAACCAGCTCACCTGGCGCGGGCTCGTCGAGCGCAGCGTGAGGTCCGTCCTCGCCGACGTCCCCGACCAGCACCTGCCCGCGGGCTACCTCGACCATCCCGAGGAGCTCGCCGGTGAGCTCGGCCGTCGGTTCGAGGCCCTCGCGCAGGACATCCGCAACCTCGACGCGGGCGCCGCGGTCGACGCGGAGGTACGCCGCTTCCTCACCGGCCGCGCACCGCGTCTGGCCGGCGGGCTGAAGGACGTCCTGGCGGTCCGCGAGCTGGTCGACACCACGCCGCTGCGCCGCCGCCCCGGTCACCCGTGCGTGCTGGTCGACCACGGCGACCGGCTCGACGTGCTCCTCGGCGACCGGTCGATCGACGTGCCCGCCTGGCTGCGCCCCGCGCTCGAGCAGGTCCGGGCCCGCGCGGAGCTCTGCCCCGCCGACCTCGCCAACCACCTCGACCCGCAGAGCCGACTGGTGCTGTGCCGGCGCCTCGTCCGCGAAGGGCTCCTCGAGGTCGTCGGTGACTGAGCCCGAGCCCGGCTTCCGCTGCGCCGCCGCCAGCGCGCTGCGCGACGAGCCCGTCGCCGGCACGGCGTCCACCGTCCGTGCCTTCCTGCTGATCGAGCACCCGGGCCCGTGGGGCGTAGACGCGTTGCGCGACGCCCGGCTGCCCGAGGGGCTCGGCGCGCGGCTGCGGCAGGAGTCGGCCACCACCGGTGTCCGGATCCTGCTCGTCCGCCGCCCCGGGCAGCGCCCGAACGGCGACCGCCCCCGGGTGTTCGCCGCCCACGCCCACCCGAGCCGACCCCGGCTCGAGGGTGGGCCGGTGAGCGACCTGCGCGAGGTCCTCGACCTTGACCTCACCGGTCTGCGCGCCGGCCGCCCGTCCGGCCTGCCGGCGTACGACGGCACGCTCTTCTGCGTCTGCACCCACGGCCGGCACGACGTCTGCTGCGCCGAGCGCGGCCGGCCGGTGGCCGCGGCGCTCGCGCTGGCGCACCCGGAGGAGACCTGGGAGGTGTCCCACATCGGCGGGGACCGGTTCGCCGGCAACATGCTGGTCCTGCCGCACGGGCTCTACTACGGGCGGCTCGACCGACCCTCTGCACTGGCCGTCGCGGGCGCGCACCTGAGCGGCCACCTCGACCTCGACCGCCTGCGCGGACGGTCCGGCTACCCCATGCCGGTCCAGGCGGCCGAGATCGCGCTGCGCGTGGAGTTGGCTGAGAGTCGCGACGACGCGCTGCGCCTGGTCTCCCGCTCGGTGGACGCGGACCTCACCGAGGCGGTCTTCGACGTCGCGGGTGCGCAGTACGCCGTCCGGGTGCGGTCAGCGGTCCGGCGCCGACCTCCAGCAGCTGACCTGTCGCGCGAGCCGGGCGAATCCGATCCCGCAGCACGACGTGCTGGGGATCGCCCGACGCTGAGGTTGGCCGTCCGGGCTGCCCCCGGATGGGTGTTTCGGAGCCGGGAACGCCGTGTGATCCTCGAGTCATGGAGCCCGAGCGCCCTGCAGAGAACGACGGGGCAGGGGTCGACCGAGCCTGGGACCTCCGGGTCACCGGACCGGAGGGAGCGGGCGCGACCGTGCTGTGCCTGCCGGGCGCCCTGGCCACCGGGGCGTTCCTCGAGGAGCTGATGGTCGAGCCGGCGCTGGCGGACGTCCGGATGGTGGCGGCCACCCTGCCGGGCCAGGGCGGCGCGCCGGTCCTCGGCGACCTCAGCATCGAGAGCTATGCGCAGCTCGCATCCGGGCTTGCCCGCGACTTCGGGTGTGACGCGGTGCTGGGGCACAGCGTGGGCGCGAACGTGGCGCTCGAGATGGCCGCCTCGGGCGGGTTCACCGGACCCCTGGTCCTCGTCGCGCCCAGCCTGTCGCGCAAGGACGAGTCGATCGTCGCGCGGGTGATCGACCGGCTCGGTGTCGTGCTCGGACGCCTGCCGTTCGCGGTCGCGCTCCGGGTCATGGGCCCGGCCGTGAAGGGGGAGATCCCGGCGGACCGGCGCGAGGCGCTGCTCGCGGAGCTGCGCAAGAACGACACGGGAAACATGCGACGCTCGCTCCACCTCTACCTGCAGTACCTCGACCGGCACGGCTCCCTCGCCCCCCGACTGTGCGCGGCCGGCGTTCCGACCTGGCTGATCTTCGGCGAGAAGGACGACGTCGGTCTCACCGACGACGAGCGGCGCATCCTCACCGACTGCCCGCACACCCACGTGGTCACCATCCCGGGCGCCGGCCACATGGTGCCCAACCAGGAGCCGGGTCAGGTTGCCGAGTGGCTCCTCACCGCGCTCGCGGCCCGGTAGCAGCCTGCGCGACGCAGCCGCCACGCGCGGGCCGCGGCCGGGGCGACGGCGATGCCCGCGACGTCGAGCAGCCACAGGTTGCCGCCGCGGACGTCGTAGGCGCCGAGGAGCTCCTCCCAGCTGTCGCCGTTGACGTAGTGCCCGAAGCCGAACTCGAACAGGACGGTCGCGCCGACCCAGAGCGCCCCGACGCCGACGGCGTCACGGATGGTCGCCAGCGGGTGCTGTCGCTCGGTACGGCGCACCCAGGGGGCCAGCAGGACCAGCAGGCTCACCCCCGACACCTGCACGGCCCGGCGGGCACCCAGGGCGCGGGCGTAGCCCTGGCGGGCCGCTGCGTTGGCGAGGGCGATCGCGACCGCGCCGCCCCAGGCTCTGGCCCAGGGCAACCAGTGCGCGGCCGTGGTGGCCGGCTCGGGACGGGACGGGGGAGGTGACTGGTCCATGCCTGCCACGGTGGCCGGTTCATGGTCCGGGACAACAGGGTCGGAGGTCAGCGTCACGCCTGACGGTCGTCGGAAATCCTTGACGCGTGTCAACTCAGGGCCTAGCGTCGCCGTGCGGCGGGGTTCCGCCCCGACGAATGGAGTGCGCGTGCCCGGTCCGACAACTGCGGTGATCGGGGCCGGCATCAGCGGCCTCACCGCCGGCAAGATGCTGAACGACTACGCCGTGCCCTACACGTGCTTCGAGTCCTCGGACCGGATCGGCGGCAACTGGGCGTTCGGCAACCCCAACGGGCACAGCAGCGCCTACCGCTCGCTGCACATCGACACCTCCAAGCACCAGCTGTCCTTCAAGGACTTCCCGATGCCGGAGGCCTACCCGGACTTCCCGCACCACACCCAGATCAAGCAGTACCTCGAGGAGTACGCCGCGGCGTTCGCGCTCAAGGACCACATCGAGTTCGAGAACGGGGTCGTCGCGGCCCGCCGCCTCGACGGTGGTGGCTGGGAGCTCGACACGCAGGACGGAGCGACCAGCAGGTTCGACTTCCTCGTCGTCGCGCAACGGCCACCACTGGGACCCCCGCCTGCCGGACTTCCCGGGTGAGTTCACCGGGCAGTCGATCCACTCGCACCCTATGTCGACCCGTGGAACCCGGTCGACTTCGCCGGCACTGCGGATCCTGGTCGTCGGCCTCGGCAACAGCGCGGCCGACATCACCGTCGAGCTCTCCTCCAGGGCGCTCGACAACGAGGTGACGCTCTCGACGCGGTCCGGGGCGTGGATCGTGCCGAAGTACTTCGCCGGGGTCCCGGCCGACAAGTACTACAAGACCTCGCCGCACATCCCGCTGGCGTGGCAGCGCAAGTTCGTCCAGGTCATGCAGCCGCTGACCGCCGGGCGACCCGAGCAGATGGGGCTGCCGACGCCCAACCACAAGTTCTTCGAGGCCCACCCCACCCAGTCGGTGGAGCTGCCGCTGCGGCTCGGGTCCGGCGACGTGGTCGCCAAGCCGAACGTCACGCTGCCTCGACGGCCGGACGGTCCACTTCGAGGACGGCACCAGCGGCGACTTCGACGTGATCGTCTACGCCACCGGCTACAACATCACCTTCCCGTTCTTCGAGCCCGACCTCATCAGCGCCCCGGACAACCACATCCCGCTCTACAAGCGGATGTTCAAGCCCGGCATCGACGACCTCGCGTTCGTCGGTTTCGCCCAGTCCACGCCCACGCTGTTCCCGTTCGTCGAGTGCCAGTCGCGGCTGCTCGCGGCGTACCTCGCCGGTCGCTACCGGCTCCCGCCCGTCGCGGAGATGGAGCGCGTCATCGTCGAGGACGAGCAGAAGTTCATCGGGCACATGAACCACACCGCCCGGCACACCCAGCAGGTGGACTTCTTCATCTACGAGCACGACCTGCGCACCAAGGAGATCCCGCGCGGAGTGCGCCGCGCGCAGGCCGAGGGGGTGCCGGTGCTCGCCGGCCGGGCCGAGTCCTTGGGGCGCGCATGACGCCCGCACCGCTCGACCGGCGAACCCCACCCAAGGGCGACCTGCGGCGGACGGCGCTGCTCGAGGCGCTCGACCACCACCTCCAGGAGAGCAGCCTGGACTCGATCAACATCGCCGACATCTCGCGGCGCGCGGGGGTGACCCGCTCGGCGTTCTACTTCTACTTCGAGAACAAGGCGGCCGCGGTCGCGGCGCTCAGCGAGGAGATGTACGACGAGGCGTTCGCCGCCGGCGCGGTCCTCGTCGGCGCCGAGGGCACGCCGCGCTGGCGGATCGAGACCACGATCACACGGGCTCTTCGACGCCTGGGAGCGCCACCAGCACCTCTTCCGCGCGATGCTCGACGCGCGGGCCGGCAACCCCAGCGTGCGCGAGCTGTGGGACGCCGACCGGGACTCCTTCGTCGAGCCGGTCGCCGCCATGATCGAGGCCGAACGCGCCGCGGGCCGGGCGCCGGAGGGTCCCGACGCGGGCGCGCTCGCGACCGTCCTGCTCGAGCTCAACGACCGCGCGCTGGAACGGCTCTCGCATCGGCGGCGCGCTGCCGCGCGAGGCCCACATCGAGGCGCTGGTCGACGATCTGGCTGCGCACCGATCTACGGCACCACCGACCCGACCGGGAGCCCCGCATGAGCCACGACCAGGTCACCTTCTCCTCCGGCGCCGGCCCGGCGGCTGCGAGCTGCGACGCCTGGCACTTCGCCGGCGTCCGCGACGCAGCTCGCGACCCCGGACGGCCGGCCCTGCGTGGTGATGGCCCACGGCCTCGCGCGGCACCAAGGACTCCGGGCTCCAGCCCTTCGCCGAGGCGCTCGCGGGCGCCGGGCTCGACGTGCTCGCCTTCGACTACCGCGGTTTCGGCGCCAGCGGCGGGTCGCCCCGGCAGACGGTGTCGATGGCCGGCCAGCTCGAGGACTACCGCGCCGCCCTGCGGGCCGCTGCGGCGCTGCCCGGCGTCGACGGCAAGCGGCTCGTGCTGTGGGGCGTCTCCCTGGCCGGCGGGCACGTGCTCGCCGCCGGCGCCGGACGGGACGACATCGCCGCAGTGGTCGCGCTGACGCCGCTGGTCGACGGCATCGCGGCCGGCCGGCACGCCCTGGCCAGCCACACCAGGCGCGAGATCCTGCGCTCCACGGGCGCCGGGGTGCGCAGCCGGGTCGCCGGCCTGCGTGGCCGGCCGCCGGTGATGATGCCGGTGGTCGCCGCTCCCGGCGAGCTCGGCGCGCTGACGCTGGAGGGGGCCCGGGAGGACTACCTCGCGATCGCCGGGCCGACCTGGCGCAACGAGGTCGACGCGACGGTGGGCCTCGAGCTCGGTGGCCACCGCCCCGGCAGAAGGGCCGAGGAGCTGCGCTGCCCGCTGCTGGTGCAGATCGCCGACTTCGACCGCAGCGCCCCGCCGTACGCCGCGGCGAAGGCGGCCTTCAAGGGGCGGGCCGAGGTCCGGCACTACCCCTGCGACCACTTCGACGTCTACGCCGGCAGCCCGTGGCACGAGGCGGTGGTCGCGCACCAGATCAGCTTCCTGGCCCGGCACCTCGCACCCGTGCGTACCCCTTGACGTACTCGTAGTATGTGAGGGTGGCCACCGTCGAGCAGGACATCAGCGAACTGACCGAGGCGCGATTCGTGCGGATGCGGCCCTTCGGCGGGGACGCCCCGCCACCGGTCGACACCAGCGGCCTGCCGCCGGGCCCGTCCTGGCCGGTCTTCGCCCAGAGCGTCGGGCTGCTGCGGTTCCGGCACCAGTTCGTGCCCTACCTGCACAAGAAGTACGGCGACGTGTTCACCGTCCGGATCATCCCCGGCGGCCGGCCCCTGGTGCTGTTCACCCGGCCCGAGCACGCCAAGGAGATCTTCGCCGGCGACCCCGAGGTCTTCCACGCCGGCAAGGGCAACGCGATCCTCGGCCCGATCATGGGCGAGCACTCGCTGCTGCTCCAGGACTCCAGCCAGCACAAGCGCGCCCGCAAGCTGCTGATGCCCGCCTTCAACGGCCACGCGCTGCGCGGCTACGAGGAGCTGGTCACCGAGCTCGCCCGCGCGGAGGTCGGCCGCTGGACGCCCGGCTCGGAGCTCCGCTCGCTCGACCGGATGAACGCGCTCACGCTGGAGGTGATCCTGCGGGTCGTCTTCGGGGTCACCGACGAGACCCGCCTCGCCGCGCTCCGTCCCCGGGTGAACAAGACCGTCGACATCAGCCCGGCGATCCTGCTCGGCTGGGGCTACCCCCGGCTGCAGCGGTTCGGGCCCTGGAAGCGCACCGTGCAGAACCAGCACGAGCTGGACCGGCTCATCTACGCCGAGATCCGGGAGCGGCGCGCCGCCCCCGACCTCGCCGAGCGGACCGACGTACTCTCCCGGCTGATCCTGGTCGCCGAGGGCGACGACGCGCTCACCGACACCGAGCTGCGCGACCAGCTGGTCACCCTGCTGCTCGCCGGCCACGAGACCACCGCGACCGCGCTGGCCTGGGCGCTCCACGAGATCGGCCGCGACCCCGAGCAGCTGCGCCGCGCCCGGGAGGCCGCCGTGTCCGGTGACGACGCCTGGCTCGACGCGGTGATGAAGGAGTCGATGCGGCTGCACCCGGTGATCCCGATGGTGGTCCGCACGCTGATGAAGCCCGCCACCATCGGCGGCATCGACCTGCCCGCGGGGACCACGATCGGGCCGTCGATCATCATCGCCCACAGCCGCGAGGACAACCACGCGGAGCCCGAGGCGTTCCGCCCCGAGCGCTTCCTCGACCACAACCCGCCCACGAACACCTGGATCCCGTTCGGTGGGGGAGTGCGCCGCTGCATCGGCGCCGGCTTCTCCCTGATGGAGGGCGTCGCGGTGCTGCGCGAGGTGCTCACTGCCTACGACGTGACCGCGGTCGGCGAGGACCGGCCCAAGGTCCGCAACATCACCAGCGTGCCGCGCAACGGCTCGAGGATCCGCGTCACCGCGCGCTGAGTGCGATCAGCTGGGACAGCGGTGATCTGACGTCACCAGGTGACGTCAGATCACCGCCATCTTCGATCTCGCCAACATCCGACTCTTGCCGGGCACGTGCGCGGCCTGCACGCTGGAGTCGTCGTGGCCACGGAGGAGGAACTGATGAGCAGCACCCAGCCCGACCTGCCTGATCTCTCGGCGCTCGCGGCGGAGCGGCAGCGCATCCGCGAGGAGCACCTGCGTCCGGCCGGGGAGCGACCCGCGTCCTCGGCCCGGGGCCTGCACCACACCGCGCTGATCAGCAGCGACGTCGAGCGGACCGTCCACTTCTTCCAGGACGTGCTGGAGTTCCCGCTGACCGAGCTGATCGAGAACCGTGACTACCCCGGCTCATCGCACTTCTTCTTCGACATCGGCAACAACAACCTGCTCGCCTTCTTCGACTTCCCTGGCCTCGACGTCGGCCCCTACGCCGAGGTGCTCGGCGGCCTGCACCACCTGGCGATCTCGGTGGAGCCCGAGCGCTGGCGGCACCTGGTCGGCAAGCTCGAGCAGGCCGGGGTCGAGCACGAGGTGCACAGCGAAGTCTCGGTCTACTTCCGCGACCCCGACGGTGCCCGCATCGAGCTCATCGCCGACCCGCTCGGTGAGATGTACGGCCACGTGGTGCTCTGAGGGCTGCTGGATTCCCCGGTTCACCGGGGATCCCTGAACTTCTCAGGCGAAACTTCGGCCGGGAACGTCAGGGTTCCCCGGTCAGCCGGGGAACCCGACACCCCCCAAATTCACGTGCGAACCGCCGGCTGCGGGGGGAACATGAGCACTTGTGACCTGGCGAGACCGACTCCGCGCGCTGCGCATGGACGTCACGCCGCTCCGTCAGTCCCGGGACTTCCGGCTGCTCTTCCTCGCCGGGACGGTCTTCTACCTCGGCGGCATGGTCTCCTACGTCGCGATCCCCTATCAGATCTACACGCTCACGGACTCCAACTTCGCGGTCGGTGCGATCGGTCTCGTCGAGCTGGTGCCGCTCGTCGTCTTCGGGTTGTACGGCGGCGCCCTCGCCGACCATGTGGACCGCCGGCAGCTGCTGATCTGGACCGGGGTGGGCCAGGCGCTGTTCACCGTGGTCCTCGCCGTCAACGCGTTCCGTGAGGAGCCGAGTGTCTGGCTGATCTTCGTCGTGGCGGCGTTCCTGGCCTCGTCGTCCTCGATGCAGCGGCCCTCCCGCGAGGCGCTGATGCCGCGGACGGTCAGGCACGACCAGATCGTCGCCGCCAACAACCTGACCAGCCTCGGCATGCAGATCGGGGTGCTGGTCGGCCCCGCTGTCGGGGGCCTGCTCATCGCCTTCGTCGGGATCGGCTGGTGCTTCGTCGTGGACATCGCCGGCCTGGCGACCGCGACGCTGCTCTTCGTGGCGATGCGCCCCTATCCGCACCGGGAGGAGACGACCCCGCCGAGCCTGGCCGGCATCGCCGAGGGCCTGCGCTACGCGATGTCGCGCCGGGACCTGCTCGGCACGTACCTCGTCGACATCGCCGCGATGCTGCTGGCGCTGCCGGTCGTGCTGTTCCCTGCGCTCGTCGAGGAGGTCTTCCGCCGCCCCGAGCTGCTCGGCCTGCTCTACTCCGCCGAGACCCTGGGCGCCCTGGTCGCCACCGCGCTGAGCGGCTGGACGGCTCGGATCCACCACCACGGGCGCGCGATCGTGATCGCGGCGGCGGCGTACGGCGCGTGCATCGGCTTCGCCGGCCTGATGCCGAGCATCTGGCTGGTCGCGGTGTTCCTGATGCTGTCCGGGGCGGCCGACATGGTCTCGGCCGTCTTCCGCAGCACGGTGTGGAACCAGACGATCCCCGAGGGGATGCGCGGCCGGCTGGCCGGCATCGAGATGCTGTCCTACTCCCTCGGCCCGCTCGGCGGCCAGGTCCGCGCGGGCATCACCGCCGACCTGTGGACGGTGCGCGGCGCGATCTCGAGCGGCGGCTTCGCCTGCATCGCCGGGGTCGGTATCACCGCCCTGGCGCTGCGCGACTTCTGGACGTACGACGCCCGCACCGACGAGTACGCCGTGGCGGAACGGACCGCTCGACAGCTCGCCGGTGAGGATGCCGAGCCTGTGTCCTGACCCGGCACCGCGGGGTCAGTCAGTGCGGGTCGGTCGGCGCAGGGTCGATCGGCGCAGGGTCGATCGGCACAGGGTCGATCGGCACAGGGTCACTCGGCGGTGACCAGGTGCCACATGACCGCGCGAACGGAGTGCTCCATGGGCTTCCCCTCCGGTTCACGGAGCGTCCAGGCGGCGCCCTTCTCCGAGTGGAACGCGAGCACCGGACGACCGCCGGAGACCCGCGGGCATCTACCCGGTCTTCGGCACCGGGTCCTCACCGCAGGGCTCGAACGTCTCCGCGACCGCTTCGAAGACGTCGCAGTAGTCGGGGTAGTCCTCCCGGGCCGTGGTGCCCGTGAGCACGAAACCCACCCCGTCGACGTGCCACGACCACTCGTCACAGAGCAGGTCAGCCCCGCGTGCCAGGTGGGCGTACCGGCGGTAGGCGACCTCGTGGCCGCCGATGTCGTAGGTGTCCTCGTCCTCCAGGTCGAAGGCCACCGTGCCCGCCGCGAGCTCGGTCAGCGTGTCCGCGCGCCAGCGGTCGCTCCCACCGGGCACCGGCTCGCAGCGCAGGCTCAGCCGGGGGCGCACCCCGCTCGGTGGCAGGGCTGTGGCCCGGGCGGCGACGAGCACACCACACGCCGGGTCGGACGAGCGGCGCCAGCTGGCCGGGATCGAGATGATGAGGTCGTCCATGACTGGAGCCTGTGCGGCGCCGGCGGCCGCCAAACGAGCCGCCACCGAGCCTGTGGAGGGCCGCGTCCCGGGGCCGGCGCCTCAGAACGCCGCGCGCACCTCGTCCTCGGTCAGGCCGTAGTCCGCGAGGGAGTAGCGGTGCGAGGGGCGCTTGCCGCCGCTGTGCGACTCCCGGTCGATCGCCTCGACCGCGGCCGCCGCGTCCGGGGTCCAGTCGATGCCGAAGGCCTCGTAGATGCCGCGGGTCGTGCCCACCGGGTCCTGCACGAACTCCCGGTAGTCGACGTCGACGAACTGGGACTGGTCGTACGCCGGCCGGGCCTGCTGGAACGAGTGCCACGACCGGGACAGCATCCCGAGCTGGGTGCGGCCGATGGTCTCGCCGACGAACGTCGTGGAGTGCCCCACGGTCGCCTCGGCCGACAACGAGCAGGCGGAGGCGATCGAGGTGACCGGGTCGCGGTGGGTGCAGACCACCAGGGCGTCCGGGTAGACCTTCATCAGGGCGTCCAGCGCCGCGAGGTGGGAGGGGTTCTTCAGCACCCAGCGCTTGTCGGGGTCGTTCATCCCGATCAGCTGGAGGTTCTCCCGGTGCCGCTCGTAGGCGTCGGTCCAGTCCTGCCCGGCGAGCCAGGCCGAGTAGCGCGGCACGTTGGCCAGCGACTCGTAGCTGATCGACTTGCCGGTCTGGCGCAGCAGCCGCCAGCACTCCTCGACCGAGGTGGCATCCATGTAGTGGATGCCCATGAACTCGGGGCTCTCGATGTGGTGCTCGGAGAAGGCGGCCTGCATGGCCTGGAAGACCGGGTCGGACTCCCAGGTCTCGCGCGGCGGTCGCGGCTGGGGGAACTCCGTCAGCCACAGCTCGAGCCCCTGGTGCCGCGGGTCGGCGTTGAGCAGCCGGTGCAGGGCGGTGGTGCCGGTGCGCGGCAGGCCGACCACGAAGATCGGCCGCTCGATGGCGACGTCCGCGTGCGCCGGGAACTCCGCGAACCGGGCCTGGGTCAGCAGTCGTCCGACCAGGGCGCTCTTCACCTGCGCGCGCTGGAAGTAGTTGCCCTCCCCGGTGAGCCCGGCCTCGGGGGAGGCGAGATCGTCGGCGAGGAGCCGCAGCCCCTCCTCGTGGGCGGTGCCGCCGAAGTCGTCGAGGCCGGTCGTCCGGACCGCGGCGGCCGCGATGTCGTCGTACGACCCGACGTCGTCCCTCACCCGTGCCATCCATCTCCTCCTTCGCCGGACGTCGTACGCCGTGGCGGCCGGGGCGACCGGAACGCATGACGTTGCGCGTGATCAGTTGTCGTGGAACTCGCCGCAGTCGACGTTGAGCATCGTGCCGGTCACCGCGGACGAGAGGTCGCTGGCGAAGAAGAGCGCCGCCCGCGCCACCTCCTCGGGGGTGGCCAGCCGCTTGAGGTCGGTGGGCGCGGCCTTCTCGCGGTAGACGTCCTCGTGGGTCACCCCGGCCTCGGAGGCGAGCCAGTCGAAGTAGGCCTTGTTGACGTCCTCGTAGATGTACGACGGCGCGATGCTGTTGACCCGGATCCCGCGCGGGCCGAGCTCGGTCGCGAGCGAGGAGGCCAGGTGCTTGAGCGTGCCCTTGGAGAGCTTGTAGCCGGAGAACTCCGGCTGCGAGCTGTAGACCACGCAGGAGTTCAGCATGATGATCGACCCCTTCGTCGCGGCGAGGGCGTCGGCGAAGAGGGCCGACAGGCGCAGCGGCGCGAAGACGTTGGTCTCGTTGGCGGCGCGCAGGCCCTCGAGGGTCAGCGAGGTGATCGGGTCCATCGGCGGGATGCCGAAGGCGTTGTTGATCAGGCAGTCGACCTTCCCGAACTCCTCGAGCGAGCGCTCCACGAGGCGGCCCCGCGAGTCCTCGTCGGTGATGTCGGTGGGTACGACGAGCGCCCGGCGCCCGTGGGAACGGACCACCTCGGCCATCTTCTCGAGGCGCTTCTCGGTGCGGCTGACGAGGACCAGGTCGGCCCCCATCCGGGCGGCCTCCTCACCCAGGGCGCGGCCGAGTCCGGGGCCGACGCCGGAGAGCACGACGACCTTGTCCTGGAGCAGATCGGGCACGTTCAACTGAGCATCCTCTTCGCAACGGAGCGTTGCCGGGCCGCGATGCGGGCGGCGTACTCCTCGGTGGTGATGGGGGTGAAGTACGGGACCACCTCGGGCACGTCGGCCAGCCTGACGATCTCGACCGTCGGCCCGTCCGAATCGTCGAGGTCGCGCTCGAGTCGCTGCCAGCGCAGCATGACCGGGCCGGTGCGGTGGCCGGTGGTCTCCAGCCAGTTGGCGATCCCGCCGCCACCGCCGGGTGCGCCCTCGGAGATGACGAAGCGCATCCTGCCGTCGGGGTCGACGACCGCCTGGGCCTTGGTCAGCGAGGTCTGGTGGGTCTCGTAGTCGGTGGAGGCGTACCAGTCCGAGCCGATCTGGATGGCCTGGTAGGCGCAGTCCGTGCAGGCGGGCACGGTCACGACCATCGCCTCGTCCTCGGCCAGCGCGTAGTGGCCGATCGAGGAGCGCTGCGACTCCAGCCCGCCGGGCGTGGACCGGGGCGGCGTGAGGGTGTTGACCGGCTCCTTGAGCTGGAAGAAGTGCGGGAAGGCGAACCACGTCTGGATGGACCCGGTGAGGCTGCGGGCGGCGACCTCGTACTTCTTCGCCAGCCGCTCGCGGGTCAGCGGCGCGGCCGGTTTCCCGAGCGTGTCGACCCGCTCGATCCACAGCGTGCCGCGCTCCTCGCGGTCCCAGTCGTTGAAGACCTCCCGCACGATCAGGGTCTTCGCGCCGGGCTCGCCGACGTAGCGGAACTCGAAGGTGCCGTCGTCGGCGATCTCGAGCTCGCGGTCGTCGAAGGCGAGCAGCGAGGTGGCCGCCGAGTCCGCGCTGTAGGCCCCGCCCATGACCTGGAAGGACAGGTCCGCGCTGGTGCCGCGCCGCCCGCGCACGACGTACTCCACGCCCTCGCGCAGGTAGGCGTGGAAGTAGATCGCGTCGGGGTTGTCGAGGCCCTGGCGGGAGAACTGGTGGGTGGGGTTGATGAACAGCGGCCGGTCGAGGTCGTAGTCGAAGGCCGTCTGCAGCGCCATCCGGATCCGGCCGGACAGGTAGTCGTAGCCCTCCAGCAGGTCCTGCTCGGTCCGGATGAACTCCGCGCCCTCGATGAGCCGCTCGGCCTCGGCGATCGCGTCCTGCAGGGGCTGGGTGATGCCGCTCATGACCTGCTGATGATCTGCTCGGCGTACTTCTCGAGGTGCTCGACCTTCTTCGCGAGCGGCTCGGAGTCGGGGCCCTTGATGTAGGGCACCCGGAAGCCGACGATGCAGTCGGTGACGCCCTTGTCCGCCAGGCGCTTGATCCCGTCGAGGTCGTAGGCGTCGTAGGAGATCACGTGCACCTCGAAGTCGTCGCGGGTGTCGCCCTCCTCGCGGCGGATCTCGGCGAGCCGGGCGAGCAGCCGGTCGAGCTCCTCGCCGTCGCCGCCGGCGTGCATCCAGCCGTCACCCTTGCGTACGGCGCGGCGCAGCGCGGCGTCGGCGTGCCCGCCCACGAGCAGCGGGATCTTCTCGGTCGGAGCGGGGCACTGCTTGACCGGCGCGAAGGAGTAGAACTCGCCGTCGTAGCCGAAGAACTCCCCGCTGGTCAGGCCGCGCAGGATGTCCATGCACTCGTCCATCCGCTTGCCGCGCCGCTCCCACGGGATGCCCAGCGTGGCGAAGTCCTCGGGCCAGGGCGAGAGCCCGACGCCGAGCCCGAGCCGGTTGCCGGAGAGGTAGGCGACCGAGGAGGCCTGCTTGGCGACCAGCACCGGCGGGCGCACCGGCAGCTTGAGCACGAACGGGGTGAGTCGCAGCGTCGAGGTGACCGCGGCCAGGTGCGCGCACATGACCATCGTCTCGATGAACTCCTTGTCCTCCAGGAACTCCCGGTCGCCGGTGTCGGTGTAGGGGTAGGTGGAGTCGGACTCCTGCGGGTAGATCAGGCTGTCGGCCACGGTCATGCTCGTGTAGCCGGCGGCCTCGGCGGCCCGGGCGAGCGGGGCGTAGAACGTCGCCTGCGTCATCGCCTCGGCGTAGGTGAATCGCATGGCGCTCACACTAGAACGTGTTTCAGTTTTGTGCCAGAGTCTCACCGTGGACCTGCAACAGATCTCCGACCGCCTCGAGATCGAGGACGTGCTCATCCGCTACACCCGGGCGATCGACACCGGGGAGTGGGACCGCCTCGACACCGTCTTCACCCCGGACGCCGCGATCGACTACACCCAGACCGGCGGCATCGCCGACGCCTACCCCGTGGTGAAGGCCTGGCTGGCGGAGAACCTCCCGATCTTCCCCCGCCGCCAGCACACGCTCGGTCAGGTCGAGTCCGTGGTGGACGGCGACGAGGCGACGGTCGCGGCGTACTTCACGAACCCGATGATCCTGCCGCAGCGGGACGGCTCGGAGCTCCTGTGGGAGTTCGGCGGGATCTACCATCACCGCATGCTCCGCACCGCCGACGGCTGGCGCAGCCGTGAGCTCCTCGAGGAGCTCGTCTGGAAGAGGGGGATGTGATGACCGAGCGCAAGGCGGGGCCCAGGGCCAGGCCCCGCCCCGACCAGCTCGACTCGCCGGTGGTCGCCAAGGTCATCAAGTACGCCGCGCGCGCCCAGGTCTGGGTCTTCCGCAGGACCAACGGCCGGATCGGCAGCACCTGGCGGATCGGTGCGGGCTTCCGCAAGCCCGTCCCCACGCTGCTCCTCGACCACCGCGGCCGGAAGTCCGGCACCGCGTTCACGACCCCGCTGCTCTACCTCCTCGACGGCCCGAACGTGATCGTGGTCGCCTCGCAGGGCGGGCTGCCCAAGGACCCCCAGTGGTACCTCAACCTGAAGGCGTCCCCGGACACCCAGGTGCAGATCCGGGCGGAGGTACGCCGGGTGCGCGCCCGCACCGCCGACGCCGCGGAGCGCGCGGCGCTGTGGCCACGCCTGGTCGAGCTGTACGCCGACTTCGACACCTATCAGCAGTGGACCGAGCGCGAGATCCCCGTGGTGATCCTCGAGCCCCGTTGACGGGGCCGGGCCGGACCCGATTGGTCCTGCCTGCGGTCGTCCCCGACAATGGGTGACGTTGCGCCTGACCCGCAGGCCGGTCCGCAGATCCAGGGGGTGCTCCACCGTGGTTGATCGAGAAGAGCGTTCCGAGCACCCGGTCCTCGTCGGACTCCTCGCCCTGGTGGGCGTCGGCCTGGCGGTGGGCCTGGTCCTCGGCCTCACCGTGCTGGCGGGCACCAAGGTCCTCGGCCTCGGCGGTGGCTCCGACACGGCGGACACGACCTCGAAGGCGTCGATGTACCTCCCGCGCCCCGAGAAGACCCAGCCGGCCTCCGGCCCGCTCATCACGCTCGCGCCCCAGGCAGACGAGTCGGCCACCTCGACGGAGGAGCCGACCGAGGAGCCGACGAAGACCAAGGCGCCGAAGAAGGAGATCTCGCTCTCGGCCAGCCAGACGGCGGTGGCACCGATGGAGCAGATCGACCTGACCGGGGTCTACCCCGGCGGCGAGGGCGCCATCCTCCAGGTCCAGCGGTTCACCGCCGGCGCGTGGCAGGACTTCCCGGTCACCGTGTCGGTCAGCGACGAGACCTTCTCGACCTACGTCCAGACCAGCCAGGGCGGCATCAACCGCTTCCGGGTGTTCGACACCGACACCGAGCTGACGTCCAACGAGGTCCGCGTCACCATCGGCTGACGTCCGCCCCCGCCGCTTGTAACGCGGTGTTGTTGTCACTGACCCAGCGTCAGGACGCTGCAGCGGTAGCCACAACCCCGCGTTACAAGGGGGCAGGCTCAGTCGGGGAGGTAGTCGAACTCGTCCGGGTTCGGGCCCAGACGGCCGTCCTCGCCGCGGTCCAGCGCGCTGATCGCCGCGATGTCGCCGGGCGTGAGCGAGAAGTCGAAGATGTCGAAGTTCTCGCGCATCCGCTCCTCGCGCATCGACTTGGGGAACACGATGTCGCCGCGGTCGAGGTGCCAGCGCAGGGTCACCTGCGAGGCGGTCTTGCCGTGGTCGGCCGCGATCTTGGCGATCACCTCGTCGTCGAGGACCTTGCCCTGGGCGATCGGCGACCACGCCTCCACCTCGGCGCCGTGCCGGATCGAGGCGGCGCGAGCGGCCTCGTTGGTGAAGTAGGGGTGCACCTCGATCTGGTTCACGGCCGGTACGACGCCGGTCTCGGCGACGATCCGGTCCAGGTGCGCCGGCTGGAAGTTGGACACGCCGATCGAGGTCGCGCGGCCCTCCTTCTGGAGCTCCACGAGGGTCTGCCAGGTCGACACGAAGTCGCCGTCGTACAGCGTGGGCAGCGGCCAGTGGATGAGGAACAGGTCGACCCGGTCGAGGCCGAGCTTGCCGAGCGACTCGTCGAAGGCGCGGCGCGCGTCGTCGGGCCGGTGGAAGCCGTTGTTGAGCTTCGTGGTCACGTAGAGCTCGTCGCGGGCGATGCCCGACGCGGCGAGCGCCTCGCCCACGCCCTTCTCGTTCTGGTACATCTGCGCCGTGTCGATGTGGCGGTAGCCGACCTCGAGCGCCGTCGTCACCGTGGCGGCGGTCTCCTCCGGCGGCACCTGGAAGACCCCGAAGCCGAGCTGCGGGATGGTCGTCTGGTCGTTGAGGGTGATCGTGGAAACGGTCATGCAGGGCCCAACAGATGCTGCGGGTGACTATTCCGCCGATCAGGGCCGATCGGGCCGATGCGACCCTGATCACCCCGCCCCAAAGGCCGTGGCAAGGCCGTCGGCAAAGTATTTCCCGCTCCCGGGAACAGTGGCCACGGGTGCTGCGTTGAGCCCGATGAACGAAGTTGAGTTGCCACGACTCAACTTGTTTGCCAGACTCGCCGTCCTCGGCGCAGGATGGCAGCACGGACAGCACAGGCAGCACGCTGTCCGCCCCAGACATCCAGCACCAGCAAGAGCACCAGCAACTACCGGAGGTTCACACCATGGCACGTGCGGTCGGCATCGACCTCGGCACGACGAACAGCGTCGTCGCCGTCCTCGAGGGTGGAGAACCCACCGTCATCGCAAACGCGGAAGGTGCCCGGACCACGCCGTCCGTGGTCGCGTTCGCCAAGTCCGGAGAGGTCCTCGTCGGTGAGGTTGCCAAGCGGCAGGCCGTCACCAACGTCGACCGGACGATCCGCTCGGTCAAGCGCCACATGGGCACTGACTGGAAGACCCGGATCGACGACAAGGACTTCACCCCCCAGCAGATCAGCGCCTTCGTGCTGCAGAAGCTGAAGCGCGACGCCGAGGCCTACCTCGGCGAGACCGTCACCGACGCCGTGATCACGGTGCCGGCGTACTTCTCCGACGCGCAGCGCCAGGCCACCAAGGAGGCCGGCGAGATCGCCGGCCTCAACGTGAGCCGCATCGTCAACGAGCCCACCGCGGCCGCGCTGGCCTACGGCCTCGACAAGGGCGACGACCAGACGATCCTCGTCTTCGACCTCGGCGGCGGCACGTTCGACGTGTCCCTGCTCGAGATCGGTGAGGGTGTCGTCGAGGTCAAGGCCACCTCCGGCGACAACCACCTCGGTGGTGACGACTGGGACGCCCGCGTCGTCGAGTGGATGGTCAAGAAGTTCAAGGACAACAACGGCGTCGACCTCTCGGCCGACAAGATCGCCAAGCAGCGCCTCCAGGAGGCCGCGGAGAAGGCGAAGATCGAGCTGTCCTCCTCCAGCGAGACCACGATCCACCTGCCGTACATCACCCACGGCGAGTCCGGCCCGCTGCACTTCGAGGAGAAGCTCACCCGCAGCGAGTTCCAGAAGATGACGTCCGACCTGCTCGACCGGACCAAGGCGCCGTTCCAGCAGGTGCTCAAGGACGGCGGCGTGGCGATCGACAAGATCGACCACGTGGTCCTCGTCGGCGGCTCCACCCGGATGCCCGCCGTGACCGAGGTCGTCAAGGGCCTGCTCGGCGGCAAGGAGCCCAACAAGGGCGTCAACCCGGACGAGGTCGTGGCCGTCGGTGCCGCGCTCCAGGCCGGTGTCCTCAAGGGCGAGGTCAAGGACGTCCTGCTCCTCGACGTCACCCCGCTCAGCCTCGGCATCGAGACCAAGGGCGGCGTGATGACCACGCTGATCGAGCGCAACACCACGATCCCGACCAAGCGCTCCGAGATCTTCACGACCGCGGACGACAACCAGCCGTCGGTGGAGATCAAGGTCGCCCAGGGCGAGCGCCAGATGTGGGGCCAGAACCAGCCGCTCGGCAACTTCGAGCTCACCGGGCTGCCCCCGGCTCCCCGCGGCATCCCGAAGATCGAGGTCACCTTCGACATCGACGCCAACGGCATCGTGCACGTGTCCGCCAAGGACCAGGGCTCGGGCAAGGAGCAGTCGATGACGATCTCCGGCGGCTCCGCGCTGTCGAAGGACGACATCGACCGGATGGTCAAGGAGGCCGAGCAGTACGCCGAGGAGGACGCCAAGCGTCGCGAGGTCGTCGAGCTCCGCAACCAGGCCGACTCGCTGGTCTACTCGACGGACAAGTTCCTCGAGGAGAACGCCGAGAAGATCCCCGACGACGTGAAGACCGAGGTGCGTGCCGACCTGGACGCGCTGAAGGCCACCCTGGAGAACGCCGAGTCCACCGGCGAGGAGCTGCAGGCCGGCATCAGCAAGCTCGGTGAGTCGAGCCAGAAGATGGGCGCCGCGATGTACGCCGCTGCCGAGGCCGAGTCGGCCGCGGCCGGTGGTGCCACGGGCTCCACCGGTGAGGCCGACGAGGACGTCGTCGACGCCGAGATCGTGGACGAGGCTCCCGGCGACGCCGGTGCCGAGGACGCCAAGTGACCGATCGTGACGTCACGCCCCAGGGGGAGCCGGCCCAGGCGCCGGCTCCCCCCGGGGAGCACCCACCCACCACCTTCGGGGAGGAGGCAGCACAGATGGCCAACGAGACCGAGGTCGAGGTTCCCCAGCAGGAGCAGGCTCCGGAGCCCGGTGCGGACGCCGGCGACGCCGAGTTCGAGGACGACCTGCTCGTCGCCCGCCGGGACGTCGCGGATCTCACCGGGGACCTCCAGCGCCTCCAGGCCGAGTACCTCAACTACAAGCGGCGCGTCGAGCGGGACCGTGAGCTGATCCGCGAGAACGCGACGTACGCCGCGCTCGCGCCGATCACCGAGGTCCTCGACACGATCGACCGGGCCCGCGAGCACGCCCCGATCGACGGCGGGTTCAAGGCGGTCGCCGACCAGCTCGAGCGGATCGTGTCGGCCCGGGGGCTGACCAAGTTCGGCGCCGTCGGCGACCCGTTCGACCCGACGATCCACGAGGCGCTTTCGCACATCGGCGAGGACCCCGACGTCGAGGTGACCACCTGCAAGGTGATCGCCAAGGCCGGCTACCGGATCGGCGACCGCGTGGTGCGTGCCGCCCAGGTGCTCGTGGTCGACCCGCCGAGCGGGCCGACCGAGCCCGACGCGCCGGCCGAATCGACGGGGCCGGCCGAAACCGCTGGGCCGACCGAGTAGCACCACAGGCAGACCCGGGACAGGACGAGGAAGGGAGGTGCGCGCATGAGTGCGACCGACGGCATGCGGGCCGACTGGGCCAACAAGGACTTCTACGCCCAGCTCGGCGTGAAGAAGGACGCCACGGCGGACGAGATCAAGAAGGCCTACCGCAAGCTGGCGCGCGCCAACCACCCCGACTCCCACCCCGGTGACACCGCCAAGCACGAGAAGTTCAAGGCGGTCGCCGAGGCCTACGACGTGGTCGGGGACGCCGAGAAGCGCAAGAAGTACGACGAGATGCGCGAGCTCTACTCCGGTGGTTTCCGGGGCGGTTTCCCCGGTGGTGGTGGCGGAGCAGGCGGGGCCGGTGGCTTCGACCTCAACGACCTGCTCCGCGACCGCGCCGGTGGCGGCTTCGGCGACATGTTCGGCGACATCTTCGGAGGTGGCGGGGGACGTGGCCGCACCCAGCAGCAGCGACGCCCGCAGAAGGGCGCCGACGTCGAGACCACGGCGACGATCAGCTTCACCGACGCCCTCGACGGCGTCACCATCTCGCTGCGGCTGACGTCCGACGCCCCGTGTCCGGACTGCTCCGGCACCGGCGGCAAGCCCGGCACCCGGCCGCACATCTGCCCCGAGTGCGAGGGAGCCGGCTACGTCGTCGCCTCCGTGGGCGGTGCGTTCTCGATGAACGAGACCTGCCCCGCCTGCGCTGGCCGTCAGCTGGTCTACGACGAGCCGTGCCCGACCTGTCACGGCTCCGGCCGCGGCCTGTCCGCACGGTCGATCCAGGCCCGGATCCCCGCGGGCGTCAAGGACGGCCAGCGGATCCGGGTGCGCGGCAAGGGTGCCGCGGGCGAGAGCGGCGGCCCGCCCGGAGACCTGTTCGTCTCCGTGAAGGTCTCGCCGCACCGGCTGTTCGGCCGCAAGGGCGACAACCTGACCCTGGACGTGCCGGTCTCCTTCGACGAGCTCGCGCTCGGCGCCGAGATCAAGGTCCCGAACCTGTCGGGTGCGCCCGTCACCCTCAAGATCCCGGCCGGCACCCCCAACGGACGCACCTTCCGGGTGCGGGGCCGGGGCGCGAAGAAGGCCGACGGCACCAGCGGCGACCTGCTCGCGACCGTCGAGGTCCAGGTGCCCGCGGTGCTGGACGAGGGGGCCCGTGCGGCCGTCGAGGCCTACCGCGCCGCCACCTCCGCCAAGCCGTTGCGAGCCAACCTCTTCGAGGGCTCGTGATGCCTCGCGAGCGCTTCGTGGCCCCGGGGCCCGACGCTGCCGTGTACGTCATCAGCGTCGCCGCCGAGCTGACCGGGCTGCACCCGCAGACCCTGCGCACCTACGAGCGGCTCGGCCTGATCACGCCGGGCCGCACCGTCGGCGGTGGTCGGCGCTACTCCCACCGCGACATCGAGCTGCTGCGCGAGATCGCCGACCTCACCTCGGTGGGCATCGGCATCGAGGGCGTACGACGCATCCTCGACCTGGAGAACCGGGCCCGCGCCCTGGCCCGGCGCAACGAGGAGCTGATCGCCGAGCTCGAGGCGGCCCGGGAGGCGCTGCGCCAGGCGCTCGCCGCGCGGCGCGCCCCCCAGCAGATGCTGCCCAACAAGTTGCCGGTCCTGCGGCAGCCCGGGCCCGGCCAGTCGCTGGTCGTGTGGCGCCGCAGCCACTGACCCGTGTGACCCGCGCCGCTTGACAAAGTCTGTCGCTTTGTAAGGCAACTCGCTACTCTCAGGCGACCGAGATGCCGAGCGAGCGGGGTGAGGACGACGTTCCACGCCTGGGCTGACGGGGCCGCCGGCATCGACTGGCTCCACGTCGCGACGATCCCGGTCTTCACCGGCGTCATCGGCTGGCTGATCAACTGGACCGGTCTGATCATGCTGTTCAGTCCGGTGCGGTTCCACGGCGTCCGGATCCCCGGCATGCGCGAGGTCGCGACGGTGCTGCCGCGCAAGCTCCAGGAGGTCCCGGGCATCCTCCAGGGCGGCATCGGCTGGCAGGGCATCATCCCCGCGCGGGCCGCCAAGATGGGCAGCATCGCCGTCGACAAGGCGATCGCCAAGCTGGGCACGCCCGGCGAGTTCTACCAGCAGCTCGAGCCCGACCAGATCGCCGAGCACATCGTGACGGTGTTCCGCCCCGAGATCCCGGTGCTGGTCGACGAGGTGATGCGGCGCGAGCACCCGCGGCTGTGGCGCGACCTGCCCCGGCCCGTGCGCGAGGCCGTCATCGAGCGGGTCCAGGCGCAGCTGCCCGCCGTGGTCGGCCGGGTCACCGACGAGATCGGGACCCACATCGACCAGCTGCTGGACCCCAAGATCATGGTCATCGACCACTTTCGCGCGAACCCGTCCCTGGTCGTGCGGATCTTCCGCGACTTCGGCCAGCGCGAGCTCAACCTGATGGTCGGCTTCGGCTTCGTCTTCGGCTTCCTGCTCGGCATCCCGGTCGCCGTCATCGACCACACGTTCGGGCAGTGGTGGCTGCTCCCGGTGCTCGGGGTCGTGGTCGGCTGGCTCACCAACGCGCTCGGCATGTGGCTGATCTTCGAGCCCCCGGAGCCGCGCCGGATCCTCGGCGTGAAGGTGCACGGGCTGTTCCTGCGCCGCCAGGACGAGGCGGCCGAGGTCTACGCGCAGATCATCGCCGAGGACGTCATCACGCTCGAGCGGATCGGCGACTTCCTGCTCGACGGTCCCCGCGGCGACCGCACCCGCCAGATGCTCGCGACCGCCCTGCGCCCGGCCATCGACAAGGCTGCGGGGCCCGCCCGGGCGGCGGTCCGGGTGGCCGTGGGCGCCGCCCGCTTCGACACGATCCGCGACTCGGTCGCCCGCGAGGCGGTCGGGCGCACGCTCACCCCGTTCAAGGACCCGGCGTTCAGCCGGCGACAGGCCGACAGGATCCGGGTCCTGGTGGCCACCCGAACCAAGGAGCTGCCGCCGCGTGACTTCGTCGAGATGATGCGCTCGGCGATCAAGGAGGACGAGTGGATGCTCTACGCCCACGGCGCGATCATGGGGCTGGGCGGCGGCTTCCTGCACCTCTGGCTGTTCGGGGTGAGCTGATGGACACCCCCCAGTCGTCTCCTCGGCAGACCCCGCCCCAGCCCGCGCCCCAGCCCGCGCCCCAGCCCTCGGGGTGGCCGCGGCCCGAGGCCATCGGCCCGGCGATCGACGCCCTCCCCGGGCTCGCCCGGGTCGCCGCATCGGCCTGGTGGCACACCACCGAGTGGGGGGTGCGCACCTCGGCCCGGGCCGGGCTGCGGGTGGCCCGCGCCGTCGCGGACCCCCAGGAGGCCGCGGCGCTGGCTCGCGACGCCACCGAGGCGGCCGCGGTCTTCGGCGACCTGGCCCGCTCGGTCTCGTCGGGAGTGCCGCTGGCCACGGCGCTGATGACCGCCGGGGAGTCGCTCGGCGAGCTCGCCGAGCCGCCGGACCGGGTCAACGGGCACGAGCGCGGCGCGTCGGCCGGTGCCACGCTGCGCCAGCGGGGGGCGGAGCTGCTCGAGCGCTCTCGCGACGTCTGGAACACCGACGTCGCCCATCCGGCCTACGGTCGCATCCTGGGTGAGCTGGCCCCCGACGAGGGGCGGATCCTGCTGCTGCTCCTCGAGGGCGGACCGCAGCCCAGCGTCGATGTCCGCACCGGCGGCCCGATCGGGATGGTGAGCAGCCAGCTGATCGCCCCCGGGCTGACGATGATCGGCGCCCGGGCCGGCTGCCGCTACCTCGACCAGGTGCCGTCGTACCTCAACAACCTGTTCCGCCTCGGCCTCGTGTGGTTCTCCCGGGAGTCGCTGCGCGACCCGATGGACTACCAGGTCCTGGAGGCGCAGCCCGACGTGATCGCCGCCGTGCACACGGTGAAGTTCGCCAAGGTCGTCCGCCGCAGCATCCACCTGACGCCCTTCGGGGAGGACTTCTGCCGGACCTGCCTGGTCGACGACGACGTCGTCGCCGCATTCCCCGAGCACGCCAAGCCCCCGGAGCCCGAGACCGGCGAGCCGCCGTCGTCGGGGTAGGGGCTCAGCAGGACAGCAGCATGATCGTGAAGACGGCGCCGCCGTTCTCAGCCGGCGTGTGCGTGATCCGTCCCCCCTGCGCCTCGGCGAGGGTGCGCACCACGAACAGGCCGAGCCCGGTGCCGGTGGCGACCGTGCCACGGGCCCGGGCGAACTCCCGGAAGAGCTCGTCGACGAACTCCGCGGGCACGCCGTCGCCGCGGTCGGTGACGTCGATGCAGACGAACTCGTCCGCGGCGCGGATCCGCACCTCGAAGGGCGCCCGACCGTACTTGTGGGCGTTGCTCAGCAGGTTGCTCAGCATCTGCTCCAGCCGGAGCGGGTCGGCGCGGACCTGGCGCTCGTCCTCGACGATGACCGTGACGTCGTAGCGGTCGGTGATGACCGATTCGACGGCGGCCCGGGGTTCGACCGCCTGGAGGTCGATCCGGAGCGTGCCGCGCTGGATCTGCGCGGCCGTCAGCAGGTCGGCGGTGATGCTGTCGAGCATCCGGGACTGGCGCACGACCGAGGCCATCAGACGGTCGCGCTGGTCGCTGTCGATGTCGGTCACGGACCACTCGAGGCTCTCGGCTATCCCGTTGATGACCGCGACCGGCCCCCGGATCTCGTGGGCGGCCGTCGCGATGGCGCGGCGCAGGAGGGCGACGTCCTCCACGGTCGAGTCCAGGTAGACCAGCACCGACCATCCCGTGCGGCGCAGGCTGGCCCGCACCGAGCCGCCCTCCAGGTCGATCTCGAAGGAGGCGTCCGCCTCGAGCCGGTGGAACGCGACCAGGCTGGCCAGGGGCGGCGAGACCATCCCGAGCGGGGTGCCGGGTGCGGCAGGGTGGCCCAGCAGCCGGCGGGCGGTGGGGTTGGCGTGGACCACCCGGAAGAGGGGCTCGTCGGCGAGCTCCAGGATGCCGTACGGCGCCAGGGTCAGCGCCTCCGACGAGGACACCTGCGACCCGACCGTCGGGGCGGGCGACTCGCGGGTGCCGGCGCCCCGAGGTGCACCGGCCTGGTTCGGCGAGGGCCTGTCCGAGGACGACGGGACGACGCTCAGGGTGCGCGGCCCGCGCGTCTGCTCGCCGCCCGCGGCGCTCGCTTCCTGCCCCCGCGACTCATGACCCTGTGTGATGTCCCGGAGGTAGCTCAGGATCGAGGTCAGGGTCGCGCCCTTCTGGACGTAGCCGTCGGCTCCGGCAGCCATGGCCCGAGCGGACATCTGGGTGGCTCCGAACCCCGACAGCACGACGATCTTCCCGCTGGGGCACAGCCGGCGGATGTAGGGCAGTGCCTCGAGGCCGTCCATGACCGGCATGGACAGGTCGAGCAGGACGACGTCGGGCCGAGCCTCGCGGACGGCCTCGATCCCGGACTGCCCGTCGCCTGCCTCGGCCACGACCTCGAACCCCCCGCGGGTCAGGGCCAGGCGCAGCAGCTCACGCAGGTCGGCCGTGTCGTCGATGACGACGACTCGCAGCGGGCTCAGCACGGGGTCGGCATTCATTGGTCGGGCCTTCCAGGAACGTCACGGGCGCGCCCGCTCGGCGAGGTGGGCGAGCAGGAGCAGGTCCAGTCCCGCGGCGCCGGCGGCGAGCACGGCGTCGTGCACCGCGTGTGCGAGGAGGCCGCACTGCCATGCGCTGACATCGCTGGCACCGGCATCCCTCTCCAGCGTCGGATCGACGTGGCCCCCGGGATGGCCCCCTTGAGGAAGGGTAGGGCTCCGGAGGGGCGGCCGTCAGTGCTTCGCCGGATCATTCGGGAGGTAGGGCGGTGCGATGCGCGTTCCCGACCTGCGCGGAATTCCACAAAGTTGAGTGGAACAGACTCAACTTCTGGAACGTTGGGCTTGATGACGAGCACACTGGGTGCCGTCGACCACGCCGCCATCACGTCACACCAGGAGAGAACAGAGCCATGAGCCAGTTCGGGGCCGAGAAGTTCACCACCCGCAGCCGCGAGGTCATCGAGGCTGCCCAGCTGGCGTCCACCACGGCCGGCAACACCGCCACCGAGCCGATCCACCTGCTCGTCGCCCTGCTGCGCCAGGCGGAGGGCACCGCCCGCAACCTGGTCACCAAGGCCGGGGTCGACGTGAACCAGCTGACCGCGAAGGCGGAGGCAGTGATGAACGCGCTGCCCAAGGCCAGCGGCGCCACCGTCCAGCACCCCGGTGCCTCGGCTGTGCTCACCCGGGTCCTGGCCGGAGCCCTCGACCTCGCCGCCGGCATGAAGGACGACTACGTCGCGACCGAGCACCTGCTCATCGCCGTGGCCGGCACCGAGTCGTCGGCCAGGAAGGTGCTCACCGACGCCGGGCTGACCGAGAAGGGGCTGCGTGAGGGGCTGACGGCGGTCCGCGGCAACCGGCGGGTCACCAGCGAGGACGCCGAGTCGACGTACGAAGCGCTCGACAAGTACTCCGTCGACCTCACCAAGGCGGCCGAGGACGGCCGGCTCGACCCGGTGATCGGCCGCGACGCCGAGATCCGCCGCGTGATCCAGGTGCTGTCGCGCCGCACCAAGAACAACCCGGTCCTGATCGGCGAGCCCGGGGTCGGCAAGACCGCCGTCGTCGAGGGCCTCGCCCAGCGCGTGGTCGCCGGCGACGTGCCCGACTCCCTCAAGGGCCGCCGGGTGCTCAGCCTCGACCTGGCGGCGATGGTCGCCGGCGCGAAGTACCGCGGCGAGTTCGAGGAGCGCCTCAAGGCCGTCCTCGAGGAGATCAAGGACGCCGGCGGCCAGATCATCACGTTCATCGACGAGCTGCACACGGTCGTCGGTGCGGGCGCCGGCGGCGACTCCGCGATGGACGCCGGCAACATGCTCAAGCCGATGCTGGCCCGTGGTGAGCTGCACATGATCGGCGCCACCACGCTCGACGAGTACCGCGAGCGGATCGAGAAGGACCCGGCGCTGGAGCGTCGCTTCCAGCAGGTCTTCGTGGGTGAGCCCAGCGTCGAGGACACCGTCCAGATCCTGCGCGGCATCCAGGAGAAGTACGAGGCCCACCACGGCGTCCGGATCACCGACGCCGCCCTGGTCGCGGCCGCCACCCTCTCCGACCGCTACATCCCCGGTCGCCAGCTGCCCGACAAGGCGATCGACCTCATCGACGAGGCCGCCTCCCGGCTGCGGATGGAGATCGAGTCGTCCCCGGAGGAGATCGACCAGCTCCGCCGGGCCGTCGACCGCCTCAAGATGGAGGAGTTCGCCCTCGCGAAGGAGAGCGACGAGGCGTCGGTCGACCGGCTCGACCGGCTGCGCGCCGACCTCGCCGACCGCGAGGAGGAGCTGCGCGGGCTGGAGGCCCGCTGGGAGCAGGAGAAGACCAGCCTCGAGGGTGAGGGTGAGCTGCGGCGCCAGCTCGACCAGCTGCGGATCGAGTCCGAGCGGCTGCTGCGTGAGGGCAACCTCGCGGGCGCCAGCGAGATCAACTACGGCAGGATTCCCGAGCTCGAACGCCAGATCAAGGCCGCAGGGGACGCCGAGAAGACCGGCTCCGGCGGCCTCGAGCCGCTCGTCGGCGAGGAGGTCGGCGCCGAGCAGGTCGCCGAGGTGGTCGAGGCCTGGACCGGCATCCCGACCGGCCGGATGCTCGAGGGCGAGACCGCCAAGCTGCTGCGCATGGAGGAGGTCGTCGGCCAGCGGCTGATCGGCCAGAAGCAGGCCGTCAACGCCGTGAGCGACGCCGTACGACGCTCCCGCGCGGGCATCAGCGACCCCCACCGGCCGACCGGCTCCTTCCTCTTCCTGGGCCCGACCGGCACCGGCAAGACCGAGCTGGCCAAGGCGCTGGCGGACTTCCTGTTCGACGACGAGCGGGCGATCGTGCGCATCGACATGAGCGAGTACTCCGAGAAGCACTCGGTCGCCCGGCTGGTCGGTGCTCCTCCCGGCTACGTCGGCTACGAGGAGGGTGGCCAGCTCACCGAGGCGGTCCGCCGCCGGCCGTACTCCGTCGTCCTGCTCGACGAGGTCGAGAAGGCGCACCCGGAGGTCTTCGACATCCTGCTGCAGGTGCTCGACGACGGTCGGCTGACCGACGGCCAGGGCCGCACCGTCGACTTCCGCAACACCCTGCTGATCCTGACCAGCAACCTCGGCTCGGCCTACCTCATGGACCCGGCGCTGGACGCGGAGAAGAAGCGCGACGCCGTGATGTCGGTCGTGCGTTCGTCGTTCAAGCCCGAGTTCCTCAACCGGCTCGACGAGATCGTGCTGTTCGACGCGCTCAGCCGTGACGAGCTGGCCCAGATCGTCGACCTGCAGCTGGCCCTGCTCGAGCAGCGGCTGGCGGTCCGCCGGATCACCATCGAGGTCAGTGGCGAGGCCCGCACCTGGCTCGCGGAGACCGGCTTCGACCCGGCGTACGGCGCCCGGCCGCTGCGGCGGCTGATCCAGACCGCGATCGGGGACCCGCTGGCCAGGTTGCTGATCGGGGGTGAGGTCGTGGACGGCGGACGCGTGCGGGTCGACCGGTCCACGGACGGTCAAGGGCTGGCCCTGACCACGCTGTGACCAGCAGTTTGATGGAATGGGGCGCATGAGTCCCTCGACGAGCCCGCCCCGTCCACGCCAGGTGACGCTGGCCGCCTGGCTGATCATGCTGGGCTCGGTCTTCGTCGTGCTGACCGTGTTCGAGCGGATCTCGGGCCTGAAGACGCTGGAGACCCAGGACTCGGTGCAGCGGTTCCTGTCCGAGCCGCCCGGCGACGGGCTCGGCCTGGGCGTGCAGGGGGTGCTCGACGTGCTGCGCCTGCTGGCCATGGTCGCGGGCGGGTGCGCCGCCGCGGCGGCGATCCTCGGCTACCAGGTGCTGCAGCGCAGCAAGAGCGCCCGGGTCGCGCTCTCGCTGCTCGCCGCGCCCCTGTTCGTCACCGGCCTGGTGACCGGCGGCTTCATGTCGTCGGTCGTGGTCGCCTCCGCGATCATGCTGTGGTTCCAGCCCTCGCGGGACTGGTTCAACGGGGTGACCCGCGAGCCGAAGCCCCGCCCGGAGCCGACCCCGGAGGCGCCGCTGGTGCCGCGGACCTCGGAGCCGCGGTCGTTCCCGGGGTTCGGCTCCGCCCCGGTGGCCGGGGCCCAGCCCGGTGCTGTGCCCGCTGAGCAGGTCGGCACCCCGCTGGGTGCCCAGCCGGCGTCGCCGTACGCCCCGGCGGGCGCCGGCGTCCGCCCCACCGCGGTGGCGTGGGCCTGCGCGCTGACCTGGGTCTTCGCCGGGCTGGCGGTGGTGGTGATGGCGGCGAGCATCGCGGTGCTGGTCGCCAGCCCCGACCTCGTCTTCGACGAGGTGCGCAGGCAGAACCCCGACCTGGCCGCGCAGGGGGTCTCCGACCACCTCGTGGTCCAGCTCACCTATGTGCTCGGGGCCGTGATCATCCTCTGGTCCCTCGCGGCGATGGTGCTCGCCGGCCTGGCGTTCCGCGGCGTCGCGTGGGCCCGGGTGCCGCTGGTGGTGTCGGCCTCCCTGGCGGCCGGGCTCTGCCTGGTGGCCGCGATCTCCCAGTTCCTGATGGTGCTGCCGCTGGCCGCGTGCGTGGTCGCCCTGGCCCTGCTGCTGCGTCCCGACGTACGCGCCTGGTTCGACGCCCAGCGGGCCGGTCAGCGGCTCAGTCGGCGGTGAGGTCGGCCGCCGCGAGGCGGCGCAGCCCCTCCTCGATCATCGCGGGCTCCTTGCAGAACGCCCACCGGACCAGGTGCCGCCCGGCCTCGACGTCGTCGTGGAACACCTGGCTCGGGATGGCCACGACCCCCGCCCGCTCGGGCAGGGCCAGGCAGAACGACAGGCCGTCCTCCCAGCCGAGGCGGCTGATGTCGGTCGTGGCGAAGTAGGTCCCCTCCGGGACGCGGACGTCGAGGCCGGCGGCCGTGAGGCCCGCGCAGAGCAGGTCGCGTCGGGTGCGGAGCTCGGTGGCAAGCGTGGCGGGGAAGTCCGGCTCCTCGTCGAGGGCGTAGGCGATCGCGGGCTGCAGGGGCGAGCCCGAGGTGAACGTCAGCCACTGCTTGGCCGCGAGCACCGCGCCCACGAGCTCGGCCGGCCCGGTCGCCCAGCCGATCTTCCAGCCCGTGAACGAGTAGGACTTGCCGGCGCTGGACAGTGTCAGGGTGCGCTCGAACATCCCCGGCAACGTCGCCAGCGGTACGTGCTGGTGGTCCTCGAAGGTCAGGTGCTCGTAGACCTCGTCGGTGATCACCACGAGGTCGTGCTCGATCGCGACCTCGGCGACCGAACGCAGCTCGCGGGGCGTCAGCACGGTGCCGGTCGGGTTGTGCGGGCTGTTGAGCAGCAGGAAGCGGGTGCGGGGGCCGATCGCGGCCCGGAGCTCGTCGGCGTCCAGCCGGAAGTCCGGGGCGCGCAGCGTGACGGGACGTCGTACGCCGCCTGCCATCTGGATCATCGCGACGTAGGAGTCGTAGTAGGGCTCGAGGACCACCACCTCGTCACCCGGGTCGACGAGGCCGAGCAGGGCTGCCGCGATGCCCTCCGTGCAGCCGGTCGTGACCACGACCTGCGAGTCCGGGTCGAGGTCGATGCCGTAGTGGCGCTGCTGGTGGCGGGCGATCGCCTGGCGGAGCGCCGGCACGCCGAGTCCCGGCGCGTACTGGTTCTGGCCGCCCTCCAGCGCCGCCACCGCCCGGGCGATCACGCTCGGCGGGCCGTCGACGTCGGGGAAGCCCTGGCCGAGGTTGACCGACTGGGTCCGCACCGCCAGCGCGGACATCTGGGAGAAGATCGTGGGTGGGATGCCCTGGAGGCGGCTGGCCGGCATGCGCCCGAGGGTAGCCGGAGCCGTGCCCGAGGTGTGCTCGCCGTGGCCCGGGCCGGGTGCGACATGATGGGCCGGTGACCGACGCCCTGACGATCGCCGACCCGGACCTCGCCCGCGACATCGACGCCTGCTGTCGCCTGACCGGGGAGTTCACGCTCCGCTCGGGGCAGGTGGCGTCGGAGTACTTCGACAAGTACCTCTTCGAGTCCGACCCCCACCTGCTCGCCCGGGTCGCCCAGCAGATGGTCGGCCTGTTGCCGGCCGACACCGAGCTCCTCGGGGGGCTCGAGCTCGGTGGCATCCCGATCGTGACCGTCCTCAGCAGCCTCACCGGCCACCCGGCGCTCTTCGTGCGCAAGAAGGCCAAGGAGTACGGCACCTGCAAGCTGGCAGAGGGTCCGGACGTGGCGGGCCGCCGGGTGACGCTGATCGAGGACGTCATCACCACAGGTGGCGCCGTCCGCGACGCGACGCGGGCGCTGCGCGAGGCCGGGGCGGTCGTCGAGGTCGTGGTCTGCGCGATCGACCGCAGCCCGGAGGGTGAGAACGCGCTGGCGGACGTCGGTCTCGAGGTCCGCCCGGTCCTCACCAAGGCGCAGCTGGACGCCGTCCGCGGCTGAGCCCCAGCCGGGTGCCTGCCCCGGGTGGTTGGCGCCGGGTGGTTACTACTCGACCGTGTGGCGGCGGTGCCGCCACCACTCGTAGGCCACCGGGATCAGCGAGAACACCAGGATCGCGATGATCGCCTTGTCGAGGTTCTCTCCCAGGGACGGGAAGGCCGAGCCGAGGAAGTAGCCGAGCAGGGTGATGCTCAGGACCCACAGCGCCGCCCCGACCAGGCTCCAGGTGAAGAACCGGGCGCGTTCCATCTGCGTCACGCCGGCGACGACGGTGATGAACGTGCGGACGAACGGCACGAACCGTCCGATCACGAGGGCCTTGTTGCCGTGCCGCTCGAAGAAGTCCGAGGTCTTGTCGAAGTGCTTCTGCTTCAGGATCCGGCCGTTGCGCTCGTAGAGCGGCGGCCCGAGCCAGCGGCCGATCTCGTAGCCGGCGACGTTGCCGAGGAAGGCCGCGACGCTCAGCATGATCAGCGCGAACAGCAGCTCCACCAAGGGGCTGCCGGGAATCAGGTCGACCTTCTCCGCCGCGATGAACAGGCCCAGGCCGAACAGCAGGGTGTCCCCGGGCAGGAACGGGAACAGCAGGCCGCACTCGATGAAGACGATGACCAGGCTGATCCAGAACAGGGCGTTGCCGAAGTGGTCGAGCAGCCAGTTGGGGTCCATCCACGGAATGCCCAGCAGGAGCGGATGAAGGTCCAGGAGGGCGGTCACGCGGAAACCGTACCGGGCCTGACCTGACAGTTTCGGCAGGCGGCTAGGGTCGCGCGCATGAGCGACCAGGCGGGTGAGCAGGGGGAGGACCGGCGGGCGCCGTACGACCCCATGCCGCACGGACCTGCCGAGGTCGGGCTCGGTCCCTGGGAGGGGCCGCTGCCGACGGGGGAGCAGTACGACGCCACGCTGCTCGCCGAGGGCGACCGGCGCAACGTGGTCGACCGCTACCGCTACTGGTCGATGGAGGCGATCGTCGCCGACCTGGACCTGCGCCGGCACGACTTCCACGTGGCCATCGAGAACTGGCAGCACGACTTCAACATCGGCACGATCGTCCGCTCGGCCAACGCGTTCCTCGCCGCCGAGGTGCACATCGTGGGCAACCGGCGCTGGAACCGTCGCGGGGCGATGGTGACCGACCGCTACCAGCACGTCCGCCACCACGCGACCGCCGCCGACCTGGCGGCGTACCTGCACGGCCACCCGGGCGGGCCGGTCGCCCTGCTCGGGATCGACAACCTGCCGGGCTCCCGCCACCTCGAGACGATGACGGTCCCGCGCCGGGTCTGCTTCCTGTTCGGCCAGGAGGGCCCGGGGCTCTCGCAGGCCGCGCGCGAGGTGTGCGACGGAACCTTCTCGATCGCGCAGTTCGGCTCGACCCGGTCGATCAACGCCTCGGCCGCCGCGGCGATCGCGATGCACAGCTGGATCCGGGCGTACGCCGACCTGTCGGGCGAGGACGCCTGGCGGGGCTAGCCGCCGTGCACGCGTTGCCCGGGTTCGACCCGACTCGTCAGCCGCGGTTCACCCGAGGAGTCGTTCGACCACGGCGAGCGCCTCGTCGGGGCCGCTGACGACGGACCCGACGTCGTCCGGGAGGTCCCAGCCGCCCAGGAGGACCAGGGGTACGCCGGTCCGTCGGGCCAGGGCGATCTCGCTGAGCGTGCCCCAGCTGCAGCCCACCGCGACCACGGCTTCGGCCGCCCGGACCAGCAGGGCGTTGCGCATCTCCCCGAGGCCGGTGGGCAGGATGAAGGTGTTCTCCGGTGCGGCGCCGCTGCGGTCCGGCCCGGGGAGCAGGCCGATCGACGTGCCGCGCGCCTCGGCCGCACCCCGCGCGGCGGCCTGCATGACGCCGTTCATCCCGCCGGTCAGCACGATCGCGCCGCGCTCGGCGAGGCCGCGACCGATCGCGGCGGCGTGGCCGAGGTCGGACTCGGTCGCCGCGTCGGCCGGCCCCACGACTGCGATGTAGCGCCCGGCCAGGGCCGGCTCAGCCACGACCATCGCCTGACCGCCGGGCGATGTCCGCGCACAGGCGCCGGTGGGTGAGCTCGAGGACCGCCTCGCGGGCGGGCAGGTCGGCCACGAGGTAGGCGCGGCCGAGGACCCCGGCAGGCTCGAAGGCGACCTCCTGCTCGAGCCTGCTGGTCCCGTGCGACCGGGTTCGGACCGTGCTGGTCAGGAGGACGCGTCCGGGCGCCCTGACCTCGGCCTCGAGCACCAGCCGCCGCGTGTCCGGACCCGCGCTCGCCTCGGTCACTCGCCAGAACCCGGCCGTGTCCCCGAGCGCGAGCAGGGGAGTGCCGGGTGGCGGCCAGCGGCGCCCCTCGCCGCCGAGCAGTCGATCCACTGCCCCGCGGAACACGAAGGGGGCGGCGTCGACGTACCACTGCGGGCCGGGCCGCCCCGAGGCCACGACCTCCCAGACGTCCGCGGCCGAACGCGCGAGCTCGCTGGCGCGCCGCGTGGTCCGGAGCGTGGTTCCTCGCCGCATGCGACCGAGGCTACGTGCCCGATGGCCCGCCCTCTGGACGGCGCGGTCGTCACATTCCTGCGACTGGCGGGTAGCGACTAGGGTTGGCGACGCCGTAGGAAGTCCGCCTGAGGAGTCCAGATGCCCATCGCCACCCCCGAGATCTACGCCGAGATGCTCGACGCGGCCAAGAAGAACGCCTTCGCGTTCCCGGCCATCAACGTGTCGTCCTCGCAGACCCTGAACGCCGCCCTGAAGGGCTTCGCCGATGCCGGCTCCGACGGCATCATCCAGGTCTCGACCGGCGGTGCGGAGTACCTCTCCGGCCCCTCGGTCAAGAGCATGGTGACCGGCTCGGTCGCCTTCGCGGCGTACGCCCACGAGGTGGCCAAGGCCTACCCCGTCAACATCGCGCTGCACACCGACCACTGCCCCAAGGACAAGCTGGACGGGTTCGTGCGACCGCTGATCGACATCTCCGCCGAGCGGGTGGCGCGTGGCGAGGCGCCGCTGTTCCAGTCGCACATGTGGGACGGCTCGGCCGTGCCGCTCGACGAGAACCTCCAGATCGCGCGCGAGCTGCTCGAGAAGTGCGCCGCCGCCCGGATCATCCTCGAGATCGAGGTCGGCGTGGTCGGTGGCGAGGAGGACGGCGTCGAGGGGGCGATCGACGACAAGCTCTACTCGACCCCCGAGGACGCGCTGGCCACCATCGCGGCGCTCGGCACCGGTGAGCAGGGTCGCTACCTGACGGCCCTGACCTTCGGCAACGTGCACGGCGTCTACAAGCCGGGCAACGTCAAGCTGCGCCCGGAGATCCTGAAGTTCGCCCAGGAGGCCGTCGTCGAGAAGCTCGGCCTGGCCGCCGGTGACAAGCCGTTCGACCTGGTCTTCCACGGTGGCTCGGGATCGACCGCCGAGGAGATCGGCGCGGCCGTCGACTTCGGCGTCGTCAAGATGAACGTCGACACCGACACCCAGTACGCCTTCACCCGCCCGGTCGCCGCGCACATGTTCACCAACTACGACGGCGTGCTCAAGGTCGACGGTGAGGTCGGCAACAAGAAGGCCTACGACCCCCGGGCCTGGGGCAAGGCGGGCGAGGCCGGCATGGCCGCCCGCATCGTCGAGGCCTGCGAGAACCTCCGCGCTGCGGGCAAGTCGATCGCCTGACCCCTCGCCCGCCTCCACACCGCGCTGCTTGTAACGCGGGGTTATGGCCACTGCTGCAGCGTCATGACGCCGTGGTGGTAGCCATAACTCCGCGTTACATGTATTCCGGGGCGCGCCGCTCAGCCTCCACAGGACGAGCCGAGCGCCGAGTGATCCACCGCCGGGTCGCGTACGCCGGCACGGGGGCGGGTGCGTCACGACGCTGGCGGGCATGCACCCGACCGTGTCCGGGGTCCTGTGGACCCAGCACCAGCTCATCACTCGCCAACAGGCTCTCGCCTCGGGGCTGACCGAGGCCCAGCTCCGGTCGCTCACGCGGTCCGGGGCCTGGGTGACCGTCCGCCGTGGCGTCTACGCCCCCGCGGAGGAGTGGGCCCGGCTCGACGAGCACCTCGGTCGCCCGAGGCTTCGGGCGCGTGCCGCGCACCTGATGATGGTCGAGCCGCACGCCTTCAGCCACACCACGGCTGCGCGCGAGCTCGGCCTGTCGGTCCTCACACCTCGACCGGACCTGGTGCACATCACCCGGCCCGGCGTGCGTGGCTCCCGCACCGAGCACGGCGTCAAGCACCATGGGGCCGTCCACCGTGAGGACCAGGTCGTCGTGGTGGACGGGCTGCAGGTGCTGGACGCGGCCCGGACGGCCGTGGACATCGCCCGCGAGCACGGCATCGTCCACGGCGTCCCGGCCTGCGACTCGGCGCTGCGCAGCGGGGTGGCGCGCACGGAGCTGGTCGCTGCCTGCGCCCCGATGGCCAACTGGCCGGGAGTCACCGCCGCACGAGCGAGCATCGAGCTGGCGGACGAGGGAGCCGAGTCCGTGGGGGAGTCACTCGCGCGTCTCCTCGTGCACGAGCTGGGCCTCGGGCGGCCGCAGACCCAGTTCGTGATCCGGGACCAGCACCGGTGGGCGCGCTGCGACCTGCGGCTGGGGCGCCACCTCTTCGAGTTCGACGGGAAGCTCAAGTACCAGCGCCGTGATGCCGGAGGCGTGGCGGACCGCCCGGCCGGGGAGGTCGTCTGGCTCGAGAAGCAGCGACAGGACTGGATCTGCGGCTACGAGCTGGGTATGTCGCGGATCATCTGGGCCGACCTCTGGGGCGAGAACCGCCGCCGGGCACTCCGGCGGCTGGCCCGGGAGTACGCCGCGACCGCCGCCCGGTTCGGCACGTCCATCGACGACCTGCGCGGGGTTGTGGTGACCGGACGGGCGTCATGACGCTGTGGTGGGAGCAATAACCCCGCGTTACATGGAGGCGGTCTCGGCGGGCTGGCGGGGGGCGGCGTAGCCCGCGTGCTGCGGCCGCTCGAAGAAGAGCACCGCGGCCAGGCCGCAGAGCAGGATCGCCGGCGGGAGCAGCATCGCCGTGGACATCGCGTCGCTGAACGCCGCCTTGACCGTGTCGGGCAGGGCACCGGCGGTGCCGCTGCCTTCGGTGGGGGAGAACGACAGCCCCTCGGCGGCCAGCCGCGCGTCCATGAGTACGGCGATGGCGGCCGAGCCGAGCACGGCACCGACCTGGCGGGTGGCGTTGTAGACGCCGGCGCCTGCGCCCGCCTGGTGGATCGGCAGGTTGCGGGTCGCGGTGGCGCTGTTGGGCGCCCAGACCCCGGCGTTGCCGATGCCGAGCAGGGTCATCGGGAGCAGGATCTGCCAGATCTCGGAGTCGGGCGTCATGACCTGCGACAGCCAGACCAGGGAGACGATGATCGAGGTGAAGCCCACGCTGGTGATCAGCCGCGGGTGGATCCGGTCGGTCAGTCGGCCCACCCCGGGGGCGAGGACGATCGACATGACCGCCATCGGCACGAGCAGGAGCGCCGCCCGGGTCGGGCTCAGCCCGCGCACGATCTGGGCGTAGAGCATGATCGGGAACGCCATCGCGGTGATCGCGAACCCCATGCTCGAGATGGCGACGTTGGCGAGGGAGAAGTTGCGGTCGCGAAACAGCCCGAGCGGCACCAGCGGCTCGCGGCGGTTGTGGGCCTGCCACCAGACGAACGCGGTCAGGATCAGCAGGCCGGCGATGATCAGGCTCCACACGGTGATGGGACCGGTGATCGTGCCCCAGTCGTACTGGTGGCCCTCCTGGATGCCGAAGACCAGCAGGAACATGCCGACCCCGCTCAGCGCCACGCCCAGCCAGTCGAACCGGTGCGAGTTGGTCGGCAGCTGGGGCACCAGACGCCACGCGAGGACGAAGCCGAAGATGCCCACCGGGACGTTGATGAAGAAGATCCACTCCCAGCCCAGGCCGTCGACCAGCACGCCGCCGAGGATCGGGCCGACGAGCGTGGCCACGCCCGCGGTGGCGCCCCAGAGCGCCATCGCCGCGCCGCGCCGCGCCGCCGGGAAGATCCGGGTGATGATCGCCATCGTCTGCGGCGTGATCATCGAGGCGCCGAGCCCCTGCACCACGCGGGCGAGGATGAGCCCTTCGATCGAGTTGGTGAGGCCGCACCAGAGCGAGGCCAGCGTGAAGACGGTCAGGCCGGCGAGATAGAGACGCTTGGGCCCGAAGCGGTCACCGAGCCGGCCGGTGATGAGGACGGGCACGGCGTAGGCCAGCAGATAGGCGCTGGTCACCCACACGACCGCGTTCACCTCGGCGCCCAGGTCCTCGATGATCGCGGGTGTCGCCACGGACACGATCGTGGAGTCGACGAGGATCATGAAGAAGCCCAGGCAGAGCGCGAAGAGTGCAGGCCACGGGTCCTTCTCCTCGGTCACAGGTGTCGGGTGCTCGGAGGCCTGGGTCATGAGGGAAGTCAACAACCGACCATGGACAATGCATTCCATGACCCCCCTGACTCCCGGCGCCGACCTCATGGCCGGACCGCCCCCCACCCACCTCCCCGTCGACCCGTGCGCTGCGGAGCTCGACGGCGGCGCCGCGCCGGCCGACGTCGTACGCCGCAACCCGGCGTCGCCGTTCGCCTGGGCCGCGCTCGCCGACGAGGCCCGCGATGCGGGTGCCGACGACGTGACCGTCTACGCCTACGCCCGGGTCGGCTACCACCGCAGCCTCGACATGCTGCGTCGCAACGGCTGGAAGGGCCACGGCCCGGTCCCGTGGGAGCACGAGCCGAACCGCGGCTTCCTGCGCTGCCTGGCGACGCTGGCCGCGAGTGCCCGCGCCATCGGCGAGACCGACGAGTGGGACCGCTGCTCGGAGTTCCTGCGCGACTCCAGCCCGGCGGCGTACGACGCCCTGCTGGGCTGAGGCACCGACCTCCTCGGTCAGCAGACCGCGACCGGGGAGGTCAGTGGGCCAGGTCGAACGACTCGGTCGCCTCGTCGGCCAGCCGCTTGGCGATGGCCAGCGACGCGGTCGCGGCCGGCGAGGGCGCGTTGAGCACGTGCAGCGCCCGGTCGTCGCCGGACAGCAGGAAGTCGTCGACCATGCTGCCGTCCGGGGCCAGCGCCTGGGCACGCACCCCTGACGGTCCGAAGGTCAGCTGCTCGGAGCGGACCGCGGGCACGTAGCGCTGGAGCTCGGTGACGAAGGCGCGCTTGACCGCGTCGCGCCAGACCTCGCCGGCGCCGGTGCGCCAGTACTTCCGGGCGAGGTGCCGGAACCCGGGGTAGCGCAGCGTCTCGAGCAGGTCACGACGGTCGAAGCTGGTCCGGGCGTAGCCCTCCCGGGCGAGGGCGAGCACGGCGTTCGGCCCGGCCCACACCTCGCCGTCGATGCGCTTGGTGAAGTGCACGCCCAGGAACGGCAGCGACGGGTCGGGGACGGGGTAGATCAGGCCGCGGCAGAGGTGCCGGGCCTCGGGGACCAGGGTGTAGTAGTCGCCGCGGAACGGCACGATCTGGGTGGCCGCCGGTGGGGCAGTTCCGTTGCCCGTCCCGTTGCCGAGGGCGGCCACGCGGTCCGAGTGGAGACCCGCGCAGCTGATCACGTGCTTGGCGAGGATCTCGCCGCCGGTGGTGTCGACCCGCTGGCCCTCAGCGGTGGCGGAGAGCCCCAGCACCTCGTGGCCGAGCAGCACGTCGACCCCGTCGGCGCGGAGCCGGTCGGCCATCACCTCGACCACGCGGGCGTAGTCGATGATGCCCGTGCCGGGGACATGCAGCGCGCGGATGCCGGCGGCGTACGGCTCGATCTCGCGCATCTCCTCCGGCCCGAGCATCCGCATGCCGGGGACGCCGTTCGCGCGCCCCCGCTTCTCGAGGTCCGCCAGGCGTCCGAGCTCCGAGGCGTCCAGCGCGACGATGAGCTTCCCGCAGGTCTCGTAGGGGATGTCGTTCTCCTGGGCGAACGTCTCCATCAGCGCCTTGCCGCGGACGCAGAGCTCTGCCTTGAGCGACCCCGGCTGGTAGTAGACGCCGGCGTGCAGGACGCCGCTGTTGTGCCCGCTCTGGTGCCGGCCGACGGCCGGCTCCTTGTCGAGCACCGCGATCCGCAGGGCGGGCATCCGCTCGTGCAGCTCACGGGCGGTGGCGACGCCGACGATGCCGGCCCCGATCATGACGACGTCGTAGGCGCGGGTCATCCGGGAGTCCCGAGCTGGAGAACACCTCTCATGCTGGCGACCCTACGTCGCGAGCAGCGACCTCACCTGCAGATTGCCCAAGGCCACGATCAACGTGGGCAACCGGGGGCCCCGGTCGGCATCGACGAGCAGGTTGTAGAGCAGCGTGAAGAACGCCTTCTGGTCGGCCTTCACCTCGTCGGTGGGGTCGGCGTCGAGGGGCAGGCCGAGGGCGAGCTTCGGCACCCCGTAGACCAGGGTCGTCACGGGCTCGACCTCCAGCTCCCCGGGCAGGCCCTCGAGCAGCAGCGAGAGCCAGCGGCGCTCCTGCTCCGAGAGCGACGCCAGCCGCTCGGCGTCCGGGGCCGTGCGCACCGTGGTGCGGTCCTCGGCGGGCACGAACTCGGCGGTCCAGGTCATCGCCTTGGTGAGGCGTGGCTCGAGCTCGCTCGACGGTGGAGTGGGCGTACCCCACGTGCGACACGGTCCGGCTGATCAGGTCGGCGCTCCCGGCCGTGACGTCGGCGACCGAGGACAGCACCCGGAACGGCACGACCACCGCAGGCGTCGGCAGCGTGCCGGCCGCCGCCGTCGCGCAGGCGCGCTCGAAGGCCAGCACCTGGGCGTCGCGCTTGTCGGGGTTGGCGGCCTTGCGGGTCAGCGAGTCCCACTCGTCGTAGAGCCGGACGACCTCGGGCCCGAAGTCGACGTTGAAGGCCTGCTTGGGCTGGCGGCGCACGTAGAGCCAGCGCAGGATCGGCGCCTCGAGGATCTTCAGCGCGTCGGCCGCGGTCGGGACGCCGCCGCGCGAGGACGACATCTTGACCTGGCCGCCGGCGCCGACGAAGGAGTAGCCGACGAAGGACGGGGCGCGCCCGCCGTAGATCTCCTTCACCAGCTCCTTGCCGACGGTGTACGACGACCCGGGCGTCGCGTGGTCCACCCCGCCCGGCTCGAAGTCGACCCCCTCGACCGCCCAGCGCATCGGCCAGTCGACCTTCCACACGAGCTTGCCCTCGCTCTGTGAGGACAGGTTGGTGACGCCCTCGTAGGAGCAGACGTCGCAGACGTAGGCGAGGTCGGTCGTGGTGTCGTCGTACGACGTGACCGTGGTGGTGTCGCGGCCGCAGTCGCGGCAGTAGGGCTTGTAGGGGAACCGGGCGAGCTCGCCCTCGCCGTCGGTGTCGTCGTTGGCGACCGAGTCCTCGAGCTCGGCGGCCTGCTCCTCGGTCTCGGCGACGGGCGCGGCCTTGGTGCGGTACTTCGTCAGCACCCGCTCGATGTCGCCGCGACGCTCGACCGCGGTGAGGATCTGGTCGCGGTAGGCGCCGGCGCGGTACCGCTCGGTCTGCGATACCTCCTCCATCTCGACGCCCATCTCGGCCAGCGCCGCCCGCAGCGGCTCCTTGAAGTGCTCGGCCCAGGACTCGTGGCACTCCCACGGGTCCGGCACCGCGCTGAGCGGGCGGCCGATGTGGTCGGCCCAGGACGGGTCGACGCCGGCGGGAACCTTGCGGAACCGGTCGTAGTCGTCCCAGCTGTGCAGGTGGCGTACGGCGATGCCGCGGCGACGGATCTCCTCCGCGACGAAGTGCACGGTGAGGAACTCGCGCAGGTTGCCCAGGTGGATGGGGCCGGACGGGCTCGCACCGGAGGCACACGTGATGAGGCCTGCGCCGCCGCCGGCGTGCCGGATGGCGTCGTCGGCCGCACGGGTGACCCAGTCGGTCGGGTCGGCCTGGTTCCTGGAGGCTTGCGCGCCTCGTGCCATCGGTGGGGTGCTCCTGCTCGCTGCCGGGGAAGGGATCGGGCGGCAACGGTACCGGAGCGCACACGGGGCGCTCGACCGAGTATTCGACGGCGTCACGACCCGGCTCGGGCTACCGGGCTCGGGATACAGGGAAGGGCACCGGAGCCGTCCCCTGTGGCGATCCCGGTGCCCTGCGCGTCGTACGGGTGCGACCGCATCCCCCGATGTGGGTCGCACCGTGTCGGACGGTCACCAGACCGCCACGACAGCCGACGCTGGCAACATCATGTCACTCGGTTCCGCGAACACGTGGCTCGAAGTGGACAGTGGCACTAAACTGCCATCCATGTCGCGTCGCTTCTCCTCGGCGTTCGAGGCGCTCGGCTACACCGCGAGCGTCGAGCGTCTGTACTGGAAGGTCCTGGGCCTGTCCGGGGTTCCCCTGGCGGCCGCGGCCAGCGCCCTGCTGCGCACGCCCGAGCAGCTGCTCGAGGACCTCGGCCCGCTCGCGGTCGACGGGGTCGTCCGGGTCGAGGGCGGCCGGCTGGTGGTGCTGTCGCCGGCGGGGGCCTTCACCCACCTCCTCGAGCGGGAGGCGGGGGCGGCTGCCCACGTCGGCCGTCGGCTCAGCGAGCTCGCCTCCGCGATCCCCTACGTCTCCCGGTCGATGGTGGCCAAGGCGGGCGACCCGCTGGAGGGCGAGGTCTTCGGCGGGGAGGCCCGTGACGTTCCCGACCTGTTCCGCGGATGGATCGAGGAGACCCAGGGCGACATGCTCTGGATGCGGCCGGACCAGTGGCGGATGGAGCACGAGAGCGCGCTGGCGGCGATGGTTGCCGGGGCGATCGCGGACGGCCGCAGGTCGCGCGCCATCTACCCGGTCCGGGCCCTGACCGAGGCGCGGGAGCACCTCGAGGCCCGGGCGGTGGCCGGCGAGCAGATCCGCGTGACGGCCGAGGTTCCGACCAGGCTCGTGATCATGGGCACCCAGCACGCGCTGATCCCCGAGACGCTGGGCTTCGCCACCGACAAGCGCCTGATCGTGCGGCAACCCGGTCTGGTGCAGGCACTGACCAACCTCTTCGAGCTGCTCTGGGACCGGGCTGCGGCCGTGCCCGGGCTCGACCGCGGGGAGGCCCGGCCCGACCTGCGCCGGTTGCTGCTGATGCACCTCGCCGACGGCGCCAAGGACGAGCAGATCGCCCGCACGCTGGGGATCAGCCTGCGCACCGTGCGCCGGCGGATCGCCGACCTGCTCATCGAGCTGGGTGTCGACTCCCGCTTCCAGGCCGGGGTCGAGGCAGTTCGCCACGGGTGGCTGTGAGCCCCGCCAGGACTGTGAGCCCCGCCAGGGACCGGGCAGGGGTCAGGGCAGCACCATCGAGTAGGCCTCGTGCTCGACGTGCCACGTGCGCTGCCGCTCCGGCCCGTAGATCTCGCCGTCGGCGCTGACCCAGAACGGGCTGCCCGCCACCGAGACCGTCGACCCGCGCAGGTAGGTGGCCTCCTCGGCCAGGTGGTGGCGCGCGACGCCGAGCCGGACGGCGTACATCAGGCGCGCAAGCGGGGTGACCGCGCGCGAGATCATCACGTCGACCAGGCCGTCCTCGGGGCTGGCCTCGGGCGTGAGCTCCGCACCGCCGCCGACCGACGGGCCGTTGCCGACGGCGACCATGAGGACCGGCTGGTCGAGGTCGTTGACGACCTTGCCGTCGACCTCGACGCGGAGCCGGATCACGGGCGGTTTCCAGGCGGTGAGGAGCGCCCCGATGGGGTAGCCGGCCTTGCCGAGGTTGACCTTGCCGACCCCGACCGACCCCAGCCGCTCCTTCCAGCGAGCCCCGCGTCGGCTGGCGTTGGCGCCGGCGCCCACGTGGACGCTGTTGACGACGATCTCGCCGACCTCGTCGACCACCACATCCATCTTGCGGACCTGCCCGTGCAGGATCACCCGGGCGGCCTCCTCGATGTCGAGGGGGATGCCGGTGCCGCGGGCGAAGTCGTTGCCCGTGCCCAGCGGGAGCAGCCCGAGGACGGCGCCCTTGAGGTCGTTGCGCCGGTGCAGGGCGGCGATCACGGCGTGCAGGCTGCCGTCACCACCCGCCACGACGATGCGGCGCGACCCGGCGCGGTGCAGGACCCCGTCGAGCTCGCCGGGGTCGGAGGTCGCCTGGACCTCGACGGAGACGTGCTCGCGGAGCACGGCCAGGGCCAGTTGCAGCGTCTCATCGTCGGCGGTGCCGGCGTCGCTGTTGGTGATGACGAGAAGCGGGTCCATTGGGCGGACACTAGCGGAGCCGGGCGCACGTGCAGCGGGCCTTTGGTAACGTATTGCCGCAAGAGCCCCGGTGCGCTGTTGCCGGGGCCTTTTGCATTTCCTGAAGTCCATCCTGTTTGAGGAGTGAGCGATGCCTGCCATCGTGATCCTCGGCGCCCAGTGGGGCGACGAGGGCAAGGGCAAGGCCACCGACCTGCTGGCGCAGCAGCACGGCGAGGGCTCCATCGACTACGTCGTCCGCACCAGCGGCGGTCACAACGCCGGTCACACCATCGTCGTCAACGGCGAGAAGTTCGCCACGCACCTGCTGCCGAGCGGCATCCTGACGCCTGGCGCCACCTCGGTGATCGCCAACGGCGTCGTGGTCTCCCCGGAGGCGCTCTTCCGTGAGCTCGACGAGCTGATCGGCCGCGGCGTCGAGGTGGCCGACCTCGTCGTCAGCGCCAACGCGCACGTCATCGCGTCCTACCACTCCACGATCGACAAGGTCACCGAGCGCTTCCTCGGCAAGAACCAGATCGGGACGACCGGCCGCGGGATCGGTCCGGCGTACGCCGACAAGATCAACCGGGTCGGGGTCCGCATCGCCGACCTCTTCGACGAGAGCATCCTGCGGCAGAAGGTCGAGGCGGCCCTCGACGTCCGCAACCACCTGCTGGCGAAGGTCTACAACCGTCGCACCATCGAGGTCGACGCGGTCGTCGAGGAGCTCCTGTCGTACGTCGACCGGTTGCGGCCGATGGTGGTCGACACCTCGCTGCTGCTCAACACCGCGCTCGACCAGGGCAAGACCGTGCTCTTCGAGGGCGCCCAGGCCACGATGCTCGACGTCGACCACGGCACCTACCCGTTCGTGACGAGCAGCAACCCGGTCGCCGGCGGCGTCTGCGTAGGCTCGGGCGTCGGCCCCACGCGGATCAACCGCGTGATCGGCGTGATCAAGGCCTACACGACCCGGGTCGGCGCCGGCCCGTTCCCGACCGAGCTGTTCGACGAGGACGGCGCCAACCTGCAGCGCATCGGTGGCGAGATCGGGGTCTCGACCGGACGCACCCGCCGCTGCGGCTGGTACGACGCGGTCGTCGCGCGCTACTCCACCCGGGTGAACGGGCTGACCGACTACTTCCTCACCAAGCTCGACGTGCTCGACAGCTGGGAGCGGATCCCGGTCTGCGTGGCCTACGAGATCGACGGCGTGCGCCACGACGAGATGCCGATGACGCAGACCGAGTTCCACCACGCGAAGCCGATCTACGAGTTCTTCGACGGCTGGCAGACCGACATCTCCAGCTGCCGGAGCTTCGAGGACCTGCCCAAGAACGCGCAGACCTACGTGCAGGCGCTCGAGGAGATGTCCGGCACCCGTATCTGGGGAGTCGGGGTCGGTCCCGGACGCGAGCAGACGATCGTCGTCCACGACGACTGACTCGTTCGCTCGTCCGGTCGGCCCGCTCGTCCGGTCGGCCCGCCCTCGCCGGATGCGGTGACGACTCCGAGCCGGCGGCCGCACCCGAGCAGGCGTCCTCCTCGACGAGCACCGCCACCGCCGACCCCGGGGCCACGACCGAGGTGGGCGCGTCGTGCGAGCAGTTCAACCAGATGTACGCCGAGCTGACCGGGCTGCCCGACGGCACCGACCCGGACACCTGCGACGTCACCTTCGGCACGGCCCAGGTCTGCACCGAGGCCGGTGTCACCCTGAAGCTCTGACCCCAGCGCCGACCCCAGCACCGACGGAGGGCCGGCCCTCAGCGACGCAGCGGCCCGGTGGCGCGCGAGGAGTTGGCTCCATGGACGCTGGCGCGGTCGCGGCCGTGACCGCCGTGCCAGTCCAGGCACATCACGGTGGCGTCGTCTCGCAACGCGTGCCCGGCCGTTGCGAGGGCCCGGTCGGCCAGCGCCCGGACGGCCTCCCGCGGGTGGAGTGCCCGGGTCTGGGTGATCGCCTCGGGAAGGTCGAGCCCGGCGGCACTGCGCTCGAGCATGCCGTCAGTGACCAGGACGAGCCGGTCGCCCCGCTGCAGCACGAGAGCGCCGCTGCGGTAGCTGGCCTCGGCGAACAGCCCGAGCGGAAGGCCCACCGGAAGCTCGACAGTGGTGACCCTGCCGTCGCGGGCGAGGTAAGGCGCCACGTGTCCGGCACTGACCAGCTCCAGTGACCCGGTGCGCAGGTCGAGGCGGCAGACCAGCCCGGTGACGAAGTCCTCGATCTTGCTGCTGATGGCGTGCTCGCTCAGGGCGCGGTTGGCCACAGCCACCTGCTCGAGCAGGGAGGCTCCCTCGTTGCGGGCGTTTCGGAGGCTCCCGACACACAGGGTGGCGTTCAGGGCAGCGGCCACGCCGTGTCCCATCGCGTCGGTCAGGGACAGGTGCAGCAGGTCGCGCGCCAGGCTGAAGTCGAAGGTGTCTCCGGCGATGCTCGCCGTCGGCTCCAGCCAGCCGGCGAGCGTGAACGCGCCGGCCTCACAGGTCTGGGGCCCCGGCAGCAGCCGGTGCTGGATCTCCGCGGACAGGCTCAGCGGCCGGGTGCGCTGGCCCCATTCGTAGAGATCGGTGTGCCGCCGGTTGGCGATGACGACGAAGGCCAGGAGGTGGGCGAGCCGGGCGATCTCGCCGACGGCTCCGTCGTCGGGCTCCTCGGGGAGCAACAGCTCCAGGAGGCCGATGATCTCGCCGCGCTCGGTCACCGGGGCCAGCACCCGCCACTGGTCCGGAGGTTGGGGCGGTGACTGGGGCTGGGACTCCGTGCTCGACGGGCCGGGTGCCAGCACCTGCACCTTCTGGGTGCGCACCGCCTGCTCTTCGGGGCCTCCGTCGAAGGGCACCACGGTCGCGGACTCCTCGGCCTCTCGCCGTTCGCCGCCGCGGAGCGGCGCGCTGTCGGTCTCCGCGTCCGCCGGCCGGTGGATGTGGGCCAGACGGACCAGGGCCCGCCCCGACAGGTCGGCGATCAGGAAGGACACCGCTGTCGCGTCGAGCGTCCGGCCGAGCTCGCGCGTGACGGCCTCGACGGCCTCGACCGGTGAGGCAGCCTCCGCGGCGTCCAGTGCGGTGGCGACGGCCCTGAATGCTTCGCTCGCTCCCATGCGCGGAGCGTAAGCGGCACAGGGCCTGTGTCCGTAGAGCCCTTCGGCCCGCCTCGCGGACCCCGTCGTGGACCCCGCCACGCACCCCGCTGAGGACCCCGAAACGGGCGCCGGGGCTGCTACTTTCGAGGGGTGGGCCTCGCCACCGAGATCTCCTATCTCCACCCGCGACCGAACCTGTTCCAGCGCGTGGTGCAGTCGTTCGCGTCCACGCGCCCGGGCGCCTGGATCTTCGCGAAGACGCTGGCACCGATGGACCGGATCATGACGAGGCTGACCCACGGGCGCACCAGCCTGCCCCGGTTGCTGGCGGGGCTCCCCGTCCTCAGGGTGACCACGACCGGTCGGCGTACCGGACAACCGCGCGAGACGCATCTCATCGCGATACCGATCGGCGACACGCTCGCGCTCCTCGGCACCAACTTCGGGCAGCCGAGCACTCCGGCCTGGGTCCTCAACCTCGAGGCGGAGCCCCGGGCGACGGTGACCCATCGCGGGGCCAGCCGCGAGGTCGTGGCGCGACCCGCGACGCCGGAGGAGCAGGCGCAGGTCCTGGCCAGCTCCGCAGGCGTCTACGGGGGCTACCTGAGATACCAGCAACGCATCACCGGTCGGCGGCTGCGCATCTTCATCCTCGAGACGGCGACCTGACGGCGGTCGACTCAGGGCCTGGGCGACGTACCTTTGAGGGAGGAGCGCAAGGGGGACAACCAGCATTCAATGTCTCGAGCGCCCGTGGGGGTGGGCACCCACGGAGAACAGCCCTCCTCGCCTGTCGTCGTCCAGACCCCGCGGTGGCACCGGTCCCTCTGCCGAGGGCTGGACCTCAACCGCCAGGGGTGCGGTGATGACAACCACGGTGTTCTGGTCGCACGAGACGCGTCTTCCTGCCAGCCCGGTCAGCGCGTGCGAGGCTCGCGCCTTCGTCGGCATTCATCTCACGCAGCACGACCTGGGATACCTGGTCGACGACATCCGTCTCGTCGTGAGTGAGCTCGTCACGAATGCGCTGGTGCACGCCCGGACGCCCCTCACGGTGACCATCCAGGAGCTGCTCTTCTGCGTCGTGCTGACGGTCCACGACGACTCCCCGGATCTCCCCACCGTGCTGCTCACCCAGCTGGGTGACGTCGGGGGACGTGGCCTCGACCTGGTCGATCGGTACAGCAGCGACTGGGGAGTCTCGCTGGGGGCAGACGGGGACAAGAACGTGTGGGCGTCGTTCGCCGTACGGCCGGTGACGGCGCGCGGGGAGGAGGCCCCGCCCAACTGGCCCTGCGACTGCGACGACTGCCGGTAGCTCACCCGAGGGGCCGTCCCGGGGTGAGCGCTGCGGCCGCGGTGGTGATCCGGAGCCGCAGGTTCGCCCGGTCGGTCTCGTCGAGCCAGGAGGCCTCGACGCCGTCGAGCGCGACCTGGACCATCTCCTGCCAGTCCCAGCCGAAGGCGTCCGCGACGGCGGCGTACTCCGTGCCGAGGTCGAGGTCGATCAGCGCGGGGTCGTCGGTGTTGACGGTGGCCAGCAGCCCGGCCCTCCGCATCTGGGGCAGGGTGTGGTCCTCGAGGCGTGCGAACGAGTTCGCGATGCGGATGTTCGAGGTCGGGCACACCGTGATCGGGATCCGGTCCCCGGCCATCCGGGCCACCAGCTCGGGATCCTCCAGGACCGGGAGCCCGTGGTCGATCCGCTCGACTCCCAGCACGTCGAGACAGTCGTCGATGGCGGCCGCCGGTGAGTTCTCACCCTGGTGGGCGGTCAGCCGGAACCCCGCGGCCCGGGCCGACTCGTAGGCGGCCAGGTAGGAAACCGGGTCGATCCCCTGCTCGGTCGAGTCCATGCCGACGCCGATCACGCGCTCCATCCCGGGAGCGCCGGACCTACGCAGCCCCGCGAGCAGCTCCACCTGCTCGAGGCCGGCGGCCGGCCCGAACGCCCGGTCCATGTCGGCGATCAGCAGGCAGGTGGCGCCGGTCTCGGCCTCAGCGGCGGTGATGCCCTCGTCCAGCCCCGCGACGATGTCCGCGAGGTCCTGGCCGTCGGCCAGGTGCCGGGCCGGCGTGAAGAACGCCTCCCGGTGGACCACGCCGTGCCCGGCACCGTCGACCACGGCCTCGTGGCCCAGCCGGGCCCAGTCCTCCCGGCGGGCAAGGGTCGACTGCACGAGCCAGAAGACGCGCAGGAACCCATCGAGGGAGTCGTAGCGGTAGAGCTCGGTCGGGTCCGAGGTGGGCAGGGGTACGGCGTTCGCCCGAGCGAGGTCGACCACCGTCTCGGGGCGCATGGCGCCCTCGAGGTGGCAGTGCAGCTCGACCTTCGGCAGCGCATCCAACGCGGCACCCAGTGCCGTCATGGCCGACATGATGCCACCGGCCGAGGTCCGGTGGCGAGGGTCGGCGCGTCAGCTGGCGGCGTCGATCACGCCGTCCTCACACGCCGAGGACCTCGGAGGCGGCGCGCCCGGACAGCTGGCTGACGCACCAGCGGAAGTGTCCATCGGCGAGGTCGCTCCCGAACAGGGTGCTGGTCGCCACCGCGTAGGCGGCCCGGTAGAGGACCAGCTCCGCTGGGTCGTAGTCGAGCTGGCGAGCGAGCTCGTCGGTCAGCTGCTGCGTGATGCGTTCGGCGTGCGGGCCGTACATGTTCATGATGCCCGCCGTGACGGCAGCGTCGAACCGCGGGTCGCCGGCGGTCGTCATGAAGCCGAAGTCGAGCACGGCCACCGGCTCCCCTTCCGGGCTCACGTGGATGTTGGCGCCGAAGAGGTCGCCGTGCACGACCGTGTCCGGGCATCCCTCGATGCCGACGAGACCCGCCCGCAGCGCGTCGAACCGGCGGCCGAAGTCCGGCAACGCGGCGGTCAGCCGCTGCTCGGATGCCTGGGCCCGCCGGCCGAGGAGCGTGACCAGCGCGGAGATGAAGTCGTCGTCGGACGTGCGAAAGGACGCGGACTCGCCCAGCACCGGCAGAGCTCTGAGCGCCGCGGTCGACCTGACCGTCCGCAGGGCGAGGAGGCACCGGACCACCGCGTCGACGGTGTCGGCCGACAGCGCCTCCGCCGACGTGTCGAGCGTTCCTTGAAGGGCTACGCCCGGCAGCTCCCGCTCGATCGTGACCGCGAGGCCGTTCACGACCAGGACGTCCTGGATGAGTGGCGTGCGCAGGGGTGGGTTCGCCGCGTCGACGTCGTCGTACATGCGCCGCACAGGTTCCAGCTCCGCCACCGACTTCGAGGCCCACACCTTGGCGACGGTGCCGGGCCGGAGTCGGTAGACGGTGCCCTCGACGCCGCTGCCGAGGAGTACGACGGGACCGTCAGCCAGGCCGGAGAGGTGGCGACCCCACTCGTCCGGTCGTGTCATCACGAGCGACATGGTGCCATCACCCTGCGCCTGCATCGGGCTGAGCCGCGATGCGCGGTGCCTGGCCCTCGTCAGGCGTGCTCAGCGGCGGCTGACGGCGGTGAACAGGTCGCTGCCGGTGCGGGAGAGCTCGTCCTGGGTCATCTCGAGCTCGCCGGCCAGCCAGGTCGCCACCAGCTCCGCGAGCCCGGCCACGAAGACCAGGCCGTGCACCCGGGCCCGCGGCGGTGGCCAGGCGCGGTCGCCGTACAGCTCGGCGGCCTCGCGGGCCACGAGGTCCGCGAACACCCCGACCAGCTCGTGACGGCGCGCGCGCAGCCGGGGGTTGGCGGCCGACTCGATGACCGCGACCCGACCCTTGGCGGGCTGCCGGGCGACCAGCTCGACGACCGCGCCGATGGCGGCGTGCACGCGCTCGCCCGCGTCGCCGGTGGTGTCCTCGATCGCGCGCACCGCGGTGGCCCCGATCTCCTCGCAGACCGCGTCGAGCGCGGCCAGCAGGGCCTCGTCGCGGCCGCTGAAGCTCTCGTAGAAGTAGCGCTCGGTGAGCCCCGCCTCCGCACAGATCGCGGTCATTGTCGTCCGCGACTCGCCGTGGTCGCCCAGGACCGTGATCGCCGCCTCGACCAGGCGCGCCCGCCGCCCGGTGGCGCGCTCCTCGGCGCTCTGCCCGGCATAGCTGCGCGCACGTTCGGTCACCGGAACATGTTGACGTCCGGGCCGCCGACAAGCAAACTGACAGGATCGTCTGTCAGATAGGGAAGAGATGACCCAGCTCGATACCCGCGCCCGCACCGTCCCGCGACGCCGCGGCAAGCCGGTCGTCGGGGTCACCCTGGAGTACGTCCGCGACCCGCTCGCGATGATGCGCCGCCACTTCGACCGCTACGGACCCGTGTCCGAGATCGGGTTCCTCGGCCGCACCTGGACGGTGCTGCTCGGCCCCGACGCCTGCGAGGTCGCGCTGCGCAACGCCGACAAGGCCTTCGCCAACGGCCCCGGCTGGGGCTTCCTCGTCGGACCGTTCTTCCGACGCGGTCTGATGCTGCTCGACTTCGAGGAGCACCACCGGCACCGCCGGCTCATGCAGGAGGCGTTCACCCGGGACCGGCTCGCGTCGTACGCCGCGGCGCTGGGGCCGGCGGTCGAGCGCGGCGTCGCGGCCTGGCGCCCGGACCGGGAGTTCCGGGCCTACCCGGCCCTCAAGTCGCTCACCCTCGACCTCGCCACCCAGGTGTTCATGGGCGGCGCCGAGCTCGCGGACCCGGCCGAGCTCGAGCGGGTCAACCGCGCCTTCGTGGCCTGTGTGCAGGCGGCGACGGCGATCGTGCGGCTGCCGCTGCCCGGCACGCGCTGGGGGCGGGCGATCCGGGGCCGCCGCCTCCTCGAGGAGTTCCTGCACCGGCACCTGCCGGCCAAGCGGGCCTCGGAGGGCGACGACCTCTTCTCGGTGCTCTGCCACCTGACCGGCGAGGACGGGGACCGGTTCAGCGACGACGACGTGGTCAGCCACATGATCTTCCTGCTGATGGCGGCCCACGACACCTCGACGATCACGGTCTCCACGATGCTCCAGCACCTCGGCCAGCACCCCGAGTGGCAGGAGCGCTGCCGGGCCGAGTCCGACGCGCTGGCCGACGCCTTGCCCGACCACCCCGACCTGGCCGCCCTGGACTCGCTGACCTCGCTCGACCTGGTGATGAAGGAGTGCCTGCGGCTGGTGCCGCCGGTGCCGGTCCTGGCCCGCCGCACGGTCAAGGACACCGAGGTGCTCGGGCTCCCGATCCCGGCCGGACGGCTCACCGCGGTGATGGTCCACCTGTCCCACCACCAGGACGAGCTCTGGGTGGACCCCGAACGCTTCGACCCCGAACGGTTCGCCGGGCATCGTCGCGAGGACAAGGTGCACCGGCATGCCTGGGAGCCGTTCGGGGGCGGGGTGCACAAGTGCCTGGGCATGTTCTTCGCCGGCATCGAGGTCAAGCTGATCCTCCACCAGATGCTGCGGCAGTACACCTGGACCGTGGACCCCGACTACCGGGCACCCTTGAACTACCAGTCCCTCCCCTTCCCGAAGGACGGTCAGCCGATCGACCTGCGCACCCGCAAAGGAAACCCCGCATGAGCCCGCGCAAGGATCTCTCCACCCTCACCGTCGTGATCACCGGCGGCGCCCGGGGCATCGGCCTGGCGACGGCCGAACGGCTGGCCCGGCACGGCGCCCGCGTGGCGATCGGTGACCGGGACGCCGACCTCGCCGCCTCCGTCGCGGAGCGGCTGGGGGACCGGGTGGTCTCGGTGGCCCTCGACGTCACCGACCCGGCCAGCTGGCGCCGGTTCCTCGACGCGGTCGCGCACCTCGGGCCGATCGACGTGCTGGTCAACAACGCCGGGGTCATGCCGCTGGGCCCGGTGCTCGAGGAGTCCGACCAGGTCGCGCGGGCCATCGTCGACGTCAACCTGCACGGGGTCATCAACGGCACCAAGGCGGTCGGGCCCGCGATGGTCGCGCGGGGGAGCGGGCTGATCGTCAACGTGGCGTCGGCGGTGGGCCGGCTCGCGGTCGCCGAGGGGGCGACGTACTCCGCCTCGAAGTTCGCCGTGGTCGGCTTCAGCGAGGCCACCCGCGCCGAGCTGCGGCCGCACGGCGTCGACGTGAGCATGGTGCTGCCGACCGTGGTCCGCACCGAGCTCGCCGCCGGGGTCCCGGCCGCCCGCGGGGTGAAGCCGGTCAGCGCCGACGACGTGGCCCGGGTCATCGAGAGCACCGTGCGGCGGCCACGGCCCGAGCTGTGGGTGCCGCGCTGGAGCCAGGGCCTGACCAAGGCGGTCGGGGTCCTGCCGCGCCGGGTGCAGGAGGGGATCGCGCACGCGTTCAAGGCCGACACCGTGCTGGCGGACGTCGACCCGGCGGCGCGCGCGGCCTACGAGGCCCGGGCCCGGCGGGCCAACGAGGTCCGCACCCCGTCGGACTGATTCCGGGGACGGGACGCCGCCCGCGCAACTAGCGTGCGGGGATGCTGACCCCGGACCAGGCCGTCGATCGCATCCGGAAGGCCTTCGGTCCGCCGGAGGGCTACCGCACCCTGCACGCCAAGGGCTGCTTCTACGGCGGCACGTTCACCGCGACGCCGGAGGCCGCGGCGCTGTCCCGGGCGGGCCACCTCACGGGGCAGCCGGTCCCCGTGACGGTGCGCTGGTCCAACGCCGGCGGCGACCCGCGCGTCGGCGACCGCGTGCCCGACATCCGGGGGATGGCCGTCTCGTTCCGGCTCGCCGACGGGACCGCCACCGACCTGCTGGCGCAGACCTCACCGCGCTTCCCGACCAGCTCTCCCGAGAAGTTCGTGGCGCTGACCGAGGCGTCGCGGCACCCGCTCACCCTGCCGTTCTTCCTGGCCCGCAACCCGTCGATGGTCCCCACACTCGTGGCCACGGCCCGGGCGCGGGCGCTGGTCTCCCCGGTCAGCTTCGCCGAGGCGAGCTTCTACCCGATCCACGCCTACGGCTGGGTCGACGACGCCGGCGATCGCACCTGGGTCCGCTACGCCTTCGTGCCGGTCGCCACCCCGGCCGACCGGCTCGCCGGCACCTTCGGCGGTCCCGACGCACTGCGGGAGGAGATGGCCGCCCGGCTGGAGCGCGGTCCGGTGGAGCACGACGTGCGCGTCACGGTCGCCGGCCCGGGCCACGACCCGCACGACCCGACCTCGGTGTGGAAGGGCGCCCGCGAGCTCGTCGCCGGGCGGATCACGGTCACCGAGGCGCTGAGTGACCCGGAGACCGCCGGAGCGGTGGTCGTGTTCGACCCGACCCGGGTCGTCGACGGCCTCGAGCTCTCCGACGACCCGATCCTGCGCTACCGACCCGGCGCCTACTCCGTCTCGGTGTCCCGCCGCATGCAGTCCGCGGAGGGCTGATCCCGGTCCGGCACTAGCCTGACGTGCGTGACCACCCCACCCCAGTCCCCCCTCACAGTCCTGGTGATCGGCACCGGCGGGCGCGAGCACGCCCTGGCCCGCAAGCTGTCCCAGGACCCGTCGGTGGCCCAGGTGCACGCCGCCCCCGGCAACCCGGGCATGGCCGCCGTCGCCACGCTGCACCCCGTCGACCCGATGTCCGGCGACGAGGTCGCCGAGCTCGCCGTGACGCTGGGTGCCGGCCTGGTCGTCGTCGGGCCGGAGGCCCCGCTCGTGGCCGGGGTGGCCGACGCCGTCACCGCCCGCGGGATCGCCTGCTTCGGCCCGACCGCCGCCGCCGCACAGCTCGAGGGTTCCAAGGCGTTCGCCAAGGAGGTCATGCAGGCCGCCGGGGTGCCGACCGCGCGCGCGTTCGTGTGCACCACCCGCCGAGGAGGCCGCGGCCGCGCTCGACGAGCTCGGGGCGCCGTACGTCGTGAAGGACGACGGGCTCGCCGCCGGCAAGGGCGTCATCGTCACCGAGGACCGGCAGGCGGCGGTCGACCACGCGGCCGGGTGCGACCGGGTCGTGATCGAGGAGTACCTCGACGGGCCCGAGGTCTCGCTGTTCGCGCTGTGCAGCTGGAACGAGGCCGACGGCGCCACCGTCTACCCGCTCCAGCCCGCCCAGGACTACAAGCGGATCTTCGACGGGGACCTCGGGCCCAACACCGGCGGCATGGGTGCCTACACGCCGCTGGCCTGGGCGCCCGCGGGCCTCGTCGACGAGGTCCTCCAGACCGTGCTGCAACCCACCGTCGACGAGATGGCCCGCCGCGGCACGCCGTTCGCCGGCCTGCTCTACGCCGGGCTCGCGCTCACCTCGCGCGGCACCCGGGTCGTGGAGTTCAACGCCCGCTTCGGCGACCCCGAGACCCAGCCGCTGATGGCGCTGCTGGAGTCCCCGCTCGCGCCGCTGCTCCACGGCGCCGCCACCGGCACCCTGCGCGACGTGCCCGCTCCGGTCTGGAAGCCGGGTGCGGCCGTGGCGGTCGTCCTGGCCAGCAAGGGCTACCCGGAGTCGTCGTCCTCCGGCGACCCGATCACCGGGATCGACCGGGCCGAGCAGGTCGAGGGCGTGCACGTCATCCAGGCCGGCACGGCGATGTCCGGCGACGACCTGGTCACCGCGGGCGGACGGGTGCTGGCCGTGGTCGGCACCGGGGCGGACGTGGCCGCGGCCCGGGACGCGGCGTACGCCGGGGTCAGCGTCGTGGAGTTCGAGGGAGTCCAGCACCGCACCGACATCGCGGCCGGGCGCTGAGCCTGCGGCTCCAGTGCGGGCTCGCCGGTGTGGGCGGGGGTCGCGCGTAGGGGAGAATGACGCCGTGCTCCCCAACGTTCTCGCCACCCGGTACGCCGGCGCCGACCTTGCCCGCATCTGGTCCCCCGAGCACAAGATCGTGCTCGAGCGGCAGCTCTGGATCGCGGTGCTCCGGGCCCAGGGCGACCTCGGCATCGAGGTCCCCGAGGGCGTCGTCGAGGCCTACGAGGCGGTCATCGACCAGGTCGACCTCGCCTCGATCGCGGCCCGCGAGCGGGTGACCCGCCACGACGTGAAGGCCCGGATCGAGGAGTTCTGCGCGCTCGCCGGCCACGAGCACATCCACAAGGGGATGACCTCGCGCGACCTGACCGAGAACGTCGAGCAGCTCCAGGTCAAGCAGTCCCTCGAGCTGCTGCGCGACCGCGCCGTCGCCACGCTGGCCCGGCTGGCCCGGCTGGCGACCGAGCACGAGACCACGGTCATGGCGGGCCGGTCCCACAACGTCGCCGCGCAGGCCACCACCCTCGGCAAGCGCTTCGCGACCGTCGCCGACGAGATGCTGATCTCGCTCGAGCGGGTCGAGGACCTCCTCGGCCGCTACCCGCTGCGCGGCATCAAGGGCCCGATGGGCACCTCCCAGGACATGCTCGACCTGCTCGACGGCGACGCCACCCGGCTCGACGAGCTCGAGCGGCGGGTGGCCGCCCACCTCGGCTTCGACCGGGTGCTGACCAGCGTGGGCCAGGTCTACCCGCGCTCCCTCGACTTCGACGTGCTCTCGTCGCTGGTGCAGCTGGTGGCCGGCCCGTCCAACCTCGCCACGACCGTGCGGCTGATGGCCGGCAACGAGATCGTCACCGAGGGGTTCAAGGAGGGCCAGGTCGGGTCGTCGGCGATGCCGCACAAGATGAACACCCGCTCCTGCGAGCGGGTCAACGGCCTGGCCGTCGTGCTGCGGGGCTACCTGTCGATGATCGGCGAGCTGGCCGGTGACCAGTGGAACGAGGGCGACGTCTCCTGCTCCGTGGTCCGCCGCGTCGCGCTGCCGGACGCCTTCTTCGCCGCCGACGGGCTCTTCCAGACCTTCCTCACCGTGCTCGACGAGTTCGGCGCCTTCCCCGCGGTCATCCAGCGTGAGCTCGACCGCTACCTGCCGTTCCTCGCCACCACCAAGGTGCTGATGGCGGCCGTCCGCAACGGCGTCGGCCGCGAGACCGCGCACGAGGCGATCAAGGAGGCCGCCGTCGGCGTCGCCCTCGACATGCGGCGCGGCCAGGCCGAGAACGACGTCTTCGCCCGGCTGGCCGCCGACGAGCGGCTGGGCCTGACCGCCGCGCAGCTGGAGTCCCTCGTCGCCGACCCGATCACGTTCACCGGTGCCGCGGTGGCCCAGGTCGAGGCCGTCGTACGACGCGTGGCCGAGGTGGCGGCCCGCCACCCCGAGGCTGCGGCGTACACGCCGGGCGCCATCCTCTGACTGGGGAAAACGGGTGTTCGGCACGGGTCACCATGGGCGAGGCTGCCTCCATGACAAGCAGCGACCTGTGGGATGCAGAGACGGCTGAGCGTTACGACGAGAGCTCGGCCTTCATGTTTGCGCCGGAGGTGCTGGAGCCCGCGGTCCGTTTCCTGGCGGATCTGGCAGGCGACGGCCCCGCGCTGGAGCTCGCGATCGGTACGGGACGGGTGGCCATACCGTTGGCCGAGCGCGGCGTCTCGGTGAGCGGCATCGAGCTCTCGCAGCCGATGGTCGACCAGCTCCACAAGAAGCGGGCTGACATCCCGGTCGTGGTCGGCGACATGGCGACGAGCACGGTGCCGGGGCAGTTCTCGCTCGTCTATCTCGCGTGGAACAGCATCGGAAACCTTCGGACCCAGGGCGAGCAGGTCGCCTGCTTTCGCAACGCGGCGCGCCACCTCGCGCCGGGCGGACGATTCGTCATCGAGCTGTGGATTCCCGGTATCCGGCGCTACCCGCCCGGTCAGGCCGCCGTGCCCTTCCACGTCGGGCAACGCCACGTCGGCTTCGACACGTACGACATGACCACCCAGCAGGGCACCTCCCATCACTATCGACGGCACTCCGACGGCACGACCACCTACGGCGCCAGCAACTTCCGCTACATCTGGCCGGCCGAGTGCGACCTGATGGCACAGCTCGCCGGCCTGGATCTCGAGCGCCGTGTCGCCGACTGGGACGGCAATCCCTTCACGAACGACAGCGAGAGCCACGTCTCGGTCTGGCGCAAGGCAGGCTGAGTCCTGCCGATGAGGCGTGTCATCCCGCACGCCGCTCGTCGCGCAGCGCCCGCACGGCCATGACCAACGCGACGGCGAGCACGGCCAGCGCGGTGAGCAGGGCGTACTGCAGCGCCCGCCCCGGCGTGCTCGTGTGGCCGAAGGTGAGCTGGTAGACGCTCATCAGCAGCGCGGCGCCGATCGACGAGCCGATGCGTTGGCCGGTCTGCAGCGCCCCTCCCGCCGCTCCGCCCATCCGGGGCGGGACCTCGGCGAGGCTGAGCGTGAAGTTGGGTGAGACGACGCCGCCCCCACCGAGCCCGGCGAGCAGCAACGGCGGCACGAGGAACATCCACAGGCCGTGGGGGTCCCGCCCGGGCACCACCAGCGCGACCACGAGGATGCCGGTCATCATCACGGCGAGGGCGATCACGGTGATCCGCCGGTGGATCCGGGAGACCAGGCGGCCGGCGTACGGCGCGGTCAGCGCCGAGCCGAGGGCGAACGGCGTGAGCAGCAGCCCGGCCGTGAGGGGTGCGTAGCCGAGCTCGTCCTGGAAGAAGACCGACAGCACCAGGAACACCCCGGTGAAGCCCGTGAAGTAGAGGGTCCCGACCGCGAGCCCGTTGCCGTAGCCCGGCGTACGACGCAGCAGCGCGACGTCCAGCAGGGGTGCGCCGCCGCGGCGGCCGATCCGGCGCTCCCAGCGCACGAACGCCCACAGGAAGGGCCCGGCCGCGACCAGGAGCAGCAGCGGCAGCCGTCGGCCGCCCTCGAGGCTGACCAGCGGGAGCAGCAGGCACAGGACCGCTCCGCCGAGCAGGGCCGCCCCGAGCAGGTCGAGCTGCTGGCGCGGCTCGTCGGCCGGCCGCGGCGCCCGCGCGGGAACCATCCGCAGGACGGCCACCATCGCGACCAGCCCGATCGGGACGTTGACCAGGAAGATGTAGCGCCACCCCTGCTCCTCGCCGACCAGCGTGATGATCACCCCGCCGATCACGGGACCGAGACCCGACGCGATGGAGACCGTCAGGCCGAAGAGACCGAAGGCCCGGCCGCGCTCCGCGCCGCGGAAGAGCTGCTGGATCAGCCCGGAGTTCTGCGGGGTCAGGAAGCCTGCCGCCGCCCCCTGCACCAGTCGGGCGAGGATCACCCAGCCGACGGTGGGGGCGAGGCCGACCGCGGCGCTGGCGCCGATGAAGCCCGCCAGCCCGATCACCATCAACCGGCGCCGCCCGTAGGCGTCGCCGAGGCGGCCGCCCGTGACGAGGGTGAGCCCGAACGCGAGGGCGTAGCCGGACACCACCCACTGGACCGTCCCCGCGGTGGTTCCCAGACCGGAGCGGATCGACGGGATCGCCACGTTGACGATGGTCACGTCGAGCAGCGCCATGAAGCCGATGACCAGCGAGACCCCCAGGATGCGCCAGCGGCGCGGGTCGGGCTCGTCGGTGGGGCTGCCCGCCTCGGTCGTCACGGTTTCCTCGCTCACCTCCCCACCCTTCCCGGTCGGTCCAAGCCCTCGGCCCACGCCCCTTGGGCCGGTGTCGGCCATCTCACGTGCGGACCCCGCACGGAATGTGCGGATCGGCCCAGCGGTTGGCCCGGAGCGGGGAGATGTCCGCCCCGTACCTCGACTGCGAAGGAGAGCCCCATGAGCAAGATCCTGTTCGTCGTGACCGGAGCCCGGCACTGGACGTTGTCCGACGGCACCGAGCACCCCACCGGATTCTGGGCCGAGGAGCTCGTCGCTCCCTACCGGGCCTTCACCGGGGCCGGCCACCAGGTCGTGGTGGCCACCCCCGGAGGCGTGGTCCCCGTCGTCGACGAGGGCAGCCTCGCCGCCGACGCGAACGGCGGCCAGGAGAACGCCGATGCGATCAGGGCCGAGCTCGAGGCGATCAGCGAGCTCGACGCGCCGCTGTCGCTCGACGACGTCGACCCCGACGACTACGTGGTGGTCTTCTACCCCGGCGGCCACGGGCCGATGGAGGACCTGGCGGTCGACGCGACCTCGGCGGCGCTGCTCGTCAGGACGCTGTCCTCGGGCAAGCCGCTCGGCATCGTCTGCCACGCGCCCGCGGCCCTGCTGGCGACCGAGGGCGAGAGCGGCTCGCCCTTCGCCGGCTACCGGCTGACCGGGTTCACCAACGCCGAGGAGAAGCAGGCCGGCCTCGCCGACAAGGCCCCGTGGCTGCTCCAGGACCGCCTGGTCGCCCTGGGCGCGGAGTTCCAGGAGGCCGACCCGTGGTCCGAACACGTCGTGGTCGACCGCAACCTGTTCACCGGCCAGAACCCGGCGTCGTCGGGTCCGCTGGCCCGGGAGATCCTCGCCGCGCTCGACAGGGCCTGACAGCCTGACCCGCAGCACCGCTGACGAGGGCCGCACCCGCGGGAGATCGACGCCGGGGGTCCGGCCCTCGTCGTACGTCGCACAATGGGGACGTGACCCCTCCCCACCGCGCCGTCGACGTGACCGTGACCGGCCGGGTGCAGGGCGTGGCCTTCCGGGCGTACGCCGAGCAGGAGGCACTGCGCCTGGGGGTCACGGGCTGGGTGCGCAACGAGCCGGACGGCTCGGTCGCCGGTCACTTCGAGGGCGACCCGGAGGCCGTGCAGGCGCTGGTCGACTGGTGCCGCGAGGGGCCCCGCCTGGCGCGCGTGCATCGGGTCGACGTCCGCCCGGCCGAGGCCACGGGCTCGACGTCGTTCGGCGTGGGCTTCTGACCGGGGCCGGGCCCCGGCGCTGCTACACCCGGGCGTGCCCGTCGTGGTGGGCGAGCTTCGTGGCCACGGTGTGCAGGTCGGCGCGCCACACCTCCTCGGAGCCGGGCGGCAGGATCGCGTCCCACTCGACGGCGTACGAGCCGAGGATCCCGGTCATCCGGGCCGGACGGGCCAGGAACCAGACGTGCAGGTGGCCGCCGCCGTCGCCCCAGCGGTTGACGTGCACGCGGCCGATGTTGGGCAGGTTGGACATGATCCGGCACAGCCACACCGAGAGCCGGCCGTACTCCGAGGCGAGGTCATCGTCCATGTCCGGGTAGTCGAGGTGCTCCTTGGTCTGCAGGAACAGCACCAGCGGCAACCCGGTCGGTGCGGGCATGCGGGTGACGGTCCAGCGCTCGTTCTCCCAGATCACCCGGCCGTTCTCGCGGTCGGTGCAGGTCGCGCACAGCCGGTGGTCGGGATCGCCGTTGCGGGGCCGCTCGGCGGCAGGCGGCGGCACGACCCGGGGCGCGATCTGTCCGTCGACGACGGCCCAGGGGAAGACGTCCCACTCGCCGGCCACCGGCATCGGCAGGTGGCCGTGCTCCCCGACCTCGGCGACGACCCTGGCGTAGATCTCCTCGGCAGACTCCGGCATGGGCTCACTGTGCCATTCGGGGCTCCGGCACCCCGACAGCCGGGTGCCGCTGGGAGTGTCACCCCCCGAGCCGCCCGGTGACGTCGGTCTCCTCGGGCCCCCAGGAGTTGCGGCGGCTCCGGCGTGGCACCCACGCTTTGCGGATGACCGCCCCCGTCACCGTCTCCATCACCCGGCACCTCGACCCCGGCCGCGAGCACGAGATGGTCAGCTGGATCCAGGCCGGGATCGCCCTGGCCGAGCGCTTCCCCGGGTTCCTGGGCGCCGGCTGGGTCCGCCCCGAGCGCGACTCCGAGACCTGGCACGTGCTCTACCGCTTCGCCGACGGCGAGTCGCTGGCAGCCTGGGACTCCTCCCACGAACGCCAGTGGTGGCGCGACTCCGCCGGTGGCCTCGGGGTGGTCGAGTCCCGCGTCGAGCGGCGTACCGGCATCGAGGGCTGGTTCGACGACCCGGCCACCCGCGACATCCGGGACCTGCGGGTGGCCCCGAAGGCGCCGCCGCGCTACAAGCAGGCCGTGGTGATCTGGCTGGCGTTCTTCCCGCTGAGCCTGCTCGTCGCGTGGCTGTTCGGCCACTTCGCGCCCGGGATGGCGCTGCTGCCGCGCGGGCTGCTCAGCACGATCCTGATGACACCGGTGATGACCTACCTGGTGCTCCCCTGGATGACCCGCACCCTGAGCTGGTGGCTGCAGGGGCAGCCGGCTCCCTGGCGCCGCGCCGCTTTGTAGGGTGTGCCCGTGACCCACGCCGAGCCCGCAGATCTGGGTATCCCGCAGGCCCCCGCCATCGAGGGGGCACGCCACCTGCACTCGGGGAAGGTGCGCGACCTCTACGAGCTCGAGTCGGGGGAGTGGGCCGGGCAGCTGCTGATGGTCGCCAGCGACCGGATCTCCGCCTTCGACTTCGTGCTCGACTCGACCATCCCCGACAAGGGCGAGATCCTCACCCGGATGTCGCTGTGGTGGTTCGAGCAGCTCGTCGACCTGGTGCCCCACCACGTGCTCTCGACCGCGTGCCGGCCTCGGTGCGCGGCCGGGCGGTCGTCTGCGAGCGCCTGGACATGTTCCCCGTCGAGTGCGTCGCCCGCGGCTACCTGACCGGGTCCGGGCTGGTCGACTACGCCGCCACCGGTGAGGTCTGCGGCATCGCGCTGCCCGCCGGGCTCCGGGACGGGAGCCGGCTGCCCGAGCCGATCTTCACGCCGGCCACCAAGGCGGCGCTCGGCGACCATGACGAGAACGTGTCCTACGACGCGGTCGTCCGCGAGGTCGGCGACGCGTCCGCGGCCGAGCTGCGGCAGCTGACGATGGCGGTCTACGCCCGGGCCGAGGAGATCGCCCGCGGTCGCGGGATCATCCTGGCCGACACCAAGCTCGAGTTCGGCGCCCGCCGGGGCCCCGGCGATCGCCGTACGACGGTGCTCGCCGACGAGGTGCTGACCCCCGACTCGTCCCGCTTCTGGCCGGCCGCCGAGTGGCAGCCGGGCCGCACCCAGCCGTCGTACGACAAGCAGATCGTGCGCAACTGGCTGCTCTCGCCCGAGTCCGGCTGGGACCGGGCGTCCGGGGAGGCGCCGCCGCCGCTGTCGACCGAGGTGGTCGAGCGGACCCGCGCCCGCTACGTCGAGGCCTACGAGCTCCTCACCGGCGAACGGTTCTGAGCGTGCGCACGGTCCGGTTCGAGGTCCCGGTGGAGGTCGTCTTCGACTACCTCGTCGACCCGCACCACCGGGCCGAGTGGCAGTCGTCGCTGCGCCGGGTCGAGGGCGTCGACGTGGGTGCTCCCCGGGTGGGCCAGCGCTGGGTCGACGTCACCGTGCCCGGGCTGCGCCCGCGGATGGAGACCACGGCGCTGGAGCGGCCGCGGACCTGGACCGAGGTCGGCACCTGGCACGGCATCGACGCCGAGCTCACCCTGGACTTCGAGGCGGCCGGCACCGGCTGCCGAGTCGCCCCGACCTTCCGCGTCACCGGTCGTGGCGCGGCCCGACCGGTCGCGTGGGCCGTCGACAAGGTCGCGGTCCTCGGGGTCTTCCCCGACCTGCGCCGGGCGGCCCGGATCCTGGCCGGACGGGCTTCCTAGCCCGCCAGGCCCAGCGTCGGGCCCTGCCCGCTCACGCGGTGTCGATCTCCTCGCGGGCGTCGCGGGTGGCGGCGATGACCTGCTCGAGGAAGTCCGCGATGTCGGCCAGCTGCTCCTCCGAGCGGCCGGCCAGGACCGGGCCGAGGTGGGCGGCCAGGCGCCCGAACATCTGCTCCCCGACGTCGCGGGCGTGGTCGGTCATCTCCACGACCACCGAGCGGCGGTCGCTCGGGTGGGGGGAGCGGGTCACGTGCCCGAGGCGCTCCAGCCGGTCGAGCATCGCCGAGGTGGCGGGCGCGCTCAGCCGCATCGCGGCGCTGAGGGCTCCGGGGGTGGTCGTCTCGCCCAGGTTGCCGCGGTCCATCACCAGGGCCAGGCCGGTCAGGTCGGTGCGGTGCATGGCCGCCTCACGGCCGGCCGCTCCGACGTACATCTCGGCCTCGTTGGTGTAGCCGCGCAGCGCGCGGACCACCCGCAGCGCCTCACCCGAGGGACGGCCCCGGGGGACGTCGGTTGAGTTCGGCATGAGGCCAGTCTACTGTTTCGATCGTGGAAATGTTCGATGGTGGAAACAACAGGCTCGCGTTCCTGCACCCGGTCGGCCGGCGGCTGAGCTGGGTCGTGGTGCTCGTGGCCGTCCTGCTGTCGGGGGCCTTCCTGGCCTCCGGGGTCACGGCGAAGCAGGCCGACAACGCCACCTCGAACCTCCCCTCGGACGCCGAGTCGGCGCAGGCGGCACGGATCCAGGAGCGCCTCGCCACCGCGGAGTACACCCCCGTGATCGTCGTGTTCGACCGGGAGGGCCGGCCGCTCACCGCTGCGGACCGGGGGGTCGTGGCCGACAAGGTGCGGGCGCTGGCCACCGCCGCCGACGACGGCCAGGAGGTCTTCCCGGTGTTCGCCGACGACGGGAAGGCGGCCTTCGTCGCGGTGCCGATCTCGGCGGACACCCCCGAGGAGGAGCTCGGCACGCCCGTCCAGGAGATCCGTGACCGGTCGTCCGCCGACCTGCCCGACGGGCTGCGGGCCCAGGTCACCGGAGGCCCCGCCTTCACCGTCGACCTGTCGAAGGTCTTCGACGGCGCCGACACCCGCCTGCTCTTCACCACCGCGGGGGTCGTGGCGCTGCTGCTGCTCCTCACCTACCGCAGCCCGTGGCTGTGGCTGGTGCCGCTCACGGTCGTCGGCGTCGCCGACCAGGTCGGGGCCAAGGCCCTCGCGGTCGGCACCCACGTCTTCGGGTTCGCAGCGGACGGTGCCAGCACCGGCATCGCCTCGGTCCTGGTCTTCGGCGCCGGCACCAACTACGCGCTGCTCATCATCGCGCGCTACCGCGAGGAGCTCAGACGCGAGGAGGACCGGTACGACGCGATGCGCATCGCGCTGGGCCGCGCGGCTCCGGCGATCCTGGCCAGCTCGGGGACCGTGGTGCTGTCCCTGCTCTGCCTCGGCTTCGCGGACAACCCCTCGAGCCGGAGCATCGGCTTCGGTGGCGCGATCGGCATCGTCACCGCGGTCGTGTTCGCCCTGCTGGTCCTGCCCGCCGCGATGACGCTGTTCGGCCGGCGGCTGTTCTGGCCGTTCGTCCCCCGGGTCGGTCAGGCCGAGCCCACCGAGACCGGCGTGTGGTCGCAGGTCGCCCGCGTCGTCACCTCCCGCCCCAGGCTGGTGAGTGTGATCGGGGTGCTCGTCCTCGTCGGCCTCGCGCTGCCCCTCGCCGGCGTGCGGACAGGCCTCTCCCAGACCGAGCAGTTCCGGGCCGAGCCGGACTCGGTCCTCGGCCAGCAGGTGCTCGCCGAGCACTTCCCCGCCGGCGCGTCCCAGCCGACCTCGGTCCTGGTGCCGACGGCGAGCGCGGACGCCGTACGTCGTGCGGTCGAGGGTGTCGCCGGGGTGCAGCGCGTCGAGGAGGGCGGCGGCGACGAGGAGTACGTCGAGCTGACCGCCGTCCTGGGTGCCGACCCCGGCTCGCAGGCCGCCTTCGACGCCGTCCAGCGGGTGCGCGACACGGCCCGGTCCGTCGACGGGGGCGTGCTCGTCGGCGGCAGCGATGCGCAGGCGCTGGACGCCAAGCAGGCCGCGGTGTCGGACCAGAAGCTGGTCATCCCGATGATCCTGGGGGTGGTGCTCGTCGTGCTGCTGCTCCTGCTCCGCTCGGTGGTCGCGTCGGTGGTGCTCGTGCTGACGGTGGTGGCCACCTTCGTGGCCAGCCTCGGCGCCAGCTGGTGGGCCTTCGAGCACTGGTTCGGCTTCCCGGCGCTCGACCTCGGCGTACCCCTGCTGAGCTTCCTGTTCCTCGTCGCCCTGGGCGTCGACTACAACATCTTCCTGACCACCCGCGCCCGTGAGGAGGCCTTTCGGCACGACACCCGCACGGCCATCTCCACGGCGCTGGCGGTGACGGGCGGGGTGATCACCAGTGCCGGCATCCTGCTGGCCGCGGTCTTCACCGTCCTGGGGGTGCTGCCCCTCATCACGCTCACCCAGATCGGGATCATCGTGGGCTTCGGGGTCCTCCTCGACACGCTGCTCGTCCGCAGCGTGCTCGTGCCCGCGCTCGTGGCGCTGCTCGGACGCCGCTTCTGGTGGCCGGGTGAGCTCTCCCGGGAGCCCGTTCCCTCCGGGGCGTGGCCGGCACCGGTGACCCCGCTCACTACCGCGAAGTAGGTTGGCCCCACCACCCGACGCGATGGAGGCTGCCCGTGTTCAACCTGTCGACCCTGCTCGAGGACACTGCCCGCCAGCACCCCGACCGTGACGCGGTCGTGCTCGGCGACACCCGACTCAGCTATGCCCAGGTGAACGGGGCGGCCAACCAGGTCGCCAACCTGCTCGTCGAGCGAGGTGTCCAGCCGGGCGACAAGGTGGCGCTGAGCTGCCCGAACCTCCCCTACTTCACGATCGTGTACTACGGCATCCTCAAGGCCGGCGCGACCGTCGTACCCCTCAACGTGCTGCTCAAGGGCCGCGAGATCGCCTACCACCTCGGGGACGCCGACGCGAAGGCCTACTTCTGCTTCCAGGGCACCGAGGACCTGCCGATGGCCAAGGAGGGGTACGCCGGCTTCCAGGGCGCCCCCGGCTGCGAGCAGTTCTTCGTGATCACCGCCGACCCGTCGGCGCCGTCGCCGATCGAGGGCACCCCCGAGCGCCCGGTGGAGACCTTCGGCGCCGCGCTGGCCGGGAAGTCGCCGGCCTTCGAGACCGTGGCGACCGACGAGGACGACACGGCCGTCATCCTCTACACCTCGGGGACCACCGGCCAGCCCAAGGGCGCCGAGCTGCGGCACCGCAACATGCGTGACAACGCGCTGGCCGGCAAGGACCTGTTCGGCGCCGACCCGGAGCACCCCGACACCTACCTGTGCGTGCTGCCGCTCTTCCACTCGTTCGGCCAGACCGTCATCCAGAACGGCGCGTTCGCGTTCGGCGGCACCGTCGTGATGCTGCCGCGCTTCGAGGCGAAGGCCGCGCTCGCGCTGATGGCCAGGGAGAAGGTCACCTTCTTCGCGGGCGTCCCGACGATGTACTGGGGCCTGCTCGGTGCGCTGGACGACTCGGTGGACGTCGAGTCGCTGGCCAAGAACCTCCGCGTCGCGGCCGCCGGCGGCGCCGCGCTGCCGGTCGAGGTGCACAAGGACTTCCAGAAGAAGTTCGGCGTCACGATCCTCGAGGGCTACGGCCTCTCCGAGACCTCGCCGGTCGCCAGCTTCTCGCCGTACGGCGAGCCGGCGCGGCCCGGCTCGATCGGCACGCCGATCCCGGGCGTGGAGATGAAGCTGCTCCAGGCCGACAGCTGGGACGAGGTCGAGGACGGCCCGGACGCGGTGGGTGAGATCGCCATCAAGGGCCACAACATCATGAAGGGCTACTACCAGCGGCGCGAGGCGACCGACGAGGTCATCCGCGACGGCTGGTTCCGCTCCGGTGACCTGGGCCGGCGCGACGAGGACGGCTGGTACTACATCGTCGACCGGTCCAAGGACATGATCATCCGGGGCGGCTTCAACGTGTACCCGCGCGAGATCGAGGAGGTCCTGCTCACCCACCCGGACGTCTCGCTCGCCGCGGTCATCGGCGTACCCGACGAGAGCCACGGCGAGGAGATCAAGGCGTACGTCATCCTCAACGACGGCGCCACGGTGACCCCGGCCGAGCTGGTGGCCTGGGGCAAGGAGCAGATGGCCAACTACAAGTACCCCCGCTCGGTCGAGATCGTGCCCTCGCTCCCGATGACCGCCACCGGCAAGATCCTCAAGCGCGAGCTCGGGAAGTAGGGCTCGCGCCCCGCAGTTTCATCAAGGTATGCAGAGCAACCCACAGTTCCCACGGCGAATTCACCGTGGGAACTGTGGGTTCGGCGACATACCTTGATGAAACCGCGGGGCGGGGAACCGCTCAGGCGAACGGGTCGGGCGTGGCGCCGGGCAGCTGGGACAGCAGCTCGCGGGCCCGGGCGGCGACCTTGTGCTCGACGAGCACCTCGTAGCGGGTGGCCACGACCTGGGTGATCGACGAGAAGTCGCGCTTGCCCCGGGTGGCGGCGTAGCCCACGAGCGCCCAGATGACGCCGAAGAGCCCACCGAAGAGCATGGTGGCCACGGTGGTGCCCAGGGCGTTGCTGTCGGTGAAGAGGGCGAAGACCAGGCCGATGAAGAGGCCGAGCCAGAGGCCCGACAGCAGCCCGCCGAGCGCCACGCGGCCGTTGGTGAGGCGCCCGGTGATCCGCTCGATGCGCTTGAGGTCGGTGCCGACGATCATGCACTGCTGGACCGGGAACTTCTGGTCGGAGAGGTAGTCGACCGCGCGCTGCGCAGCGGCATAGTCGTCGTACACCGCGAGCGACTGCGGGAACGCCAGCTTCAGGGGGGAGGCGGGGTTCATCCCGGAGGACATGCTCATGTCCACAGTCTGCCCGAGGTCTCCTAGGATGGCCTCGCATCCACCCTCCCCCTCACGAGGAGCCCTTCGTGCCCCGAGTCGTCGTAGACGTCATGCCCAAGCCCGAGATCCTCGACCCCCAGGGCAAGGCCGTCCTCGGTGCGCTGCCCCGGCTGGGGTTCCAGGGCGTCGTCGACGTCCGTCAGGGCAAGCGGTTCGAGCTCGAGATCGAGGGGGAGCTGACCGACGAGATCCTGGACCAGGTGCGCCAGATGGCCGCGACCCTGCTGTCCAACCCGGTCATCGAGGACTTCACCGTCGCCCTCGAGACGCCCGTCTCCGCCATCGAGGGGACCTCCGCGTGAAGGTCGGCGTCGTCACCTTCCCGGGCTCGCTCGACGACGTGGACGCGCAGCGCGCGGTCCGCATCGGCGGCAACGAGGCCGTCGCGCTGTGGCACGGCGACCACGACCTCAAGGGCGTGGACGCGATCGTGCTGCCGGGCGGCTTCTCGTACGGCGACTACCTGCGCTGCGGCGCCATCTCCCGGTTCTCCCCGGTGATGGCCGAGGTCATCGAGGCCGCCGAGCGGGGGATGCCGGTGCTCGGCATCTGCAACGGCTTCCAGATCCTCTGCGAGTCGCACCTGCTGCCGGGTGCGCTGATCCGCAACGACCACCGCAAGTTCGTCTGCCGCGACCAGCTGCTCCGGATCGAGAACAACCGCACGCCGTGGACGTCGTCGTACGACCAGGGCGCGGAGATCACGGTCGTGCTGAAGAACGGTGAGGGGGGCTACGTCGCCGACGTCGAGACCCTCGACCGGCTCGAGGGGGAGGGCCAGGTCGTGGCCCGCTACTTGGAGGTCAACCCGAACGGCTCGCTGCGCGACATCGCCGGCATCACCAACGCGCGCGGCAACGTGGTCGGGCTGATGCCGCACCCCGAGCACGCGGTCGAGGACCTCACCGGCGCCGGCACCCAGGGGCTCGGCTTCTTCACCGGCCTCGTCGAGGCGTCGTTCGCATGAGTCCACTGACCCTGTTCCGCCGGGTCGCGATCGCCGAGGCCGTCACCTGGGCGCTGCTGCTCACCGGCATGTTCCTCAAGTACGTCACCGAGACCACCGACCTCGCCGTCCGGGTCTTCGGGATGGTGCACGGCGTCGTGTTCATCGCCTACTGCCTGGTGACCCTGCTGGTGTACGTCGACCAGCGGTGGACGCTCGGGCGGCTGGCGCTGGGGCTCCTCTCGGCCGTCCCGCCGTTCATGACCGTCTGGTTCGACCGGCACGCCGAGAAGCGTGACGCGCTCGCGCCGCGCTGGCGTCTGGTGGACTCCGAGCCCGGGACGGGCCTCGACCGGCCGGTCGCCTGGCTGCTGCGCAACCCGTTCCAGGGGGCGCTGGCCGGGCTCGTCGCCGTCGCCGCCCTCACCGGTGTGGCACTGCTCGTCGGCCCGCCTGCCGGCTGACTGTCTGGACCATGCCGAGGCGGCGTGAAGTTCCCCCAGATCAGTGCCGAGCCGGCGTGAAGTTCCCGGTTACGGGAACTTCACGCCGACTCGGCGGTTCTTCCGGGGAACTTCACGCCGCCTCGGCTCCGTAGGCTCGAGCCATGCCGGCCTTCATCAAGTCCGTGACCTTCGACTGCGCCGACGCCCTTGTCCTGGCGCAGTTCTGGGCCGAAGCCCTGGGATCGAACGTCGACGAGGACGCGACCCGCGACAAGGCGTACGTCGAGGCCGCCGGGTGGGGCGGGCCCAACATGTGGTTCCAGGCGGTGCCGGAACCCAAGGTCGCGAAGAACCGCCTGCACTTCGACCTCCGCGCGCCCGGTCCCGTGCAGGACGAGGTCCAGCGCCTGACCGGCCTGGGAGCGCGCGTGGTCCGGGACGGACCCGACCTGGTGGTCATGGCGGATCCCGAGGGCAACGAGTTCTGCGTGGAGTAGTCCCCCACGCCGGGTCAGGGCGCGGGGGTCAGCGCAGCCCGGTTCGCAGCCCGGTCCAGCTCCCGCCGGCGACGACGCCGGAGGTCTCGATCCCGACCTTCTCCTGCCAGGTGCGTAGCGCGGACGTGGTCGCGCCGTCGAAGATGCCGTTCACCGTCAGCTGGGACTTCGGACTGGCCGCGTTGAGTGTGCGCTGCACGCGGCGTACCGCCTCGCCGGCCGAGCCGAACTTGAGCACCGGGCGCACACCGTCGATGAGCAGCGACATCCAGTTCCGCCGGGTCCAGGTCCGGGTGACGTCGAAGCCGTGCCCCTCCTGCCAGGCGTTCGCGGCGGCGATGGTGGCGTCGTTGTAGCTGCCGTTGATGTTGCCGGCGTAGGCGCCGTGCTCCTTGAGCAGGCACTGGAGGGCCTGGACCTGCCCGGCGTCGGGGGTCCGGGTCTCGGTCGGCGGCCTCACCCCGGCGTAGTTGGGGTAGCTCACGAAGACGCCCTTGCAGTGCGTCTCGGTCGCCGCCCACGAGCCGCGACCGACGTCGAGGAAGTTGCGGTCGATGTTGATCCGCACGCCGCCCCAGGTCTCGTCGTGGCCGCCCTGGTACTGCTTCACCCGGGCGTGGGGGCGCCAGCCGTCCTCGCGCAGGTACGACGTCGAGGTGTTCGCCACGCCGTCCCAGCGGGCCAGCCAGATCTGGTCGGGCAGGTTGAACTGGCCGGGCCGGTTGACCCGGGCGTTGTCGAGCATCGCGATGCCCGAGGAGGCACTGGAGTAGACGCCGGAGACGTAGCCGAGCTCGTGGATCCGCCGGGTCCAGGCGCTCAGGAAGGACAGCGCGGACTCACGGCAGTCGGTGTTGCCGGAGTCGAAGCCCTCCAGGTCGTACCACATGGTGCTGCCCGCGACGAGGCCCAGCGACTGGGCCACCCCGACGGTCTTGGTCGCTTCGGCGACGCCCTGCTTGCGGGCCGCGCGGTAGACCTTCCTGGTGCCCGGGTTCGGCTTGATCGTCTCGTCGTCGCCGTAGCGGGGGAACCGCGGCTGGCACGAGGCCTGCGGGCCCAGGGTGATCGGCAGCAGCCGCCAGCCCTTGGCCAGCTGCTTGCGCACCCACGTCGCGGTGAGGTTGGGCTGGTTGCGGCAGGCGCGCGAGTCGCCGGAGATGTAGATGCCCACCGACAGGAACGGCGAGTGGTTGAGCCAGGCGTTCATCGCCTGCTGGGTCGGCGCGAGGCACTGGTCGAAGCCGTAGCCGGTGAAGTCCCCGGGCGTCGCCACGTTCCCGTCCGCCTGTGCCGGTGCGGCGAGGGAGCCCAGGGAGAGGCTGGCGAGCAGGCCCACCACCAGGCTGAGGATCGTGGCGCGGACGGTCCGGGAGGCCGGGCGGGACATGGCGTTCTCCAAGGGAAAGTGGGTCGTGCGGTTGGCGGAGCCCCGTCACCATAGCCTCACGAGTCACACCCGTAACAGCAGTTGCAGCGAACTACAGATCTGTAATTCCCCCGCGGGCCCTTCGGCTCTGTCGAGGAACGGGCGGGCCGTCCGAGACTCGAGACGGGCCCCGGCACCTCATGCGGGCCTGGAACGGCACGGGGGTGGTGGCTGTGAGCGTGACCAGGGGCCGCGAGGCCGGCCCGGACCACATCGTGCGGTGTCGGGGAGTGGCCAAGACCTACCGCAGCGGCGCGCGGGAGACCCGCGCCGTGCGCGGTCTCGACCTGGACGTCGAAGCCGGCGAGTGGCTGGCCATCATGGGCCCGAGTGGTTGCGGCAAGTCGACGCTGCTGCACCTGCTCGGTGGCCTCGACCTCGCCGACGACGGCAGCGTGGTGATCGACGGGGAGGACCTGGCCCGGCTCTCGGAGGGCCGGCGAGCCGTGCTGCGTCGGGACCGCGTCGGCTACGTCTTCCAGTTCTTCAACCTGGTCCAGGACATGACGGTCGCCGAGAACGTGGAGCTCCCCATGCTCCTGGTCGGCCGGGGTCGCCAGGAGGCACGCAAGCGCCGGCACACGCTGCTCGCCGAGGTGGGCCTGGCGGACCTCGACCGGGCACTGCCGTCCCAGCTGTCGGGCGGGGAGCAGCAGCGGGTGGCCCTCGCGCGCGCCCTCGCCAACGAGCCGGGTGTGCTCCTCGCCGACGAGCCCACGGGCAACCTCGACACCGCGGCGGCGCGCCAGGTGCTGGGCCTGCTGGCGCGGCAGCACGCCGCGGGCCAGACGATCGTGATGGTCACCCACGACCCCCGGGTGGCGGCGGCAGCGGACCGGTTGCTGGTGATGGAGGACGGCCGGTTCGCCGCGGCCGACCGGCACGCCCTCCCGGTCGAGTCACTGCTGGCCGAGCCGGGCAGCCGGTGACCTGATGCGCCTGTCGGCGCTGGCCGCGCTCGTCACGCCGGAGATCCGGGGGCGTCGGCTGCGCGCGATGCTGGTCCTGCTGGCGGTGGTCACGCTCGCCTCCGCGGCCATCGTCGCCGGGCTGTCGACCCAGCAGCAGGCGGGCAGCCGCTGGGACGACGCGTTCGCGGAGTCGCACGGGGCCCACGTCACGATCACCTCCGCGAACCAGGCCGCGCTGCGGCGGGTGGCGGCCGACGACCGGGTGGCCGCCAGGAGCGCGGCGTACGACGTCGCCTTCGGGGTCGAGGTGACCCGCGGGGACCGGCTGGTCGGCGAGACGGTCGTGCTGGCGATGGGGGACCGGGACCGTCCGACCATCGCCGAGCCGTTGCTCCGCGAGGGGCGCTGGGTGCGCGCCGGTGCCGCGGACGAGGCCGTCGTCGACCGGGCCTTCGCGCTCGACGAGGGGATCGACCTCGGGGAGCGGCTCACCGTGCGCCAGGGCGGGCAGGCGGTGACCGTCACCGTGGTCGGCCAGGCGGTCAACCTGCGCGACACCTTCTATCCCGACGGCGACGCCACGGTGTGGGTGGACCCGGCCGGGTTCGAGCCCCTCGCGCCGGGCGCCACGGCCCGGACGGTCTTCCTCCGGCTGAAGGACCCGGGCGCGACCGAGGCCTTCGTCTCCGAGGTCGCCGGCGCCGTCGGCACCAGCGACTGGCAGGACACCCGGACCGACGCCCTGCGCGCCGGCAGCATCTTCGGGACGTTCCTGCGGGTGCTCGGCGGCTTCGTCATGGTCGCCGCCGCCGTCGTGGTGGCCGGATCGGTCGCGACCCGCGTCCTGGCTCGCCGCCGCGACATCGGCCTGCTGAAGGCCGTCGGCGTCACGCCGGGCCAGGTCACCGCGGCCGTCGTGCTCGCCCACAGCGTCGTGGCTGCGGCCGGTGTCGTCGCCGGGTGGCTGCTGGGCGGCCTGCTGGCCGGCAAGCTGCAGCTGCAGGTGGCGGAGGTGCTCGGCAGCGCCGGTCCGGTGTTCGACCCGCTCGCCCTGCTGATCACGCTGCTCGTGGTGGAGGCGCTCGTCGTGGTGGCGACCGTGTTTCCCGCGCGCCGCGCCGGCCGGGTCCCGACGACCATCGCGCTGGCGCCGGTGCCACCCGCCCGGGGGCACCGGTCGCGACTGGCGGCGGCGGGCGAGCGACTCGGCCTCGGCCCGGTTGCGGTGGCCGGGCTGCGGGACGCCTTCGCCCAGCCGGCGCGGGCCACGATGACGGCGCTCGCGCTGGCCGTCGCGGTCGTGGGCGTGGTCGTGACCGCGGGTTTCGTCAGCACCATCGACAGCGTGATCGGCGACCCCGCCATCACCGGGGAGCCCGAGGAGATCCGGGTCTTCCCCGACGACGCGGCCTCTCGGTCGGCGGTTCCGCGGGCCCTCGACGCGGAGCCCGGCGTCGCGTCCTGGTTCACCGAGACCGGCACCGACGCGGCGCTGGGCGAGGAGCAGTTCCTGGCCAACGCGGTCGGCGGCGACGTGGCGCACGCCGGGTTCGTGGTGCGCGAGGGCCGGATGATCCAGCGCCGGGGCGAGACCGTGACCGGCTACGGCTTCCTGCAGCGGTTCGGGGTCGAGGTGGGCGACACGATCGACATCCGGGTCGAGAACCGTCCGCTGAGGCTCACGATCGTCGGCTGGTACTCCGAGGCCGAGGAGGCGGGGGAGATGCTGATGTTCCCGTTCGCCGACGTCACCGCCCTGGACCCGCGCGCCCGGCCGGACTCCTACCGGCTCCGGCTGGAACCCGGCGCCGGGCGCACCGCGGTGGCCGCCTCGCTGCGGCAGGAGCTCGGCACCGCGGCACGCGTCGAGGCCGTGCCGCGCGAGGACGCCGAGGTCGTGGACCCGTTCCTGCTCGCGGTGGACCTGATCAGCGGCCTGGTGATCCTGGTGGCCCTGGCCAACCTCGCCTCCACGCTGGCGCTGGTGGTCCGGCAGCGGGCCCGCGACCTCGCCGTCCTCCGCGCCGTGGGCTTCACGCCCCGGCAGGCGGTCAGCGTCGTGACCACGGGCGGCGTCGTGCTGGCGCTCCTCGCGGTCGTCGTGGGGCTGCCGCTCGGGTGGCTGATCAGCGGCGCGGCCAACGACGCCGTGGGTGCGCAGATCGGCATGGGGCCCGGCATCTCGCAGGATCCGTCGTGGACGGTCGTCGCCCTGGTGCCGCCCCTGGCCGTGGTGGTCACCGCCTGCCTGGCCGCGGTGGCCGCCCGCCGGGCCGCCACCGCGGAGGTGGCCGTGCTGGTGCGTTACGAGTAGCCGGGCCGACGCAGCCGTGGGGGCACCACTGCGCCGACCCGGCGTGGGTCTCGGGGTCAGGCCGCGTCGGCCAGTGCGACCTCCTCGGCGGCCTCGGTCACCAAGCTGCGCCGGGGGCGCAGCGCCACCGTGGCCACCACGAGGGCGACCAGCGAGAACGTGGCCGAGGTGAGGAACGCCGCCTGCACGCCCGGGACGAACTCGCCGGGCACCGCGCCGGCGGCGTACACCGAGACGATCGCGGCGACGCCCACCGCGCTGCCGAGCTGCTGCGTGGTCTGCAGCAGACCAGAGGCAGATCCGGCGTGCTCGGGCTCGACCCCGGCGAGGACGGTCGCCGTCAGCGGCATGAACACCAACCCGGTCGCCAGGCCGGCGATCACCATCGGTCCGAAGACCGCCGCGAAGTAGGTGTCGGTGGTCCCGATGGTGCTGAGCCAGGCGTAGCCCAGTGTCAACGCGGCCGTGCCGACCATGAGCATGGTCCGGGCGCCGAACCTGGCCATCAGCCGAGGGCTGACCCGCGAGATGGCGAAGATGCCCAGGCTGAACGGCAGGAACGCCACGCCCGCGGCGAGCGGGCCGAAGCCGAGGACCCGCTGGACGTACTGCACGACCAGGAAGAACATCGACAGGTTGGCGCCGATCACGAGCGCCATCACCGCGAGGGCGGCGACCCGGCTGCGGTTGCGCACCAGGTGCGGCTGAACCATCGGGTGCGGGTGCCGCACCTCCGTGCGGGCCAGGAGCGCGAGCAGGGCCAGGCCGAGCGCGAACCCGCCGAGGGTCCGGGCCGAGGTCCAACCGTGCTCGGGGGTGCCGATCAGTGCCCAGACCAGCGACACCGCACCGAGGGTGGCGCTCACCGCGCCGACGACGTCGAAGCTGCCCGGCCGGCGCTGGGTCTCGGCCACGAAACGGCGGGCGAGGACCAGGACCGCGAGTCCGAGCGGGACGTTGATGAACAGCGTCCAGCGCCAGGACCCGACGTCGGTGAGCAGGCCGCCGAGCAGCAACCCGATCGAGGCGCCGCCGGAGGAGACGGCGCCGAACAGGGCGAACGCACGGTTGCGCGCGGCCTCGTCGGGGGCGCTCGTCGTGAGCAGCGCGAGCACGCTCGGGGCGGCGAGCGCGGCGCCGACGCCCTGGAGCGTGCGGGCCGCGACCAGCTGGCCAGGCGTCTGGGCGAGGCCACCGAGCGCGGAGCCCAGGGTGAAGACGGTCAGGCCGACCTCGAAGGCCCGGAGCCGACCGAACACGTCGCCGAGGCGGCCGCCGAGCAGCAGGAGGCCCCCGAAGGCCAGTGTGTAGGCATTGAGCACCCACGACAGTGACGCCGGGCCGAAGCCGAGGTCGGTGTCGATGCGGGGGAGGGCGACGTTCACCACGGTGGCGTCGAGCACGAGCATGAGCTGGGCGACGAGCACGATCGCGATGCCGGTGGCGGCCCGGCCCGCGTCCGGCGGCAGGTCGGAGGGGAGGTCGTCCCGGTTCAGGGCGCGCGAGAGCATGGAAGAAGGCATGGGAGATCAGTCCTGTTCTGGTCTTGCGACCGACCGTAGACTTAGCGGAGAATGACTCCGGTTCGTGATCCGAGAGTAGCGGAGACTATCTCCGTTTAGCAAGGGGTGAGTGCATGCGTGCCGACGCGAAGCGCAATCGCGACCGGATTGTCGAGGTCGCGCGCGACGTCTTCCGCGAGCACGGGTACGACGCGTCCCTGGACGAGATCGCCAAGCGCGCGGGCGTCGGTGCGGGCACGCTCTACCGGCACTTCCCCAACCGGGACGCGTTGCTCGACGCGATCATGCAGAGCTGGGTGCAGCGGGTGAACGAGGAGACGGAGAAGGCGCTGACCTTCGAGGGCCCGGACCGCGACCTGCTGATCGGGTGGTTCGAGACCTACGCCTCGCTGATCTCGGTGCACAAGGGCGGCCCCGCGAAGATCACCTCCGCGATGGGTGATCCCGACTCCCCGATCGTGAGCAAGTGCCAGGTCCTCACGGCGGCCAGCCAGCGCGTGATCGACCGGCTCGAGGCCGACGGCGCCCTGCGCGCGGACGTGGACGCCGTCCAGATCTGCCAGCTCGTCGGCGGCGTGGCGACCGTGGCGGACAACGCCGACCGGCCGGTCAGTGCGGTCCGTCCGCTGCTCGAGGTCGTCGCCGACGGCCTGCTGCGCTGAGGGCAGCCGGTCGCCCCCTGCGTCCAGTCCCCACGCCGGGTCGGGGGCCGGTGCGGTCCGCCGGTAGATTGGCGCCGTGCCCGAGACGACGCCCCCGCCCGTCAAGCCCGCCCTCGACACCGTTGCCGTCGCCTCGGAGGACCCGCAGCGCGAGCAGCCCTGGGCCGACCTCGGCCTGAAGGCCGACGAGTACCAGCGGATCCGCGAGATCCTCGGCCGCCGCCCGACGAGCTCGGAGCTGGCGATGTACTCCGTCATGTGGAGCGAGCACTGCTCCTACAAGTCCTCGAAGGTGCACCTCAAGCAGTTCTCCGAGATCCCGCAGGAGACCCCCGCCGGCAAGATGCTGGCCGGCATCGGCGAGAACGCCGGCGTCATCGACATCGGCCAGGGCTACGCCGTCACGTTCAAGGTCGAGTCGCACAACCACCCGTCGTACGTCGAGCCGCACCAGGGTGCCGCGACCGGGATCGGCGGCATCGTCCGCGACATCCTCGCGATGGGCGCTCGCCCGGTCGCCGTGATGGACCCGCTCCGGTTCGGCCCGCTCGACGCCCCCGACACCCACCGGGTGCTGCCCGGGATCGTGGAGGGTGTCGGCCACTACGGCAACTGCCTGGGCCTGCCCAACATCGGCGGCGAGGCCGTCTTCGACGAGACCTACCTCGGCAACCCGCTGGTCAACGCGCTCTGCGTCGGCGTGCTTCGCCACGAGGACCTGCACCTCGCCAAGGCGAGCGGCGTCGGCAACCAGGTCATCCTCTACGGCGCGAAGACCGGCGGCGACGGCATCGGCGGCGTCAGCATCCTCGCGTCCGAGACCTTCGAGGCCACCGGCCCGGCCAAGCGGCCCAGCGTCCAGGTCGGCGACCCGTTCATGGAGAAGCTGCTCATCGAGTGCACGCTCGAGATCTTCGCGGCCGGCCTGGTCGCCGGCATCCAGGACCTCGGCGGTGCGGGCCTGTCCTGCGCCACCTCCGAGCTGGCGTCCGCCGGCGACGGCGGGATGCACGTCGAGCTCGACCGGGTCCCGCTCCGCGACTCCTCGCTGGCGCCCGAGGAGATCCTGATGAGCGAGTCCCAGGAGCGGATGATGGCGGTCGTCGAGCCCCACGACGTCGAGGCGTTCCTGGCGATCTGCGCCAAGTGGGACGTCGACGCCACCGTGGTCGGCGAGGTCACCGAGACCGGCCGCCTCCACATCGACTGGCACGGCGAGCGCGTCGTCGACGTGCCGCCGCGCAGCGTCGCGCACGACGGACCGACGTACCACCGGCCGTTCGCGCGCCCGTCCTGGCAGGACGCGCTCCAGGCCGACGTCGCCGAGAAGCTGGCCCGCCCGCAGACCGGCGAGGACCTGCGCGAGACCCTGCTCCGCCTGGTCGCGAGCCCGAACCTCTGTGACAAGTCCTGGATCACCGACCAGTACGACCGCTACGTCCGCGGCAACACCGTCCTGGCCCAGCCCTCCGACAGCGGCATGGTCCGCGTCGACGAGGAGACCAACCTCGGCGTCGCGGTCTCGACCGACTGCAACGGCCGGTTCGCCAAGCTCGACCCGTACGCCGGCGCGCAGCTCGCGCTGGCCGAGTCCTACCGCAACGTCGCCACCGGCGGCGCGGTCCCGCTGGCGATCTCGGACTGCCTGAACTTCGGCTCCCCCGAGGACCCCGACGTGATGTGGCAGTTCGCGGAGGCGTGCCGGGGCCTGAAGGACGCCTGCCTCGAGCTCGGCATCCCGGTCACCGGCGGCAACGTCAGCCTCTACAACCAGACCGGTGAGACGGCGATCCTGCCGACCCCGGTCGTCGCGGTGCTCGGCGTGATCGAGGACGTCACCCGCCGCACCCCCTCGGCCTGGAGCGTCGCCGGCGAGCGCGTCTTCCTGCTCGGGGAGAGCCGCGAGGAGCTGTCCGGCTCCGAGTGGGCCCACGTCGTGCACGGCCACCTCGGTGGGCTGCCGCCGCGCGTCGACCTCGCCGCCGAGAAGTCGCTCGCGGAGCTGCTGCACGAGGCCGTCGGGCTGATCACCAGCGCCCACGACCTCTCCGACGGCGGTCTCGCGCAGACCCTGGTCGAGGCCGCCCTGCGCCACGACGTCGGGGTCACCGTGACGGTGCCCGGCGATGCCTTCGTCGGGCTGTTCGCCGAGTCGGCCGCACGCGCCGTCGTGACCGTGCCCGCCGGCGACGCCGACCGGCTCGGGGCGCTCGCGGAGCGCCACGGGGTCGCGCTCACCGAGCTCGGTGTGACCGGCGGCAGCGACCTGGTCGTCGACGGACAGTTCACCGTGCCGATCGCGACCGTCCGCGAGGCCTGGGTCGCCACCCTGCCGGCCGCGCTCGGCTGAGCGCGGTCCCATGGACCGGCGGCGCTTCCTCGCGTTGCCCGGTCTCGGCCTGCTCGGTGTCGCGCTCGCGGCCTGTGGAGAGGATGCCCCCGTGAAGGATCCCGAGGACACGGTCGCCTACGGCGACGACCCGAGCCAGTTCGGCGAGCTCCACCTCCCCGACCGCACGCCCCACGGGGTCGTGGTCGTCATCCACGGAGGCTTCTGGAAGTCGGCCTACGACCTCTCGCTGGGCCGGCCGCTGGCGACCGACCTGGCCGCGGCGGGGTGGGCGGCCTGGAACCTGGAGTACCGCCGGGTCGGCAGCGGTCCGGGCGGGGGCGGGGGAGCGCCCGCCACCCTGGACGACGTGGCCGCCGGGATCGACAAGCTCAAGGACCTCGACCTCGACCTGTCCACGGTGGTGACCCTCGGACACTCGGCAGGCGGCCACCTCGCTGCCTGGGCCGCTTCCCGGGGCCGCTTCGAGCAGTGGGCCGGCGGGGTCGACGTCACGGCCGTGGTCTCGCAGGCCGGGGTGCTCGACCTGCGCACGGCCTACGACGACGGGCTCGGCGGCGGTGCCGTCGAGGCATTCCTCGGCCACCCTCCCGGCCCCGGCGACGACCCGGCGGACCCCACGCGACAGCTCCCGCTCGACGTACCCCTGTGGTGCGTGCACGGCCGGGACGACGACATCGTCCCGATCGGCCAGTCCGAGGCGTACGTCGCTGCGGCCCGGGCCGCGGGGGCGCGGGCCGAGCTCGTGGCGGTCGACGGCGACCACTTCACCGTCATCGACCCGGAGTCGGACGCCTGGGCGCGGACGCTGGAGATCCTCGGCGACCTCCAGGTCCGGCAACGAGGCGTCTGACAGAAACCATCCAGTCGGCAGCCCATCGCCGAGCCTGCGGCCCTACCGAGAAAGAGTGAGAGGACGGCAGCCCCTGAATCAATCGGGTGAGAAGGGACGACGATTGCGTTCCTTGCCACCTCGACGCATGGAGCGAATCGTGAGCTCGACCAGAAGGATCTCCTTCGCCTTCGGGCTGCTGTACCTCATCACCTTCGCCACCTCGATCCCGGCGCTCCTCCTCTTCCAGCCCGTGCTCGACGACCCCGTCGGTTACGTCGCCAACGGCGGCTCCGACAGCCGCATCTACTTCGGAGCGTTGCTGGAACTGCTCCTGATCATCGCGAACATCGCGACGGCGGTCGTGGTGTATCCGCTGCTCAAGCGGCAGAACCACATACTTTCCCTCGGCTATGTGACGGCGCGCATCGTCGAGTGCACGTTCATCCTCGTCGGCATTCTCGCGGTGCTGTGCATCGTGACGCTGTCGCAGCAGGACGCGGGCGGCGAGGAGGGTGCGATCGCCTACACGCTCGCCGCGCTCAAGGACTGGACGTTCCTGTTGGGCCCTGGCTTCATGGTCGGTTGGGGGAACGGGCTCATCCTCGGCTATCTGATGTACACCTCTGAGCTCGTGCCGCGCCGCCTCGCGATGTTCGGGCTCGTGGGAGGTCCGCTGATCATCCTCTCGGGGATCTTCGTGATGTTCGACGGCGGCCGCCCGAACAGCGCCCTGCAGGGCATCGCCACCATCCCTGAGTTCATCTGGGAGCTTGGGCTCGGCATCTACCCGTTGATCTGGGGTTTCAGATCGTCCTCGCCGATTCTCGCCGGAGAAGCGAGTGCGCGGCCAGAGCAGTGATCCCGCCCAACCTCAGTGAGCTGTGCGCGACGCACCTGTGCCGGCTGGACGACCTCTGACCCCCGACCCCGCGACCTTCGGCCCCTGCCCGGGGTGGGCGTGCCGTGCGACGGTGGCCCGGACCGCCGCCACGGAGGAGAGTTCCGCATGCCCAGCAGCACGACCAGCACCATGACCAGTGCGCTGACAGCCGGCCCGCCGACCGTCCTCGACGAGTCCGAGGTGGACCGGCTCGACCAGTGGTTCCGGGCGGCCAACTACCTCGCGGTCGGGCAGATCTACCTGCTCGACAACCCGCTCCTCGACCGGCCGCTGGTGGCCGAGGACATCAAGCCCCGGCTGCTGGGCCACTGGGGCACCACGCCCGGCCTGAACCTCGTCTACACCCACCTGAACCGGCTGATCCGTGAGCGCGACGTCGAGGCGATCTTCCTCGCCGGGCCGGGGCACGGAGGTCCGGCCGCGGTGGCCAACGCCTGGCTCGAGCGGACCTACAGCGAGGTCTACCCGGCCGTCGGCTACCACCGCGAGGGCATGCGGTCGCTGTTCCGGCAGTTCTCGTTCCCGGGCGGGATCCCGAGCCACGTCGCGCCGGAGACCCCGGGCTCGATCCACGAGGGTGGCGAGCTCGGCTACGTCCTCTCGCACGCCTACGGCGCGGCGATGGACAACCCCGACCTCGTCGTCGCGGCCGTGGTCGGCGACGGGGAGTTCGAGACCGGCCCGCTGGCCGCGTCCTGGCACGCCAACAAGTTCGTCGACCCCGTCCACGACGGGGCGGTGCTGCCGATCCTGCACCTCAACGGCTACAAGATCGCCAACCCCACGGTGCCGGCGCGGATCCCGCGCGAGGAGCTCGAGAGCCTGTTGCGCGGCTACGGCCACGAGGTGCTCACCGTCGAGGGGGACGACCCGCGCTCGGTGCACCGGCAGCTGGCCGCCGCGATGGACCGGGCCCACGACGGCATCCGGGCGATCCAGGCAGAGGCACGCGAAGCGGCCCGCGACGGGCAGGACGTCGTACGCCGTCCCTGGCCGATGATCCTGCTGGTCACCCCCAAGGGCTGGACCGGACCGGCCACGCTCGACGGCAAGCAGGTCGAGGGGACCTGGCGGGCCCACCAGGTCCCGCTCGCGGAGACCCGCGAGAACGACCACCACCGCCGCCTGCTCGAGGAGTGGATGCGGTCCTACCGTCCCGAGGAGCTCTTCGGCATCGACGGCGTGCCGATCGAGGAGATCCGCGCCCAGGCACCGACCGGCCGGCGCCGGATGAGTGCGAACCCGCACGCCAACGGCGGCCTGCTGCGGGTGCCGCTGCGGCTGCCCGACTTCCGCGACCATGCGGTGGAGGTGGCCGAGCCCGGCGGCTCCATCCACGAGCCGACCCGGGTGCTCGGGCGCTACCTGGTCGACGTGGTGCGCGACAACGACACGACGTTCCGGATCTTCGGGCCCGACGAGACCGCCTCCAACCGCCTCGACGCGGTCTACGAGGTGACCGACAAGGTGTTCGCGGGGGAGATCCGCGACGTGGACGAGCACCTCGCGCACTCCGGCCGGGTGATGGAGATCCTCTCCGAGCACACCTGCCAGGGCTGGCTGGAGGGCTACCTGCTCACCGGGCGGCACGGCCTGTTCAACTGCTACGAGGCGTTCATCCACCTGGTCGACTCGATGTTCAACCAGCACGCCAAGTGGCTCAAGACCACCCGCGACCTGGCCTGGCGTCCGCGGATCTCCAGCCTGAACTACCTGCTGAGCTCGCACGTGTGGCGCCAGGACCACAACGGCTTCTCCCACCAGGACCCCGGCTTCATCGACCACGTCGTGAACAAGAAGGCCGAGGTGGTCCGGGTCTACCTGCCGCCGGACACCAACACGCTCCTGTCGACCATGCAGCACTGCCTGCAGAGCGAGCACTACGTCAACGTCGTGGTCGCCGGCAAGCAGCCTGTCTTCGACTGGCTCGACGCCGAGGCCGCCGACCTGCACTGTGCCCGCGGGGTCGGCATCTGGGACTGGGCGTCCAACGACGAGGGCGATCCCGACGTCGTCATCGGCTGCGCCGGCGACGTGCCCACGCTGGAAGCGCTCGCCGCGGTCTCGATCCTGCGCGAGCACCTGCCCGAGCTGCGGATCCGCTTCGTCAACGTGGTCGACCTGATGCGGCTGCAGGACGAGAAGGAGCACCCGCACGGCCTGAGCGACCGCGACTTCGACACCCTGTTCACGGTCGACAAGCCGGTGATCTTCGCCTACCACGGCTACCCGTGGCTGATCCACCGGTTGACCTACCGGCGCCGCAACCACGCCAACCTGCACGTGCGCGGCTACAAGGAGGAGGGCACCACCACCACGCCCTTCGACATGGTGATGATGAACGAGATCGACCGGTTCCACCTGGTCATGGACGTCATCGACCGGGTCCCCTCGCTCGGGTCCCGGGCCGCGCTGCTGCGCCAGGAGATGGGCGACATCCGGCGCCGGGCCCGGCAGTGGACCCGGGAGCACGGCGACGACCTGCCCGAGGTGCGCGAGTGGCGCTGGAGCGAACGCTCCGAGCCGGGCCACGGACGCTCGCCCTCGACCACGGCCACCCCCGGCAGCTTCCTCTGACTGTGAGGGCTCTCGAACGGGTCACCGGGGCGACAGGAGCGCGACCGCCTGCCGGGCGATGGACAGCTCCTCGTTGGTGGGGACGACCAGCACGGTGACGGGGGAGGCGTCGGTCGAGATCCGGCGCGCCCCGGAGTCGCCCGCCTCGTTGCGGGCGGGGTCGACCTCGATGCCGAGGCTCTCGAGGCCGGCGAGGCTGTCGGCGCGCAGCCGCGCCACGTGCTCCCCGATGCCGGCGGTGAAGACGAGCACGTCGGCACCGCCGAGCACGGCCAGGTAGGCGCCGAGATACTTCCGCAGCCGGTGGCAGTAGACGTCGTACGCCGTGCGCGCGTCCTCGTCGCCGCCGTCGACCGCGGCGAGCAGGTCGCGGAAGTCGTGCCGGCCGGCCAGGCCCTGCAGCCCCGAGCGGTGGTGCAGCAGGTCCTCGAGACCGTCGAGGTCCAGGCCCCCGTGCCGCATCAGGTGCAGCAGGATCCCCGGGTCCAGGTCGCCCGCACGGGTGCCCATCACCAGGCCCTCGAGCGGGGTGAGGCCCATGGACGTCTCGACCGGCCGGCCGCCCCGGATCGCCGCGGCCGAGGCGCCGTTGCCCAGGTGCAGCACGATCGTGGCGAGCTCGGCGGGGTCGCGCCCGAGGAACCGCGCCGCCTCGCGCGCGACGTACTCGTGGCTGATGCCGTGGGCGCCGTAGCGGCGGATCTCCTCCCGGTCGGCGACCTCGCGCTCGAGGGCGTAGGTGGCCGCGGTGGCGGGGAGCCCGGCGAAGAACGCGGTGTCGAAGACCGCCACCTGCGGCAGGTGGGGGTACGCCGCGCGGGCGCTGCGCAGCCCCGCGACCGCGGGCGGGTTGTGCAGCGGTGCGAGCCGGGCGAGGCGCTCGATCTCGGCCAGGACGTCGTCGTCGACCAGGTGGGCCCGGACCAGGCGCGGCCCGCCGTGGACGACCCGGTGCCCGACGGCGAGCAGGCGGGACTCCTCGACGCCTTCTTCCTCGAGCAGGTCGTGCACGGCGGCGAGCGCGGCGGCGTGGTCGTCGGCGTCGAGGTTGCGCTCCTGCTCGCCGTCGGGCCCGGTGTGGGTGATCCGGGCGCCGCCGCTGCCGATCCGCTCGACCAGCCCGTGCACCGGCGCGGCGCCGGAGGCGGGGTCGACCACCTGGTACTTCACCGAGGACGAGCCCGCGTTGAGCACCAGCACGTGCTGCGCCCCGTGCGGCTGGGTCATCGTGCCCTCCCTCGTCCGGCCCCCTCGTCCGGCCCCGCTGCCACGGTAGGTGACCCGCCGGCGGCGCGAGGGTGGTTGGGTCAGCTCACGACGGGGCGGGCGCGGCCGCCTCGATCTCGGCTCGCCACCGGTGCGGTCGCGGCACCGCGCGCACGCTCCTGCTCAGGGTGGGGATCAGGGCCACGAGTGCGGTGAGGACGCCGAGGACGGCGATCGCACCGGTGCCGCCGAGGCCGGTCAGCAGCGCGCCGGCCAGCACGGGGGACAGGGGCATCGCCGACATCGACACGAACTGCATCGTCGACTGCACCCGGCCCTGGAGCGCGTCCGGGGTGACCGCGATCCGGTAGGAGGAGATGCCGGCGTTGCCGGCCGGGTTGAGGAACAGGCCGAGCCCGAGGGCCGCGGCGACGACCGCGGGATGGTTCCAGAGCGCCAGGGGGACCAGCAGCGGTACGAAGGCCCAGGTGGTCACGATGGTCAGCCAGCCGGTGGCGATGCGGTCGATCACCCACGGCGCGACGAGGGCGCCGAGGATGCCCGAGACACCCGCCGCCGTCTCCACGAGGCCGATCTGCACCGGCGGGAAGCCGCCCTGGATGAGCCGCAGGATCGCGACGAAGAAGAGCGCGTTGATCACCAGGTTGACCAGCGGCGACCAGACCAGCAGCACCCGGAGAAACGGGCGCGACCACGTGTAGCGCATGCCGTGGGCGATGTCCGCCCGGGCGCGGCGGCTCGGGCCGGTCGGCGCGGGTGGGGCGAGGTCGGTGCGGATCCGGCCGAGCAGCACGAAGGACAGCAGGTAGCTCAGGGCGTCCGCCGCGAACGGCAACCAGCGGGTCACGCCGTACAGCAGGCCGCCCAGCGGTGCGCCCAGCAGCGACGCCACGTGCTGACGGGCCTGGTTCTGGCTCAGCGCGGTGGGCAGCTCCTCGGTGGTGACCACCGCCCGCACCGCCGCGGTCTCGGCCGGCATGAAGACGCCGGCCGAGACGCCGGTGAGCAGTGCGACGACCAGCAGGTGCGGGAGGCCCAGGGTTCCGGCGAGGCCGGCCACCGCGAGCGAGCCGTAGAGCAGGACGCCGGCTCCGCTGGCGACCCGCATCAGCAGGCGGCGGTCGACCCGGTCCGCGAGGACGCCGGCGGGGAGCAGGGTGCCGACCAGCCCGAGCAGGTGCAGCGCCTCGGCAGCGGCCGCGGCGAGGGTCGAGCCGGTCAGCGCGAAGGCGAGCAGGGGGAAGACGAACATGCTGACCGCGCTCCCGAGCTGGGACGCGGTCTGCCCGATCCACAGCGCCGTGAAGTCACGGTTGCGGGCGAGCTGTCGGTAGCCGGTCATGTCCGCAACACTAAGTGCGCAAGACATGTTGCGCAATATGTGTTGCGGAACTTGTTAGGGTGTCCGGGTGAGAGACGACGAGCCCGGCTCGGTGCCCATCCACGACCCGCGGGTGCTGCGCGCGATCGCCCACCCGGTCCGCAACCGGATCCTGGGCGAGCTCTCCGCGGGCGGCCCGATGCGTGCCGCCGACGTCGCCCGCGAGCTGGACATCCCGGCCAACCAGGCGTCGTTCCACCTGCGTCAGCTCGCGAAGTACGGCCTGGTCGAGGAGGCGCCGGACGAGGCCCGCGACAGGCGCGACCGGGTCTGGCGGCTGGTCGCCGAACGGGGCGTCCGGGCCAACCTGCGCGAGCTCGAGGAGGCCCCCGGGGGCAAGGCGGCGGTGTCGGTGTTCCGCCGGACCGCGGCTGCCCGGGGCTACCGCGTCATCGACCACGCCTTCTCCACCGAGGCGCCCGAGAACACCTTCCGATCGGTGACCGACGAGTCGCTGAAGCTCACCAGGGACGAGGCGGTCGAGCTGGCGGGCGAGCTCGACGAGCTCCTCGTGCGCTGGGGTGACCGGACCCGGGGCCGCGACCCGGAGCGCCGCACGTACCAGGTCTTCCAGGTCATCCAGCCCCATCCCGAGGCCGGTCCGGGGCGGCCCGCCGAGGAGTCCTAGGCTCACGGCGTGCCTGCCCGACTCCGCATCGCCGACCCGGCGACCGTCGCCGACGCCCGTGCCCGGCTCGCGGCGGGGGAGCCCTCGCCGGCCGACCTCCGGCTGCTGACCAAGCACTACCTCGCGGTCCTCGAGACCCGCGCCCCCGGGCGCTCGGTCGAGGTGCGGGTGCCGCCGTACGCCGCGGTCCAGGTCGTCGAGGGCGTCCGCCACACCCGGGGCACCCCGCCGGCCGTCGTGGAGATGGACGCCGCCACCTGGATTGCCCTCGCCACCGGCGAGCTGAGCTGGACCGAGGCCGAGCAGTCCGGGCGAGTCCGGGCCAGCGGCGAGCGGGCCGACCTCGCGCCGTATCTTCCCCTGGGCTGATCCGGTGGCGAGTGCGCTCCTCGCAGCGTGCGCCTCGGGCGGGCTCACGCACGATGAGAGGCTCGAATCCGCACAGCGAGGCGCAGGGCCGCTGCTCGAGTCTGCTCCGACTGTCGTGACCAGTCGTCCTCGCACTCACCGAGGTAGCCGGCGGCAGCCAGGGCCATGAGTGAGCGGTCCGGCTCGCGCAGACCCGGCAGGATCCGACGGGCGGCCTGGTCCTTCGAGAGGATCTCGCCGGTCTCGAGGGTGACGAGCATCCGGGCCAACGTGAGAAGAACGTTGCGCTCGTCGCCGACCAGGTCCTCCAGCAGCGGGTCGAGGCAGTCCTGCATCGCTCGACGCAGGTCCTCCACCGGCACGGGGTGCAGGAGGTCGGCGGGGTCGGGCCCACGCAGGGCCCGTGCGTGTTCCTGCACGGTGGTGAGCAGCACTGCCAGGTCAGGGCTGGCATGCGGCACCGGCAGCCGTCCGTTGTCGAACTCGGTGCGAAGCCATTCTCCGTAGAGGAAGTCGCACGTCGGTGGGTAGACCCAGGGGGCGACGTCACCGCGCACCACGGACGTCAGCTCCAGCGGCCGGCCGGGCACGACGGTCGCCCTGCGCCCGGAGAACTGCAGAAGGAATCGCAGGAGCCCTGCGCGCTCGTCGTCACCGAGGGAGCGCTCGGTGACCAGGAGCAGGTCGACGTCACTGTTCGGACGCAGACCGCCCATGACGGACGAGCCGAACACGAAGAGCCCCCGGACGCCGCCCGGGTCGAACTGATCGAGATGTTCCACGAGGAGCTCGGTGACGGGTTGCACCGTCCTCATGGTGCTGGGGCGACGGCAGGTCGGCAACCAGATTTCGACCCGCGCCAGGCTGACCGTGAGAGCTCCGACCAGGGCATGGCGCACGTTTCGTCACGGGTTCGCCCGGACGGTTAGGTTGACCTCCATGAGCGATGACATCCATGCCAGAGTCCAGTCCGTGCTGCCCGGGATCCGCCGGGACCTCGAGGACCTGGTGCGGATCGAGTCGGTCAGCGCCGACCCGGCCCGTGCGAGCGAGGTCCAGCGCAGCGCCGAGGCGGTCGCCGAGCTGTTCCGGGCCGAGAAGTTCGACAGCGTCGACATCGTCAGCGCCGAGGGCGGGGCGCCCGCGGTCATCGCGCACAAGGCCGGTCCCGCGGGTGCGCCGACGGTGCTGCTCTACGCCCACCACGACGTCCAGCCCGAGAACGACCACGCCGAGTGGAACTCCCCGCCGTTCGAGCCCACCGAGCGCGACGGCCGCCTCTACGCCCGCGGCGCGGCCGACGACAAGGCCGGCATCGCCGCCCACCTCGGCGCCCTGCGGGTGTACGGCGACGACCTCCCTGTCAGCGTCACGATGTTCATCGAGGGCGAGGAGGAGATCGGCTCCGACACCCTGCCGGCGCTGCTCGCGGAGCACCAGGCCCGGCTCGCGGCCGACGTCATCGTGATCGCCGACTCCGGCAACTGGGACATCGGCGTCCCGGCCCTCACCACGAGCCTGCGCGGCCTGGTCCGGGTCGACGTCGAGGTCCGCACCCTCACCCACGCCGTGCACTCCGGCATGTGGGGCGGCCTGGTCCCCGACGCGCTCATCACCCTGTCCCGGGTGATCGCCTCGCTGCACGACGACCGCGGCAACGTCGCGATCGAGGGCCTGCACAGCGGCCCCGCGGCCGACGTGGTCTACCCCGAGGAGCGGCTGCGCGCCGAGTCCGGCGCGGTGCCCGGCATCGAGTGGATCGGGGACGGCTCCGCCGTCGAGCGGCTGTGGACCAAGCCGTCGCTCTCGATCACCGGCCTCGACGCCCCCAAGGTCGACGGCGCCAGCAACACCCTGGTCGCCGCCGCCCGGGCCAAGATCTCGCTGCGGGTCGCGCCCGGCGACACCACCGAGAACGCCCTCGCCTGCCTCCGGGCCCACCTCGAGGCACACGTCCCGTGGGGCGCCGAGCTGACGGTCACCGTCGTCGACACCGGCGAGGCCACCCGGATCGACGCGACGGGTCCGGCGTACGACGCCGCCCGCCGCGCGTTCGCCGAGGCCTGGGACGGCACGGAGCCGGTCGACATGGGCGTCGGCGGCTCGATCCCGTTCATCGCCGAGTTCCTGGAGGCCTTCCCCCGGGCCAGCGTGCTGGTGACCGGCGTCGAGGACCCCGACACCCGGGCCCACGGCGCCAACGAGGGGTTGCACCTGGCGGAGTTCGAGCGGGTCGTGCTCGCCGAGGCACTGCTGCTGCGCAACCTCGGGAACCTCTGACCGCGTCCGGTCCCGTGCGCGCCGAGACCCTCGTCCTGCTCGCGGAGCACCGGCGCGCGCGGGTCGAGGTGCTCACCGACCGGCTGGTCGCCACGATCGAGGCCTCGAACCCCGGCTACCGCGCCACCCGGGTCGTGCCGCGAGCGGACCTCCGGGTCTCCTGCCACGACAACATCGTCCGGGTGCTGGAGCTGCTCGCGGCCGCGGTCGGCGGCCGCGCGCCGTCCCCGGAGACGACGGGCACCGACCCGGCGTACGACGCCGCCCGCGCCACCGGCCGGCGCCGGGCCGAGCAGGGCCTGCCCCTGGACGACGTGCTCCGCTCCTTCCGGATGGGCGGCCGGCTGATCTGGGACGACCTGGTCGAGCAGGCGCAGTCGACGCTGGACGCCGAGGAGCTGCGGGAGGTCGGGTCCCGTGTCTGGGAGGTGGTCGACGAGACCTCCGCCCAGGTGGCGGCGGCCTACCACGCGACCGAGCGGGCAGCCGTGCGCGCCGACGAGCAGCTGCGGGCCGAGCTCTGGGAGGGCGTGCTCAGCGGTCGGGCCAAGGAGCCCGGTTTCGCCCACGAGGCGGCCCGGATCCTCGACGTCCCGGTCGCGGGCGACTACCTCGTCGCCCTCGGCGACGGTGTCGACGTGACCCGCCTCGAGGAGGCACTCGCGCCCCGCGCCTCGGTGTGGGTGCGCCGCACCGACGGCGCGGTCGGGCTGGTCCTGCTCCGCAGCAGCGGTCCGGAGCGGGCCCTGGCCGCCCTGCGCGAGGCAGCCGACCGGCCCATCGGTGTCTCGGTCGTCGTGTCCGGGCTGGCCGGGGTCGACACCGGGTTCCGCCAGGCCTCGCTCGCCCTGCGCACCCTGGACGGGCAGCCCGGCGTCGCCTCCTTCGACGACCGGCTGCCCGAGGCGCTGCTGCTCACCTCGCCCGAGGTCGCCGGCCGGCTCGTGGCGGTCTGGCTGGGGCCGCTGCTGGCGCTGCCGCCGATCGACCTGGCCCCGCTGCTGGACACCCTGGAGGCCTGGGTCGCGACCGGCGGATCGACGATCCACACGGCCGCACGGGTGCACTGCCACCGCAACACGGTGATCAACCGGCTCCGCCGGATCGGCTCGCTGACCGGGCACGACCTGCTGGACGGAGTGCCCCCCGTGGAGCTCGCCCTGGCCGTGCGCGCCCTCCACATCGGCCTGCATCGCTGACCCAGCCGTTGTGCGTCCTGCACAACCGAGGCTCCCGGATCGTGGGCAGCGCGGGCATGGCGCGTCCGGGTGACGGCTGTCACTCTTGCTCCGGGGAGGGAGCACGCAGCCCCGGGACCGCTCGCGGTCGCCGGAGCCGATGCTTCTGGAGGTTCGACGTATGACCGCGCACGCGCACGACCCCATCGACGAGTCACTCAGCGACGAGTCACCCGAGGAGACCTTCGCAGGAGCGAGCGCCGCGTCGTCGGCGGTCCGCCGCCGCAGCTTCCTCGGTTACGTCCTGGGCGGGGTCACCCTGGTCGCTGCCGCCGATCTCGGGCTCGCGGACGCGGCCTTCGCAGCGGTCCCGACGGCCCCGCAGCCGGCTGAGCTCTACGACCTCAACGACATGCTCACCGACTCGGCCCGACCGACCGCGAACCTGATCACGGTCACCGTGCACGAGGACGGCACCGCGTCGTTCGCGCTGCCGCGGATGGAGGTCGGCCAGGGCATCACCACCTCCACGGCGATGCTGATCGCCGAGGAGCTCGAGCTGCCGGTCGCCAAGGTGCACGTCACGCTGGCGAAGGCCCGTCCCGAGCTGGTGTTCAACCAGCTCACCGGGGGCTCCAACACCACCATCTCGACGTACACCCCGATCCGGGTCGCGGCCGCCATCGCCAAGGCCGCCCTGCTGGACGCCGCCGCCATCGTGCTGGGCGACAGCGTCGCGAACCTCCGGGCCCGCAACGGCGTGGTCCAGGCGCCGGACGGCTCGTCGGTGACGTACGCCGAGCTGGCGTCGAAGGCGGCCAGCCCGGTGACCCGGGCGGTCGAGGTCGAGCTCAAGGAGATGAGCGACTTCCGCGTCGTCGGCGTCGGCCACAACCGGGTGGACGCCCGCGACGCGGTCATGGGCCGCAAGGAGTTCGCCACCGACCTCCACGTGAAGGGGGCGCTGCCGACCATGGTGTGCCGGGCTCCCACGCTCAACGGGACGCCGAAGCGGCTGCTCAACAGGCAGCACGTCCTGGGCCTGCCCGGCGTGCGCAACGTCGCGCAGGTGGACACCGGCATCGCCGTGCGTGCCACGACCTTCGGCCAGTGCATCGACGCGATCCGCGAGATGGAGGTCGAGTGGAACGACGGGCCCGTCGCCGGGCTGTCCGACGCCGACATCGTCGAGGAGCTCCGGGGCGCCGAGCTGCCGCTGCCCGCGCTGCCCGACAACCCCGTGGTCGAGACCGTCGAGGCGGACTTCCTCTTCTACTTCCGCAGCAACTCCGCGATGGACACCAACTCGGCGATCGCCGACGTGCGCGCGGACCGGGCGACGATCTGGTCGGGGCTGAAGTCCCCGATCGTGGCCCAGCAGCGGATCGCCGAGGCGCTCGGCATGACCCAGGACCAGGTGACCGTCAACGTGGTCACCGCCGGCGGCTCCTTCGGCCGGCGGCTCTTCTTCGACGGCGCCCTCGAGGCCGCCAAGGTCTCCCAGGCGATGGGCAAGCCGGTCAAGCTGATGTGGCACCGCGCCGACGACGCCCGCGTCGGCCGCGGCCACCCGATGACCACCAGTCGGGTGCGGGTCGCGCACGCGGGCGGCGAGGTCCTGGCCTTCCAGCAGTCGAACACCAGCATCGAGACCGACTACCGGCACGGGCTCGGCGAGATCATCACCGCGATGGGGGCCGACCTGCCCGCGGGGGTCGGCAACCTCGGGTTCGCGGAGACGATCTTCTCGCTCACCCAGGAGGTGCCCTACGACTTCGGGGTCGTCACGCAGACGCTGACCGAGACCGACGACCGCTTCAACACCGGCAGCATGCGCAACATCTACTCACCCGACACCCGCACGGCCGGCGAGCTCGTGATCGACCAGCTCGCGGCGAAGCTGGGCCAGGACCCCTACGAGTTCCGCAAGTCGTTCCTGCGCAACGACCGGACGATCGCGGTCCTCGACAAGGTCGCGAAGCTCGGCAGCTGGGGACGCTCGATGCCGAAGGGCACCGCGCAGGGCATCGCCATCCACAAGGAGTACAAGGGCTGCAGCGCCGCGCTGGTCGAGATCGACTGCCGGCCCCGCACCGTGGACCGGGACGTGCCGCACGCCGTCACCGGCCCGCGCGTGACCAAGGTCGTCTTCGCCATCGACGTCGGACTGGTGGTCAACCCCCGGGGCCTCGAGGCCCAGATGCAGGGCGGCATCAACGACGGCATCGCGCTGGCCCTGACCTCGAGCCTGCACCTGCGCGACGGCCACTTCCTCGAGGCCAGCTGGGACAACTACTTCTACACCCGGCAGTGGAACACCCCGCCCGAGGTCCAGGTCGTCATCATGCCCTCCGACAGTGGCCAGCCCGGGGGAGCCGGCGAGGCCGGGGTGGCGGCGACGTTCGCGGCGGTGGCCTGCGCCTACGCCCGGGCCACCGGCACGATGCCGACGTACTTCCCGATCAACCACCGCGACCCGCTGGCGTTCCAGCCCAAGCCGGTCGTCCCGCCCGTCCCGCAGTCGCCCACCAACGGGCTCAAGCTCACCTACTGAGGAGCGAACAGATGCCCCGACAGACCTTCGTCCTCAACGGCAAGCCCATCACCGTCGACGTCCACCCCGACGTCCGCGTCCTGTGGGTGCTGCGCGACCTGCTCGGGGTCACCGGCCCCAAGTACGGCTGCGGCATCAACGTCTGCAAGGCCTGCACCTCGCACATCAACGGCCGCGCCTTCAACCCGTGCTCGGTGCGCGTCGGCGACCTCGGGAAGGACGACGAGGTGACGACCATCGAGGGGCTTCCCGACACGGTCGGCAAGGAGCTCCACCCGATGCAGCAGGCATGGCTGGACCGCGACGTGGTGCAGTGCGGCTACTGCCAGCCGGGCCAGATCATGGCCGCGGTCGCGCTGGTCAGGAAGGTACGCCGCGAGGGTCGCTCGGTGACCGAGGCCGACCTGGACGGCATCCGCAACATCTGCCGGTGCGGCACCTACACCCGCATCCGCGAGGCGATCAAGCAGGGCGAGCGCCACATGTGATGCGGCTCAGGCGGGTGCGGCCGGGAGGAAGACCCGGAACGTGCTTCCGAGGCCGAGCTCGGAGTCGACCTCGATCCGTCCGTGGTGCCGGGTCACGATCCGGCTGACGATCGCCAGGCCGAGGCCGGTGCCGGGCTGGGCGACCGCCTCGGGGTTGGTGGACCGGAAGAACTCGGTGAACAGCTGCTGCTGGTCGTCCTTGGAGATGCCGATCCCCTCGTCGATGCACGCGATGACGACCTGGTCGCCCTCGCGGGAGAGGCGGACCACGACGGATCCGCCGTCGGGGGTGTACTTGACGGCGTTGCTCACGAGGTTGGCGCAGACCCGGTCGAGCTCGTCGGCATCGCCCATCGCCAGCACCCGCCCCGGGGGTGCCTCGACGTCGACGCGCAGGCCCTTGCGGCGCGAGGCGACCGAGGTCAGGTCCACGATGTCGTCGACGATGGAGTGCAGGTCGACCGGCGCCGCGATGACCGGGGTGTTCGGGTCGCCGACCTTGGAGAGCAGCAGGAGGTCGTCGATCACGCGGACCATCCGGCTGGCGCTGCGGTCCATCGCCGAGAGCGAGGTCCGGGCCGTGCCGCTGAAGTCGGGGCTGGCGTCGAGCATCTCGAGGTGGCCGACGATGGCGGTGAGCGGGTTCTTCAGCTCGTGGGCCACCGTCGCGATCAGCTCGCTCTTGTAGGTGTCGAGTGCCCGGAGCTCCTCCACGAGCTGGTGCTCGCGCTCGAAGGCGCGCGCGTTGAGGACGGCGCGTCCCAGGTCGTGCCCGATGTCCAGGGCGGTGGTGCCCTCCACCTCGGTCCAGTCCGGCGCGCCGGGCAGACGCGTCAGGACGAGGTTGCCGAGGCACTCGGGGCCGGCGCCCAGGGGCGCGAAGAGGATCGAGGCGATCCCGATCGACTCGAGGAAGGTCAGCACCTCCTCGCCCTGCTCGGGCGTGATGGTGGGACCGAACGGGCGCTCGCGGCACACGACCTCGACCCGCTGCAGCGCCCAGGCGCGGCGGGCCGCGGACTCGGCGATGCCGATCAGCTCGCCCGGGAGCACGATCTTGGTGCCGTCGGAGGAGTAGACCGCCCCGGTCCCGAGGCCGTCCTCGTCGAAGGTCTGGATCCACATGCCGCGGGCCTGGAACCCCTCGGCCAGGGCGTCGCGGCTGTCCAGCATGATCCGGTCCACGCTGAACTCGGCGCTGGTGCTGGCGCTGCGGACGATCTTGCGGGCGGCCTCGGCCAGGCGGACCCGGCTGGCCAGCTTCTCGCGCTCCAGGGCGGTGACGACCGCGCGGCCGGCCTGCTCGGCGTACTGCTGCAGGACCTTGCGCTGCGCCGCGCCGGGCCGCATCCCGTCGGTCGGGAGGTCCATCGCCAGGGTGCCGCGCAGCAGCCCGTCGTCGTCGAGGAGCGGCGCCACGAGCAGGTCGAGCGGGTGCCAGGCGTCGGGCCCGGTGGCCGCGGCCATGTCGGGCACCCAGCCCCAGGGCTCCTCGCCGCGGTCGAGCCGCTCGTGGGGGACGAACCGCAGCAGTCCCCACTCGTCGGCCTTCTCGAGCTCGGTCATCAGCTGGGCGACCGGCGTCCGCCGGCCCTGGAGGTGCTTGCGGGCCTCGTCGCTGCCGGCGACGGCCATCACCTCGAGCTTGCCGTCGTCGCGGACGACGCTGATCGCCGCGATCCCGAAGCCGGCGAGCTGGGTGACCCCCTCGGCGATCAGCTCGAGCGCGTCGCGGGAAGGGGCGTCGGACAGATCGGGGAGCTGACCGGTCGCCGACACCTGGTCGTGGCTGTCCCGAGTCATCGCCCCTCGCGGTGTGTTGTCAGTGATGGCGTCATGTTACGTCGATCACGCTCCACATGTGCTGCTTGTGTCACATGTGGTTCCCGGGGTGTCTTCGGGGTGTGCGCCGAGTGGGAGTGACGCGCCCGGGCCCCTAGACTCAGGACGTGCCACACCCCAGCAGCACGCGCAAGGGCGGCGACGGCCGGTTGACAGCCGCCCTCGACCCCCAAGACCTTGGACCTCAGGACGCGTGCGGCGTCTTCGGCGTGTGGGCCCCCGGCGAGGACGTCGCCAAGCTCACCTACTTCGGCCTCTACGCCCTGCAGCACCGGGGCCAGGAGTCCGCCGGCATCGCCGTCAGCAACGGCCGCCAGATCCTGGTCTACAAGGACATGGGCCTGGTCTCCCAGGTCTTCGACGAGACCACGCTGGCCGGGCTCAACGGACATCTGGCGATCGGTCACGCGCGCTACTCGACCACCGGCGCGAGCACCTGGGAGAACGCCCAGCCGACGTTCCGTCCCACCGCGCACGGCTCCATCGCGCTCGGGCACAACGGCAACCTGATCAACACCCACGAGCTCGCCCAGATGGTCGCCGACCTGCCCGGCCCGGCGAAGGAGCTCGACCAGAACGCCCGCAACGTCGACGCGTCCACCAACGACACGGGACTGGTGACGGCACTCTTCGCCCACCACCCCGACACCTCGCTCGAGGAGCGCGCCCTCGAGGTGCTGCCCGAGCTGCGGGGCGCCTTCTCGTTCGTCTGGATGAACGAGGACACGCTGTACGCCGCCCGCGACCCGCAGGGCATCCGGCCGCTGGTGCTGGGTCGCCTGGACCGCGGGTGGGTCGTGGCCAGCGAGGACGCCGCGCTGGCCACCATCGGCGCCAGCCGGGTCCGCGAGGTCGAGCCCGGCGAGATGATCGTCATCGACGAGAACGGCCTGCGCTCGCACACGTTCGCCGAGCCGGTCCCCAAGGGCTGCGTGTTCGAGTACGTCTACCTCGCCCGCCCCGACGCCACGATCAGCGGCCGCAGCGTCCACCAGTCGCGCGTCGAGATGGGCCGCCAGCTGGCCCGCGAGTTCCCGGTCGAGGCCGACCTGGTCATCCCGGTGCCCGAGTCCGGCACACCCGCCGCGGCCGGCTATGCCGAGGAGAGCGGGATCCCCTTCGGCCAGGGGTTCGTCAAGAACGCCTACGTCGGCCGCACCTTCATCCAGCCCAGCCAGACGTTGCGGCAGCTCGGCATCCGGCTCAAGCTCAACGCCCTGGACCACATGATCCGCGGCAAGCGGATCGTGGTCGTCGACGACTCGATCGTCCGCGGCAACACCCAGCGAGCCCAGGTCCGGATGCTGCGCGAGGCCGGGGCGCTCGAGGTGCACGTCCGGATCTCCAGCCCGCCGGTCAAGTGGCCCTGCTTCTACGGCATCGACTTCGCCACCCGCGCGGAGCTGATCGCCAACGGGCTCACCCCCGAGCAGATCGCGGCCAGCGTGGGCGCCGACACCCTCGGCTACATCTCCCTGGACGGCATGATCGACGCCACGGGGCAGAGCCGTCAGAACCTCTGCCACGCCTGCTTCACCGGCGAGTACCCCATCGAGCTCCCCGACGAGAGCCTGCTCGGCAAGCACCTGCTCGAGGCCTCGCTGGCGAGCCCGACCCTGGGCAAGGCGCTCCCCGTCCTCAACAACCCCTGACGCGTCCCCCGACTGCCCTCCAGGAGCATCCATGACCCAGCCCGTCCCCGGCCACGCCGGAGAGAACGCCTACGCGGCCGCCGGAGTCTCGATCGAGGCCGCCGACAAGGCGATCGAGCTGATGAAGGTCTGGGTCGAGAAGGCGCGCCGGCCCGAGATGATCGGCGGGCTGGGCGGCTTCGCGGGCCTGTTCGACGCCTCCGCACTCAAGCGCTACGACCGGCCGCTGCTCGCCACCTCGACCGACGGGGTCGGCACCAAGGTCGCGATCGCCCAGGCGATGGACGTCCACGACACCATCGGCTACGACCTGGTCGGGATGGTCGTCGACGACCTCGTCGTCTGCGGTGCCGAGCCGCTGTTCATGACCGACTACATCGCCACCGGCCGCGTCGTGCCCGAGCGGATCGCGGCGATCGTCAAGGGCATCGCCGAGGCCTGTGTCGAGGCCGGCTGCGCGCTGGTCGGCGGCGAGACCGCCGAGCACCCCGGCCTGCTCGCGCCGGACGAGTACGACGTGGCGGGCGCGACCACCGGCGTGGTGGAGGCGGACAAGCTGCTCGGCCCCGGCCGGGTCCGTCCCGGCGACGCGGTGATCGCGATGGAGGCCAGCGGGTTGCACTCCAACGGCTACTCCCTGGTCCGCCACGTGCTCCTCGGCAGTGCCGAGGCGGGCGGCGCCGGCTGGGCGCTCGACCGCGACGTCCCCGAGCTCGGGCGCACCCTGGGCGAGGAGCTCCTCGAGCCGACCCGGATCTACGCCAAGGCCTGCCTCGAGCTCGCCGCGCGGACCCGCACCCACGCCATGTCCCATGTCACCGGGGGCGGCCTGGCCGCCAACCTCGAGCGCGTGATGCCGATGGAGCTGACGGCGACCATCGAGCGCGGGACCTGGACCCCGCAGCCGATCTTCGACCTCGTACGCCGCGTGGGCGGGGTCCCGCAGGCCGACCTCGAGGCGACCCTCAACTGTGGCGTCGGGATGGTCGCGCTGACCGCCCCCGACGACGTCGACACCGCCATCGAGGTCCTCGCCGGGCGCGGCATCCGGGCCTGGGTGGCGGGTGAGGTGACCGCCGACCGGTCCGTCGCCGGGGAGCAGGGCGGCCGGGTCGTGCTGACCGGCCAGCATCCCGGTTGGTGATTTGAGACGCGATCGTCCCGTTTTGGGGGAGCGGATGTGCGGGAACAGCCGGGCAACGGGTAGCGTTGCCCCCACGACAAAACGTTGAGGACAGCCCGGGTGCCGCAGAGCCCCGGCCGAGTGCGAGGGGGCTGACCCTATGGGGCGCGGCCGAGCAAAAGCCAAGCAGACGAAGGTCGCACGCGACCTCAAGTACCAGACCCACGAGACGGACTTCGGGGCGCTGGCAAACGAGCTGCACGGTGAGAGTCACACCGACACCGACCAGGTCGATCCGGAAGTGATCGAGAAGTGGTCGGACTACGTCGAGCCTTCACGCGACTGACGCGTTCCCCGGACGTCAGGTTTCCCCGGTTGACCGGGGAAACCTGACGTTCTTGGGCGAGGTTCTGCCTGAGAACATCAGGAGTCCCCGGTCAACCGGGGAATCCGTCAGGCGTTGAGCCAGATCCCGCGCAACCGACCCACGTCCCGCATCCGCCGCTCCGCCAGCCGGTCGGCCGCGATCGCGGGCGGTACGCCGTCGGATGCCGCGAGCTCGAAGACCTGCCGCGTGGTGTCGAAGATGCCGCCGGCCCGCTGGTGGGCACGCTCGAACGAGAAGCCCTCCAGCTCGTCGGCGACCTGGATCAGTCCACCGGAGTTCACGCAGTAGTCGGGCGCGTAGAGGATCCCGCGGTCCTCGAGCGCCTTCTCGACGCCGGGGTGCGCGAGCTGGTTGTTCGCCGCGCCGCAGACGATCTTCGCCGACAGCACGTCGACGACCTCGTCGGTGATGGCGCCGCCCAGCGCGCACGGCGCGTAGACGTCGAGCTCCGAGGCGACGAGCGCCTCGGTCGAGTCGACCGCAGCCACCTGCGGGAACTCCTCGCGCACCGCGTCGATCGACGGCTGGTGCACGTCGGTGACGACCACGGTCGCACCGTCCTCGATCAGGTGCCGCACGAGGTGCCGGCCGACCTTGCCGACGCCGGCGACGCCGACGGTGCGCCCGGCCAGGCTGGGTGCGCCCCAGACGACCTCGGCCGCCGCGCGCATGCCCTGGAACACGCCGTACGCCGTGAGCACCGAGCTGTCGCCCGCGCCGCCGTGGGCGACCGTGCGCCCGGTGACGTAGGAGCACTCGCGGGCGATGTGGTCCATGTCCTCCGAGAACGTGCCGACGTCGCAGGCGGTGTAGTAGCGGCCGTTGAGCGACTCCACGAAGCGGCCGTAGGCCCGCAGCAGCGCCTCGGTCTTCAGCGTGGCCGGGTCGCCGATGATGACCGCCTTGCCGCCGCCGAGGTCCAGCCCGGCGAGCGCGGCCTTGTAGGACATGCCGCGCGAGAGGTTGAGGACGTCCTGCACCGCGTCGGCGGTGGAGGCGTAGGGGTAGAAACGGGTGCCGCCGAGGGCCGGGCCGAGGGCCGTGGAGTGGATGGCGATGATGGCCTTGAGGCCGGTCGCGGGATCGTTGGCGAAGACGACCTGCTCGTGCTCGGAGCCGAGATCGAACACGTCTCCTGACATGCCGGCGCCGGAGGTCTGTCCAGACTCTTCTGACATGGGTGGAGTCACTTTCTGTGCTGGCCACGGGGTGGGTGGCGCGGTGGCGGACCGCAGGGGTGGCGCGTGTCCGTGGTCACAGGGTAGGCCGACCCGGCCGGGCGGACGAATCTCAGCGCAGCAGGGTCGCGGCGGCGTACGACGCCCCGAACGTGGCCGCGAAGACCAGTACGCCGAGCAGCGCCACGAGCACCCACGAGGAGGGGTGCGGCGGCCGCACAGGCGCCTCGGGCTCGATGGTCGGGGCGGGCTGCCAGCGGGTCGGGGTGCCGCGCTCGGGGGCCCGGTGAGCGGGCGTCGCAGCCCGGAGCGCGCTCACGAACGACTCGACGTCGGGCCAGCGGTGCGCCGGGTCGGGCTCGAGCGCGCGCAGCAGCACGTCGTCGACGGCGGGTGGCAGATCGGCCAGCGAGGAGGGTGCCGGCGGCAGGCTCGCGGCGGCCAGCTCGCCGATGCTGCCCGAGCGCACCAGGTGGCCGGTGAGCATCTGGTAGGCCACGGCGCCGAGGGCGTGCACGTCGGCCCGGATGTCGATCCCGCCGCCGGTGGCCTGCTCGGGCGCCATGTAGGCCGGAGTCCCGACCACCTGGGTCAGCCCGCTGGCGTGCAGCATCGCCTTGGCGACCCCGAGGTCGGCGACCAGCAGCCGGTCGCCGGCACTGCCGCCGCTGCGCAGCAGGAGGTTCTGGGGCTTGATGTCGCGGTGCACGACACCGTGCTCGTGCAGCACGCTGAGCCCGGCGCCCGCCTGGCTGACCAGGTCGACAGCCCGCGCCGGCGGCATCGGGACGCCCTCGTGCAGCACCGTGGCGAGCGAGCCGAGGTCGGCGTAGGTCATCACGAAGTACGGCGTCCCGTCGGCCTCGCCGATGTCGTGGACCCGAACGATGTGGTCGGAGTCGGCCCGGCGCAGGATCCGGGCCTCTTCCAGGAACCGCTCGCGTACGTCGAGCCGCTGCGCCCAGTTCTCGGCGAGGGCCTTCACGGCGACATCGGAGCGGAGCTCGGCATCGTGGTAGAGCCACACCGTGGCGAAACCGCCGACCCCGAGACGGTCCACCCGCTGCAGGCGGCCGAGACGCTCGGGGAGGGACACGGTCGGTATTGTGCCGCAGCAGGCGCCCCGGACCGGGGACGGCCGCACGACTCGGGAGGTGACGTGACCGCAACGGGCACGGAAGAGACCGATCTCGAGGAGCTGGCAGGCCGGGCAGCCGCAGGGGACCGCCAGGCGCTCGAGGACCTGCTGGCGGCGATCCAGCCGCGCGTACGCCGGATCTGCGGCCGGATGCTGCTCTACCCCGAGGACGCCGACGAGGCCGCGCAGGACGCCCTGCTGCTGGTCGCCACGAAGATCGGTGGCTTCGCGGGGCGCAGCAAGTTCACCACCTGGCTGCACGCCGTCGCCTCCAACAGCGCGCGCAGCACCTACCGCACCCTGAAGCGCCGGGCCGCGGAGCGGCTGACCGACGAGATGCCGCACACCCACCCGGATCCCCGCACGACGAGCGTGATCGCCGGCAGCCGGCTGGACCTGCTCGAGGCGCTCGAGGTGGTGGGCGCCACCCACCCCGAGCTCGTCGAGCCGTTGGTGCTGCGCGACGTGCAGGAGCTGGAGTACGCCGAGATCGCCCGGCTGATGGACACGCCCCTGGGCACGGTCAAGTCACGCATCCACGCCGCGCGCAACGCCGTACGCCCCTTGCTGGCGATCACCGACTGAGCGGATCGCGGGTCACCGCGGTCGGGCGGTGACCTCCGCGAGGGCCGCCACCGCGCGCTCGACCTCGAGGGCGAGGGCGTCGACCAGCCCGGCGCTCCCGGCCGTCGTGCCGGTGTCGCCCAGGGCCTCGAGCCGGGCAGCGGTCGCGCCGACCCGCGGGAGGCCCAGGTTCAGGGCACTGCCCTTGAGCTGGTGCGCGGAGGCCACCAGCGCCGCGTCGTCGCCGGCCCCGGCCGCGGTGCGGATCGCGAGGACCGTCGTCAGCCCGGAAGAGCTTGGTCTCGAGGTTCTCGGCCCCCGGCAGGCCGGCGGTCATGTCGGTCAGGTGGGCGCCGAGCTGGGTCCGCCCGGCCGCGTCGAGGGCAGCTGCCACCGGGAAGCCGGCCATCCCGGCCACGTCGCGCCCCAGCATCTCGGCCATCCGTGGGTTGGCGTAGAGCGTGACGCCGAGCTCGTCGAGGATCCAGTACCCGTCGGTGTTGGTGTCGAGGACCCAGCGGGACAGTCCGGAGTCGTCGTTCATCGCACGACCACCTCCTCCCGAGTGGGCCCATCATCCACGGGCTGCGGATCGGAGGCGAGAGGTTCCCGTCAGTTCGTGGTGACCGGGCCGAACGGGTCGTTGCGCAGACCTGCCCGGGACCTGGATCGGCGCCGGGTCCCGGGCAGGGTCAGGGAAGTTCGTCGGGGTAGTCCTAGGACGTGCTGAGGGCCCGGGCCGCGTGCACGGCCGACGCATAGCGCCAGCGCCTGGCCACCGCGATGTCGGGCGCCCCGTGGGACTCACGACGCCTCGTCCGGGTCTCCTGCTCGGGCCGCACGGCCGGTGCCGGCTCCTCGCTCCCGGTCAGGTCGGGAAGCTCCGCCCGCAGGCGCTGCTCCAGCCAACGCACCTGCCCCCGTTCGGCCGGTCGGACCCGTCCCTGACTGATCCCCGTCACCAGGAGGCGGGCGATCTCCGAGACCGTCATGTCTGCTTCTCGCGCCCAGCGGACCAGGGCAGCCATCGACTCGTAGGAGCCGGCGCCGTAGTGCCGCATCAGCATGCCCTTGGCCTGCTCGACCACGGCGCTGTCCGGACGGCTGTGCTCCGGACCGTCCTCGACCTGGTCGACGACCTCCTCCTCGGCCGCAGGGGCGAGGGTGAGCGTGGGCCGCTGGAGGCCCCACCGGGTGCGGAAGGTGGGGGCGGGTGCGATCTCAGCCATGGGCCAGTGCCTCTCGTGTCTGTCGCGCCCCGTCGGCGCGCGTCCGCCGTGCCGGCTCGCGCAGGGCACGGTCGAGCGTGGCCAGGGCCCGCTCGTCGGTGTGGGTCGGGCGGTCCAGCATGGCGTGCGCCACGCGGGCCCGGAGGAGGTGGAGCAGGCGTTCGTCACCGAGCTGGCTGCGCAGGTCGGCCCCTGCCGACTCGAGGTCCCAGCCTCCTTCGTCGGAGACCAGGCGCAGCAGGGTGATGGTCGCGTGGTCGAGGCGACCGCGTTGCGCCGTACGCGGCGCGCGTCGTTCAACAAGGAGCATGCAGAAGCACCGTCCAGAGCTGGTTGAGGAGCCACCGGTGGTCTGGGGTGGTGGTTCCCGAAAGGCTCTGGGAACCAGGAAGACTGCGTAGGAGGTTACCCACGGCAACTTTCTCCAAGTAGGGCCGTCAGGGCCTTGCTATTTCACGGAGAGGATGATCCGGCCCCGGTCTCCGGGGAGATGACGAGCTCGCCTTCGACGACGCGACGACACACGTCGCGCAGTGTCAGGTGCTGGGACCGGGCATAGCCGCGCAGCAGCTGGAAGGCGGCATCGGGCGTCAGGCCGTCACGCGCCACGAGGTATCCCTTGGCCAGCTCGATGGAGAGCCGCGACTGCAGCGCGGTCTCGAGCTGTGCCACGCGGGTCTCCGCCTGCTCCTGGGCCGCCCTCGCCGGGCTGGCCCGGAGGTAGCACACGACGCCCCGGACGAACGGGTCGTCGAGCAGGTTCGTGAGGGCGGCCTCGGCCCACCGCCAGGCGTGGAAGGCCTGCACCCGGACCTCGACCGCCGGGTGTGCGCCCGGACGGGTGGCGACGTCGTCCAGCAGCCGGGCCAGACCCGGGCGGTCCTCCTCGTGCAGCAGCGGCACGATGGAGCTGCCGATGAGGTCGTCGGGCTCCCAGCCGAAGAGCTGCTCCACGGCGGGACTGGCGTAGGTGATCACGGCGTCCGATCGCAGGACCAGGGCCGCGTCGCTCGACCGCTCGAGGATGGGGCGCAGCGCGGTGCCGAGGTTGGTCGAGACACCGACGATGCCGATGAGGACGCCGTCGCGGTAGACACCGGCGTCCGTCACCAGCGCAGGAAACATGGTGCCGTCCTTGCGGCGCACGGTGAACCCGCCCGACCACGGCACGCCGTCGCGGAGCGCCGCCATGATCCCCTCCGCGACCTCCTTCTCGACGTCGGGGACGCTGAGCGACTCGATGTTGCGGCCGAGGGCCTCCTCGGCGGTCCAGCCGTAGAGCTCCTCGGCAGCCGGGTTCCAGTAGACCACCACACCTTCGGGATCGGTCGTGATCACCGCCTGGCCGAGCGCCGCGAGCTGCTCGGCGGGTTCGATGCCCGTGGACCCGTCCATCCACCCATGATGTCGGGCCCGAGCCGCGCGTGTGAGTGCCGAAAGACTCAGAACGTGACAGGTGCGCTGTGCAGGGCGAGGTCAGCGCAGGCGGCCGAGGTACGCCGTGGCGTGGCGGAGGTCCTGCATCCGGCTCTCCCAGGTCACGCCGACGACGGTCAGCAGCGTGCCGGCGAGGCCGATCAGCACCCACTGCGGCGTGGCGGCGGCGTACGGACCCAGCTCGCGCAGCACCAGCAGGCCACCCACCAGACCGCCGATCACCAGGGGAGCGTTCCACCGCAACCGGACCCCTGCGAGCACGAGCCCGAGACAGCCCAGCCCGAGCAGGAGGGCGCGGACGGAGACGGGGTCGGTGACCATGAGCCACAGCAGCGACGGCGTCGTGGCCAGGAGGAGACCCGGTGCCAGGGTCGTGAGCGTGGACGCCCCCGGGTCGCGGTCCAGTCGGCGCAGCCCGACCAGCACCAGGGCGACCGCGGACGGCAGGGTGTAGGCCTCGGGCGCGTCCACGCCGAGGTCGGCCAGCCGGACCCAGGTGGCTGCCGCGAGCAGGAGTCCTCCGAGCCAGCCGAGGGGGCGGCGCGACGGGTGCAGGATCGCGCTGGCGCTGACCAGGGCGCCGGCCAGGGTCAGGTGCAGGGCGAGTGATGTGTTCTGGTGGGCGGCGGCGTCGACCGCGGCGCCGGAGGTGATGATCGCGGCGAGGGCAGCCGACAGCTCGACCTCCACACGCGGCCGGGCGATCGCCAGCAGCCCCACGACGAGGAGGATGGGTGCCGCGCGGTAGGCCGTGTCGACGCCGGCCACCTCCGCGGCCGACCAGATCACGGCGGCTGCCGCGGCGGGCAGGACAGCGCCGCCGGCGATCTCGGCGCCCGGGAACTCCCCGGCGAGCAGCAGGGCAGCCGCCCCGGCCACGACCACGGCCAGGCCGGCGGTCGTCAGCCAGTCGCTGGGCAGGGCCGCGCCGACCGATCCGAGCGCGATCAGGCCGCCCGTCGCCGCCTGCACCGCACCGCGTCGGCCCACCCGGCGTACGGCGTCGCCTGCGAGAGCGCCCCCGGTCACGGACAGGGCGACCACGATCGTCCACAGTGGCACGGAGTAGAGCGCGAGCGTGGCGATCCCGGCGAGCACGACCAGCGGGGCGGCCACCTCGACGACTCGACGACGGGCCGGCTCCGGCGCCACGGCCCACGCGCCCACCGCCAGGCCCAGCACCAGCGGCACCAGCAGGGCGGGGTTCGCGACAGGGGTCTGGGGGTCGAGGCGGACCCCGGCGCCCTGGGTGAACGGGTCGCCCACGCCGAACGTGTTCCGGATGGCCTGCGCGACCAGTGACACGGTCACCACGAGCACGGGCAGCGCCGTCATGACCTGGGGTGCGCCCGGCACGAGGGCCCAGCGGCGAGGCGTCAGGGCGGCGGCGACCGACCACAGGAGCAGGAAGCCGAGGAAGACCAGGGCCAGCTCGGTGACGGTGTCGTCCAGCCCCGGCACGGCCAGGGCCAGGGTCGCGAGGACCGCCGCCGTCGCACCGCTCACCTGCACCGCCCAGGCGCCCGGGCGGAAGGCGAGCGGGAGCAACGCCAGCAGGCTCGCGGCCAGCAGGCCACCGCCGTGACCGTCGAGCCACAGGCCGCGCAGGGTGGCGTGGTCCCCGGCATCGGCGATGCCCGACAGTGCGAGCCAGGCCCACCAGGTGGTGCCGGCGATCGTGGCGCCGGCCCAGAGCACCCGGAGGCTCCGGCCACGGCCGAGCCAGACCAGGCCGGCGTCGGCCAGGACCGCCGCCACCGCCACGACGTGGCGGTGGTCGGTGGCGCCCATCGCCCCTGCCGTCGCGACCCACAGGCCGAGGGGAGCGGCGACCTGCGGCACGGCCAGGCGTCGGGGGTCGAGCAGGGCCAGGGTCAGGGCGGACGCGGCCAGCACGCAGCCGACGACGATCGCGAGGCCGGAGACGCTGAGGTCCCCGAGCCAGCCGGCGTTGTCGGCACCGACCACGTCGAGCGCCAGCAGGCCGAAGGCCACGGCAGTCAGCGACTCCGCGGCGATCCGCAGCCCGCGTCGGGCCAGCCAGCTGCCGAGGCCTCCGCTGACGAGCGTGAGGGCGACGAGGACCGCCGTACGACCCCCGACGTCCAGCCACGACCAGGCGACGGCCAGGAAGGTCACGGCGGCGACGAGCAGGCAGAGCGCGCCGAGGCTGAGCAGGATCTTGGGCACCGAGGCGGCGCTCAGGCCGCGTCGTGGCGCGGGCCCGGACGGGAGGCCCGCCGCGCCGCCCTCGACGGTCGGGGGCCGGACGACCCTCGTCTCGCTGGGCAGCGTGCTCACGGTCGAGGCGCGGAGCTCCGCGAGGAGCTGGTCAGCCGTGGCGAGCGTGCTGAGCAGCGAGACGGCGATGGGGCCCTGCAGGGGGAGTGCGCAGTGCGGGCAGACCGTGGGGTTCACGGGCAGGCGGGTGTGGCAGTCGGGACAGAGCGTCGGGTCTGCGAAGCGCGGCATGTGCATATTGAGCCCTGTTGAGGGACGGCCTGTCAGCAGGACGGGCAGAGATGAGTACGCCGACTCAGCCGACCCGGGCGCCCCGGGTCAGCCCGAATCCGCGGAAGCCCCCTCCGTGCCGACGCCCGCGAGGACGATCGCTGCGTAACCTGCCCCGGCAGCAGGCCGTTGACGCGATGGACTCCCGGCACGAGCCGGGGGCCATGCCTGCCGGACGGCAGCGAGGAGTGGGTCATGGCTGGACTGGGACGCCGCTGGATCTTGGTGCTGACGGTTCTGGCCGTCGCTGTTGCGGGGACGATCGCGGCGGTGACGCTGCGTTCCTCCGAGGGGCAGCCACGCGCGGCGGGCGGTGACTGTGCGCCCGGCTTCCAGCCCGTGGCCCGGGCCCTGGCCGAGGTGCGCGCCGAGATGCGTGCCGAGCGCGGAGTCGAAGGCGGAACCGAGGGTGGCGAGGAGGGTGGCGACGCGGCCGAGGAGGCCGCGCGCGAGGGCGAGGACCAGCGCGAGGGCCATGAGTCCGAGGAGGCCCGCGAGCTCCAGCGCGAGGCGGTGGCCGAGCTGCCCATGCTCGCCGGCACCGACCCGGACGACTGGGACTCGCTGTGCGTGCGCAGCAAGCGCCCGGAGTCGCTCCAGGAGCTCTCCGCGCTCTTCGGCGCCCGGGCCATCCCGCGACTCGCGCCCTACGGCGCCTACGCCGCCGGTGCGGCGACGAACGCCGTCGCCCAGCGCGACGCGATGCGCGCCGGGTCGGTGCCCGGCACGGCCGGGAAGGCGCGGCCGTGGGGCCGCGGCCCGCTCGTCGTGGACGACCCGGCGTACCCCGAGGTCAACGGCCTCGGCCTGGCCGACAACAGCGGCCGCATCGACAGCTACGCCTGGGTCCCGAAGGCCCACCGTCTCTTCGCCGCGGTCGGCAACGGCGGCATCTGGCGCTCCGACGACCTCGCGAAGACCTGGACCAGCGCCAACGGCAACCTCCCCACGACCGTCACCGGCGCCGTCGCCTGGAGCGGTGCCCGGGGTGGCACCCTGCTCGCGCTGACCGGTGAGCCGACGTTCGGCTCCTCGGCCTACACCGGGCTGGGCGGCTACTTGTCCTCCGACCTCGGCAAGCACTGGAAGCGCTCGACGCGGCGTCCCGGCCGGGGCCCTCGGCTTCGCCCTCGCCGTCGACAAGGCACACCCACGCCGCGTGTACGCCGCCACCCAGCTGGGGCTGTTCGGCTCCATCGACGGCGGCCGGACCTACCGCAACCTGACCCTGCCGACCGGCAGCTGCGCGGGTGTCACCGACACCGGACGGCACCCCGAAGTGCGCGTTGCGCAACGTGGTGACCGACGTGGTCGTCGCCACCGGTGGCGGCGAGGGCACCACCACGAAGGCGGGCACGGTCGTCGCCACCGTGGGCTGGCGCGGCGGCCGGAAGAAGAACCAGGACGGCTCCGTCCAGTCGACGAGCAACGGCGTCTACCGCTCGGCGCAGCGGGAAGCCGGGGACGTTCCGCAAGCTCGCCGCCAGCGGCTTCGCCGACCAGGACGCCATCGGCCGGGTCGAGCTCGGCAACGCGGTGGGCGCGCAAGCAGGACCACGACCTGCTCTACGCCCTGGTCCAGGACGCCAACCTGCTCAACAACGGCGGCGTCACCGGCATCGACGTACCGGAGGGCCAGAAGCCCCCGCTCGGCACGACGGTCCTCAACGGCCTCTACGTCTCCAGCGACTTCGGCACCACCTGGACCCGTCTGGCGAGCGGCAGCGAGCTGGCGGCCGACCCGGCCAGCGGCTCCGCCCTCGTCGGCACGGGCACGGCCACGGGCTACCAGCCCGGCGTCCAGGGTTGGTACAACCTCTGGGTCCAGCCCGACCCGACCCGCCAGAGCGCCGACGGCATCCCCACCCGGCTCGGCTTCGGCCTCGAGGAGATCTGGTCCAACGAGGCCGCGGACACCGGCGTGCCGCTCGACGGCAGCGTGCCGGTCCACTTCCGGGTGGTCGGCAAGTACTTCGGCGGCAGCTCCTGCCTCCTGCTCTCCACCGGCCTGCCGGCGTGCCCGGGGGACCGCGAGCCGGCCGACGACAACCAGACCACCCACCCCGACCAGCAGGACGGCATCTGGATCCCGGACGCCTCGGTGCCGGGCGGCGTCCAGCTCGTCGTCGGCAACGACGGCGGCGCCTACCGCTACCGCTTCGAGGAGGACGACGACGCCGAGCTCGACAACTCCCACTGGGGCGAGGGCGACCAGCAGGGGCTGTCCACGCTGATGCCGTACTACGCGGCGATGGCCAAGGACGGCACGGTCTGGGCCGGCCTCCAGGACAACGGCAACCTGCGCATCGATGGCGAGACGCACCGCCAGTACGAGACGTACGGCGGCGACGGCTTCTTCGCGGCGGTCGACCCGAACGACGCGAAGACCGCCTACGAGGAGTACACCAACGGCGCCATCTCGGTCACCACGGACGGCGGCACCTCCTGGAAGAGCATCGACCCCGGCCTGACGGCCTCGAAGTTCTCCAACCCGTTCCAGATGGACCCCACCGACCCCGAGCACCTCATCACCGCGGGACGCGAGGTCGTGGAGACCCTGGTCGGCCCGACCACGGACGCCGGTCAGACGGCGGCCGCCGACGCCGATGCGACGACCACGACCTGGCGCACGGTCTTCAACCTCGGAACCCGGTCCCACCCGGGTGACGCAGACGCCACCTCGAGCGCGACCGACCCGGACAACTCCATGTCCGCGGTGGGTGTGCGCGGGGCTGCGGCGTACGTCGGCTTCTGCGGCCACTGCGACACCCTCAACAAGCTGAGCACCTCCAGGACGCTCTTCAAGCGGGGCCTGGCCACCAACGTCGGGGGCAGCACCGGGCCTGCGAAAGGGAGCGCCCAGGGGTGGCACATCGTCGCGGCCAAGGGGCTCCCGAACCGCTACATCACCTCGATCGCGATCGACCCGCGCGACCGCTCGCACGTCTTCGTCACCCTGGGTGGCTACACCCGGCGCTGGTTGCCGCCGGGTGCGGTCGGCGACGCCAACGCCCAGATCGGCACGGGACACCTCTTCGTCTCCAGGGACGGCGGCCGCAGCTTCCGCGACCTGACCGGCAACCTGCCCGACAGCCCGGCCACCTGGGTGACCCTGCGTGGCTCCCAGCTGCTCGTCGCCACCGATGTCGGTGCCTTCGCGTCCGGACCTCGTGGGGCCCGGGTCAAGGCGCCGGAGTTCGCACCGCTGGCCGGCCTGCCCGCGGCCCCGGTCGCGAGCATCGGGCTGCGCCCGGGACACTCGAAGACGGCCGTCCTGGCCCTCTTCGGCCGAGGGGTGTGGACCTACCAGTTCAAGCGGGGGATCCCGGTGCCCAACGGCCCCGCGCCCGCGCCCACGCCCACGATCGGGCAGGTCTACCAGGCCTGGGACTTCGAGGACGGGGCCCAGGGCTGGAGCGCCGACGGACTCCCGCCGTGGACCGAGGGCACCCCCGGGCACGGCGACGGATCCGCGCAGGCGGACGCCGGGCAGGCCTGGGCGATCTCCGGCCCGACCGGCTACCTCGACAACATGGACACCTCGCTGGCCTCCCCGCCGCTCAGCGTTCCCGCCGGGTCGACGGTCCTCCAGTGGTGGATGCGCCTGGACACCGAGGGCGGCTTCGACCCGGTCACGGTGCAGTGGTCCAGCGACGGCACCACCTGGAAGACGCTGGGGCAGTTCTCCGGTCGCAACGAGGCCTATCCGGGGTGGTCGCGCTACGCGTTGCCGGTCCCCGCGCCCGCGGGCAGCCTCCAGGTGCGCTTCCACTTCACCTCGGACTCGCTCTGCTCCGGCCTCGGCGGGCCGGCGTGCTCCTCGAGCTCGGGGTGGGACGGCGTGCACGTCGACGACGTCACCCTCGGAGCCGCCGGCTGACCCCGGCCCGCGAGCGGTGCCCCGGCACCGCTCGCGGGTGTGACGCCCTTCACAAGAGTGCCTACCCACCAGTAGCGTCCGCTCCGGCCGCGGTCGCGGCGGAGGGAGCACCTCTCGAAGGAGCACATGACGCATGACGATGACCCGTTCCCGCGCCTGCCTGATCGGCGCACTCTCACTGGTGGCGACCGGCCTCGCCGTCACCACCACCGCCACCCCGGCCCAGGCCGACGGCCCCGGCGTGGGCACCCCCTGGGTGGTCACCGTCGGTGACTCCTACATCTCGGGCGAAGCCGGTCGCTGGGCCGGCAGCTCGAACGCCTCGAGGACGTACGCCGACGCCCTGGGCTCGAGCGCCTACTTCGACAACGCGGCGGGCACCGGCGAGACGATCAACCGGTGCCACCGCAGCAAGGCCGCCGAGGCCTACGTCGGCGGCGGCGTCAACGGCTACAACCTCGCCTGCTCGGGCGCCCGGACGGCGACCTTCACCGACAGCAACGGCTACTTCAAGCCGGGCCTCGACTTCAGTGACAACGGCTCCGGCCAGCAGGGCCAGGCAAAGATGCTCCAGGGCTTCGCGAGCACCCACAACGTGAAGATGGTCGCCGTCTCGATCGGCGGCAACGACTTCAACTTCGCCTCCATCGTGCAGACCTGCGTCACCGACTTCCTCGGCTCACCGAGCTGGCTCAAGGACTACTGCAACGACGACAGCTCCGTGAAGTCCAACTTCACCAGCGCCAACGTCGCGGCCCAGCGCGCGAAGATCGCGACGGCGTACGCCAACATCCGCACCGCGATGCGCAACGCCGGGTACGCCGACACCGCATGGACGCTGCTGGTGCAGAACTACCCCTCCCCGCTGCCCGACGGCACCGGCTTCCGCTACTCCGAGAGCGGCTACACCCGGCAGGACACCGGGGGCTGCGGCTTCTGGAACGCCGACGCCAACTGGGCCAACGGCACCGCCCTGCCGACGATCAACGGGGCGGTCACCGGTGCGGCCACCGACGCCGGCCTGACCAACGTCCGGACCCTCAACCTCGCCTCGGCGTTCAACGGCCGGCGGCTCTGCGAGAGCACCGTCGGCCTCTACGAGGAGAAGGGGCTGACCAGCTGGACGCAGGCCGGGGCGGTCGACACGACCGAGTGGGTCAACCAGATCCGCACGGCCTCGACCTGCTGCTCGGGCAGCAACCCCTACTACATCCAGGAGTCGCTGCACCCGAACTACTGGGCCCAGCTCGCGACGCGCTCCTGCGTCCGGCAGGCCTGGAACGGCGGCACCCCGCGAGGTGGCAGCTGCACGATCAGCGGCACCGGCCTGCTCAACGGCGAGCCCCGGATGGCTCTGAACTAGGGCGAGCGGCGCGAGTGAGGTGGCCGGCTCGTCATCACGAGCCGGCCACCCCCACCGAGGTGTCGGCGAACGCCACCAGCTCGAGCGCGTCACCGTCGCGGCGGTAGGTCGTCAGCGACGCGTTCGGGATCTGCACCTGCCGGTCGATGTCGAGCAGCGTCTCCTCCGAGAGCTCCTCGAGCACGTAACGAAAGCTCATGATGACCGCCTGGTGGGTGACCAGCCACAGCCGTTCACCGTCGTACCCGTGTCGCAGGTCCTCGAGCAGGCTGCGCACCCGGAGGCAGACGTCGCCGAGGCTCTCCCCGTGCGGCGGCTGGTAGTAGAACTTGCCGAGCTGCTTGCGGCGCTCGGCCTCCTCAGGATGACGTGACCGGATGCCGAGCCCCGTCAGGCCGTCGAAGAGGCCGAGCTCACGCTCGCGCAGCCGCTCGTCGTGCACCAGCTCGATCCCGAGGCCGGCCACGATGTGCTCCGCGGTCTCCGCCGTACGACGGTACGGCGAGCTGATGACCAGCGTGGGCTGTGCGGCGGCACCTTCCCGGGCGAGCCACGCTGCCAGGCCATCGGCCTGTGTGCGTCCGGTGGCGGACAGGACGACGTCGGCGTCACGCCGGTCGAGGTCCAGGCTCTCCGCTCCGGCATCGCGGGCCTCGGCGTCCGCCTGGTTGGCCTGGCTGTGGCCGTGCCGGACCAGGGTGATCTCCCGCGGGCCGCTGGTCCACCTCGGTCGCACCACTCACCTCTTCCGCGTCCGCACCGGCGAAGACCGCGTCCCTACGGGCGCGGCCTCCGGTGCAAGCGGACAGACGTCGGTTATGGGGTGGACCTATCGCTGGGTTGATGCCGTCTGCTGGGCCGTGAGCCCGAGCTGGGCCATCATGGATCCGGTGTCGAAGTAGGTCTTCTGACTCTTCACCTTTCCGTCCTCGAACTCCGTCACGTCGCAGAGGTGAATCGTCATCGACCGCCCGGTGGCCGGGATGTCGCCCATGCTCGTGGCCAGGGTGCCGGTGTGGGTGCCGCGACCGGTGAACTCGACCACGACGTGGTCGCCCGAGGCGATGACGCGGTCGACCGTCACCTTGCCGTCGGGGAAGCCGTCCGCCCACATCCTGCTGTACTTCAGTGACCCTTCGGGGCCCGTGAACGTGTCGCCCGAGCCGACGAGCGTGAGTGTTCCGTCGGACGCCATCATGTCGGCGAGCTCGTCGAAGTTCCGCTCGTTCCATGCCTCGTAGCTCCTGCGTGCGAGGCCTTCGTTGTCTGTCATGTGAGCCTCCGCTCTGACACTGCCCGCTCTGCACGACGCTAGTCCCGGGCACCACCCGGATCAATGGACCGTTTGGGCCTCCCGGATGTGGGGAAGGTCCACATGAGGCGCGAGGTAGGAGACCCATGTTCACGTCACGGTTCATGCCCTGTTCGGAGTGCGGCGCGTCGGTCGAGCGGACCGCGGAAGCCGGGCACGAGTGCTCGCGCGAGCGCTGGGCCGACTACCAGATGTTCGGGCTGCGTGAGGAGATCGCGATGTTCGACGTCGGCGTCCGGCTCTACCTGATGACGGCGCCGGGTCGATTCGAGTCGTGGCTCGCAGCCCGGCACGTGCGCGGGCACGGCAGGGGTTCCGCCGCCTGACGGGTGCCGTCTGCTCTCCGCCCTCTGCTCTCCCTCTGCTCTCCGCCCAGGGCGCTCGTTGAACCGGCTCATGCGAAACGGATGATGCCACCGACGGGTGAGGCACGGAATCATGTGTCGGGAGGGAGGTGTGGCACGGATGACTGCGGGGGAGGTCGAGGGCAGGACTTCCCGCCTGCGACGGTACGCCCCCGGCATCGGCCTCCTGCGCGACTACCGGCGCAGCTGGGCACGGGCGGACCTGGTGGCGGGTCTGGTCCTTGCCGCGATCCTCGTGCCGCAGGGCATGGCGTACGCCGAGCTGGCGGGGCTGCCGGCGGTCACCGGGCTCTACACCACCATCGCCTGCCTCGTCGGCTACGCGATCATGGGGCCCTCACGCATCCTCGTGCTCGGCCCCGACTCGTCGGTCTCGCCGCTCATCTTCGCTGCCATCGTGCCCCTGGTCGCCGCATCGGGGGACCCGGAGTCCGCGATCGTGCTCGGGGGCATGATGGCGCTGCTGGTCGGCGCGGTCGAGATCGGCCTGGGGGTGGCCAAGCTCGGCTTCGTCGCCGACCTCCTCTCGGTGGAGGTCCAGGTCGGGTACATGAACGGGCTCGGGATCACGATCATCGTCGGGCAGCTGCCCAAGCTCTTCGGGTTCTCGACCGACGCGGACGGGTTCGTCGACGAGCTGCGCGCGTTCGGCTCGAACCTGGACCAGACGGATGGGACCACGGTCGCGGTCGGCCTGTCGGTGCTGGCCCTGCTGCTCGTCCTGCCCCGTGTCAGCAAGAAGGTGCCCGCGATCCTGGTCGCGATCGTGGGCGTGACCGTCCTCTCGGCCGCGCTGGACCTCTCGGCCGAGGGCGTGGCGACCGTCGGCGCTCTCCCGCAGGGGCTGCCCACGCCGGGCGTGCCCTGGACCGGGTTCAGCGACGTGGGGCCCCTGCTCGTCGCCGCGCTCGGCATCACGATGGTGTCGCTGACCGACACCATCGCGACGTCGACCAGCTTCGCGGCTCGCCGCGGAGACGAAGTCAGGCCGGACCAGGAGATGATCGGTCTGGGCAGCGCCAACGTCGCCGCCGGCCTGTTCCAGGGCTTCGCCGTGTCGACCAGCGGCTCGCGCACTGCCGTCGCCGAGCAGTCGGGGGCCAAGAGCCAGGTTGCCGGGGTCGTGGGCGCGGGCGCCGTGGTGCTCATGCTGCTGTTCCTCAACTCGCTGCTGGCCGACCTGCCACAGACCGCCCTGGCCGCCGTCGTCATCGCCGCGGCCCTGTCGCTGATGAACCTGCCCGAGGTGCGACGCCTCTGGCGGGTCCGCCGTACGGCCCTCATGCTCTCCCTGGTCGCGACCGCGGGCGTCGTCTTCTTCGGGGTGCTGGAGGGCATCCTGATCGCCGTCGCCCTGTCCATCCTGCTCTTCTTCCGACGCAGCTGGTGGCCGCACGGCGTGGTGCTCGGCCGCGACGCGACCGGCGGCTGGCACAGCGTCCAGGGTCGGGACGACCTCGAGGAGCTGGCGGGCATCGCGGTCTACCGCTGGGAGGCGCCCCTGTTCTTCGCCAACGCGGGCATGTTCCGGCAGAACCTGCGCTCTCTGGTCCGTGAGAAGCAGGTTCGCTGGGTCGTGCTGCAGTGCGAGGCGGTGACCGACGTCGATGTCACCGCCGCCGAGAAGCTGGAGCAGCTCGACAAGCAGCTCAACGAGCAGGGCGTGCACCTCGCGTTCGTCGAGCTGCGCGACCGACTGGAGGTCCTGCTCCTTCGCTACGGGCTGTTCGCGACGCTGGACCGCGACCACTTCTACCCGTCGGTGGATGCGGCGCTCGCCGCGATCGCCGCCGAGGACGCAACACCACCCGAGGACAGCGCCGATCGTGACCAGGACGGGAGTGGATCGAGTTGAGCGGACAGGAGAGCGGGGGAGCCACCCTCCGGCCGGGCGGGTCGGGGCGGCAGTGGCTGGCCGACGCCCGGCGGGTCGACCAGGCCGTCTACAGCGCCATCGCCCGTACGCCGACGCCGTCCCTCGACGCTGGGATGAGCCGCCTGTCCCGGGCCGCCGACAAGTCCGGGATCTGGGTCGCGACGGCGGGAGTGCTCGCGATCTTCGGGGGTCGGCTCGGCGCCCGTGCCGCCGCGCAGGGCCTCGCCTGCGTGGCGGTGAGCAGTGCGGTCGTCAACCTGGGCGTCAAGCGGCTGGGCCGGCGGCAACGCCCGGACCGTGAGGGGGCGAGTGTTCCGCTGGGCCGCCACGTGGTGATGCCCACCAGCCTGTCGTTTCCCTCGGGGCACTCGGCATCCGCGTTCGCGTTCGCGACCGGTGTCGGGCACCGGCTGCCCGTGGTCGCCGTGCCGTTGCATGGCCTGGCCGGTGCCGTCGCGTACTCGCGCGTGCACACCGGGGTGCACTACCCGGGGGATGTCGTCGTCGGCTCGCTGCTGGGGACGGTTCTGGCGCAGCTCACGACGCGGGCGACGGACCGCTACCTCGGCCCTCCGGGCTGAGGTCCTGCGTGGCCGGATGCTTGACGGTCAGCGCCTGGCGGAGCAGGAGAGCCGGGTCCAGCGGCGGCCGCCGCGCGGGCACGCCCGGTCGGTGCTTCGGCACCCGCACCCGCAGCGCCTGGGGGTGAAGGGTGCACCGCACCGGGGTCGGCATCATCACGGCCTCGCCGTCGATGCCGACCGGTATCTCGGAGGCGTTCGCGTCGACGACGACCTCGTGGGCGACCAGCGAGCTGAGCCCCTTGGCGTGCTTGCCACTCAGCAGGCCGGCCGCCGCGGCGGCGCTGTCGACCGTGATCGCCACGACCCCCAGGAGGCCGCTGTCGAGGCGGGCCCGGCGGCCCGTTCCGGCCAGGTCGCCCAGCCCGTAGGGGTTGTTGCTGACCAGGAGCGCCTGGGGTGCCTCGATGGTCACCACGTCGTCCACCTTCACGACGAGGCGGGCGCCGCGGTGCCCGGCCAGGACATCGGGCAGCAGCTGCAGGGTGGTGCCACGTTTGTCGTCGCGGTACGCCGGGCTCTGCACGATGTCGGCGTAGGCGCCGAACGAGACGTTGTTGACGAAGGTCCGGCCGCCGACCTCACCGAGGTCGATCCGCAGCTCGACGCCGTCGGTCAGGGCGTCGAGGCCGGCATCGGGCCGCTCCCGGTCCAGGCCGAGGTCCATCGCGAAGTGGTTGCGCGTTCCGGCACTGATGACCAGGAAGGGGACGTCGAGCCCGGAGGCGATCCCGGCGACGAGTGCCTGGGTCCCGTCACCGCCGGCCACGCCCAGCAGGTCTGCACCGTCGGCGGCCGCCGACCGGGCGAGCTGGGTGACGTCGACGTGATCGGGGCCGGCGAGCAGGGCCACCTCGGCGCCCCGAGCCGTCGCCTTCGTGTCGAGCTCGAACCGTGCGACCTTCCCGCCGCCCGAACGCGGGTTCATGATCAGGAAGGGATGGGAGGGCGGCGGAGCCGGCATCTCGGGCATGCCGCTCGCGGGTCCGGGGCGCCCCCTCGCCGCGCCTGCCGCCGTAGCGGCGACGGCGGCGAGGAGCAGGGCGACGACGATGTCGAGCAGCCGGTCCCGGGAGATGTAGAAGACCGCGACGCCCACCGGCGCGGCGACTGCGACCGCAGCTCCGGCCCAGCGCAGCACGCCGCGGTTGCTGAGGAACCACCACACCCCGGCGAGGGTCAGCGCCAGGCCGAGAATCCCCACGGCAAGGACGGCGATGCCACCGCCGATGCCGTCGACCAGGGCAACGAGGGCTCCGGCCGTGGCGGCCAGGGCCAGCCGGGCCAGCCAGCTCTGGGCGGCGGTCGTCACGGGAAGGGCAGGCGCCGCCGCGTCCGGCGTCGGCCCGTCGGTGCGCGTCACGGCAGCCTGCCCCGTCTGGTGACTCCGGACGCTTCCGTGCTCATGGCACCGACTATGAAGTCCCCGGAGTGGGGCGGCCAGAGACGAAGGTCCGCAATGCGGTTGCTCAGGGGGCGTTCTCGGTCGGCGTGGGGGACGCCGTCGCGGCGGACGGGCTCACCGTCTCCGACGTGGGACTTGCCGCGTCGCTCGACGACGTGGTGGGCGAGGTGGTGGGCGAGGAGCTCGCGGTGCTGCTCGCTGAGCCCGAGGGGCTGCTCGTGGTGGTGGACTCGCCGGGGGAGACGGTCGGCGAGCTCGAGGGTGAGCTGGCCGTCGAGCTGCTGGGCGATGCGGAGTCGGCCGGCTGCGTGGTCGAGGGGGACTCCGACGGGTGGGGCGAGCTGCCGCCCAACGGGCCCTGGTCTGCCTCGACGATCGCGAGGATCTGGTTCTCGAAGTCGGTCAGCTGGGACTGGATCTGGTCGAGGGGCACCTCTCCGATGTGGTCGCCGTACGCCGCGATCTCCTGCCACAGCTGGTCGAGTGCGGCCATCGCGTCCTCGCCGAGGGGGCCGTCCAGCGTGACGAACAGCTGGACGGCGAGCGAGAAGGTCAGGCAGCTCGTGCAGTCGTAGTTCATGGCTACCGAGATGTTCTGCGGCACCGCCACGTCGGCCTGCCCGGTCACGAGCACGACCTGGAACGCGACCGCCACGGCGGCGCAGTTCTCGCAGCTGGCCAGGGCGTAGGCCTCGTTGGTGTTGTCCGCCGGCGTCTCGCCGTCGGCCCAGACGAGGACGAAGGCGGTGTCGTAGGTGACGGTGTCGTCGGTCGTGTTGACGGACAGCGCCTGGTTGTCGCCCTCCTCCGGCGCGAGTGGCTGGTCGATCGGGAAGATCCAGGTGCCGGATCCGAGGCCTGGACCCGGCTCGCCATCGGCATCCGCAGTGCCGTCCGACGCGGCGGGATCCGCGGAGCCGTCCGGCTGGAGCTGCGTCGCGCCACCTGACTGGTGCGGGACCAGGACGACCGCCAGCATCGGGTGGTCGCGGGTCGGAGGGGTGGCGTCGGGCGGCAGGTACACCGCGCCGCGGCCCTCGCTGCCGGTGGTGAAGCCGGTCGCCGGGCGCGCCAGGGAGACCGCGTCCGCAAGCGTGCCGCGCTCGTAGGCCTGGACGGGGCGGTAGCGACCCGGCGACGGCCACCAGGTCCACACCAGGCCGGCCACGAGGGCCAGCGCCACGAGCGCCGCGAGGCTGCGTCGCACCGGTCGTCCCTGGGTGCGCGTCCAGGCCGAGGTCGTCACGCGCCGGGCCAGCCGGAACAGGGCGATGCTCATCGCCACGGCGGGGAGCAGGACCACGACCGCCGAGAGCCCCCGGGCGGCCACTGCCAGCAGGTCGCCGTCCTGGAAGGCGGCGGTGGTCCCGGCCCACTGCAGCCGGCTGCTGGTCAGGGCGGTCCCGACGATGCGGGGGAACGTCGTCACCAGGATCACGAGGGCGAAGGCCAGCACGGGCACGACCGTCAGCACCCACACGGAGACGATGGCGCGCGCCCAGGGCTTGAGCATCCGGGCGTCGGGATCGTGCCAGTGCCACGGCAGCAGGCCTCGCAGGGTGGGGCCGATCCGCTGGAACAGGTCGGGCACACCGGTCAGGTCGGCAAGCACGTGGTAGCCGTCGAACCGGACCAGGGGCAGGAGCTGGTGCAACATCTGGAGGATCTGGGTGGCGACGAGCAGCAGGATCGCGTCGTCCCTGGTCAGCCACCACGCCGCTGCGGTGCCCACGACGACGAGCGCGTTGAAGTAGAGACCGCCGAGGTCGGTGCGCAGTCGCCCCCCGCGTCCGAGCCGGTAGGAGTCGGTCACGTCGGTGTAGAACGCCGGCCAGATCAGGTACAGGCCGACACCCATCGCGCCGGGGGGAGCGCCGCCTCGTCGCGCCGCGGCAGCATGGCCGAACTCGTGGAAGCCGGCAGAGAGCACCGTGATGGCGAGGACCACCAGCAGCAGTCCCGGCCGGGCGAAGGCGTCATGGGTGGCACTGGCCAGGCCGCGCTCGAAGAGGACCCACCAGCTGATCCACGCGAACGCCGCGACGACGACGGCGACCAGGATCGGGTTGAACAGGGCGGCGAACGGCGTCGTCAGCCGCCGCGTGCGCTCGGGGTCGGTGACGACGGCCTTGAAGCGCAGCGCCAGCAGCGGGTTGCTCCGCTGGAGCTCGGGCTCGCTGCCGTCCTCGGAGGCGGCCAGGCCCAGGCTGCGCAGCTTGTCGGTGAGCTGGTGCACGTTGTCGGCGGACACCGTGCGACCGGTCGCCTCGCTGACCGCCGCAGCCAGCTCGTCGTACTCCCGCTCGCCATCGAGGCTGGTGAGCACGACGTAGAGCAACGGCGTGAGCTGTACGACCTGGCCGTCGGCGCGGCGCGCCAGGGCGGGCGGCTGGCGATAGCCCGAACCGGACATCTCGCCCATGAGCTGGACGTTCGCGGCCCGGGCCGGGGGGCGCTTCGTGGGGCGGCCCCCGTGCGTGGCCGCGCCGACGAGACCGCCACGCCCCCCGGTGGTGGTCACGGCTGGTCAGGCTGGGAGATGTCCGAGACCTGGTCGGAGTTGGCCGTGGCCGCTCCGTCGATCTGCTGGTTGATGATGGCGTCCTGCTGGGAGATCGCCACCGCGTCGCTGTCGACCGACCCGACGTTCGCGGCGACCGCGGCGTCGATGGGCGCGGCCACGTTGGCGTTCGCGGCGACGGCGCCGTTGATCGGGGCCGCGATGTTCGCGTCACCGTTGAGGTCGACGTTGACGTTGAGCAGGTCGCCGTCCGCGACGTCGCCCACCGTGGACCCGACGTCGGTCCCGCCGAGGGAGCCGTCCGTCGGCAGGGAGTCGCCTGTCGGCAGGGTGGTGCCGCCCGCGTCCGTCGTGGCATCGGTCGGGGCGTCCGTGGCGTCGGGCGTTGCACCCTGCTCGAGCACGCTGTCCTGGGTGGCGTTGGCAGTGGCGTCCGCCGAGACGTCCTGGTTGATCAGGGCGCCCTGGTCCGACAGGGCCTGGGCGGTGGAGCCCTCCGACAGCACGTTCGCGCCGACGGCCGCGTCGATGGGCGCGGCGACGTTCGCGTTCGCGGCGACACCGAGGTCGATCGGAGCGGCGGCGTCGATCGCGAGATCGAGGTCGGCGTTCAGGTCGAGGATCGACACGACCTCCTTGTCGGGGAGGGCGAGCCCGTTCTCTGCCGCGAGCTCGGCGTCCGAGAGTCCGGAGGGTTGCGTGTGGTCTGCCATGGAGTTCTCCCGTTGGTGAGGTGCTGGGTGCGCCCACCAGTACCCCCGTGGGGCTGCCGCAAACCCGACGGACGACGGCGCTCCTCGGACCGGGTGCCAGGAAAGGACGAAGGCCGCGGCCCCTGGTGGGGGACGCGGCCTTCGGTGCTTGTGGGCAGGGGCGGGGTCGAACCGCCGACCTTCCACTTTTCAGGCGGACGCTCGTACCGACTGAGCTACCTGCCCAAGCGACCGAAACCATACCCGAGACTTCGGCCCGTCACGAAAACGCACCACCCATGAAGATTTTGGAGGCGGGTGAGGCTCGCCCCTATGCTGTCCGAGCAGTCCGGCCCCCATCGTCTAGCGGCCTAGGACGTCGCCCTTTCACGGCGGTAGCACGGGTTCGAATCCCGTTGGGGGTGCAGCCCGAGTTGCTCGTCGGCCCGATTGGGAGACACCGGCAGCCATGGGTTAGAGTTCCACCGCTTCGCCTGTGCAGGATGCAGGAGGAGAAACCTGGCCCCGTAGCGCAGTTGGTTAGCGCGCCGCCCTGTCACGGCGGAGGCCGCGGGTTCGAGTCCCGTCGGGGTCGCAGAAGAAACGCTCCGGATCACACCGATCCGGAGCGTTCTGCATTTCCGCACCTCCATGGACCGAGTCGGCACAATGGCCGTGTGCCGATCGACATGGAACCCGACCAGTTCGACGCCCTGGTCGACCGCGCCCTGGACGGGATCCCCGACGAGATCGCCGCCCTGGTCCACAACGTCGTCGTCCTGGTCGAGGACGAGCCGCCGGAGGACGAGCCGGGCCTGCTCGGCCTCTATGAGGGGATCGCCCTGACCGAGCGCTGGGGGACCCCCGCGATGGAGCTGCCGGACCGGATCTTCGTGTTCCGCGGCCCGCTGCTCGACATGTGCGACAGCGAGGAGCAGCTGGTCGAGGAGGTTCGGATCACCGTGGTCCACGAGGTCGCCCACCACTTCGGCATCGACGACGCCCGGCTGCACGACCTCGGCTACGCGTAGGCCGGCGCGGCGTTGGGCGAGCCCAAGGTGACTATTGCCCCGGGCCGGACGGGCGCGGAGCGTGGGACGAGTCGGTAGCGCCGTCGGGGTGCTGCCCCGAGCCAGAGGAGTTCGCCGTGTATGCGCGTACCACCACGATCCAGGCCGACCCGTCCAGGATCGACGCGGGCATCGCCCACGTCCGGGACGAGACCTTCCCGCAGTTGACCGCGATGGACGGATGCGTCGGGATGTCCCTGCTCGCGGACCGGGAGTCCGGACGCTGCATCGCCACGACCGCCTGGGAGTCAGAAGCCGCGTTGCTGGAGAGCGCCGAAGTGGTGCGCCCCCTGCGCTCTGCTGCGGAACAGACGCTGGGCAGCGACACCAGCAACGTCGACACCTGGGAGATCGGCGTCGTCCACCGCGACCACGCCGTCCCCGAGGGTGCCTACGCTCGGGTTACCTGGGTGAGTGCGGAACCGAACGCCGTGGACCGTGCCCTGGATGTCTACAAGATGAGCATTCTCCCGAAGATCCAGGAGCTCGACGGCTTCTGCAGCGCCAGCATGCTCATCAACCGCGAGACCGGCCGCGCTGTCGGAACCGTCACCTTCGAGACCCGTGCGCAGCTCGAGGCCACTCGCGACGCGAGCGCCCGGATCCGCGAGATGGCCGGCAGGGACATGGGCGCGACGATCGACGCGGTCGCCGAGTTCGACGTGGCGTTCGCGCACCTGCACGTCCCCGAGCTGGTCTGACCCTGGTTCCTGCCGGGCTGTCACGAGCCGGCTCAGCCGAGCACGAACCCCAGGGCGCACGCGGCGAGCGCGAGCGGGACGGTGACGACGACGTACGCCGCCCCGCCCGCCCAGCCGTGCTCATGGGTCCGGACCGCGAAGGCCGAGTAGGTCGTGAAGCCGCCGCAGAGGCCGGTGCCGAGCAGCGCCAGCGTGTGCTCGGACAGCGAGAGGGCCGAGAAGAGGCCCAGCAGGAACGACCCGAGCACGTTGGCCAGCAGCGTGCCCCACGGCAGCTCGCCGTCGAGCCAGTGCCCGGCGAGGTAGCGCAGCGGGGCACCGACTGCGGCACCTGCCGCGACCAGCAGCGGGGTCACTCGTTGCCCTCCTCGGCCTCGAACTCGAGCTGCGCGACCGGGCTGGACAGCCGGTGCGCGACCGCGACGGCGACCAGGCAGGCCGCCAGCGTCCCGAGGAGGTACGCCGCGGCGAGGGCGGTCCGGCCGTCCGCGAGGAGGGCTCGGGCCTGCTCGGAGTAGGTCGAGAGGGTGGTGAATCCCCCCAGCACGCCCGTGCCGAGCCCGACGGCCAGCACCCGGCTGCGTCGTACGGCGGCCAGGGCCGGCAGGGCGGCGAGGGCGAACGAGCCGGACACGTTGATGCCCAGCGTGGTCCACGGGAACCCCGAGCCGTCGGGGAACAGCTCGCCCAGCCACCAGCGCAGGAGTGCCCCGAACGCGCCCCCCACCGAGGCTGCGGCGACGAGCCGCAGCGGGGGAGCGGGTCTCACGAAACGCTGCTGCGTCGGTCCGTCACAGAGGGATCGTGCCATGCAAGCGGGTCGTGGCCATCCTGCTGGCGCACGAACTCGCCGAGGAACCAGCGCTGGAAGCGTCGCTGCTCGGGCGACCGGGCCAGGGAGAGCAGCCGCTGTTCGCGGCAGAACTCGTCGGCGAGGTCGAGCAGCTCGAGGAACCGGCCGACCGTGCTCGCGCCGTCGGAGGCGATGGCGACCCGCAGGTCGGTGGTGTTCTTGCGCGTGCGCAGGGCCGCGTCGATCTGGTAGGCGCCGATGCCCTCGCTCAGCTGGCGGTCCAGGGACCCGAAGAGGTCCGAGAGGCTGCGGGCGAGGGGGTACTTGTCCTCGTGGGCCAGTGCGAGCAGGCGCACCTCGCGGCGCAGCTCGCGGTAGTGCATCTGGAAACCGAAGAAGTTGCGCAGCGGGACCCCGTGCAGCTCGATCTCCATCAAGCCCTCGCCGGAGCGGGGGCGTGGCTCGGGCTTGGGCAGGCCCGTGATCAGGCCCTCGACCCCCTCCTCGCCCGGTTCGACCGCCGGGTCGAACCAGACGACCTTCCCGTCCTCCTCGATCTCGGCGCCCCAGGCGGTCGAGCAGCGGGCGACGATCGAGAGTCCCCGCCCGAACGTGACCAGCAGGTCGTCGTCGTCCTCGTCGAACCCGAACGCCGGAAGCATCGGGGGTGACAGGGAGACGTCGCTCACCTCGATCCGGGGGTGCTCGGCGGTGCCGCGCACACGAACCCGGATGGGAGGCTCACCGTGCAGCAGGGCGTTGGTGACCAGCTCGGAGACGCCGAGCTCGGCACAGTCGGTGAGCTCGGGACGACCGATGTCGGTGCAGACGGCAACCACCCAGCGGCGTGCGTCCTGCACGCCCCGGGGACCTGGACCCAGGTCGAGGGCTGGCCTGCTCAGCGGCAAGGTGATCTCCACGGTTGCGGGGCAGAAGAATGATTCAGTCTGTGGTGGATTACCCCGGGGAGAACAGGAGCAAACGCCGCCATGCCGAAAACTTTGCCGTCCGGCGGTCCGTGATCGGGACGGATCGAGATGGCGCGGGCCGGATTGGTAACGGGTGCCGGACAGCGGGACAATGGGAGTCCCGGGAGCGGCACGTTGCGCTCCAGACCACCGTGCAGGGAAGGTTCGTCATGGCAGCCACGCAGTCCGAGCAGGCAGCAGGAACGCGTCACCAGGTCGTGGTGATCGGCTCCGGCTTCGGAGGGCTCTTCGGCACCAAGGCGCTGCGTCGGGCCGACGCCGACGTGACCATGGTGGCCAAGACCACGCACCACCTCTTCCAGCCGCTGCTCTACCAGGTCGCGACCGGCATCCTCTCCGAGGGCGAGATCGCGCCGCCCACCCGCGAGGTGCTGAGCACCCAGAAGAACGCCCAGGTGCTGCTGGGTGAGGTGACCGCCGTCGACCTCGAGGCCCGCACCGTCACCTCGCAGGTCCTGGGCCGGGAGAACATCACGCCGTACGACTCCCTGATCGTGGCCGCCGGTGCCGGCCAGTCCTACTTCGGCAACGACCAGTTCGCCGAGTTCGCTCCCGGCATGAAGAGCATCGACGACGCCCTCGAGCTGCGCGGGCGCATCTTCGGGGCCTTCGAGATGGCCGAGCTGGGAGCCAAGCGCGGCGACAACGTCGACCACCTGCTGACCTTCGTGGTCGTGGGGGCCGGGCCCACCGGGGTCGAGATGGCCGGCCAGATCGCCGAGCTCGCGCACCGCACCCTCAAGCGCGACTTCCGCAACATCAACACCCGCACGGCCCGGGTGGTCCTGGTGGACGCCGCGCCCCAGGTGCTGCCGCCGTTCGGAGCCAAGCTGGGCGCGAAGACCAAGGCCGAGCTCGAGAAGCTGGGCGTCGAGGTGCTGCTCGGCGCGATGGTGACCGACGTCGACGAGCGTGGCATCGAGATGAAGTACAAGGACGGCCGCGTCGAGCGGATCAACACCGTCACCAAGATCTGGGCCGCGGGTGTCGCGGCGAGCCCGCTCGGCCGCACGCTCTCGGAGCAGACCGGTGCCCCGCTCGACCGCGCCGGCAGGATCAGCGTCAACCCCGACCTGACGCTGCCCGGCCACCCCGAGGTGTTCGTGGTCGGCGACATGATCTCGCTCGACAACCTCCCCGGTGTCGCCCAGGTGGCGATCCAGGGCGCCAAGTACGCCGCCAAGGAGATCGAGGGCCGGCTCAAGAACAAGCCGCCGCAGCCGCCCTTCAAGTACTTCGACAAGGGATCGATGGCGATCATCAGCCGCTTCCGGGCGGTCGCGATGGTCGGCAGGTTCCGGCTCACCGGCGTGATCGCCTGGCTGATGTGGCTCGCCGTGCACCTCGTCTACATCACGGGCTTCAAGAACCGCGTGACGGCGGTCCTGCACTGGTTCGTCTCGTTCCTCGGCCGCGGCCGGGCCGAGCGCACCACGACCGAGCAGCAGATCTTCGGACGTGCCGCGCTCGCCCGGCTCAAGCGGGGGGCGACCGACCTGGTGTCCGAGCCCGGGGCCTACGACGCCACCCGGGACATGGTGGAGACCACGCGCCGGGCCGAGCTGGAGGCTCGGGCGGCGGAGGAGGCGCGGCTCACCGACGAGGGCGAACGCGGCATGCATCCCGAACGGGGCGCCGCCCACACGGGCGAACGCGTCTGAGCGGCTCCGGTTGCCTCGGCGTCGGCTTCAGGGCCAGCCGCACGGGTCACTCGCAGGATCACTCGAAACGGGTCGGCGCCACCTGGCGGGCGTCCTTCTCCTCGAACGCTGCCCGCGCCCACCGGGGCAGGATGAACACGCCCTCTGCCTCCACCGTGACGCCCCCGGCGTCCGCGATGTGGCCGACCGCGAACGTCTTGGCGCCCTCGACCCGGTCGATGTGGGCCTCGGCCTGCAGCGGCCCGAGGGGCGTGCCGCGGCGGTAGCGCAGGGTCAGCGTGCCGGTCATGCCGGGCTTGCCCCCCGCTCCGGCGGCCTCGCCGAGCATCTGGTCCAGGATCAGCGCGGACACGCCGCCGTGCACCAGCCCGGGTGGGCCTTCGTACGCCGCGCCGAGGTGGAAGTCCGACCAGGCGCGACCGGTGATGTCGTGCTCGATCACCAGGCGCGGGGCGACCGCGTTGCGCAGCCCCACCACGGCGTTGCCCCACGGGCGGCTCTCGCCGGTGGTGTTGAACCGGACGCCGTACGAGCCCTCGATCTGGCGCTCGCGCAGCCGCTTGGTCAGGGCCTCGATCTCGCCCTGGGCGGCCCGGATCTCCTCGTCGTCGACCTCGGTGCGCAGCGCCGCGTCGATGAGCTCGCGCACGCTCTGGGTGAACGGTCCGAAGAGGGCCTTCTGGCGCTCGATCTCCTCGGACGGGACTTCTTCCTGCACGTATCCGGCCACGACGCAGTGTAGAACACGTTCCAATTCTGGTTTCACGTCCCAGGGTGCCGAGGCGGCGTGAAGTTCCCCTGAAACCCTGCCGAGGCGGCGTGAAGTTCCCATGGAACCCTGCCGAGGCGGCGTGAAGTTCCCGCGTTGGGGAACTTCCCGCCGAGGCCGCGTGAAGTTCCCGCGTTGGGGGACTTCACGCCGCCTCGGGCTGCTTTGGGGGGTACTTCACGCCGCCTCGGGCTGTCTTTCGTGGTCAGGCGGGGCGGTAGTGGTGGAGCACGCGCATGAACTCGGCCGGGTCGACCATGGAGGAGTCGATGACGTACGGCGCCATGCCGCGCCGCTCGATGAGCACCTTCCAGCCGCGGCTGCCGGGCTCGCCCACCACCTCGATCGGGGCGTAGCTGCTCGCCAGGTCGAACCGGTGCCGGCTGCCCCCGCGCATGATCTCGAGCTGGCCGCCACTGACCGTCAGCCTGGCCACCGCCGACCCGGCCCGCGCCGCCCAGATGATCGCGGTGAGTACGCCGAGGGTGGCCGCGACGCCGATCGAGGTGCTGGTGCGGTCCTGCCAGGCGTCGTACGCCGCGAGGGCGGTGGCGGCGAGCGCGGCGAGCAGCAGCAGGCCGACCAGTCGACGGACGCGGGTGCGGGGCGCGAACTCCACGATCGTGGGGACCGCAGCCTCACGGGTCCCCACGGCCGGTGTCACGGCCGCCGCACCCCGTTCGGCCAGCGCCACGTCCGGACCCGTCCGCGGTGGTGTGACCGGGCTCGGCCGGCTCGCCACCAAGGCGGCGAACACGGCCCGGGCCGCTTCGTTCTCCGGTCGTGGCAGGACCGGAGGGTCGACCGGGCTCGTCGGCGCCTCGATGGCGACGGGCTCGGGAAGTTCGGTGACCGGAGGCCCGGCGAGAGGAGCCTCGGTGAGGAGCGGCGCGCCCACGAGCGGCTCGGCCACGGGAGCCGGGACGAGGACGAGTGCGCCCTCGTCGGGGAGGGGCTCCCCGGCGGGCAGGTCGAGCTCCACGAGGGTCTCGTGGAAGATCGGGTTCTCGTGCGGCGGGAGCGCATCGGGCTCCTGCCGGCCGCCGGCCATGTCGCTCGACTCCTGTTCGCGGTGCGCCAGCCAGCGGTCGAACAGGTCGAATGCCGGCTCGCCCGCCCCTTCGGGCGTCGCGTTTCCCATGACCTGAAAACTACGCCCCGGCCGCGGCGTTATGCGGATCCGGTCGAATGTCTGGTCCACCTGTCTCGCGCCGGCGACAAGGGCCGATGTCCCCCGGCTCCGGGGGGCCGGCATCGGGCCCGCGGAGGCGGCCACCGCCCATTGTTGGGGATCCCGCTGGTTGGCCGGCCTTGGCGGGTGTGCCCTGTGGCTAGCATCGACACTGGCACCGCCTGGAGGGAGGGTCGGATGTCATCGCATGTCTCCATGCCGCCGGAGGGGAGCGGGCACCCGCCCGCGTCCGAAGCGCACCGTTCGCCGGTGGGCCAGGACGAACTGCTTCGCGAGGCGCTGGACCGCGTCCACCACGTGCTGGACGACCAGGCGCGGTGGCGGCTGCTGCTCGATGCCGTGGTCGCCATGGCGGCCGAGCTGTCCCTCGACGGCGTCCTCGACCGGATCGTGCAGGTCGCCGGGCGCCTGGTCGGTGCGCGGTTCGCCGCGCTGGGGGTGCTCAGCGCGTCACCCGAGCGGCGGTTGCGCACGTTCGTGCACCACGGGTTCCCCGAGGGCCTGGCCGAGCAGATCGGCCATCCCCCGATCGGCCAGGGCCTGCTCGGCGTCATCATCGACCGACCCGAGCCTCTGCGCCTGCACGACATCGCCGCGCACCCGGCGTCGTCCGGATTCCCGCCCGGCCACCCGCCGATGCACTCCTTCCTGGGAGTGCCCGTGCGGATCCGGGACCAGGTCTTCGGCAACCTCTACCTCACCGAGAAGGAAGACGGCGGGGACTTCAGCCAGCAGGATCAGGACATCGCGGTCGCCCTGGCGGCGGCGGCGGGCGTGGTCATCGAGAACACCAGGTTGTACGAGGAAGCCGTCAGACGGGAGAACTGGCTCGCGGCGACGGCCGAGATCACCAGCCTCCTGGCGGGTTCGACCAGCGGCCAGGAGGCCCTGCAGGCGGTCGCCGACCGCGCCCGGGAGGTGGCCGGGGCAGACGTCTCGTGGATCGTGGCCGGGGACGCGAAGCGCTATCTGTCCCTCCAGGTCGTCTCCGGCGTCGACATCGAGGCCCTGACTGCCGTCCCCCTGGACGAGTCACTGTCGTTGACGGTGGCCCGGACCGGCGTGCCGACGACGGTCGAGAGCCTGGCCGCCACCAGGCGGACCGCGTCGTCCGAGCTGAAGGGCTGGCCGGACCTGGGCCCGGCGATCATCGTCCCGCTCCGCAACGCCGCCAACATCGAAGGCGTCCTGGCGCTGGCCTGGACGCCGGAGCACGCCGACGGGTTCTACGAGGTCGACGCCGGCCTCCCGGCGAGCTTCGCCGAGCAGGCCGGTCTGGCGTTGCAGGTGGCCAAGCACAGCCGGGACGAGCAACGACTCGCGGTGTTCGAGGACCGGGACCGGATCGGACGCGATCTCCACGACCTGGTGATCCAGCGGCTCTTCGCGGTGGGTCTCAGCCTGCAGAGCATGAGCCAGACGATGGACCGGCCCGTGTGGGCGGACCGGCTCGACCGGGCCGTCGACGACCTGGACATGACCATCAAGGACATCCGGCGGACCATCTTCGAGCTCGGCTCGATGGACGAGGCCGCCGACATCCAGTCCGAGGCCACCCGCGCGGTCCACCGGACGGCGAGCAGCCTCGGCTTCCGACCCGGCGTCGTCTTCGAGGGCCCGGTGCGCACCGCGGTCACCCCCGAAGTCGCGACGCACCTGCTGGCGGTGCTGGGGGAGGCGTTGTCGAACGTCGTCCGGCACGCCGAGGCCTCCACGCTGAACGTGACCATCTCGGCCGGGGACCACATCACCCTGCTCGTCGTCGACAACGGGCGCGGGTTTCCGGAGAAGGCGGTCGAGAGCGGGCTGCGCAACATGCGCGAGCGCGCCGAGCTGCTCGGCGGCCGCTGCGTCGTCACCTCCGTGCGGGAGCAGGGCACCACCGTGCACTGGTCCGTCCCCCGCGCCTGAGCCGGACGACCGCATGCGAGCGACCTGCGGCCGAGAGCGTCACCGAGGGCCCGGCGTGCCGCTCAGCCCGGTTGCCGCCTACGGGGCGTACGACGCACGTGGCCCCCGCTGGGGCCGAAGGGTCGAGCCGTCGCCTGGAGGTCGACCGGCGTGACCTGCCCCAGCGTCTCCTCCCAGCCCGGGCCGGTCGCCGCTTCGCAGCGTTGCTCCAGCTCGTGGAGCAGGCTGGCGCGGATCTCCACCAGCAGCACCTTGTCAGCTGGGTCTGCGGCCCGGTGCAGCCCGACGTAGCTCATCCGCCAGGCCTGGGCCAGGTCGTCCTGGTCCGGGTCCGTGGCCTCGTGGGAGGCCGCCACGATCCGCCATTTCTCCGCGGTCCGGAACGCCCGGTCGATCACCGTGGGGGAGCTGACCAGCGGCAGGGCCACCAGCACCAGCGCGAAGGGGCCGAGCACGGCCAGCAGACCCGTGGTGCAGGTGACTCCGACGCCCGTCCACACGGCCACCGTGATGACCCGTTCGAGCGAGAGCTGCGTGAACGACGAGAAGACCAGGCCGTAGATGGCCGCGAGGAACGTGATCGGCAGGAACAGGGCCACGGTGTCCGGGAAGCCGAGGCCCCCGACGGTGAGCACGGTCGCGAGGCCGAGCAGGACTCCGGTGCCGATCCGCCAGGTCTGGTGGTAGCCGCTCATGTCGCGCCCCCGACCCGGGCCGGCAGGCCCAGCAGCCGCGCGGCGGCCTCGTTGCCGCCGGCATCGAGGTGACCCAGGGTGGCGCGGATCGCCGTGACCAGGATCTCTCCCAGCACCAGGCCGGACACGGCCCCCACGATGAGCAGGCCGATGACGGTCAGGGTGAGCGCCCAGCCGTGATGGCGGTGGGTGAAGTCGGATTCCGGCGTCCTGGTCGTCATGGTCGGCCCTCCTGTCACCACGCTCCGGCCGCGACGCCCCGCCCGGCAGGGCCAGAGGTCCATTCGGGGTGTGACCTGAAGCCCCTGTGCTCCTGATCAGCTCCGGATTCCGGGCCCGATCGCCCTGTACGGCGCGCCGACAGAAGTCCCGAGCCCATGCGCCCTTCGGCACTCGTCCAGAACCGACAGCCGGGCAACGCTGGAGCAAACGGGGACGAGATGAGGCCCGCCGAGGGGGGTGTTCGGCCATGAAACAGCGAGGCGCGCAGGCGGAGAAGGTTCCGGTCCTGGTCGCGATCGGGCACGACGACAACAGTCCTGCCCTGGAGTTCGGGGCCGCCGTCGCGCGGCGCGAAGGGTGCGAGCTCCACCTGCTGCACGTCGTCCGCGCCGGCACGCTGGCCCCCGAGACCGCCCAGGCCGTCTTCAACGCTGCCCACGAGGCGGGCGCCGGGATCATCCGGACGGCTGCCCGGCGCGCCCACGAGCTGACCGGAGACGCCGTGCCGGTCACCACGGAGCTGGCGCATGCCGGGCCGGTCGCCGACTTCGTCCTCGCCCGCGCGGCCCGCGCGCGGCTGGTCGTGCTCACCCGCCGCGACACCACCCGGCTGGAGCGGTTCGCGACCGGGTCGACCACGGGCGCCGTGGCCTCCCGCGCGGCGGCCCCCGTCGTCGTCGTGCCGCCGGGGTGGGCCGCGGTCGACACGCTTCACGACGTCGTCACCGTCGGCATCGACCACATCGAGAACGCCTCGGCCCTGCTGCGCCCGGCGTTCGGCGTCGCCCGGGCACGGGGATCCCTGCTGCGGGTCGTGCACGCCTGGTGGATGGGCAACGGGCTCGACGGCAAGGTCGACCCGGCCTCGGTCCGGGACTGGAACACACGGGTGACGTCGGCGCTCGAGGCGTCCGTGGACGTCGTACGCCGCGACTTCGACGGCGTGACCGCGCGCGTGCTGTGCCGCCACCAGCGACCGGCGCAGGAGCTGCTCGACGCCTCGAAGAGCTCGGGCCTGGTGCTCATCGGCCGGCGGGATCCCCGGCTTCCCGTGCGCTCGCACCTCGGTCCCGTGGCCCGGGTGGTCGCGCGTGAGTCGGCGTGCCCGGTCATGGTGGTCGAGCACGCCACCGTGCCGGCGACGCCCGCGGTGGCGGAGGCCGCCTGGGGGATCGCCGGGCAGGAGCGGATCCTCGTCGGCCAGGCCCGGGAGCCCCACGCCAGCTGATCGGCAAGCTAGGAGCCGGCCGGGAGAGCGGCGCCGACAGCCAGGACCGCGGCACCGTGCACCCGGTCCTCCGCGAGGTCGCGCAGCGCCTCGTCCGCGCGCTCGAGCGGGTACGGCGTGACCGTCGCGCGCACGTCCAGGCGGCGGGCCAGGTGGAGCAGGTCCTCCCCGTCGGCGCGGGTGTTCGACGTGACGCTGGTCAGCGTCCGCTCCCGGAACAGGTGCCGCTGGTAGTCCAGCCCCGGGATGGCGCTCAGGTGGATGCCGGCCAGGGCCAGCGTGCCGCCCTGCTCGAGCGCGGCCAGGGCGACCGGCACCAGCTCGCCGGCGGGAGCGAAGACGATGGCCGAGTCGAGCGGCACCGGGGGTGCGTCGTCGGCGGCCCCGGCCGAGCTGGCGCCCAGCTCGAGGGCGAGCTCACGCGCCGAGGCGTCCCGGGTGAGCACGTGGACCTCGGCGCCCTGGGCGAGCGCGATCTGGGCCGTGAGGTGGGCGCTCGCGCCGAAGCCGTAGATCCCGAGCCGGCCCCCGGGAGGGAGGTCGGCCCGGCGCAGCGCCCGGTAGCCGATGATCCCCGCGCAGAGCAGCGGTGCCGCCTGGTGGTCCGCGAGGCCTTCGGGGATCCGGTAGGCGTAGGCCGCCGGTGCCGTGGCGTACTCGGCGTACCCGCCGTCCTCGTCCCAGCCGGTGTAGCGAGACAGCCGGCACAGGTTCTCGGCACCCCGGCGACACCAGTGGCACGCGCCGCAGGTGCTGCGCAGCCAGGCGATGCCGATCCGGTCCCCGACGGCCGGCTGGGTGACGGCGACTCCCGCGGCCACCACCACCCCGACGATCTCGTGGCCCGGGACCACGGGGGACCGGTGCTGCGGCAGGTCGCCGTCGACCACGTGCAGGTCGGTGCGGCAGACCCCGCAGGCGAGGACGCGGACGAGCACCTCGTGGGGGAGCGGGGTCGGCACCGGACGTTCCACCAGCTCCAGGTGCGACACCCCGTCGCCGCGGGTCTGCCAGGCGCGCATCCGGGCGGGCACGGGGGTCGGCCCATGAGGGGCCGTCATCACGGCACCGCGATCTGCAGGCCGTGGGGCGTCCAGGCGGACGGGACGGGTGCGGCGTACTCCCCGCTGGGGGTCACGATCGTCCCCGTCTCGCCCCGCAGGATCGAGCCGGCGTGGTCGAGGCGACCGATCGCGCCGATCCCGCCGGTCAGCTCCACGAAGCGGCACACCGCGTCCACCTTGGGGCCCATCGATCCGGCCGGGAACTCCTCGCGTCGCAGACCTGCCGGCGTCGCGCGCGGGATCGGGCTCGCGTCCGGCTGGCCCCAGTTGCGCACCACGCCGGCGACGTCGGTGAGCACCAGCAGGACGTCGGCGTCGAGGGACTCGGCCAGCACCGAGCTGGCCAGGTCCTTGTCGACCACGGCCTCGACGCCCCGCAGCCGTCCGCTCTCGTCGCGCACCACCGGGACCCCGCCGCCCCCGGCGCAGATCACGACGGCGCCGCTCTCCAGCAGCAGCCGGATCAGGGGCGTCTCCACGATGCGTTGGGGCCGCGGTGACGGCACCACCCGCCGCCAGGCGTCGCCGTCGGGCTTGACGACCCATCCCTGCTCGGCGGCGAGCCGCTCGGCCTGGTCCTCGTCGTAGGTCTCGCCGACGAACTTGGTGGGGTCCGCGAAGGCCGGGTCGCCCGCCTCGACCAGGGTCTGGTTGACGATCGCGGCGACGTGGCGCCCGGGCAGGTGGTTCTGCATCGCCTGGAGCAGCCAGTAGCCGATCATCCCCTGGGTCTGCGCGCCGAGGACGTCGAAGGGGTACGGCGTGCTCAGGTGCGGGTCGGAGGCGCTCTGCAGCGCGAGGACCCCGACCTGGGGACCGTTGCCGTGCGTGATGACGAGCTCGTGCTCGGCGGCGAGCGGCGCGAGCGCTGCCACCGCGCGGTCCACGTTGGCCTCCTGGATCTCGGCGTCGGGCTTCTGGTGCCGCTCGAGGAGGGCGTTGCCGCCCAGGGCCACCACGATCCGCATCCCGCCCCCCTTCTCAGGTGCCCTGTCTCAGGTGCCCGTGCTCAGCTGCCCGTGCTCAGCTGCCCGCTCAGCTGCCCAGGGTGGCGACGAGCACGGCCTTGATCGTGTGCATCCGGTTCTCCGCCTGGTCGAAGACGATCGAGTGCCGGGACTCGAAGACCTCGTCGGTGACCTCGAGGGCGTCCATGCCGGTCTTCTCGAACAGCTCCTCGCCGACCTTGGTGTGCCGGTCGTGGAAGCCCGGCAGGCAGTGCATGAACTTGACCTTGGGGTTGCCCGTCGCCTTCACCACCGCCATGTTCACCTGGTAGGGGCGCAGCAGGTTGATCCGCTCCTCCCACACCTCCTTGGGCTCTCCCATCGAGACCCACACGTCGGTGTAGAGGAAGTCGACGCCGCCGACACCGTCCGCCACGTCCTCGGTCTGCAGGATCCGGGCGCCGGTCACCTCGGCGATCTCGGCCGCCCGGGCCACGACGTCGGCGTGGTTCCACAGCGACCGCGGGGCGACGATGCGCACGTCCATGCCCATCATGGCGCCGGCGATCAGCAGCGAGTTCCCGACGTTGTTGCGGGCGTCGCCGAGGTAGGCGAAGGCGATCTCGTCGTCGTGCTTGGGGCAGTGCTCGCGCATCGTGAGCATGTCGCAGAGCGTCTGGGTGGGGTGCCACTCGTCGGTCAGGCCGTTCCAGACCGGCACCCCGGCGTACGACGCGAGCGTCTCGACGTTGGCCTGGGCCGAGCCCGCGGTACTCGATGCCGTCGTACATCCGGCCGAGGACTCGGGCGGTGTCCTCCATCGACTCCTTGTGCCCGATCTGGGAGCCGCTCGGGTCGAGGTAGGTGACCCGGGCGCCCTGGTCGAAGGCCGCCACCTCGAAGGCACAGCGGGTGCGGGTCGAGGTCTTCTCGAAGATCAGCGCGATGTTCTTGTGGGTCAGCCGCGGCTGCTCGGAGCCGGCGTACTTCGCCTGCTTCAGCTCGGCGGCGAGGTCGAGGAGGAACTTCCACTCCTGGGGGGTGAAGTCCAGCTCCTTGACGAAGCTGCGGTTGCGCAGGTTGAAGGCCACGGCGCTCAGATCCCTTCGCGCTCGATGGGGCAGGTCATGCAGCGCGGGCCACCGCGGCCGCGGCCGAGCTCGCTGCCGCGGATCGTGACGACCTCGATACCGGACTTGCGCAGGAAGGTGTTGGTGGTGACGTTGCGCTCGTAGGCCACGACCACCCCGGGACTCACCGCGAGGACGTTGCAGCCGTCGTCCCACTGCTCGCGCTCGGCCGACCGCACGTCCTGGGTGGGCGTGAGGATGTTGATGCGGTCGAGGCCGAGGGCCGCGGCGATGGCGCGGTGCATGTCCTCGGCCGGGTGCGGGGTCACCTTGAGCTCCTTGGGGCTGTCGCCCGGCTCGATCGTGTACGACGGCAGCATCCCGAGGCCGACGTACTGGGTGAAGGTGTTCTCGTCGACCATCGTCATGACGGTGTCGAGGTGCATGAAGGCCCGCTTCTGGGGCATGGCCAGGGCCACGATCCGGCTCGCGCTGCCGGCGTCGAAGAGGCGCCGGGCCATGCGCTCCACGCCCTGGGGCGTGGTCCGCTCGCTCATCCCGACCAGGACGGCGCCCCGGCCGAGGACCAGGATGTCCCCGCCCTCCGTGGTGGCCATCCCGTTGGCCGTTCCCTCGGCCCACACGTGGAAGCCGGCGTCGGCGAACGTGGGGTGCCAGCGGTAGATCGCCTCGTAGTGGATGGTCTCGCGCATGCGCGCCCGCTTGCGCATTGAGTTGATCGAGATTCCGTCGTAGATCCAGGCGGAGGTGTCGCGCGTGAACAGGTGGTTGGGCAGCGGCGGCAGCAGGAGGTCGTCGAGGTCGAGGGCCTGCAGGACGACCGATGCCGGCTCGTCGACGCGCTCGAGCAGCTCGCGCTTGGTCATCCCGCCGATCAGGTGGCGGGTGAGCTCCTCGTCGTCGAGCGAGCTGAAGAGGTTGTAGAGGGTGTCGAGCGCCATCGGTCCGTAGACCCGCTCGTCGAGGGACTTGTCGAGGATGTGCTTCCTCGCCTCGGGGATCGCCACGGTCTCCTGCAGCAGCTGGCCGAGGAGGTGTACCCGCACGCCCTGGTCGCGCAGCGCCTCCGCGAATGCGTCGTGCTCCTGCTTGGCCCGCGAGACCCACAGCACGTCGTCGAAGAGGTACTCGTCGTGGTTCGTCGGCGTCAGCCGCTTGAGCTCGAGGTCGGGCCGGTGCAGGATCGCCTGGCGCAGCCGTCCGACCTCGGAGTCCACGTGCAGCGTCATCGGTTCCTCCTGGTGGGTGCTCGCCTCCACCCTCGCGTGGCGCGGCAGCGGAGATGAGGGCCGAAGGTCCCCAGGCGACGGGCACCACGACAGCGGCGCGATCGCCCGCGGGGTGGTTCCCTGAGGAACCAGCCAGCTGGCCCGACGAAGCGAGGAATCCCATGGCCGTGGACAAGGACGTCGCGCCGGTGGTCTCGGGAAAGCAGCCGCGCAAGTTCAGCTTCCCCAGTGCCTTCACCGTCCTGTTCGGTGTCACGGTGGTGGTCTGGGTGCTCGCCTTCGTCATCCCGACCGGCAGCTACAAGGTGGACGCGGACACCGGGGGCCCGGTCCCCGGCAGCTACCACTCCGTCGATGCCGGGCTGTCGTTCACGGACCGGTTGATGGAGCTGTTCCTGGCCCCGGTCAACGGTCTCTACGGGATCAAGGCCAGCGACGGCGGCTTCATCGGTCCCTACGAGTCGGGCGAGCTGTTCGGGGCCGCGGGGGTCTTCCTGTTCGTGATCGCGATCGGGATCTTCATCACGATGTCGTTGGAGACCGGCGCGATCGACACCGGCATCGCCCGGGTCGCGGAGCGCTTCGGGTCCCGCGGCAGCGTGCTGATCGTGATCCTGATGGTGCTGTTCTCGGTCGGGGGCACCACCGAGGGGATGGCCGAGGAGACGCTCGGCTTCTACGCGCTCGTCGTACCCCTCATGCTGAGCCTGGGCTACGACCGGATGGTGGCGGCCGGCACGATCCTGGTCGGCGCCGGGGTCGGGGTGCTGGCGTCCACTGTGAACCCGTTCGCGACCGGCGTCGCGTCCGACGCGGCCGGCATCTCGATCGGCGACGGCATCGGCCTGCGGTTCCTGATGTACGTCGTCCTGGTGCCGGTCGGCATCCTCTTCGTGCTCCGCTATGCACGCAGGGTGAAGGCAGACCCGTCGACGTCGCGGGTCGCCCTCACCGCCACCGACCGGCAGGTCGCCGGCAGGTCGGTGGCCAGCTCGGGAAAGCCCGCGAGACAGGCCGCGGAGGTCGTCGCGCCGGTACCGATCCTGACGGGACGGCAGAAGGCTGTGCTGGCGGTCGTGGCGTTCACCTTCGCCTTCATGATCTTCACCATCGTGCCGTGGGCGCAGGTGATCAACGGGCCCGACGCCGCGAGCTACGGCTGGCAGTTCGACTGGTACTTCCCGGAGCTGGCCGCCCTGTTCATCGTGATGTCCCTGGTGGTCGGCCTCATCGGAGGGCTGGGGGAGAAGCGGCTCACCGACACGCTGGTGCGTGGTGCCGGCGACTTCGTCGGCGTCGGGCTGATCATCGTGCTGGCCCGCGGCGTGACCGTGATCATGAACAACTCGCTGATCACCGACACCGTCCTGCACTCCATGGAGAACGTGGTCTCCGACACCTCGTCCGGGGTCTTCGGCGCGTTGATGTTCTTCGTCAACATCCCGCTCGCGTTCCTGGTGCCGTCGACGTCCGGGCATGCCGCGCTGGCGATGCCGATCCTGGCGCCGCTCGCGGACTTCGCCGGGGTCAGCCGTGCCATCGTCGTCACGGCGTTCCAGTCGGCGTCAGGCGTCGTGAACCTGATCACGCCGACCTCGGCCGTGGTGATGGGCGGCCTGGCCCTGGCCAAGGTCCGCTACGACGAGTACCTGCGCTTCGTGTTGCCGCTGGTCGGGATCCTGTTCGTGCTGTGCACCGTCATCATCGCCGTGGGCGCATCCCTCTAGGCGCGTGCCGCGGGGGAAGGCCCGCGGGGCTCAGACGTTCGGCTCGAGCAGCTTGCTGGCGAGTACGGCGGCCTGGGTGCGGCGCTCCAGCCCGAGCTTGGACAGGATGCTGGAGACGTAGTTCTTGACCGTCTTCTCCGCGAGATACATCTTCTCGCCGATCTGGCGGTTGGTGAGGCCCTCGGCGATGTGCCCGAGCAGCTTGAGCTCCTGCTCGGTGAGCTCGGCCAGCTCGGGCGCGGTGGTCGGGGGGTTGCGAACCCGCTCCAGCACCCGCGAGGTCAGGGACGGGTCGATGAGGGACTGGCCGCCGGCGACGTGGCGGATCGCTCCGATCAGGTCCGAGCCCTTGATCTCCTTGAGGACGTAGCCCGCGGCACCGGCCATGATCGCGGCGAACAGCGCCTCGTCGTCGTCGTAGGACGTGAGGATCAGCGCGCGGATGCTCGGGTCGACCGCGCGGATCGTGCGGCACACCTCGATGCCCGAGCCGTCCGGCAGCCGGGCGTCGAGGATGGCCACGTGGGGGCGGAGCGCGGGGATGCGGTGGGCGGCGTCCTCGGCGGAGCCGGACTCGCCCACGACCTCGATGTCCCCGGTGCTCTCGAGCAGGAACCGGAGGCCCTGGCGGACCACCTCATGGTCGTCGAGAAGGTAGACGCGGATCTTGGGCTGGTCATTCACGCGTTAGTTCTACACCCCGGCGGCTCCGTCATGCGGCATTGACGTCGGCACGACCGCGACCATGCAGGGTGCGTGCTCGACCACGAGCTTGTCGACGTTGGGTGTGAAGAAGCCGGAGACGGGGCGAGACGGGTGGGCGCCCACCACCACGATGTCCATGTTGCGGGAGGCGCGGACCAGGCAGGTGTCGACCAGGCCGCGGGCCAGGGCGAGGGTGACGTCGACGTCGGGGTACTGCTCCGAGAGGCCGGCCACGATCTCGCTCAGCATCAGCCGGTCCGCCTCCAGGCCCGGCTCGTCGGCCGGGATGGGGCCCGGCGGCCGACCGTCGAAGAAGCAGTGCAGCACCGTGAGGGGCAGCGAGCGCAGCGACGCCTGCCGGTAGGCGAACTCCGCGGCCCGTCGTGCCTGGGGTGTCTCCTCGACGCCGACGAGGATGCCGTGCCGCTCGATCTCGGGGTCGAAGGGACGGACCACGACCACCGGGCAGGAGGCGTGCTGGGAGACCGCCAGGCTGACCGACCCGAGCAGCAGGCTCTTGACCGGGCCCAGTCCGCGCGAGCCCAGGACCACGAGGGCGGCGTCCTTCGACAGCTCGAGCAGGGCCAGGCGCGCATCGAGCAGCGGGACCTCCTCATAGACCTGGAGCTCGGGGAACTTCTCGCGGGCCAGGCCGGCCGCACGCTCCACGAGGGCACGGCCCTCGCTCTCGATGGCCTTCTGCACGACGCCGTGGTCGAGGCCGTAGCTCTCCCGCCAGACCGGGTCCGCGGACCCGGCGGCGTGCATGACGACCAGGGCGCGCTGCTCGAGATGGGCCTGCTCGGCGGCCCAGGTGAGGGCCCGGTCGCTGTCGGTGGAGCCGTCGACGCCGACGACGACGCTTCCTGATGGCACGGCTGAGCTGGTCATGGCTTCTCCTGGGGCGAGCGGTCGGTCTGTCCGAAACGGATGCCCACGGCGCCGGGGACCGTGCCGACCAGCGTGCGGGCGAGCTCCTGCTCACGGACGTTCAGCGGCCCCTGCACGAGGACGATCCCGTCCTCGACCTCGACCAGCCAGTCCATCCCGAGCTGACGCACCAGGTCGTCGATCTCGGCCTCGATCGCGTCGTCGCTGCGCGCGAGCGCCGCGATGATGTCGCGGCGGCTGACCACGCCGACGACGGTCTCGCCGTCGAGGACCGGAAGGCTCTTCACCATGGTGCTCGTCATCAGCTCGGCCGCCTCGGCCAGGTCCCCGTCGACGGGGGTGGTCAGGGGATGGTGGTTCATCACCTCGCTGACCTGGGTCAGGAAGGGGCCGGAGCTCAGGTGCACGGGGATCTCGTGGGCCCGCGGGTCCGGCGGAACCGCGTCGAGGATGACGTCGGCCTCGCTGACCACGCCCACGAGCCTGCCGTCGTCGTCGACCACCGGGAAGGCCGTCACACCGTGCTCGTGAAGCAGGCGGATCACCTGCCGGATGGCAGTCTCGGGCCGCACAGTGATGGCAGGCGCCGTCATCACGTCTCGTACCAGCACGCCCAGCCTCCTTCGGTCAGCACGAATCAGAACCTCGCTCGGCACGGCTCGCGTCCCGCCGTACCTCACCTTCGTGGGTGCCCCCGCGCGGGGCGAGGGTCGTTGGTCCCCCTGGCCGCGGCCAACGGCCCTGCCAAGGGGCCGACCCCGGCCGGGACGATGGCCTTGGGGGGTGGACCGGGAGGAAGCGCCATGAGCGTCAAGGCAGTCGCGGGGATCGTCGTGGGGACAGACGGGTCGGCGGGCAGCCTGAACGCGGTGCGCTACGCCGCGCGCGAGGCGCAGTGGCTCGACACCACGCTGGAGGTCGTGCACATCGCGCCGGACTATGTCCCGGTCGCGGCGATGCGTCCCTTGGTCCCCGACGACCTGGAGAGCATCGGGCGCACCATCCTCGCCCGGGCGACAGCGCTGGCGGTCGAGTCTGCTCCCGGGCGTTCGGTGACGCCGCTGCTGCGAGCCGGTCCGACCGTGCCCACGCTGGTCGATCTCGCCGCGGGAGCGCGGATGATCGTCCTCGGGCACGAGACCACCTCACCGCTGAAGCGGGTGTTCACCGGGGCCGTCACCATGGGCGTGACTGCCCGGGCCACGTGCCCGGTGGTGTCGGTGCCCGAGGAATGGGACCCGGCGAGCCGGCACGGCTGCGTGGTCGTCGGCGTGAAGGCCTCCGCCTGCGCCGCCGAGCTGCTGGCCAGGGCGTTCGCCGAGGCCTCGCTGCGGGAGGCACGGTTGGTCATCCTGCACTCCTGGGAGCTGCCCAGCGCGTACGACGACGCGATCGCCGAACGCACCCATCCGGAAGGGTGGACCCACCAGACGATCGAGTCGATCGACTCGCTGCTGCGCGACTGCCGCGCCAGCCGTCCCGAGGTCCCGGTGGACATCCAGGTCGTGCACGACCAGCCGGCCCGGGCGCTCGTGCAGGCCTCGGCGGGGGCCGACCTGGTGCTCCTGGTGCGGCGGGCCCACGGCTTCCCTGCCGCTGCGCACCTCGGTGGGACCGCTCGCGCGGTGCTCCGCGAGGCCCACTGCCCGGTCGAGGTCGTCGCGCCGCACGACGTCGCGACGGAGGTCGGGGGGCTCGTGCTCGAGGAGGCCGGCGCCGTCCGGAAGTGACGGTTCGCCCGGGTACCCCCGCGTAGTCGGGCTCCAGCAGCGCGCGGACCGCGTCGGTCAGGTCGAGCGGTGCTACGTGGCTGAGGGCCAGGCTTCCGGGGGCACGGACACGGGGGCCCGCCAGGTCAACGTCGTCCCCTGCGGGCGACGGGGCTCCAACGCGCACGACCCGCCGAGCCGTTCAGCACGGACTCGCATGTTGCGGAGCCCGCCGGCGGACTCCGTGGTCGGGTCGAGGCCGGTGCCGTCATCGGTGACCGTGAGGATCGCTTCGTCGTCGGTGACGTGGAGGTCGACGGTGACAGTGGTCGCGTGGGAGTGCCTGACGGCGTTCGACAAGGCCTCTCGGGCCGCGGGGAGGAGGTTCTCGGCAACCTGTGCCGGGATCACGTCGACGGGACCTCGGGAGGTGAGCCGGACTGACCCCGGCATCGCCCCGTTCGCCCTCGCCACCAGCTTCTCCAGTCGCGTCATCACCTCGCCGACGCGGGGCGGATGACTGAGCTCGAAGATCGAGATGCGCAGGTCCCGGATCGCCTCGTCGATGCCGAGAACGGCAGCCTCGGTGGTCTCGGCATCGGCCCCGGTCTCGGCTGCTGCGTTCAGCCTCAGACCCACGGCATACAGGCCCTGGATGACGTGGTCGTGCATGTCGGCGGCGATGCGTTGACGGTCGTTGAGGACCGCGATCCGGCCACGCTCGGCCTCGAGCTCCCGGGCCCGCTCGCTGACGCGTTGCTCGAGGTCGGCGTTGACCAGCCTCAGCATGGTCAGGGCCTGGAGGCGGCGCTCGTCGCTGGCCGCCAGCTGTCGGGCGATGTACCAGGTGGTGCCGCCGACCAGGGCCATCGCCGTGACACCCATGACGGCGAAGCCGAACGCCGCGTCGTCGTGGTTCTCCTGGTAGCCGAGCGCAGCCAGGTACCCCACCAGGGGCAGCACGACCAGGAGCACCGGCAACAACCGACGCAGCAGCGCGGCCCCGGCGTCCGTGCCGCAGACCAGCCAGGTCGCCGACCCCTGGGGCACCGCGGCGATCGTCGTGATCGCCAGCAGCTGCAGGGATGCTGCCGTGAGCAGCGCGGTCGAGGAGTAGGGGCCCACCGAGTACAACGCGCTGACGCCGTACAGATAGCCGAGCAGGGCCAGCGCTGCCACCACGGCCACGACCAGGGCCAGACCCTCCACCAGCAGCCGGCGGCCCCGTGAGCGGCCCGGTGAAGGGAGCTGGGCGATCGCCAGCAGGAGGAGACACGCGGCGCTGACCACCGACATGCGCGCGGGGTAGGGGCCGGTGCCGTTCACGCTGAACCCCAGCGGGTCGAATCCCCAGTCCGCGCCGAGGGTGTACTCGACCAGGGTGGCGGCGGCCATGACGCCGGGAACCACCGCCACGATCCGTGCGGGGTGGCGAGGAAGCCAGCCGCACAGGCTCAGGAGCAGCAGGCACGTCGCGGTCGCCGGCTTCATCGCCGCCCAGTCCGGCGTCAGGCTGGCCACCCTGTCCCAACCCAGCGGGTAGCTTCCCAGGACCGTGACAGCAGTCAGCGCCACCAGGACCGAGAGGGTCAGCCGGACCCGAACCAACACGACGGCGCCGCGTTCGGTGGCCGCCTCGCGCGGGGCGGAGTGCCCCTCAGACACCAGCTCGCTCACCGGGAGGTCCTGCGGGGCAGGGCCGTCAGCCGCGGCGTCGAACACGCCCACACCGGGAAACGCTCACACGTCACCATGACCGGCGGCCCGTGCGTGGCACAAGGCCCAACGTCCCGGGCCATTGGCCACTGGACCCGGGGCGTTCGTGGTTCCGGGCGAGTGCCCCATCGCCTCGGACATCGGGAAAGTGGGCCCCGTGGGACTCGAACCCACAACCAAGAGATTAAAAGTCTCCTGCTCTGCCAATTGAGCTAGGGGCCCGGGGGATCAGGACTTCAGTCGGGAGAACCCTCAGGAGAACAGGAGTGTAGTTCTCGCTCGGCTGTGCCTGGTCCAGGGCAGTCCAGCATGGCCCGTTCGCTGCTGGCCACGGCATGGAGCCACGGGAGGCGACGGTCGCAGGTCCAGTGGTGTGGCGGTCACCGGGGATGGTCGGACTTCAGGACCAGCAGCCAGTCCGGCCCTCCGGCGGCGTTGGCTCCGCTCTTGGTGTACTTGGTCCCGGTCGCCGCAGCGACTCTGGCGCCGTTGGTCGGGTCGATCCATCGAGCGGTGTACCCGCGACCCATCTGGGAGGTGTCGAGGGTGATCGTCTGCGAGGTCGCGTTCGGCATGTAGACGACCGCGAGGGTCCCGCGGCGGGTGATTCCTCCCGTGACATAGGTATCGCCCGAGAGGTACTCCCCGGAGGCGTCACCCTTGGGTCCGCGGCCGCCGGTGATGAAGTGGGACGAGAAGTCGGGGACGAGCCGCTGCCACCCGTTGAGCTTTACGAACGCCCTCCGCAGCGCGGCGAGCTGGGAGACTGCCGTGGTGTGGAGGGCCTCCGAGGTCGGGGCGGAGGCCCAGACGTCCTCGCTGCCGTAGAACTCGCCGGCCGCGCCGGAGGTGAGTGCCCACGCCGCCTGGGAGCGCAGGTACAGGTTGGTGACGCCCTCGAAGGCCTCGTAGTGCGTCTCCCCCATCACGGCCGGCAGGTGGGCACCGGCGGGGTTGGTCTTGCGGTAGCCGGCCTGCAGCATCGTGTAGGTGGGGGCGTAGGAGTAGACGAAGGAGAAGTCGATCCGCCTCGCCCAGTACGTGACGTCGTAGCTGGTCTGGTTCGGGGTGAGCTGGATGGTCGACAGCCGGTTCATGCCCCCGGCGGCGAGCCCCTTGAGGACCGCGCTGAACCGTGCATTCACCTTGCTCTCGACCCCGTTGTAGTCACCGCCCACGGCCCAGATCAGGTTCGGGAACCGCGAGAACCGGGCCGCGACGGCCTTGCCGTAGGCCCGCGCCTGCGCCTTCGACCAGGCCTGGGCGAGCCCGTGGTGGTAGGCCGTGCCCGTCCACCCGTCCAGCGGGTAGGCCATCACGGTGATCCCGGCGTCGCGACACTTCCGGAGGAAGTGCCCGACTCGGTCCCAGTACCTGTCGTTGAGGCGGCCAGGATGGTCGCGAACGAACGGCAGCACCCCGTCGTACGTCGCCCCGGAGTCCGACGGCCCGCCGTTGTCGACGTTCCCCAGCAGGCTGACCAGCACGGCGTTGAAGCCCTGCTTGGCCCGGGTCGCAACGTACCTGTCGAGCTGAGCGGTCGAGGCGTTGACCAGAAGCGCCCAGGGCGAGTCGCCCTTGACCAGGATGGGACGTCCCCTCTGGTCCACGAAGTACCGACCGTTCCGGCTGACTCGCTTCACGAACCGTTTTTCCGCCACCATCGTCCTGGACCACGATCTTCCGGGGTGCCGTCCGCATGGCGCCCTCACGTATGGACGCGGCAGTCGCGGGCAGGGCCAGCCTGTCGACGCGGCTGAGATGTCGTGCTGCTGGGACCGCTGCGGGCGCCATCACCGGGACGGAGCCGACCACGACCACGCAGGCGAACAGGAGAGCGACCACCAGCATCCGACGGCGTACCGAGCCGAGGCCGCCGCTCGAGAGCGGCCAGCCCGCCCGGGACCGGGTCCTGCCTGCCATGCCACCCGAGCGTAGGGGCGGACCCTTGCCGAGGCGGAGTCCGGTGGCGAATGCCCCCAAAAAGCGGGTACGGCGCGCGCGCGTGGGGAGGATTCCGGACGATCCGACAGCGAAGTCGGCGCGTTCCGGGTTGACGAGGTTCGTCGCAGGTGGGAGCCAGCGTCACCACCGGTTTTCGCCGTTCTGCCCCGCGACGAATGGGCCCGGCCGTAGCGTTCGCCGCCGAGGGGTGCGGGCGCGCCCCGGGACGTCGGGGGAGTCACATGTCCAGAATCTCTGCAGCCGCCTGCGTTGCTGGCCTCGTCGCTGGTCTGGTGCTCGCGGCGCCCATGTCGGCGCACGCCAAGTCGGTCACCCTCGACGACGGCACGGGCGACGTGTGGACCCAGGTCGTGGACGAGGAGAGCGGCGACCTGGTGTGGGTCCAGGACCCGGTCGACAACGCTGACCTCACGCGGACCGTCGTCAAGCACACGAAGAAGGCCATCTCGATCACCGCCTCCTACGTCTCGCTGGTCAAGGACAGCGACTTCAACCCGGGGTACAGCTCGTGGTTCAAGCTCGACGACGGACGTGAGGGGTGGCTGGCCGTCGACGCCTGGGAGGGCAAGGCGTACACCTGGCTGACCGTCCAGAAGGAGCCGGGTGGCAAGTGGGACAAGAGGCTCGAGTGCCCCGATCTCGCCGCGAAGTGGCACTGGGCCACCGACACGTTCACCGCGTCGATCCCGCGCTCGTGCTTCGGTGACCCGAAGTGGCTGCGTTTCCATGGCGCGGCGTGGCGGGAGCCTGTCGACTACCAGAACGACGACCGGGCGTGGACCGACAACGCGCACAACGACGAGCCGGAAACGTCTCCCTGGAAGCCCTACACCGGCAGGATCAAGGCCGGCTGACCCGGACGCGACCTGCTCGCTGGACCTGACCGGCCTCCCCGCCGCCAGGTCGACGGGTGCTCCCGGCTGTCGACGTGCTCGCCCCCGTCGCGGTGAGGGCGACGAGATCGCCTTCCGGCTCCACCCAGACGGGACCAGTTGCGCCACCGCCCTCAGCGGCGAGCTCTTCCTGGGCGCCATCCCCTCCCGGCAATTCGCACGGCCCGGGGGAAGGGCAGTTGGCCGGTTTTGGGCTCGGATACTGGGCAATCGGCTCGAACTGCCCCTTGGGCGGGCCGCAGCCGCGGGCACATGATGGAGACATGGGCGGGCAGATCGCAGTCACCTGGCTGGGGCACTCCACGGTCGTGATCGACCTGGACGGGGTGCGGGTCCTGACCGACCCGCTGCTCCGCACGCACGCGGGCCTGCTTCGTCGCCTCGGCACCAGGCCGGACCCCGCGCAGTGGCGGCGGCCCGACGCCGTACTCGTCTCGCACCTGCACCATGACCACGCCGAGCTCCGCTCGCTCCGGATGCTGGGCGAGACCCCGATCCTGAGCGCCGCGCGCAACGTGGCCTGGATGCGCAGGCAGAAGCTGACCTCCGCCACTGCGCTCGGCGACGACTGGGTGCCGCTGGCCCGCGAGGTCGAGGTGCGCCAGGTGCGGGCGGACCACCACAGCCGGCCGATGCCGCACCGGCCCAACGACGCGCACGGACACCTGGTCCGGGGCCCGTCCGGGCGGGTGTGGGTGGCGGGCGACACCGGTCTCCATCCGGAGATGGCTGCCCTTCCCGACCTGGCCGGCGGACCGTTGGACCTGGCCCTCGTGCCGATCTGGGGGTGGGGACCCCGGCTGTCGCCGGGACACCTGACCCCCGACCAGGCGGCGATCGCCGTGGCCAGGTCCGGCGCCCGGTTCGCGATCCCGGTGCACTGGGGGACCCTGCACCCGCCGTTCGTGCTCAGGTTCGGCCGGGACTGGCTGGATCTCCCCGGCCGGCACTTCGCCGAGGCGCTGGCCCGCCACGCCCCGGACTGCGAGCCGGTGGTGCTCGAGCCGGGGGAGTCCTGCGTCGTCCCGGCCACGGCCGGCGAGGCATGAGGGCGTACGACGGACGGTGGCTCAGGGCTCGCTGGGGGCCAGGTTCGAGCGGTGCCCCAACTTCTCCAGCATGTCGACCAGGCGCCGGTGGAGCTGCTCGCCCCCGACGATGGGACCGTCCGTCGCCATCAGGTCGGGCGGTGCCAGGACGAAGGCGCGGTCCTGCCAGCCACCGAGGCCGCCGTGGCAACCGACCAGGGGCTCGAACGCGGCCACCTCCAGGTTGTCCGGGTCCACCGCGCTGTTGACGTAGAGCTCGGGAGCCTCGGCCATGCAGGTGGCGGCCCGCAGCATGCCGGCGGCATGCGGGCCGTACGGCTCGAGCGGATCCTTGCCCTCGACGATGCCCGTGGCCAGGTGGTGCCGTCCGTAGCGCCCGATGGCGACGGGGCCGTCCGCGGCGAGGGCGGCGACGAAGCCGACCCCGGGATGTCCCGCGATCCCGGCCACGAGCGCCGGCCATCTCCGCTCGAGCTCCTCGAGCCCGATCCGCTCGGGCCCAGGCACGTAGACGAGTCCGAGGTTTCCGCTGCCGAGGACGATCAGCTCGGTGCCGGGGGTGGCGGCCTGGGGCTGGATGCGGTCGTCGACGCGTCGGGAGAAGGCCTGCGGCACGTTGCCGGACCCGGCATGGTCGCCCGCGAGGTCCTCGAGCACGGAGTCCATCCGGCCCCAACCCTCGACGCTGTCCTCGACCCCGGTCGTCTCGGTGCTGGTCAGCTGCGCACACAGGGCGGCCAGGTCGGTGCCGTAGCGGGAGGCGAAGGGCTCTCCCTGGGACTGGCCGTGGTCGCTCAGCACGACCAGGCGGTAGTGCCGGGGGGCCCGGGCGGCGAGCCGCTCGAGGATGCTGAGCACCTGGTCCAGACCGGTCAGCACCGAGAGCGCCTCGACCCGGGTGCCGCCCGCGTGGTGGGCGACCTCGTCGTAGTCGACGAAGTCCACGTAGATGCTGTGGGCGCCCCGCATCATCTCGTCGGCGACGACGGCCAGGTTGAGATCACGCAGCAACCCGTTGCTGAAGGCGCGCAGCCCGGCGAACGTCCAGGAGCGGTGGACGCGGGGGTGGATCTGCAGCCGGTTCTGCCGGATCGCCTGGAAGCGTTCGCGACCCACCTCGGCGAGGGTGCGGGTCACGCTGCGCGCCAGCCCGTCGGGGCGGACCAGGAAGCGGGCGAACACCTCACGGCTGCGCCGTGACCCGCGGGCGACCTCCATCCGGCTCATCGTCATCGAGGCCCGCGCGGCATCGCCGGTGAACAGGTTGGAGACCGACACCCCGTCGTCGGCGAGCAGCCCCCTGCCGGTGGTCACCCGGGTCTCGATGATGGCGGCGTCCTCGGGCCGGTTCGCCACCAGCACGCGGCCCAGCGCGCGGTCGTACCAGCGGAAGGCGGGCACCCCGTCCGCGCTGCCGTGCAGGATGGCCTGCTGGCTGGCCGGCGTCGTGCACGGCAGCTGCACGGTCCACTCATGGAGCGCGTGCGTGCCGGAGTCGAGCCAGCGCCGCATCGTCGGCATGCTGCCGGACCGCAGGGCCCACTGCACGACCGGGAAGGAGACACCGTCGAGCTGGACGAACACCATGCCGTCGACCTGCGGGTCCGCGACGGTGCCCGGACGCGTGCGCAGCAGCGAGGCCGCGAACAGCTCCTCGGTGCCGGCGCTCCCCAGCCAGGAGAGCAGCGTGCCGATGACCGCAGCGATCCACGCCGCCGCGACCACCGTCCCGAACGACTCGAAGTGGACACCGGGCACGAAGGTGAGCGCCAGCATCATCACGACGGCCTGGCCGACCAGCGCGCCGAGCAGCACCGCTATCCACCCGATGGTGGCCACCACGCGGACCAGGACGGGTCGCACCACCAGGCCGACGAGCCCGGTTGCGGCGGCCGCCGCCAGCAACGGCAGCCACGAGTCCGCCGAGAAGCCGGGGAGCACCGCTGCGGTCAGCGCCAACGCCAGCGTCGACACCGCCCAGGAGAAGAGGAGACGGGCCAGGTCCCCACTCCGGAACAGGGGTGCCCGCTCTGGCTGACCCGCCCGACCTGCACTCGCCACACCGCTCACCCACCGAGCTCGTCACGGCCGCCGGTTCGCTGCCGTTGTCTGCCCTTCGACTGTAGGGCGCGAGCAGGGTCCGTGAACGGGGCCGAAAGACCCGTGGGTCAGCTGCGGCCCTCGGCGGCGGCAGCGACGGCGAGCTTGTCCGCCAGGTCGTTCATCGGGTCTCCCGAGTGGCCCTTGACCCACCGGAACGCGACGTCGTCGCGCTCCGACACCAGGTCGATCAGCGGCTCCCACAGGTCCCGGTTCGCCACCGGCTTCTTCGCCGAGTTGACCCAGTTGTTGGCGCGCCAACGTGGCCACCAGTTGTCGTGGAAGCACTTCACGACGTACGTCGAGTCGCTGACCACGATCAGCGGGCCGTCGAGCGAGCGTACGGCCTCGAGTGCCGCGAGGATCTCCATCCGCTGGTTCGTCGAGGGGTTCTCGGCACCGGAGCCCTGCCGGCCGTCCGCGACGGCCCAGGCCCATCCGCCCGGCCCGGGGTTCCCCGAGCAGGCGCCGTCGGTGTAGACCTCGAGGGCGCCGGGCAGGGCCGGGGTCGCCAGGGTGGGCCTCGACTTCTTCGGAGCCTTCTTCGGGGCAGGGGGCCGGGATCCGGCCGGCGACGCCTCTCCGGCGGACGGGCAGTCGACGTGCACCCAGCGTCCGGCCCCGCCGGAGGCCTTGATCTCGTCGCCGGGACGGATCCGCTCCGGGCAGACGGTGCAGCTGGTGGCGTACTTCGCGATCATCAACGTCCTTCGCTGCGACGGGTCGAGTCGGCGGATGTCTGGTCCGGCCGAGGGCGGTCAGCGTAACCGCGCGAGCGTGCGGATCCCCTGTCCGGACAGGGGATCGCGCACCGTCGGGAGGCCGGATTCGGGGCCGGACACCCGGCTGGTCACCCCGTCGTCACCGAACCTTCACGCTCCCCGGGAAAGAAAACCTGGTCGGGAATGTTTCTCTGGCGCCGAGGCTTGGTACTGTCGTCACAGCAACAGGTGCAAGTTCCAGCAGGTCCGCCGGCGGAGTTTGTGATCCAACGGCGTTTCTTCTCATGGGTGCCAATCCAGGGTGGGAGCGACGTGTCACCGCATCTGATGCGGGGCCGTCGAAGTGACGGCCTCTCGCCCCATATAGGAGTACCCAGTAATGGCTCAAGGCACCGTGAAGTGGTTCAACGCCGAGAAGGGTTTCGGCTTCATTGCGCAGGAGGACGGCGGCGACGACGTTTTCGTGCACTACTCGGCGATTCAGACCCAGGGCTACAAGTCCCTGGACGAGAACCAGAAGGTCGAGTTCGACGTCACCCAGGGCCCCAAGGGTCCCCAGGCTGAGAACGTCCGCGCGGTCTGACCGCACAAGGAGACCCGGGCAGCACCTGTCCGAGACTTCCCGCGAGGCTCCACCCATCTGGGTGGGGCCTCGTGTCCGTTCGGGGGGTGTGCGATCCCCCACACGGGTCAGATTTGCCCCCGAGGGTTTGTTTCCCTGCCGCGCAGGGCAGTCTTGACGGCAGGGGACAGTCCGATCAGCCGTGACACAGCGAGGAGCGACCAGGTGCACGACCAGTTCGACGTCACCCTTGAGGACGCCGACCTCCTCGGCGAGGTGGAGCTCACCACCAACCTGATCATCGCCGCGAGCGAGGCCGAGGACCACCTCTCCGAGGACCAGATCGACGAGATCCTCGACGTCATCCCGCAGCCCCGCCGACCCGAGTAGCCGGGCGCGCGTCCCCGCCACCACCTGCCGCCGTTGTCCGGCATACCCCATGGGGGTATGATTCTGGGCATGGCAGAGGTCGAGCACGGCTACATCCACCGCAAGGACGACTACCTCAAGCGGCTGCGCCGCATCGAGGGGCAGGCGCGCGGGATCCAGCGGATGGTCGAGGAGGAGAAGTACTGCATCGACATCCTCACCCAGATCTCCGCGATGACGAAGGCCCTCCACGCCGTCTCCATCGGCCTGCTGGAGGAGCACATGAACCACTGCGTCGTGGATGCCGCCCGCGCCGGCGACGACGAGGCCCGCGAGAAGGTCGCCGAGGCCGTCGATGCCATCGCCCGCCTCGTGCGGTCCTGAGCCCACCCCCATCTCGAGGAGAGCACCCATGAACGAGACCACCTTGAACGAGACCACCTGGCACGTCGCCGGCATGACCTGCGGCCACTGCGTCGCCTCGGTCACCGAGGAGATCGAGGAGATCGCCGGCGTCGAGCGCGTCGAGGTGGTCCTCGAGTCCGGTCAGGTCACCGTCACCAGCAGCACCCCGCTCGATCGCGAGGCCGTCGCGGCCGCGGTGAGCGAGGCGGGGTACGCCCTGGTCTGACCCGGTCAGGGCAGCTCAGGTGGCAGATCGGATGGCAGGGGAGGCGAGCATGGGCACCGACGTGGAGCTGGCGATCACCGGCATGACGTGTGCGTCCTGCGCCAACCGGATCGAGCGCAAGCTCAACAAGCTCGACGGCGTCACCGCGACCGTCAACTACGCCACCGAGAAGGCCAGGGTCACCTACACCGAGCCGGTCAGCACCGATGACCTGCTCGCCACCGTGGCCGCCGCCGGGTACGCCGCGACCCTCCCGGAGCCCGTGCGGCGAGCAGGGCTCGATCGGGAAACCGGGCTCGACGAGCCGGCCGACCCCGAGCTCGACGCGCTGCGCCAGCGCCTGGTCGTCTCGGCCGTGCTGAGCCTGCCCGTGGTGCTGATGGCGATGATCCCCGCGCTGCAGTTCACCAACTGGCAGTGGGCCTCGCTCACCCTGGCCGCCCCGGTGGTGGTCTGGGGCGCCTGGCCGTTCCACCGCGCCGCGTGGACCAACCTGCGCCACGGCGCCACCACCATGGACACGCTGGTCTCGATGGGGGTGCTGGCGGCGTTCGGCTGGTCGCTGGTCGCCCTCTTCTGGGGTACGGCGGGCATGCCGGGCATGACCCACCCGTTCCGGCTGACCGTCGAACGCACCGACGGGCTGGACAACATCTACCTCGAGGCGGCCACCGGCGTCACCACGTTCCTGCTCGCCGGCCGCTGGTTCGAGAAGCGGTCCAAGCGCCGCGCCGGCGCCGCCCTGCGTGCGCTGATGTCGCTCGGGGCCAAGCAGGTCACCCTCCTCCGTGACGGGGCCGAGGAGCTCGTCCCCGCCGACCGGCTCGCCGTCGGCGACCGGTTCGTCGTACGCCCCGGCGAGAAGATCGCCACCGACGGCGTCGTCGAGAGCGGCACCTCCGCCGTGGACGCCTCGATGCTGACCGGTGAGCCGGTGCCGGTCGAGGTCGGGCCCGGCTCCCAGGTCACCGGGGCCACGGTCAACGCCGGCGGGCGGCTCGTCGTACGCGCCACCCGGGTCGGCGCCGACACCCAGCTCGCCCAGATGGCGCGGCTCGTCGAGGACGCCCAGAACGGCAAGGCCGAGGTCCAGCGGCTGGCCGACCGGATCTCCGGGTTCTTCGTGCCGGCCGTGATCGTGCTGGCCCTGCTCACCCTCGCCGGCTGGCTGCTCGCCGGCGGTGGCGCGACCGCGGCCTTCACCGCCGCCGTGGCCGTGCTGATCATCGCCTGCCCGTGTGCGCTGGGACTGGCCACACCGACCGCGCTGATGGTCGGCACCGGCCGGGGCGCCCAGCTCGGCATCCTGATCAAGGGCCCCGAGGTGCTCGAGTCGACGCGCCGCGTCGACACGGTCGTCCTCGACAAGACCGGCACCGTGACCACCGGCCGGATGACGCTGGTCGACGTGGTCGCGGACGAGGGCGAGACCGTCGAGGACGTACGCCGCGTGGCCGCCGCGCTCGAGTCGCACTCCGAGCACCCGATCGCCCGGGCGATCGCCGCCGGTGCCCCGGCCCCGCTGGCGCAGCCCGAGGAGTTCGCCAACATCGAGGGCCTCGGCGTGCAGGGCACCCTGGCGGGCCGTGCCGTGCTGGTCGGGCGCCCCCGGCTGCTCGCCGAGCGGGGCCTGCCCGTGACCGGGCGGCTCGCCGCGGCCGTCGAGTCCGCGGAGGCCGAGGGCCGCACCGCGGTCGTCGTGGGCTGGGACGGCCGCGCCCGCGGCGTGCTGGTGGTCTCCGACACCCTGAAGCCGACCTCGGCCGAGGGCGTGCAGCGGCTGCGTGGCCTCGGGCTGACCCCGGTGCTGCTGACCGGGGACAACGAGCGGGCCGCCCGCGCGGTCGCCGCCGAGCTGGGCATCGAGCAGGTCGTCGCCGACGTGCTCCCCGCCGACAAGGTCGACGTGGTCAAGCGGCTCCAGGCCGAGGGCCGCGTGGTGGCCATGGTCGGCGACGGCGTCAACGACGCCGCCGCCCTGGCCCAGGCCGACCTCGGGCTCGCGATGGGCACCGGCACCGACGTCGCGATCCAGGCCAGCGACCTGACCCTGGTCCGCGGGGACCTGCTGGTCGCGGCGGACGCGGTGCGGCTGGCGCGGCGTACCCTCGCCACGATCAAGGGCAACCTGTTCTGGGCGTTCGCCTACAACGTGGCGGCGCTGCCGCTGGCCGCCGCGGGCCTGCTGAACCCGATGCTGGCCGGCGCCGCGATGGCCTTCTCGTCGGTGTTCGTGGTCTCCAACAGCCTCCGGCTGCGCCGGTTCACCTGAGCCGCCGCACGCGCCGATTCGAGCGGGAGCGCGGCGCACACTAGATTTCGGAGGATGGCAGTTCACGACGACGCACGGCCCCGACGCACGTTTGCGGTGATCAGCCACCCCGACGCAGGAAAGTCGACCCTCACCGAGGCACTCGCGCTGCACGCCGCGGTGATCTCCGAGGCGGGTGCGGTGCACGGCAAGGCCGGGCGTCGCGGCACCGTCTCGGACTGGATGGAGATGGAGCGGGCCCGCGGGATCTCGATCACCTCCGCCGCGCTGCAGTTCACCTACCGCGACCACGTGGTCAACCTCGTCGACACCCCGGGACACTCCGACTTCTCCGAGGACACCTACCGCGTCCTCTCCGCGGTCGACTCGGCCGTGATGCTCGTCGACGCCGCCAAGGGGCTCGAGCCGCAGACCCTGAAGCTCTTCCAGGTCTGCGCCCACCGCGGCATCCCGGTGATCACGATCATCAACAAGTGGGACCGCCCCGGGCTCGACCCGCTCGAGCTGATGGACTCGATCGAGCAGGAGATCAAGCTCAAGCCGACCCCGCTCACCTGGCCGGTCGGGGAGTCGGGCGACTTCCGCGGCGTGCTGGACCGCCGCACCGGCGGCTTCATCCAGTTCACGCGTACGGCGGGTGGCGCCACGAGGGCCCCCGAGCTGCACCTGGGCCCCGACGAGGCCGCCACCGTCGAGGGTGACGCCTGGCACGCCGCCAACGAGGAGCACGAGCTGCTCAGCGCCGACGACGCCGACCACGACCAGAAGCGCTTCCTGGCCGGCGAGACCACCCCGGTGCTGTTCGCCTCCGCCCTGCAGAACTTCGGTGTCGCCCAGCTGCTCGAGGTGCTGCTCGAGCTCGCTCCGGCGCCGTCGGCCTCGCCCGCGCTCGACGACGTCCTGCGCGCGGTCGACGACGACTTCAGCGCCTTCGTCTTCAAGGTCCAGTCCGGCATGGACTCCGCCCACCGCGACCGGCTCGCCTACGCCCGGGTCTGCTCGGGGGTCTTCGAGCGCGGGATGGTCGTCACCCACGCCGGCACCGGCCGCCCGTTCGCCACGAAGTACGCCCAGGCCGTCTTCGGTCGGGAGCGCTCCTCGGTGGAGACCGCGTTCCCGGGAGACGTCATCGGGCTGGTCAACGCCAACTCGCTGCGGGTGGGCGACACGATCTACGCCGGCGAGCCGGTGCAGTACCCGCCGATCGCCAGCTTCGCCCCCGAGCACTTCGCGACCTGCCGCGCCGTCGACAGCGGCCGCTACAAGCAGTTCCGCAGCGGCATCGAGCAGCTCGACCAGGAGGGCGTGGTCCAGGTGCTCCGCTCGGACCTGCGCGGCGCCCAGAACCCCGTCCTCGCCGCGGTCGGACCGATGCAGTTCGAGGTCGTGCTCTCCCGGATGGAGGCCGAGTTCAAGGCCCCGGTCCGCCTGGAGAACCTCGCCTACACCGTGGCCCGCCGTACCAACGCGGCCGGCGCCGAGGTGCTCGCCTCCGTGCGCCAGGTGGAGGTGCTGGTCAAGTCGGACGGCACCCACCTCGCACTGTTCCCCGACCTGTGGCGCGTGAAGACCGTGACCCGGGACCACCCTGACCTGATGCTGGAGAGCCTCCCCGCCAGCAGGGGCTAGGCCCGAGGGCCGCCCCACAGAAACACTGAATCGTTTGAACCACCCGAAGGGAACTCCTGAATGAGCCATCCACACCCCGAACTCCAGAAGCCACCGAAGCTGCCCCGCAACGGGCTCCGCGTCGTGGGCCTGGGCGGCCTGGGCGAGATCGGTCGCAACATGACCGTCTTCGAGCACCAGGGCTCCCTGCTGATCGTCGACTGCGGGGTGCTGTTCCCCGAGGAGCACCAGCCCGGCGTCGACGTGATCCTGCCCGACTTCAGCTGGATCCGCGACCGCCTCGACAAGGTGGTGGGCGTGGTGCTGACCCACGGCCACGAGGACCACATCGGCGGGGTGCCCTACCTGCTGCGCGAGCGCCCGGACATCCCGCTCATCGGGTCGCGCCTCACCCTGGCGCTGATCAAGGAGAAGCTCAAGGAGCACCGGATCCGCCCCGAGCTCAAGGAGGTCAAGGAGGGCGACCTCGCCGACTACGGCCCCTTCGGCCTGGAGTTCTTCGCGGTCAACCACTCCATCCCGGACGGGCTGGCCGTCGCCATCCGGACCCAGGCCGGCCTGGTCCTGCACACCGGTGACTTCAAGATGGACCAGTTCCCGCTCGACAAGCGGATCACCGACCTGCGTGGCTTCGCCCGCCTCGGTGACGAGGGCGTCGACCTGTTCCTGACCGACTCCACCAACGCCGAGGTTCCCGGGTTCACCATGCCCGAGCGCGACCTCGCGCCGGCGATCGAGCAGGTCTTCCGTACGGCGCCCCGACGGATCATCGTCTCCAGCTTCGCCAGCCACGTGCACCGCATCCAGCAGGTGCTGGACACCTCGCACGCGCACGGGCGCAAGGTGGCCTTCGTGGGTCGCTCGATGGTCCGCAACATGGGCATCGCCCAGGACCTCGGCTACCTCAAGGTGCCGCCCGGCCTGATCGTCCCGCTGGAGCAGCTCGAGAAGCTGCCGGCCAACAAGGCGACGCTGATCTGCACCGGCTCCCAGGGCGAGCCGATGGCGGCGCTGGCCCGGATGGCCAACCGCGACCACAAGATCCGCGTGGGCGAGGGCGACACCATCCTGATGGCCAGCTCGGCGGTGCCGGGCAACGAGACCGCGATCTCGGGCCTGATCAACAACCTCAGCCGCTGGGGTGCCAACGTCGTGCACAAGGGCAACGCCAAGGTGCACGTCTCCGGCCACGCCAGCGCCGGCGAGCTCGTCTACTGCTACAACATCATCAAGCCCCGCAACGTGATGCCGGTGCACGGCGAGTGGCGCCACCTGCGGGCCAACGCCGACCTGGCGATCGCCACCGGGGTGGCCGCGGACCACGTGGTGCTCGCCGAGGACGGCGTCGTCGTCGACCTCGTCAACGGTCACGCCAAGATCACCGGCAAGGTCGCCGCGGGCAACATCTACGTCGACGCGCAGACCGTCGGCGGGGTCACCGAGGTGCACCTCAAGGACCGCCGCACGCTGGCGGAGGAGGGCGTCGTCACGGTGCTGACCATCGTCGACGCCGACACCGGCAAGCTCGCCGACCCGCCGGACTTCCTGGTCCGCGGCTTCGCCCACGAGGCGAACACGTTCGACGCGGCGATCCCGGTCATCGAGAAGGCGCTCGCCCACGCTGCGCGCGAGGGCATCGGCGACCCGCACCAGCTCGAGCAGATGATCGGGCGCGACGTGGGCCGCTGGGCGCACCGCACCTTCCGGCGCAGCCCGCTCATCATCCCGATCGTCATCGACGCCTAGCCCGAACCGGCGTCGGGCTCTCCTCGACCGGCTGCCGGCCGGTCGAGGAGCCGGACCGCCTGCTCCACCGCGTCCCGGGCCGGGCGGCCGCAGCCGATCAGGGTCGCCGAGGCCGGGCCGCACCAGTCGCCGTACCCGACGAACAGCACGCGCGGATCACCCGCCGCCACCACCGGATGCCCGGGGTCGGTGCGCGGGTGTCCGTGCGTCCGGGGCAGGGCGAGCCCGCGCAGGTGGTGCAGCGCCGGCCGGAACCCCGTGCACCAGACGACCGCGTCGAACGGCTCCTCGTGCCCGTCCGGCCACCGGGCGCCGGACGCGGTCAGCCGCTCCACCATCGCCACGGCGCGCAGGCCCAGCTCGTCGCGGGCCCGGCGTACGGACGGCACGGCCACGATGTCGCCCAGCCCGGCCACCCCGGCCGTACGACGACCCTGCGCCGCCTCCCGCACCTGGTGGCTGGCGGTCTCGAACAGCACCCGCCCGTCGACGTCGTCGGGCAGGAAGTGCGGCGGCCGCTGGGTGGCCCACACCACGCGCCCGGCGACCGGGAGCAGGTCGGCCGCGATCTGGGCCCCGGAGTTGCCGCCGCCGACGACCAGCACCCGCTGCCCGGCGAACGGGGCGGCCGCGCGGTAGTCCGCGGTGTGCAGCTGACGGCCCCGGAACTCCGGCATCCCCGCCACGGTCGGCCAGAACGGGCGCCGCCAGCTGCCGGTGGTGTTGACGAGCACGCGGGCGCGCAGCGGCTCGTGGTCGGTCTCGACGAGCAACGGCCCGGTGGGCCCGTCGAGCGGGTGGACGTCGAGCACCCGGACCGGGCGCCGGACCGGGAGGTCGTAGCGCTCCTCGAACGCCGCGAGGTAGCCCCGCACGTGCTCCGCGGTCGGGTTGCCGGGACCGCGCCAGGGCGGCATCGGCCAGCCCGGCAGCGAGCTGTAGGTCGCCGGCGAGAACAGCTCGAGGCCGTCCCAGTAGTCCTGCCAGGCGCCACCGGGGGAGTCCCGGTCGTCGAGGATCACGAACGACGGGGCGTGCGCCGCGTCCTGCCCGCGCCCGCGCCCGAGCCCGCGCCGGAGCCGGTGCAGGAAGTACCCCACGGCGAGCCCGGCCTGGCCGCCGCCGACGACGCAGACGTCGACCTGCTCCATCAGCAGGTCGCGAAGAGCACCGGCCCGGTGCTGAGGTCGGAGAGCACGTAGGCGCCCTCCCGGGGCTTCAGGTCCATCGTGACCAGCGGGCCGTCGGCGGTCACCGAGACGACCGAGAACCGGTCGGCGAAGTCGCCACCCTGTCCCGGGGCGGGGCCGTCGGCGAGTGCGGCCCGGGAGTCGGCGTTCGTCTGGGCCTGGTCGTCGTTCTCGAAGGACATGACCACGCGGACGTGCCGGTCGGGCTGGACCGACATCGCGAACCCGTCGACCGGGTTGACCTTGCCCGCGGCGTCCACCAGCTCGGCCGCCTGCTCCTGGTCGGACTCGTCGGCCTGGCTCATCGCCAGCGCGGAGCAGGTGTAGTCGCCCGAGTAGACCGACGCGGACAGCGGCTCGCCGGACGACTTCACGACCGTGCCCAGCTCCTCGGAGCCGCCCTCGTCACCGGTCGCGTCGGCGACGGCATCGGCCAGGTAGTCGGAGGTGTCGCTGGTCAGGACCAGGTGGTCGTCGGCGTCGAGGGCGACGTACTGCAGCTCGGGAGTCAGCCCCGAGCCGATCGAGCCCATCAGGTTCTCGCCGCCGCGCCACACCCCCGTCTCGGAGGTCGGCCGGTTGTAGCCGAGCCCGCTCAGCCGGTCCTCGAGTGCGCCGAAGTCCGTCGAGTCGGGCAGGCGCAGCATCACGACCGCCCCCTGGGCGGACTGGCTGAACAGCTCCCAGTCCACGGTGGCGGGCGAGAAGCCGAACTTCGTCTGCAGCACCGGCGCCGACTCCAGCAGCGCCGAGGTGGAGGTCAGGTCGGCCTCGTAGGCGCGGTCGAGGAACGCCTCCAGGTCGGCCGCCGACGACGAGGTCGTCAGCTCGGCGTCGAGCCGCTCGCGCACGGCCCCCCAGTCGGTCCAGGAGAGCCGTTCGGCGCCGGCCGGGGCCATCGCCGCCGCCCGGTCGAGCTCGGTGCGCTGGGAGTCGCGCCACCACCACAGTCCCGCAGCCACGACGGCCAGCACGAGTACGGCGACCGCCGCGATCATGGCGCGTTTCCGCACGGGGTCTCCTGTCCTGGGGTGAGGTGGTGTGAGACTAGCGGCATGGCCCTCAGGGACGTGCCCGCCGCCGGAGCCGTGGTGTTCCGTCCCGGCCGCCGCGTGTTGCTCGTGCACCGACCCAAGTACGACGACTGGTCGTTCCCCAAGGGCAAGCTGGACCCCGGGGAGCACGTGACCGCCGCGGCGGTCCGCGAGGTGGCCGAGGAGACCGGGGTCCACATCCGGCTCGGCCCGCCGCTGACCGCCCAGCGCTACGAGGCCGCCGGCAGGATGAAGCACGTGTCCTACTGGGTCGGGCGCGCGGTGGGCGACCCCGACGTCAGCGGCTACTGCCCCAACAACGAGATCGACGCCGTGGAGTGGGTGCCCCTCGACCAGACGTGGGACCGGCTCACCTACGACTACGACCGGGACACCCTCCGGGAGGCCGTGCCGCTGCGCAAGCGGACGCAGGCGCTGGTCGTGCTCCGCCACGGGTCGGCCCGGTCCCGCAAGTCCTGGCGCGAGGACGACCGGCGCCGCCCGCTCCTCCAGTCCGGACTGCTCCAGGCCGAGAAGCTCGTCCCGTTGCTGGCGGCGTACGACGTGAGGCGGGTGGTCAGCTCGAGCAGCACCCGCTGCGTGCAGACCGTGTGGCCCTACGCCGACACGACCGGCTGGAAGCTCGAGGAGCGCGACGGGGTGAGCGAGGAGGACGCGACCGACGAGTCGGTGCTGGCCATCGTCGACGAGCTCGCCGAGGGGGGTGAGGGGGCGGTGCTGTGCACGCACCGACCCGTGCTGCCGTCGGTGTTCGACGCCCTCGGGCTGGCCCCGGAGAAGCTCGAACCCGGCGCGATGCTGGTGGTCCACCTCCGCAAGGGCGAGGTCGTGGCGACCGAGCACCAGAGGGTCACCTGAGGCCTGAGTCAAGGGCATTTGGCCGAGTTCACGTGATGGCCGTCATAGTGGCGGCCTCCCGTAGGCATCTGGGCGGTCCGAGTTCACCCCTCGTTCACCATCACCCGCCGTTCCGGACACCTCGGCTGCCTACCTTCGCTGATGTCATCACCCAAAAGACATCAGGAGTACGAAGTGAAGAGCACTTCCATCCGCCGGGCAATCGTGCCCGGTCTCGCCGTCCTGACGCTGGCGCTGTCCGCGTGCTCGGCCGGCAACGAGGACACCGGGGACAGCAACTCCTCCCTCAGCGGCACGCTCAACGGCGGCGGTTCGTCCGCCCAGGAGTCGGCCCAGGGCGCCTGGCGCGCCGGTTTCCAGAGCGACAACAGCGGTGTGACCGTCAACTACGACCCGGTCGGGTCCGGCACCGGCCGCGAGAACTTCATCTCCGGGGCCTACATGTTCGCCGGCTCGGACTCCGCGCTGAGCCCCGACGAGGGCGAGCTGGACAAGGCCAAGGAGCGCTGCGGCGGCGAGGACCCGATCGAGGTTCCCGCCTACGTCAGCCCGATCGCGGTGATCTACAACCTCGAGGGCGTCGACAACCTGCAGCTCTCGGCCCCGGTCCTCGGCGACATCTTCGCCGGCAAGATCACGAAGTGGAACGACCCGAAGATCGCGGCCGACAACCCGGACGCCGACCTCCCGGACACCACGATCACCCCCGTGCACCGCCAGGACGACTCGGGCACGACGGAGAACTTCACCGACTACCTCTCGCAGGCCGGTGAGGGCACGTGGAGCGCCGAGGCCGACGGCGTGTGGCCGATCAAGGGCGGGGAGGCCGGCGACGGCACCTCCGGCCTGGTGGCCGCGGTCAAGGCCGGCGACGGCACCATCGGCTACGCCGACGAGAGCCAGGCCGGCGACCTCGGCGTGGCCGCGATCAAGGTGGGCGAGGAGTACAACCTGCCCACCGCCGAGGGTGCGGCCGCAGTGCTCGCGGCGTCCCCGCGGGTCGAGGGTCGGGCCGACGTGGACATGGCCATCGAGGTGGACCGCACCACGACCGAGTCGGGCACCTACCCGATCTCGCTCACGTCGTACCTCATCGCCTGCCAGCACTACGACAAGGCGTCGGACGCGGACCTCGTGAAGGGCTACCTGGACTACGTCGTCTCCGAGGAGGGCCAGCAGGCCGCCGCGGAGCAGGCCGGCTCCGCGCCGCTCGAGTCCTCGCTCCAGCAGGAGGCTGCTGCCATCGTCGAGAAGATCGCGGCGAAGTAGTCACGGACGCGAACCCCGCAGGGATGCGGCGGGCCGGGAAACCGGCCCGCCGCGTCCCCGTATCTGATTGAGGAGCACGAGAGAACCAGTGCCAGCCACTTCATCACTGGCCCCGCCCGAGGGCGGGCCGCACACCGCCGCCGGGCCGGGTCGACCCCCGCGCAGCCGGGGTGACCGGCTGTTCTCGGGCACCGCTCGCTTCGCCGCGCTGACGATCGTCGCGGCGCTGGCCGGTGTGTTCGTCTTCCTGACGGTCGAGGGCCTCCCGGGCCTGACCCAGACCGCCGCGACCTACGCCCCCAGCACCAGCTTCCTGGCGTACGTCGGGCCGCTGGTGTTCGGCACCGCGCTCGCCGCCGTCCTGGCGCTGGTCCTGGCCGTGCCCTTCGCGTTCGGGATCGCCCTGTTCATCTCGCACTACGCCCCCCGCCGGCTCGCGGTCCCCGTCGCCTACGTGGTCGACCTGCTCGCCGCCGTCCCCTCCGTCGTCTTCGGCCTCTGGGGCGCCCGGACGCTGGCCCAGTGGCTGGTGCCCGTGCACGCCTTCCTGGCCGAGCACTTCGCCTGGATCCCGTTCTTCGCGGGCCCCGCGTCCGTCACCGGGCGCACCGTCTTCACCGCGGCCATCGTGCTCGCGATCATGATCCTGCCGATCATCACCGCGATCTCCCGCGAGATCTTCGCGCAGACGCCGCGCCTCAACGAGGAGGCGGCCCTGGCGCTGGGCGCGACCCGCTGGGAGATGATCCGGCTGACGGTGTTCCCCTACGCGCGCTCGGGCATGGTCTCCGCGGTGATGCTCGGCCTCGGTCGCGCGCTCGGCGAGACCATGGCGGTGGCGATGGTGCTCTCCGCCTCGCCCGTCGTGACGCTGAACCTGATCTCCAACACCAACCCGGCCACGGTCGCCTCCAACATCGCCTCGAGCTTCTCCGAGGCCACGCCGGCGAAGCTGCACGTGCTGATCGCGACCGGGCTGGTGCTCTTCGCGGTCACCTTCGCGGTCAACTTCGCCGCCCGGTGGGTCGTGGGCCGCAGCGAACGGAGGATGGCTCGATGAGCGCCACCGACCTCGCCGTCGCGGACGTCAACGCGTCGCTGCCGCTTGCCCATCCCCGGCTGCCGAGCTGGGCGCCGGCCCTGATGGGCGTGCTCGCCGTTGCCGCGGCCGGGCTGCCTGCCCTCCTGCTGGGCTGGGGGATCGTCGCCTGGCTGGCGGTGGCCCTCGTACTGTTCCTGGTCGCGCTGCCGGCATGGTCGCTTGCCGTCGAGAACGGCCGCGCCGCCGTCGACCGGCTGATGGCCTCGCTCATCTGGTCGGCGTTCGGGATCGCCGTGCTGCCGCTGGTGTGGCTGATCTGGACGGTCGTCAAGAACGGCGCCTCCGTGATCGACATGGAGTTCCTGACCTACTCGATGCGCAACGTGGTCGGCGAGGGCGGCGGCATCTACCACGCGCTGCTCGGCACCCTGCTGATCACCGGGGCGGCCGCGGTGATCTCGGTGCCGGTCGGGCTGTTCGCCGCGATCTACCTGGTGGAGTACGGCAAGGGCAACCGGCTCGCGAAGTGGATCACCTTCCTGGTCGACGTCATGACCGGCATCCCCTCGATCGTGGCCGGACTCTTCGCGCTGGCGCTGTTCGTGCTGATCTTCGGCCCCGAGATGCGGATGGGCTTCGGCGGCTCGGTCGCGCTGTCGCTGCTGATGATCCCGATCGTGGTCCGGTCCGCCGAGGAGATGCTGCGCCTGGTCCCCGACGACCTGCGCGAGGCGTCGTACGCCCTGGGCGTGCCGAAGTGGCGCACGATCACCAAGGTCGTCCTGCCGACCTCGATCGGTGGCATCATCACCGGGGTGACGCTGGCCATCGCACGGGTCATCGGCGAGACCGCGCCGCTGCTGGTCATCGCCGGCGACACCGACTCGGTCAACGCCAACCTCTTCAACGAGCGGATGAGCACGCTCCCGGTCTACATCTACTACTCGTTCACGCAGCCGGGCATCGCGCCCGCCGGCGGCGGCGAGGCGCCCGGCATCGCCCGCGCCTGGGGGGCCGCGCTGGTCCTCATCGCGATCGTGATGGTGCTGAACCTGCTGGCCCGCCTCGTCGGGAAATTCTTCGCGCCCAAGAAAGGCTGACCCATGGCCAAGAGCATCGACGTCTCTGACCTGAACATCTACTACGGCGACTTCCTCGCCGTCGAGGGTGTCAACATGACCATCAAGGCGCGGTCGGTGACCGCGTTCATCGGTCCGTCGGGCTGCGGCAAGTCGACCATGCTGCGCTCGCTGAACCGGATGCACGAGGTGATCCCGGGCGCCCGCGTCGAGGGCAAGATCATGGTCGACGGGCAGTCGCTCTACGACGCCGCGATCGACCCGGTCGCCGTACGGCGCCAGATCGGCATGGTCTTCCAGCGGCCGAACCCGTTCCCGACGATGTCGATCTACGACAACGTCCTCGCGGGCAACCGCCTCAACGCGCGCAAGGTGTCGAAGTCGGACGGCGACGCCATCGTCGAGCGCTCGCTGCGGGCGGCGAACCTGTGGGTCGAGGTCAAGGACCGGCTGAACAAGCCCGGCATGGGGCTCTCCGGCGGCCAGCAGCAGCGGCTGTGCATCGCCCGGGCGATCGCCGTCGAGCCGCAGGTGCTGCTGATGGACGAGCCGTGCTCGGCGCTCGACCCGATCTCGACCTCGGCGATCGAGGACCTGATCCACGAGCTCAAGTCCGACTACACGATCGTGATCGTCACCCACAACATGCAGCAGGCCGCCCGCGTCTCCGACGACACCGGCTTCTTCAACCTCAAGGCGACCGGTGAGCCCGGCCACCTGGTCGAGTTCAACCCGACCAAGAAGATGTTCACCAACCCCGACCAGGAGTCGACCGAGGCCTACATCTCGGGCCGCTTCGGCTAGTCGTTGGGTCGTCGTTGCGGGATAGTCCGTGACGTTGAGCAGGTCGACACGCCGGTCTTGCCTGCTTTGCGTCACGGACTACCCCGGCGGTGCCGCCTCCGGTGACCCCTGTGGAGGAGCGCTGGCGACCTCGCCGGATCGGGGAATGACCCCCGTATGTCGCGCGAGCACTTCCAGCCACCGCCGTTCCCGCACCGTCCCGGGCTCGTCGCGCCCGTGCGCATCGACCCTTGGGGAGCATCCGGCCCCACGAAGGGCCAGGCGAACGGTCCGGGCTGGCGTCGCAGCAGCCGGGGCCTGTATGTCCCCGCGCCCGTCGACCGGGAGGTCCCCGAGCAGCGGATCGTCGAGGCCGCAGCCACGCTGCCGGCGTACGGCGGGGTCACCGGCTGGGCCGCCCTGCGCTGGTGCGGCGGCTGGTGGTTCGAGGGGCTGACGGCAGATGGCCGGGGCGAGCGGCCGGTCGTCCTGGCCACCGGGCCGAGCGACGTACGCAGCCAGCAGGGCACCCTGGTCTCGGCCGAGGGCCTCGACCCGCGGGACCTGACCGAGGTGGACGGGCTGCGGCTGACCTCCCTGGTCCGGGCGGTGTGCTTCGAGATGCGCTACGCGTCGAGCGAGCGCCAGGCCGTGCTCGCGCTGGACATGGCGGCGTGCCACGACCTCGTCTCGATCGCGGAGCTCGCCGCGTACGCCGCCCTGCGCAGTTCCTGGACCGGCATCCCGCGGTGCCGGAGCGCGATTCCGCGCGCCGACGAGAACAGCTGGTCGCCACGGGAGGTGCTGATGCGGCTGGTCTGGGTGTACGACGCCGGGCGGCCGCGGCCGCTGTGCAACGCCCCGGTCTTCGACAACGGCGGGCGGCACGTGGGCACCCCGGACCTGTTCGACCCGGACGCCGGCGTCGTCGGGGAGTACGACGGGCGGCTGCACCTGGAGGCCGCCCGGCGCCACCGGGACCTGGCGCGCGAGGACGCGTTCCGCGGGGTCGGCCTGGAGTACGTCACGATGGTGGCCGCCGACTGGCGCGACACGCGCGGGTTCGTCCGGCGGCTGCACGCGGCCTACGAGCGGGCGGCGCTGGTCCCGCCCTCCCGGCGTACCTGGACCCTCGACCAGCCGCACTGGTGGATCGACACCTCCACGGTCGCCGCCCGTCGGGCGCTCACCGAGGAGCAGCGCCGGAAATGGCTGGGGCACCGGGCGGCGTGAGGGCGCTTGTCGGGATGCCGGTGCCGGGATGCCGGGATAGTCCGTGACGTTGAGCAGGTCAGGACGGCGTGTCGACCTGCCGAACGTCACGGACTATCCCCCCGCCAACACCCCGAACAGACGCCCAAGCTCAGAAGATGACCTCGAGGATGAGGTGGCTGAGGGCGTAGCAGGCGGCGGCGGCGAGGCCGGCCATCGGGAAGGTCAGCACCCAGGCCACGACGATGGAGCGGGCGACGCCCCAGCGGACCGCGGAGAAGCGCTTGGTGGCGCCGACACCCATCACCGCGGACGTGATCGTGTGCGTGGTCGAGATCGGGGCCTCGTAGAGGAACGCCGTCGTGTAGAGCACGCTCGCCGCGATCGACTCGGCGGCGAAGCCGCGGGCCGGGTCGAGGTGGATGATCCGCCGGCCCAGGGTGCGCATGATGCGCCAGCCGCCGGACCAGGTGCCGAGCGAGATGGCGGCGGCCGCGGAGACGATCACCCAGGTGGGCAGGTCGTCGTTGGCGCTGACGTACCCGCCGGTGAGCAGCGCCAGGAAGATCACGCCCATCGTCTTCTGGGCGTCCTGGAGGCCGTGGCCCAACGCCATCGCGGCGGCGGAGACCGTCTGCATGATCCGGAAGCCGCGGCTGACCTTGTGGGGGTTCTTCTTCCGGAACAGCCACATGATGGCCAGCATCAGCGCGAAGGCCGCCGCGAAGGCGAAGATCGGCGACACGATCATCGGGATGACGACCTTGTCGAGGACGGTGGCCCACTTGACGGTCGTGCCCGAGGCGAGCGCCGCCCCGACCAGGCCGCCGATGAGGGCGTGCGAGGAGGAGGAGGGCAGGCCGTAGTACCAGGTGATCAGGTTCCAGGCGATGGCGCCGAGCAGGCCCGACATCACGATCACGAGGCCGTGGGTGCCGGACGGTGGTGAGATCACCTTGCCGACGGTGTTGGCGACCTCCTGGCCGAGGAAGGCGCCGACGAAGTTCATGACCGCCGCCAGGACCAGGGCGACCCGCGGGGTCAGGGCCCGGGTGGAGACCGATGTCGCGATGGCGTTCGCCGCGTCGTGGAAGCCGTTGGTGTAGTCGAAGACGAGGGCAACGACGACCACCGCGATGATGATCGCGAGTTCCACGGGTCAGGACTCCTTGACTGCGATCTGCTCCACGATGTTGGCCACCTTCTCGAAGGCGTCGATGGCCCCCTCGAGGGATTCGACGATGTCCTTGAGCTTGAGCACCTCCATCGCCTTGAACTCGCCGCTGAAGAGGTGGGCGAGCATCCGGCGGTGGTTCTTGTCGCCGACGTTCTCGAGACGGTTGATCTCGATCCAGTACTCCTCGAGGTCCTGCATCGACTTGAGGCCGGGCATCGCGGTGGCGGTGACCTCGGCGCAGCGCTGGATGACCTCCACCTGGGCGGAGAGCTCCGGGGGCAGGATCTTCACCTCGTAGAGCAGGATCAGGTCGACGACCTCGTCCATCATGTCCATCACGTCGTCGAGGCCCGAGGCGAGGCTGTAGATGTCCTCGCGGTCGAACGGCGTCACGAACGTGGTGTTCACCCGCCGGATGATGGCGTGCGTGGTCTCGTCGGCGGCGTGCTCGGCCTCGCGCATCCGGCGGGCCACGCTCTCGTGGTCGGCGGTCTCGCTGAGCATCTCGGCCAGGAGCTCGGAGCCCAGGACGATGTGCTGTGCCGCTTCGCTGAACAGGTCGTAGAAGCCGGCGTCAACCGGGCGGAATTTCAAACCCACGGGGAACTCCAGGTGTGGAGGAAGCGAACGGCCCACATGCTAGGGGGTCGGCTCCCGCGGGGCGCAACTCAGGGCGCTCAGGATGGGACGCGTCGGCGTCGCTGTCCCTCGATCAGCGCCTCCTGGAGGTGTACGACGCCCTCGTTGCGGACCCAGGTCCCGTCGCTGCCGAGCACCCAGGCCTGCGTGTCGGCGTCGAAGGAGAGGTCCAGCAGCCGCGCGATCGAGGCGACGTTCTCCTCGCCGGGCAGCCGCACCAGCACCTCGACGCGCCGGTCCAGGTTGCGGTGCATCATGTCGGCCGAGCCGATCCAGGCGTTCGGCGTCGCCGCCGTTCGTCGAACCAGAAGACCCGGCTGTGCTCCAGGAAGCGGCCCAGCATCGACCGCACCTCGATCGTCTCCGAGAGCCCCGGCACGCCCGGCCGCAGGGAGCAGATGCCGCGCACGAGCAGCTGGACCGGCACGCCGGCCTGGGAGGCGAGGTAGAGCGCGTCGATGACCGCCTCGTCGACGACCGAGTTGGCCTTGATCCGGATCCGCGCCGGCAGGCCGGCCCGGTGGTGGGCGATCTCCTGGTGGATCTGGGCGACCAGCCCGCTGCGCACCGAGTCGGGCGCGACCAGCAGCTCGTCGTACGACGCGTTGCGGGAGTAGCCGCTCAGGTTGTTGAACAGGTGGGCGACGTCCTCGCCGATCCGCTCGTCGGTGGTGAGCAGGCCGAGGTCCTCGTAGAGTCCGGGCGGTCTTGGCGTTGTAGTTGCCGGTGCCGATGTGGGTGTAGCGCCGGATCCCGTCGTGCTCGTCGCGTACCACCATCGACAGCTTGCAGTGCGTCTTGAGGCCGACCAGGCCGTAGACGACGTGGCAGCCGGCCTGCTCGAGCTTGCGCGCCCACCGGATGTTGGCCTGCTCGTCGAAGCGGGCCTTGATCTCGACGATGCACCAGCACCTGCTTGCCGGCCTCGGCGGCGTCGACGAGGGCGTCGATGATCGGGGAGTCGCCGGAGGTGCGGTAGAGGGTCTGCTTGATCGCGAGCACGTGCGGGTCGGCCGCGGCCTGCTCGATGAAGCGCTGCACGCTGGTGGCGAAGGAGTCGTAGGGGTGGTGCAGCAGCACGTCGTTGCGCCGGGTCGCCTTGAACACGTCGACCGGGGCCGAGGACTCGCACCTCGGCCAGCCGCGGGTGGGTGGTCGGCACGAAGGCGGGGTACTTCAGCTCCTCGCGGGCCAGGTCGGCGATCCCGTGCAGGCCGCGCAGGTCCAGCGGCCCGGGCAGCCGGAACACCTCGTCCTCGGTGACGTCGAGCTCGGAGATGAGCAGGTCCAGCACCTGCGGCGCGATCGACTCCTCGACCTCGAGCCGCACCGGCGGGCCGAACCGGCGCCGGAGCAGCTCCTTCTCCAGGGCCGCGAGCAGGTTCTCGGCGTCGTCCTCCTCGACCTCGAGGTCCTCGTTGCGGGTGACCCGGAAGGTGTGCACCTCGAGCACGTCCATGCCGGGGAAGAGCCGCCGCAGGTGCTCGCGGATCACGTCCTCGAGCGGCACGAAGCGCTGGTTGCCGAGCGGCACGAACCGTCGCGAAGATCGGCGGCACCTTCACCCGCGCGAAGTGCTCCTTGCCGGTCTTCGGGTTGCGCACCAGCACCGCGAGGTTCAGCGAGAGTCCGGAGATGTAGGGGAACGGGTGCGCCGGGTCGACGGCCAGGGGCGTGAGCACGGGGAAGACGCGGTCCTTGAAGAGCCGCTTGCAGTACTTCTGCTCCTCCCGGTCCAGGTCGGCCCAGCGGACCAGCTCGATGCCCTGCTCGGTGAGCTCCGGCACGATCTGCTCGCGGAACAGCTCGCGCGTGCCGCTCCATCTGGGCGCGCGCACTGGACCAGATCTGCTCCAGCACCTCGCGCGGCAGCAGCCCCGACGCGGCGCGTACGGCGACCCCGGCGGCGATGCGACGCTTGAGGCCGGCCACGCGGACCATGAAGAACTCGTCGAGGTTGCTGGCGAAGATCGCCAGGAACCGGACCCGCTCCAGCAGCGGAAGCTCGGGGTCCTCGGCGAGCTCGAGGACCCGCTGGTTGAAGCCGCAGCCAGGACAGCTCGCGGTCGAGGAAGCGGTCGTCGTACTTCTCGACAGCGGCGAGCTCCGCGCTGTCGGGGACATAGGGCGGCTCCACGTCGAACGTCGCGGCCGCGACGTGGTCGTCGGCGGCGACGACGACGGGGCTGGGCGCGATCTCCGGAGTCATCTCGCCAGTGTGTCACCGCCCGATGAACGGCGGGTGACGCATGTTGGGGGCGTGATGGGGTACAACTCCGGTGTGACTCAGCGCACCGGGGGGGTGCAGCGCACCTTCGCCCCACATCCAGCCAGCGTCTGCGACGCCCGGCGACTGGTGCGCGACGAACTTCTGGCCGCCGGCCGGGAGGACCTGGTCGACGCCGCCGTGCTGATGGTCAGCGAGGTCATGACCAACGCCCTCCTCCATGCCGGCACCCCCATCGAGGTGACCGCCTGGGTGGACGCGAGAGGGCTCCGGGTCGAGATGCGCGACGGCAGCCCGCAGCCGCCCGTCGTACGCCACAACGCGCCCACCGCAGGAACCGGCCGCGGGTTGCGGCTGCTCCAGCAGATGGTCGACTCCTGGGGCTGCGACCGGCACGAGGTCGGCAAGACCGTGTGGTTCGAGCTGGCCACCGGCGACCTCGAGGGCGAGCTGCCCGACACCGGCGGGGTGCGCGGCGGTGTCCAGGTGTTCACCCGTCCCGGGGACGGCACGGTGCAGGTGGAGCTGCTCAACGTCCCGCTGCTGCTGCACGTGGCCTGGCACCAGCACGCCGAGGACCTGCTGCGCGAGTACCTCCTCATCAGCCTCGGCGACGACGACGGTCTGGCCCAGCTCCAGGCACACGCCGCGGCCAGCGACGCGATGGCGCTGCTGCTCGACCACCTCCCCGACCCGCACGTGGGCGAGGACGCCGACGAGCTGATGGCCACCGCGATCGAGCCGGGGGTGTCCAGCATCCGGGAGGTGATGTCGGTCCCGCAGGAGTCCCTGGCGCACTTCCAGGTGCTGGGCGAGACCCTGGACGCGGCCCTCACGCTGGCCGACGAGGGCGCGTTCCTGACCGCGCCCACCCAGCCCGAGATCCGCTCCTTCCGCCGCTGGGTCTGCCAGGAGGTCGAGGGGCAGAGCGTCGGCGAGGACGCGGTGCCGTGGGTCGACCAGGGCGACGCGGCGCCGCCCTCCGGACGCGTCGCACTCGCCTGGGACGAGTCGTGGGTGACCACCTCGCCGGAGGCGCTGATCGCGGCCGACGACACCAACGGGATCATCGCGATCAGCCAGGCGGCGCTGGCGATGCTGGGCTACGACGACGCGGCCGAGCTGCTGGGACGACGCCTGGTGGCGATCATCCCGAGCCGGTTCCGCCAGGCGCACCTGGCCGGCTTCACGATGCACCTCTCCACCGGCCGGGCGCCGCTGCTCGACCGGCCGGTCTCCGTCCCGGCGCTGCGCCGCGACGGCAGCGAGACGGTCGTGGAGCTGACGGTCGAGTCGCACCGCCTCGCCGGCGGGCGGCGGGTGTTCGTCGCCGAGCTCCGTCCCTGAGCCGGCCCTGAGTCGGTCCTGCCTACTGTTCGGTAGGTTTCTCGCCGTGACCTCCCAGGAACGCCTCGCCTCTGCCAGCAAGCGACTCCAGGGCCTGGCCCTGCGTGCCACGATGGCGCTGCCTGAGGGGGTGCAGCGCCGGCTCGCCGGGCACCCGGTCGTGCGTGACGGCCAGACCCTCGCCCCCGACACCCAGCTGATGCTGCGCCTGCAGCGGCTGGCCCGGCTGGCCGGCGCCGAGACGCTGCCGATCCCGCAGGGGCGCGAGGCCGTGCTGCACCACGCGACGATGAGCGGCGGCGAGCAGTCGATCGGGGCGGTGCGCGACCTCCCGGTGGGCGCCCTGCCGGGCCGGCTCTACGTCCCCACCGGTGCCGCGACCCCCGGCCCGCTGCTGGTCTTCTTCCACGGCGGCGGCTGGGTCTACGGCGACCTCGACTCCCACGACGCGCCCTGTCGGTTCCTGGCCGAGCGCAGCGGCGTGCGGGTGCTGGCCGTCGACTACCGGCTCGCTCCCGAGCACCCGTTCCCGGCGGCGTACGACGACGCGCTCGCGGCGTACCGCTGGGTGGTCGCGAACGCCGACTCGATCGGTGCCGACCCCACCCGGCTGGCGGTCGGCGGGGACTCGGCCGGTGGCAACCTGTCGGCGCTGACCGCGATCGCGGCCGCCCGCGAGGGGCTGCCGCTGGCGTTCCAGCTGCTGGTCTACCCCGGCACGGACTTCACCGCGACCTCGGGCAGCCGCCAGACCTTCGCCGAGGGGTTCTACCTCACCCGCGGGTTCATGGACCTCGCCACCGACACCTACCTGCCCGCGGACACCCCGCGCGACCACCCGCAGGCGTCGCCGCTGTTCGCCGACCTGCCCGAGGGCCTGGCCCCGGCCTACGTCGCGACGGCCGGGTTCGACCCGCTGCGCGACGAGGGCGAGGCCTACGCCCGCAAGCTCGCCGACGCCGGGGTGAGTGTGGAGCTGAAGCGGTTCTCCGACCAGATCCACGGCTTCTTCAACATCGTCGGCGTGGGCCGCACGTCGCGCGCAGCCGTGGGCGAGATCGCCGCGAAGCTCCGGGCCGCGCTGGCCTGACGGCTCAGAGCCCGGGCCGCCACGTGCGCAGCGCCTCGGTGAAGGCGACCGAGTCGACCATCCGGGCGGTCACGGCGACCGGCGCGAGGCTGCGCCGCAGGAACCGCACCTGCCAGTCGCGGGCGCCGGGTTCACCGGTCATCTCGATCTCGGTGCGCTCGTTGCGCAGGTCGAAGCGGTGGTGCCGCTCGCCGGTGACGATGTCGACCAGGCCGCGGTCGATCCGCACGTGCGCGGAGACGGGGTGGGTGCGCGCGGCGAGGTAGCCCAGCAGCACCGCGGCCACCGCGGCCGCGACCGCGATCGGGGTGCTCAGCCCCGCGATGGCGGCGTACGCCGTGACGGCGACCGCCGCGAGGGCGCCCAGCACCAGCAGCCCGGACCGGGCCGTCGTGCTCCGCGGGGGGCCGAAGGTGAGCACCTCGTCGGCGTCCTCGGGGGTGGTGACGTGGCCGGCCGCGGTCGGGGTCACCCGGGCCGTCGTCGGCCGGGTCCGGTCGGGGACCCGCGGCCCGTCGGGGTGCTCGGCCGGCAGCGGCGGGAGGACGACGGCCTGGGGTCGCTGCCACCAGCGGCGGCGGATCGTGAGCTCGTCCATGAGCAGGGCCCGGGTCTCGGCGAGCGCCTCGGCCAGGTCCTGGGCGCGTTCCTCGGCCGCGAGCCGCTCGGAGATGGCGTGCTCGGCGAGCTCGGCCTGGCGCCGTACGGCGGCCTCGACCGCGCTGCGCTCGGTGGCGCGACGCTCGGCCGCCTGCTCGGCGATACCGCGGGCGGTGGCCTGCTCGGCGACCGCGCGTTCGGCGTCGGCGCGTGCTCCGGCGGCGCTGCGCAGCTGCTCGGCGTGCTCGGCGGCGGCCGTGGCCGCGGCATCGATGACCTCGCGGGCACGCTCCTCGGCGGCCCGCCGCTCGGCGGCCGCGGTGGCGGCCTGCTCCGCGTGGCTGCGCGCGGCGTGCTCGGCGGCCTCCCGGCCGACCAGGGCGGCGGCGGCGTTCTCCTCGGCGGTGGCGCGGGCCTCGGCGTGCCCGCGGGCGGCCTCGTCGGCGGCCAGGCGAGCCGCCCCGGCCTCGCGGGCGGTCTCGGCCTGCTGCTCGGCGGCCTCGTGGGCGGCCCGCTGCGCGACCGCAGCCTGCGTCGCGGCGGCGGCGAGCTCGCGGAAGTGCGCCTCGGCAGCGGTGCGGTCCTCGAGCGCCTGGCGGGCGTGGTCGGCCTGCAGGCGGGCTGCGTGCTCGGCGGCGGCGCGGGCCTCGTGGGCCTGACGGGCGGTCTCGGCGTGCTCGCGGGCCGCCTCCTCGGCGGCAGCCCGGGCGGTGGCCTCCCCGGCAGCAGCCTGCTCGGCGGCGGTGCGGTCGGCGTGGGCCCGGGCGGCGAGCTCGGCGTGCTGCTGGGCGGCCTCGTCCGCGGCGATGCGGGCCTGGTGGGCCACCTGGCCGGCCTCGGCCAGCTCCGTCGCGGCCCGGTGCGCGGCCTGCTCCGCGCCGGCGGCGAGCCCGGCGAGGGTGGCCTGCTCGCGGGCCGCCTCCTCGGCGGCGGTGCGGTCGGCGTGCGCCGCGCGGGCGCTCTCGGCGTGCTCGTGGGCGACCTGCTCGGCCGTGGCCCGCGCGGCATGGGCCTGCTCGGCGCGCTCGGCGTGCTGCTGGGCGGTCTCGTCCGCGGCGGTCCGGGCGGTGGCCTGCTCGGCGGCCACGGTCTCGGCGGCGGCACGGGCCCGGGCCTGCTCGGTGGCCGCCTGCTCGGCGGCCTCCCGCTCCCCGGTCGCCCGGCGCGCGGTTGCGGCGTACTCCTCCGCGGCCAGCGCCGCCTCCGCCGCGAGCTCCGCGGCGCGGGCCTCGGCGGCGGTGCGGTCCGCGTGCGCCTGGCGGGCGGTCTCGGCGTGCTCGCGGGCGGCCTGCTCGGCGGCCTCCCGTGCGGCGGCGGCCTGCTCGGCCGCCTCGGTCTGGGTCCGGGCCGCGGTCTCGGCCAGCTCGCGGGCGGCGTGGGCGGTGGCAGCCAGCACCGCCTGCTCGCGCGCAGCGTCCTCGGCAGCGGCGCGGTCCGCGGCCTGCCGCGTGGCGGCCTGCTCGGCGGCGCGGCGGTCGGCGTGGGCGGTGGCGGCGATCTCGGCGTGCTCGCGAGCGGCGTGCTCGGCGCTCTCGCGGTCCAGCAGGGCCGTGGCCGCGGCCTCCTCGGCGGCGCCCCGCTGCTCGGCGTGGGCGGTGGCGGCCTCGTCGGCCTGCTGCCGGGCGGCGTACGCCTCCCGGGCCGCGGCCGCGTGCTCGGCGGCCGCACGGTCGGCCTCCTCGCGGGCGTTCACGGCGGCGCGGGCGGACTCCTCGGCGACGAGGCGTTCGGCGGCCTGCTCGGCCGCGGCCAGCTCGGCGGAGCGGCGCAGGGAGGAGGCGCGTTCGGCGGCCGCGGTCTGCTCGGTGGCCCGGCGTACGGCCTGCTCGTGGGTCTCGGGGATGAGCGGGACCCTGGGGAGCTCGGGGGAGGGGGCGGGCTCGGTACGACGCCGCCAGCGCCGCCCGCCGCCCTCGTCGGGGCGCGGGCGGTCCCGCCGGGGTGCGACCTCGGCGTCGAGCGGGTCCTGCGGGGCAGCCGGGTTCATCGAGAGCGAGGGTAGTGCTTGGTCGGCGTGCCGCCCGCGGGTCCCGGCCATCGGGCAGGATCGGAGACGTGAACTCGACGCGGGCGTGGGTCGTGGCCGCGGCCGCCGCCGTGGTCCTGGTCCCGGTGCTCGCGTCGTGCGGGGGAGAGGCCCCCGGAGAGCTGACGAGCCAGCGGACGGTCTTCATGGGCGACTCGATCACCCAGGCCGACACCCCGTCGTTCGACGAACCGCCCGGCCCGGGGTCGTGGGTCGGGTACGCGACGGCCGACCCCGGCTCGCCGTGGACCTACCTGGCCAACGTGGCCCTGGGCGGCCAGACCCTCGGAGAGATGGCCGCGCGCTTCGAGAGCGACGTGCTGTCCCGCAACCCGGACGGGGTGGTGATCATGGGCGGCACCAACGACCTCTTCCGGGGCGTGCCGCTCGGGTCCTCGATGGCCAGCCTGCGCACGATGATCGAGCAGGCCGAGGCGGCGGGGGCGCTGGTCTGGGTCGTCGGCCCGCCGCCGATCAACGCGTCGTACGGCTCGCTCGACCCGATGGCGACCGCGCAGGCCGCCGTCGCCCTCATCACCGGAGCGACGTACGTCGACGTGGGCGACGACCTGCTCGGGGCGGACGGGAACTGGCCCACGGAGCTGTCCTCCGACGGCGTCCACCTCACCCCTGCCGGGGCGGCGGCCCTCGCCGACCTGGTCCTCGACGGGCTGCGCGAGTGAGGACCCGGGTTCAGTAGACGAGCGCCTGCACGTCGGGCTGCAGGATCTCCTCGGTGAAGACCGCCGCGCCGGCGATCCGCACGCCCGCGAGGACGTCGGCCTCGCCGATGCCCCGGCGGCCGGCGCACTGGGAGCAGACCGTGACCCGGCCGCCGGCGAGCACCGCGGCGAGCAGGTCGGCCAGCGGGGTGGCCTGGGGGAGCGAGAACTCCTCGGCCCGGCCCGGTACCCCGAACCAGGCGGCCTCGCCGGTCAGCCAGAGCGACACGTCGGCGCCGGAGGCGAGCGCCATCGAGGCGACGGTGAAGCCCTGGTTGCAGCGCTCGGCGTCCTCGCTGCCGCAGGTGACCTTGACGACCAGTGGGCGGGGCATGCCGCTCACACTAGACTCCGGCGCCATGCCTTTCGAGCTCCCCGACAACCTGCACCCCAACTGTGGACCGGTGGCCTGGCTGCTCGGCACCTGGCAGGGCAACGGGCACGGCGACTACCCGACGATCGAGCCCTTCCAGTACGGCCAGGAGCTGATCTTCACCCACGACGGCCGGCCGTTCTTCCACTACATGGCGCGCGCCTGGATCACCGACGACGAGGGCGAGAAGGTGCGCGACGCGGCGATCGAGACCGGCTTCCTGCGCTGCCTGCCCGAGGGCAAGGTCGAGTTCCTGCTCACCCACAACACCGGCTTCGTCGAGACCTGGCACGGCACCGCCGAGGGCGGCAAGCTCGACCTGACCACGGACGCGGTGGTCCGCACCGAGAGCGCCAAGGAGTACGTCGGCGGCAAGCGGCTCTACGGCAACGTCGAGGGCGACCTGCTCTACGCGTTCGACATGGCGGCGATGGGCGAGGCCCTGCAGCCGCACCTGTGGGCGCGGCTGGTCCGCGCCTGATGCCATGACCGAGGACTGGCGCGACAAGCTCCGGGGCAGCGGCTACCGGCTCACCCCGCAGCGCGAGCTGATCCTGCGCGCGGTCGAGGAGCTGGGCCACGCCACCCCGGACGAGGTGCTGGCCAAGGTCCGCGAGCAGTCCTCGGCGGTCAACGTCTCCACGGTCTACCGGACCCTGGAGGTGCTCGAGCAGCTCGGCCTGATCCGGCACGCGCACCTCAGCGACCGGGCGCCGACGTACCACTCGGTGACCGACCACGAGCACTTCCACCTGGTCTGCCGGAATTGCCACCGCGTCACGTCGGTTGACCCTGATGTGATGTCCGCGCTCAACGACCGGCTCCGCGAGGAGCACGCCTTCGTCGTCGACGTCGGTCACCTGACGATCTTCGGGCACTGCACCGACTGCACGCCCGACCCCGCTGAGGAGCACACCCATGCGTAGCCCCCTGCTCGACCTGCCCGGCGCCGTCGCCGGCGACGGCATCGACGCCGGTGTCGCCGCGCACTACGGCTCGTTCAACACCGAGCAGCGCACCCTCGAGGCCGGCGAGGGGTTCGTGGACCTCTCGCACCGCGACGTGGTCCGCGTCTCCGGGCCGGACCGGCTGACCTGGCTGCACTCGCTCACCTCCCAGCACCTGGCGGCGCTCGCGCCGAAGGTGTGGACCGGCGCCCTGATCCTGAGCCCGAACGGGCACGTGGAGCACGCGTTCTACGGCTACGACGACGGCGAGGCGTTCACCGCCCACACCGAGCCCGGCCAGGCCGCCGCGCTGATCGAGTTCCTCGAGCGGATGAAGTTCATGATGCGCGTCGAGGTCACCGACGTCACCGAGGAGCTCGCCGTCACCTGGCGCCCGGCCGCGCTCATCGGTCGGGCGAGAGCCCGTACGCCGGCTACGAGTTCGTCCCGCGCACCCAGCTGACGGCGTACGCCGAAGCCGCGGGCCCGGCGTGCGGCTTCTACGCGTTCGAGGCGCTGCGGATCGCGCGCGGCGAACCCCGCCTGGGCATCGACACCGACCACCGCACGATCCCCAACGAGGCCGGCTGGATCGGCCCGGCGGTCCACCTGGACAAGGGCTGCTACCGCGGCCAGGAGACCGTCGCGCGGGTGCACACGCTCGGCCGTCCGCCGCGGCGCCTGACGCTGCTGCACCTCGACGGCACCGAGAACCGGCTCCCCGCGGCCGGGGCCGAGGTCTGGCTGCGCGACAAGGTCGTCGGCTTCGTCGGCTCCTCGGCCCGGCACCACGAGCTGGGCCCGATCGCGCTGGCGCATGATCAAGCGCAACGTGCCGCTCGACGCCGACCTGCTGGTCGACGACATGCCGGCCGGCCAGGAGATGCTCGTCGACCCCGAGGTCGGCCTGCACGTGCGTCCGCTGCGCTGACCCGAAGCAGGCCGCTCGGTCGAACCGACCCGAAACTTGAGGCCCGACTAGTCCGCCCTCAAGTCGGTTTCTGTTACCCGTCTGTGGGTGTTGTGTGGGTGTTCGGTGGACGAGCGGTTCCTACCTTGAAGCCTCCAACCAAGCGCTTCAAGGAAGAGAGTCATGAACAGGAACAGCCGCAAACTGCTGGTTCCGCTGGCCACGCTGGCCATCGCAACCGCAGTCACTGTCGGGTCGGGGGCGACCTGGACCTCCACCACGAGCAGCACCGTTGACGTCACGAGCGGGAAGATCCTGCACAGCAACTCCCAGGACGCCCAGACGCTGGCCGTCCGGAACCTCAAGCCCGGCGACGTGGCGACGGGGTCGCTGACGATCACGAACACGGGATCGATCGACTCCAAGCTCTCCATCCAGGAGAAGACGCCGAGCAACACCTTCTGGAGCGGAGGCGTGGGCCCGGACACCGTCGCCAACACGGCCGACGACCTGAGCGACCTGAAGCTCACCGTCAAGCGCGACAGCACCGTCATCTACACCGGCGCGTTCGGAGGCTTCGCGGCCTCGGGGGTCTACGACATCACGTGCGGGCACCCCGTTGACGGCCGCTGCCGGCGCCAACCACTCGACGGTGATCACGTTCGAGGTCTCGCTGGCCGCGAACGCGAACGACGCGAGCCAGAGCAAGACGGCCGCTGCGACGTACACCTTCAGCACCACGCCGGTTGCCGGCACGGGCATCACTTCGCTCTGGCAGTAACGGCTCATCCACGCGGCGCTCGGGCGCCGCGTGGCCACTTTCGGGGGAAAGTTGATGGTTGTGGAGATCGCTGTCCGGGGGCGTCGCTCCCGGCGGGGCCTGAGTGCCCTGTTCACCGCGTGCTGCGTGGTGGTCACGCTGCTGGCGCTCGGCTTCGTCCTGCCCTCGGGCCTGGGGTACCAGCGCTACGTCATCACCGGGACGTCGATGACGGGCACCATCGACCTCGGGTCGGTGGCCTTCGAACGGGTCGTGCCCGTCGGCGATCTCCGGGTGGGCGACGTCATCACCTACCTCCCGCCCGCGGACTCCGGGGTCGACCACCTGGTCACGCACCGGATCGTCGAGATCCACGGGCGCACGTTCCGCACCCAGGGTGACGCGGTCCCGCAGCCCGACCCCTGGAAGTTCCAGCTGGACTCCGCCTCCCAGCCACGGGTGTCGTTCTCCGTGCCGTACGTCGGCTACGTGTTCATCGCGCTGGCCGACCGCTCGACCCGGATGCTGCTGATCGGCGGACCCTCGGGGGTGATCGCCCTGCTGAGCCTGCTGCAGGTGATCGCCGTCCTGCGCCGTCGTCCGGGAGCCCCGGCGGCAGTCGTCCCCGTGGACGAGTCGGTGGACGAGCCGGTCGCATCCGATCGGCCCGTGCCGGTCCGGGTGGGCGGCTGAGCGGTGCTCACCAGGGTGCTCGTCGCTGCCAGCGTGCTGATCTTCGGGTCCAGCGCGCTGTTCGGCGTCTCCTTCTCGGACGCCACCTGGACGGCCCAGTCGAGCACGACGGAGTCGGTGACCGCCGCACCCGACTGGACGCCGCCCACGGTCGTGGTCTCGGCGCTGCCCGCGCCGGTGAAGGGCACGGTCCAGGTGACGGCCACGGCCAGCGACGCCCGCTCCGGCATCGTGGCCTCCTCGGTCACCCTCAGCTACGCACCGGCGAGCGGGAGCACGTGGACGCCGCTCACCGGCTGCACCACCTCGGGCGCCAACCCGCTGACCCTCCAGTGCCCGTGGAACAGCACCAGCGTGGCCGACGGCAGCTACCAGGTGCGGGCCACCGCGACCGACACCGCCGGCTACGCCGCCACCTCCGCGACGGTGACCGCCTCGGTGCTCAACACCGATGGTGTCGTGCTCTCGCCGATCAGCCCGTTCCTCCGCGGCACCGTGGCCATCACCGGCAGCGCGGTGACCACCAGCAACAACGGGAACGAGACGCTCACCCTCGCGTACTCCAGCAACGGCACCACCTGGTTCGAGATCAACGGCTCCTGCAACGTGATGGGCAAGGACCCCACGCTGACCTGCCAGTGGAACACCACCGCGGTGCCCGACGGCCGGTACGACGTCCGGGCCAGCTCGAACAAGTCGCCGACCGCCGACATCCAGCGCGGGATCCTGATCGACAACACCGCCCCGACGGCCACCCTGACCGCCCCGACGGGGGTGCTCGGCGGCACGGTCGCGCTCACGGCGACTGCCGGTGATGCGACGTCCGGGGTCGCCTCGGTGGCGTTCGACCACCGCCTCGGCACCGGTGGCTGGGTGACCTGCGGGACCGACGTCACCGCGCCGTACTCCTGCACGCTGGACACCACCGCCCTGGCCAACGGCAGCTACGACTTCCGGGCCACCGCCACCGACGCCGCCGGCAACACGACCACCTCGACGGTGACCCGCAGTGTCGACAACACGCCCGCCACGGTCAGCATCACCAGCCCCGCGGCAGGCGCCGTCCTGGACGGCAACGTGAACGTCGCTGTCGCGGCGCAGTCCGCCCGGGTCGTGACGTCGGTCCGGGTCGACTACCGGTCGTCCGGCGGAAACTTCACGACCGTCTGCACCGACACCACGGCCCCCTACGCCTGCAGCTGGCCCACCGCCCAGCTCGGCAACGGCAGCTACGAGCTCCAGGCGGTGCTCACCCAGGGTTCGGGCGCCGACGTCACCTCCGCGGTTCGTGCGGTCACGGTCACGCACCCGGCGACGGCGGTCGCGATCACCCAGGCGGCGGCAGCCGTCGCGATCTCGAGCCCGGTGACCGGCGCGACCATCCGCAACCAGGGCACCGTGTCGGTGACCGGGACCGCGACCGCACCCGCTGGCGTCACGGCCGTCACCCTCCGGGCCACCCCGGTCGCACCGGCCGGACCCCGGGTCGACACCGCGTGCACGCTGGGCGCCGGTACGTTCCGCTGTGCGTGGGACACCAGCGGAGTCGTCTACGGCGCCTACGACCTGAGCGTCGAGATGACCCAGGGCGACAACGTCGTCCTCACCGCCAAGCCGGTGCGCGTCACCGTCGACAACGTCGTCGCCTCGGTGTCGCTCCGGCTCGACCCCGGCCCGGCCGGCGGCTACGTCAAGGGCACCGAGAGCCTCGCCGTCACCGCCGACTCGAACCTCGCCGTCGCCTCGGTCGCCTACCAGCTGGCCCCCACCGGAACCACCGCGTGGGCCGCGCTCTGCCCCTCGGTCACCACCGGCCCGTCGTACGCCTGCGCCTGGGACACGACGACCAGGCCCAACGCGACGTACGACCTGCGGGCGGTGATGACGTTGACCAACGGGGCGACGGTCAGCTCGAGCCCGGTCACCGTGACCGTGGTGAACCTGAGGGCCGCGGACGTCCAGGCCGGCAACGGGGACGGCTCCATCGGGGCGGGGGACACGCTGGTCCTCACCTACTCGACCCGGGTCAACCTGGCCTCGATCAGGAGCGGGTGGACCGGCGCCGCGACCCCGGTGACGCTCTCGTTCGCCGACGCCCCGGACCGGGTCACCGTCACGGACGCCAACCTCGGGCAGGTGACGTTCGCCCAGGACTACGTCCGGACGGGGTTCACCCTGTCGGCCACGATGACGGCCACCGAGTCCGGCGGGGCCACGGTGATCACCCTGACGCTTGCCCAGGATCCCCCGGTCGGGGCCGATCAACCCGGACCCGACCGCTGGGGCGATGACCTGGACGCCGAGCGCTGCGGCGACCGACGCCGCCCTCGGGGGAGCGTGCGCCGGCGGTCCCGTGACCGAGTCCGGGGCTGTCGACAAGGACTTGTGACGGTCGAGGTCTGACCGAGCCTCAGCGCCGATACATCACGTGCGTGTCCGCGTCGGCGTGCGTGAACCCGAGCCCGGCGTACACCGCGATCGCGGGCGCGTTGTCCGACTCGACGTAGAGCAGCACCTCGCGCGCCCCGCCCTCGGCCAGGTGGTGCAGCCCCGCCAGCGTGAGCAGCTTGCCGAGGCCTTGGCCCTGGGCAGCGGGGTCGATGCCGACGACGTAGACCTCGCCGAGCTCGGGGGAGTGCCGCTTCGTCCAGTGGAAGCCGAGCATCTTCTCGCCGTCCGTCGCCACGATCAGCCCGGCCGGGTCGAACCACGGCTCGGCCATCCGCTGGGCCAGGTTCGCCGGGTCCATCGACCCCTGCTCGGGGTGGGCCGCGAACGCCGCCGCGTTGACCCGGATCAGCTCGGCCTCGTCGCCGGGCTCGAAGCCGCGCACGGTGAGGTCCTCGCGGGCGGGCAGCTCCGGCAGCGGGACGCTCATGTCGCGCCGCATCACCCACAGCTCACGCGCCCGCGAGAAGCCGTGCCGCTCGGCCAGCCGCGCGGCGCCCGGGTGGTTGCCGTGCGACCAGATGCCCAGCCCGCCCTCGGGCTGCTCGGCCAGGACCTCGTCCACGAGCGCGCCGGCGAGGCCTCGACGCCGGGCCGTCGGGATGTACGACGACACTCAGCTCGTCGCCGATCAGCAGCGCGAACGCGTCGTCGTGGACCCAGGAGCGGACCCGCTCGGGGTGGTGGCGCAGGGCCAGCCGGGTCGCCTCGTCCAGCGGGGCCGCGCCGTCGGTGGCCTCGGCGGCGGAGGCGATGCGCTCGATCGGGTTCACGGACCCACCCTAGGAGTGCGGGCGGGCCAGGGCAGCTGACCGTGGACGATCCGGCGCAGTGAGTGCGCCGCGGACTCCGCGCTGGTGCTCCTCCACAGCCCCGAGCGGGGCTGGGTGGGCGGGGCCGGTGCCGGGCACCCTCCCGGCATGGACCAGGGGTTCGACCAAGCGGCGCTGCGACGGCTCCTCGCCGCGCAGGCGGGGGTGGTCTCGCGCCGTCAGCTCCTGGAGCTCGGCGCCCGCAAGCACGACCTCGACCGCCTGGTCCGGCGCCGCGAGCTGGCCCGGGTGCACCCGGGCGTCTACGTCGACCACACCGGTCCGCTCACCTGGGAGCAGCGCGCCTGGGCGGCGGTGCTGTACGCCGGTCCCGGCGCCGCGCTGTGCCACGGCTCGGCCCTGCCGGAGCCCGACCCGCGCGGACCGATCCACGTGGCGATCGACGCGACCCGCCGGTTGCACGCGCCCCCCGGGATCCGCATCCACCGCGTCACCGGACTGGCGGACCTCGTGCACGCGAACCTCTCCCCGCCTCGGGTCCGACTCGAGGAGACCCTGCTGGAGCTGGCCCACCGCGCGCCCAGCAAGTACAGCGTGGTCGGGATCCTCGCCGAGGCGGTCAACAGCCGGCGCACCACCGTCGCCCGGATCCGGGCCGCCCTGGACCGGCGGCCGCGGATGCGCCGCCGGCGGTGGGTCCGGCGACTGCTCGACGACCTGGAGTCAGGCACCTGCTCGGTCCTCGAGCACGGCTACCTCACCCGCGTCGAGCGCCCGCACGGGCTCCCGCGGCCGGACCGGCAGCACCCCCGATGCAGCGAGGACGGTCAGCAGTACCGCGACGTCGAGTACGCACAGTTCCGCCTGGTCGTCGAGCTCGACGGGCGCGCCGGGCACGACCCGTTCGCGGCCACCGGGGTGGACACCGACCGGGACCTGGACGACCACGCGGCTGGGCGGGAGGTGGTGCGGCTGCGCTGGAGGCAGGTGTTCGACCGGCCGTGCCGGACCGCCGACCGGATCGCCACCATCCTGCAGCGGCGCGGCTGGACCGGATCCCCGCGCCGCTGTGGCCCCGACTGCACCCTGCCCGCCCCCTGAGGCGAGCCCGATCGCGGAGCATCCGGCGCACTCAGTGCGCCGCGGACTCCGCACTGGTGCTCATCCCCAGTCGGGTTCTCGACGCTCAGGCGTCCTGGGCCTCGCGCGAGGACGGCGGGCTCCTTCGTGGGCAGCACGAACCGGTAGCCCACGTTGCGCACGGTGCCGATCAGGGTCTCGTTCTCGGGCCCGAGCTTGGCCCGCAGCCGGCGTACGTGGACGTCGACGGTGCGGGTGCCGCCGAAGTAGTCGTAGCCCCACACCTCCTGCAGCAGCTGCTGGCGGCTGAAGACCCGGCCCGGGTGCTGGGCGAGGAACTTGAGGAGCTCGAACTCCTTGAAGGTCAGGTCGAGCGCACGGCCGCCGATCTTGGCGGTGTACGTCGCGTCGTCGACCACGACCTCGCCGGAGCGGATCACGTGCGACTCGGGGTCGTCGGCGTTCCGCTGCGCCGCGAGCCGGCCGATGGAGAGCTTGATCCGGGCCTCGAGCTCGGCGGGGCCGCAGGTGTGCAGGACGACGTCGTCCATGCCCCAGTCGTGGGTGACGACCGAGAGGCCGCCCTCGGTGACGACGAGCAGCACCGGGATGTCGCTGCCGGTGGTGCGGATCAGCCGGCACAGGTCGCGGGCGTGGGCGAGCTCCTGGCGGCCGTCGACCAGGAGCAGGTCGGCGTCGGGGGCCTCGAGCAGGGCGCTGCCCTCGGAGGGGAGGATCTTGACCTGGTGACCGAGCAGCGCGAGACCGGGCAGCACCTCGGCGGAGGGCTGGAGGGCGCTCGTGAGCAGCAGCAGGGTGCTCATGGTGGTCTCCTCCCGGCGGGCGGGGACCGAAACGCAGCGCTGGGCCTCGGTCGACTCGTGGTGAGGAAGAATACCGAATCATGAGCATCACGAGTGGCGGTTCGCAGTCAGGTGAGACGGGCGTCATCCGCGTCCACTACTGGGCGGCGGCCAAGTCGGCCGCCGGGGTGGCCGGTGACGAGCTCGCGGTGGAGGGTCCGATCTCGCTGACCGAGGTGCTGCGCCGGGCGGTCGCGCTGCACCCGGGCACCAGGCTCCCGGACGTGCTGCAGACCTGCTCGGCGCTGCTCGGGGACCGGCCGGTGAGCGCCGAGGACCCCGACACGGTCCAGGTCGCCCCCGGTGCCACGGTGGAGTTCCTGCCGCCCTTCGCCGGCGGCTGATCCCGGGCCCCCAATAGTGGGGATACCTACCCAGTTTCGGTGTCCGGCCCGCGGCCGCGAACGAGGCTGAACCCACGGTCGTCTCGGGGACATGGCGACCGGACGGGGGATCGCTCGCGCGACCGGGCGGTGGGGGGTATGAGGCATGCGGTCATCCGTGGCTGCGTACGACGAGACAAGGGTCGTCACGACCCCTGTCGCGTCGGCTCGAGAGGCCTCGCCACCCCCCGCCCGGCCGCGAGTGATCGCCCTCGTGCCGGCGCACAACGAGGAGACGGTGATCGCCCTCGCGCTGGAGTCGCTGAAGCGTCAGACGGTCCGTCCCGAGCGGGTCGTGGTCGTGGCCGACAACTGCACCGACCGGACCGTACGACGGGCACGCAGGGCCCGCGCCGACGTCATCAAGTCGGTCCGCAACGACAGCCAGAAGGCGGGCGCGCTGAACCAGGCCCTGCGCCTGGTCCTGCCGACGCTGGCCGACGACGACGTCGTCCTGGTCATGGACGCCGACTCGGTCATCGCCGAGGACTGGGTCGAGGTCGCGCTCACCGCCCTCGGCCGCCCCGGCGTGGGCGCCGTGGGCGGCATCTTCTACGGCCAGCGCGGGGCCGGGTTCATCGGGCTGCTGCAGCGCATGGAGTACGTCAGGTACGCCCGCCAGCTCGCCCGCCGCTCCAGCAGCCGGGCGTTCGTGCTCACCGGCACCGCCACCGCGCTCACCGTGGCGACGGTGCGCGAGGTGGCGCAGGCGCGTCGTACCGGACTCCTGCCCGGCGGCACCGCGGACGGCCCGGTCGTCTGCTACCACGAGCAGAACATCACCGAGGACAGCGAGCTGACGCTGGCCATCAAGACCCTCGGGCACGAGTGCCTCTCGCCGATGGAGTGCTGGGTCAGCACCGAGGTGATGCCCACGTGGCGCACCCTGTGGCGCCAGCGGATCCGCTGGCAGCGCGGTGCCCTCGAGAACCTGCGTACGTTCGGCCTCACCCGCGTGACGCTGCCGTACGCCGCCCGGCAGGCCTGGTCGCTCGTCGAGCTCGCGTTCTTCCTGATCTACCTGGTCCTGACCGCGGCCGCGGCCGTCGACGGCACCCTGCGGTTCTCGCCGCTGTGGCTGGTCGTCGGTGCGGTCTTCGTGCTCGAGCGCGTGGTGAGTGTGCGCAAGGCGGGGCCGCTGGCCGTGCTGGTCGCGCTGAGCATGTTCCTCGAGCTGGGCTACGGCCTGTTCAAGCACGCCGTGAACCTGAAGTGCTTCTACGACATCAGTCGCGGCCGGGCCGCGGCGTGGAGCTAGACAGAGTCAACCGGAGGGAGGGAAGCACATGTACGGACAGCACTCGACGCTGGCGGGCACGGGTCTCGTCGGCACCGGCATCGCGTTCGGCCTGCCGCTCGGATGGCTGCTGCTGGCGATCTTCGTGCTCGTGATGGCGGCGGTCGCCATCGCGGCCATCGCACCGTGGCGTGTCGGCGAGGTCCGCAAGGTCAACCCGGCGGCCGCGTCGCGGATGCGTCTCGGCACCCGGCAGTGACGACGTGGGCCGGTTGAGCCGGACCTGGTCTGGTCCACCCACGGCGTACGCCGGTTCCGGCCCGCGCGACGGTCGGCGGCTGGTACCAAGATCGGGCCCGGCGACCGCCGGCTCGATCCTCCTTCGAAGGACGCCAGATGCGCAGATCCGCCACCCTCGCCCTCTTCCTCTCCGTCGCCGCCGCGACGCTCAGCGGCTGCTCCGCCAGCTCGATGAGCCAGGCCGACGTGGAGAAGCAGATCTCCGACCAGCTCACCGAGCAGGTGGGCCAGAAGCCCGACAAGGTGACCTGCCCCGGAGACCTGAAGGCCGAGAAGGGCGAGACCATGACCTGCGTGCTCGAGGCCGGCGAGGACTCGATCGACGTCGACCTCGAGGTCACCAAGGTCAAGGACGGCACCGCGAGCTTCGACATCCAGGTCGCCGACCAGGTCAACTGACCGCAAGGACAAGGCACGAGGGCCGCCCCGCACGGGACGGCCCTCGTTCCTTCCCCCGTAAACCGCGACAGGTGCGTAACCGTGACGGCCTACGACGTGACTCAGGCCTCGATCGCGGACCGCTCCTTCTCGCTCGAGCCGACCGCCACCTCGATCTTGCGGGGCTTGGCCCGCTCGGCGACCGGGACCAGCAGGCGGAGCACGCCGCCGTCGTAGCTGGCCTCGATCTTGTCGAGGTCGAGGTTGTCGCCGAGCACGAGCTGGCGGCTGAACACGCCGCGCGGACGCTCGGAGGCGAGCATCTCCCAGTCGCCGTTGCGGGCGACCCGCTCGGCGCGGACGGTGAGCACGTTGCGCTCGACGTCGAGGTCGATGCTCTCCTGGGCGACGCCGGGCAGGTCGAACTCGATGACGAAGCGGTCACCCTCGCGCCACGCGTCCATCGGCATCACCGCAGGCCGGTTCGTGGTGCCGAAGATCTGCTGGGTCAGGCGGTCGAGGTCACGGAACGGGTCGGTCTGGCGCAGCAACATCACAAGTCCTCCTCAGAGTTCTGTCGTGGTCGACGGACCTGTATCCGTCGTTACACATTTCATATACTCTCGACATCAGGAAAATCAAGACCCGGCGGAAAAGAGCAGGGAGGTGGCCATGAGCGAGCACACGCACGGCGTCTTCGCGATCTCGGTCGCCGCCGACATGGTGTCCATGCAGGTGCAGAACCTGCGCGTCTACGAGCGCCGCGGGCTCCTCGAGCCCGACCGGACCGCCGGGGGCACCCGCCTCTACAGCGCCGCCGACATCGAGCGGCTGCTCCGGATCCGCGACCTGCTCGCCGAGGGTCTCAACCTCGCCGGCATCGCCCGGGTGCTGGTGCTCGAGGAGGAGATCCGCCGGCTGCGCGGCTGACCCCAGCGGCTGGCGCAGTCAGTCCAGCGAGGGCCAGCGGCGGGCGGCGACGTCGTGGAGGACCGCTCCCGCCAGCGCGCCGGCGGTGTTGGCCACGATGTCCACGAAGGTCGCGGACCGGCCCGCCAGGAACAGGCCCTGGCACAGCTCCACGCCCCCGGAGAAGACGAAGCCGTAGGCGGTCCAGTCCCGCCAGGTGAGCGAGGGCAGGAGCATCGAGCCGAGGAACGGCGCGGGCATCAGGATCAGGACGTTCGCGACGAACTCGACCCGGCCCGGCTCGAGGAAGGCCTGCGGCGCGTGCAGCCGGCTGGCCACGGCCTCCGAGCCAGGAGACGCTGGTCGAGGGCACCGCCGCCGAGGGGGAGAGCAGGACGAGCAGCAGCACGACGGCGTACGCCGCCAGCAGGACGCCGACGAGCCGGCGGCGCTCGTCCGTGGTGTGCATGGGCCACGGTCTCACTGAGCGAGTCGGCGGCGCGGCCGAATGGCGGGTGCGGCAGGGTGATCTCGCTCGCTGTTCGACCCGGTCGAGAAGCCTCAGGAATGAGGAGGCCGGGCGCGTCGTTGGGAGAGGCATGAGCGCAGGAGCCTGGGTGCTGATCGTCGCCGTCGTGGCCGCGGTCGGCTTCGGCGTCTACCGCGCGGCCGTCGACGGCCGGTTCTCCGGGACCCATCGGGTCAAGGACGTCGAGAGCGACCTGCCGCCCTCGCTGGTCGGGATGGTCGAGGACACCGGGCTCGACCTCGAGCTGGGGGAGCGGGCCACCCTCCTGCAGTTCTCGTCCGCCTTCTGCGCCCCCTGCCGCGCCACCCGCCGCACGCTCGCCGACATCGCGGCCGTCGTGCCCGGTGTCGTGCACGTCGAGGTCGACGCCGAGCACCACCTCGAGCTGGTCCGCAAGCTCGGCATCCTGCGTACGCCGACCACGCTGGTGCTCGACGCCCGCGGCGCCGAGGTGACCCGGGCGGCCGGGGCGCCGCGCAAGGAGCAGGTGCTCTCCGCGCTGGAGGCCGTCACCTGATGTCCAGCATGTGGATGGCCGTCTCGCATGGCGAGACCGCGAATACCGGCAGTCCCCTGGGTCGCCCTACGCTCCTCGGTATGTCCTCGACCATGCTGACCAAGCGCCGCGCAGTGGATCACTGCCGCACGCGCTCGTCGCTGTGTCGAATGTCCTGACGGGACGCGTCTCCCCAACTCCTCTTTAATCTACTGAGTTAGTGTATTAACCTCTCAGTGGGAGTTGATCCCCTCCTCGCCGTCCGGCGATCCGTGACGCGCCCGTGCCTCGTGCACCAGGCCATCGACGTTTTCCACGCAGGAGAGACATGTCCACCATCAGTGCCACCCGGCCCTCGGTCGGGACCACCCCGCGGATCGACCCGCGCGGGCCGCAGTTCGCCGCGGCGTTGACCGCGGTCGTGCTGGCCGCCGTACTCCTGCTGGCCCCGCACCCGGCCGGGGTCGCGCTGCTGGCGGTCCAGGCCGTGCTGTTCGCGATCGGCGCCGGGCTCGGCGTCCAGCGCACCCCGCACGCCTGGCTGTTCAAGACCTTCGTCCGGCCGCGGCTCGGCGCCCCCGGCGAGCTCGAGGACGTCGCCCCGCCCCGGTTCGCGCAGGGGGTCGGCCTGGCCTTCGCGCTGGTCGGCCTGGTCGGGTTCCTCTCCGGCGCCGACGTCGTGGGCCTGGTGGCCACCGGCTTCGCGCTGGCCGCCGCCCTGCTGAACGCCGCCTTCCGCTTCTGCCTGGGCTGCGAGATGTACCTCCTCATCCGTCGCATCACTCCTCGTACCGCGGCATCCGCCGCAACCAACTGAAAGGCCCCAGATCATGAGCCGCGAGAACTCGCTCGTCACCGCCCAGTGGGTGGAGGACCACCTCGATGACCCGAAGGTGGTGCTCGTCGAGGTCGACGAGGACACCACCGCCTACGACAAGGGCCACATCCGTGGCGCCATCAAGCTCGACTGGACCACCGACCTGCAGGACCAGGTCCGCCGCGACTTCGTCAACAAGGCGCAGTTCGAGGCGCTCCTCTCCGGGCGCGGGGTCGGCAACGACCACACCGTCGTGCTCTACGGCGGCAACAACAACTGGTTCGCCGCCTACGCCTACTGGTACTTCAAGCTCTACGGCCACTCCGACGTCAAGCTGCTCGACGGCGGCCGCAAGAAGTGGGAGCTCGACTCCCGCGAGCTGACCGAGGAGCTGCCCACCCGCGAGCAGACGTCGTACGTCGCGCAGGAGCAGGACACGTCCATCCGCGCGTTCCGCGACGAGGTCGTCGCCGCCATCGGCGCGCAGAACCTGGTCGACGTGCGCAGCCCCGACGAGTACGCCGGCCGGCTGCTCGCCCCGGCCCACCTCCCGCAGGAGCAGGCCCAGCGCGCCGGTCACGTGCCGACCTCGGTCAACGTGCCGTGGAGCAAGAACGCCAACGACGACGGCACCTTCAAGTCCGACGAGGACCTCAACAAGCTCTACGACGAGGTCGGCTTCGACACCTCCAAGGACACCATCGCCCTGTGCCGCATCGGTGAGCGCTCCTCGCTGACCTGGTTCGTGCTCAAGGAGCTGCTCGGCCGCGACAACGTCAAGAACTACGACGGCTCGTGGACCGAGTACGGCTCGCTGGTCGGCGTCCCGATCGCCCTCGGCGACGAGCCGGGCGCAGCCTGATGTGCGGCGCCACTGAGGGCGGGCTGTCGCTCGACGGCGTGAACGTCGCCAAGGAGGCCGTGATCCAGGGCCAGGTGACCCGGGACGGCCAGCCGGTCGGCAGCGCCTACGTGCGGCTGCTCGACCGGACCGGCGAGTTCACCGCCGAGGTCCCGACCTCGGCGACCGGGCACTTCCGGTTCTTCGCCGGCGAGGGGGAGTGGACCCTGCGCACCCTCGCGCCCAAGGCCGAGCCCGTGGACAAGAAGGTCGTCGCCGCCATCGGCTCCGTCGCCGAGGTCGCCATCCCGATCTGACATCCCCGTTGGTCGAGCTCGTCGAGACCCGCATCACCCGTCCGGCCCGTCGCGATATCGCGGCGGGCCGGAACCATGTGATGCAGCGCGCAGCGGCACTTTTCCCCATTCCTGCTCGCGAAACTCGTCACGGGTGCCACTCTTCTCCCCGGTGCCGTCCGGGGGAGAGGGCACGACTCGGGAGGACCACGCGTGAGCAGGACATGCAGCAAGAACCGCCGCAAGCACGCCTGAATCCGGTCGACGAGCACCGCCGCCGCGTGATGATCCAGACCATCGTCCTGGCGCTGCTGACGCTGATCGCCGCGTTCCTCGTGTACGAAGCCCTGACGATGCCCGCCTGAGCTGGCCCGAACCAGGGTCAGGCCGGGTCGAGCGTCTTGCTGAAGAGCGTGTTGCCCGTGATGTCGCGCAGCGAGACCGTCAGCCGGCCGTCGTCGGTGATCGAGCCGTGGCCGAAGAACTGGTTGCCGTGCCGCGGGGACTGGTTGGGGTAGTCGGCGGCCTTCTGGAACACCGCCTCCGGGCCGAAGGTGCCGTCGAGGGTGTTCGGGCCGAACGTGCCCGCGGCGATCGGTCCGGCGACGAACTCCCAGAACGGGTCGAAGTCGGTGAACGACGCCCGCGACGGGTCGTAGTGGTGCGCCGCGCAGTAGTGCACGTCGGCGGTCAGCCAGACCACGTTGGTGATCCCGTGCCGCTTGAACGCCGACAGCACCGCGGCGAGCTCGAGCTCCTTGCCCAGCGGTGCGCCGGGGTCGCGGTTGGACAGGCTCTCCTGGTTGACCTGCCCGTCCGGGACGACGAGCCCGAGCGGGAGGTCGGCGGCGATCACCTTCCAGGTCGCGGTGGAGGCCTTGACCTCGCGGATCAGCCAGTCGACCTGCTCCTGGCCGAGCAGGTGCGTCTCCTGCGCCTCGAGCCCGGGGGTGTTCGGGTCCTTGTGGGTGCGCATGTCGAGGCAGAACACGTCGAGGTGCGCGCCGCGGGCGACCTTGCGGTAGATCCGGGCCGGGGCGAAGCCGGAGTCCCGGCGCCGGGACCGCGGGTCGGCGATCGGCATGTTCTCCTGCCAGGCCTGGCGGGCGCGGGCGGCGAGCACGTCGACCCGGCGCTCGGTGTAGCGGTCGTCGTCGAGGATCTGGCCGGGGTACCAGTTGTTGTGCGTCTCGTGGTCGTCCCACTGCGCGATCAGCGGCACCTCGGCGTACAGCGCGCGGACGTTGTCGTCGAGCAGCGTGTAGCGGTGCCGCCCGCGGAACTCGGTCAGCGACTCGGCGACCTTGCTGACCTCCTCGGTGACGAGGTTGCGCCAGACCTGGCCGTCGGGCTCGGTCACCTCCGCGGAGATCGGGCCGTCGGCGTAGATGGTGTCGCCCGCGTGGAGGAAGAAGTCGGGGTGGGTCTCGTGCATCGCCCGGTAGCCGACCAGCCCGCCGAGGTCGGGGTTGATGCCCCAGCCCTGGCCGCAGCTGTCGCCGGTCCAGACGAAGCTCGTCGCGCGGGGGTGGTACGCCGCGGTGGCGAACGTGGCGCGCCGGCTCTGCCCGGCCTGCCCGTCGGCGTCCTCGAACCACAGCTCCGCCTCGTAGTCCCGGCCGGGCGCCAGGCCCTCGAGGTTGAGCTTCGCGGTGAAGTCGCTGCCGGCGCTCGCGACGGCGCCGCCCCGGCGCCAGGTCCGGCGACCGCTGGTGATCTGGGCGACCAGGCGGCCGGGTCCGTCGGAGCGTGCCCACAGGACGGCAGAGTTGGTGGTGACGTCGCCGCTCTGCACGCCCGAGGGGAGCGTCAGTCGTCGGCGGACGAGGCCGGGGGTCGCGCCGGCGCGGGCGGCGAGGCCGGCGACGGCGAGGCCGGCCGTGGAGGTGAGCGGTGGAGGCGAGGAAGGTACGGCGTCCGAGATCGGTCATGCCCCGGATCGTGGCTCGCGCCGGATGACGTCGGGGTGCAGTGCGGGTGCTGGGCGGGTGAACAGCCCGGGAAGCCGTCGGCCGGTGGGGCGTGCGCTCGATCAGCGGCTACCGAGCGGATCGCTGCGTGAGAGTGTGAGCACGTTTGCGATGAGTGACGAAAGGTTCGTGCCGTGAATGGGCGATCACGCGTCAAAGCTCGGTCGATCCTCAACTGGCTGGCGTTGACTTGGGTGCTTCCGGGGTTGATCACGCTCGTCGCCTACCTGCGGTTGGCCGCCAATGAGTCTTCAGCCTGCCGAGAGCCGACGTGCCAGATTGCACAGACTTGGTTGCTTCTCATGCTGTGGTTCTGGGGACTCGCGGCGCTGTTCGTCGTCGGCCTCGTCGGAACCTTGGTGATCGCGGTGAGGCATCCGAACTCATCAGAGCGATAACCGCACATCGGCGAGAGCGCGAGCGGACAGCTGATGTCCGTGCGTTGGCACGTCGGGGTGTCGCTACCGTCCTCCCATGAATGCCCAGGGACCGGGCCCTGGCACCGGCTCGCCTCACGAGGGGGGTGTCCGCCTGCTCGAGGACACCGATTGGGAGTGGCGTCGGCGCGGTCCCACTCCCCGGGCCGTTCGCGCGTTCGGCGTTCGCGAGGACGCGCTGCGTCGCCTTCCCGGTGGCGCAGGGCATGCCTGGACCGACGGACGGCTCGTCCTCAAACCCGTGGGGTGCGTGCCGGAGCACGCGTGGGTATGCGAGGTGTACGCCGCCTGGGACAGCGAGGACGTGCGGGTGCCGGAGCCGGTCGTGCCTCGTGGCGGAGACGAGGTCGGCTGGTCGACTGACGGGTGGGGGGCTCACGCCTTCCTGGCAGGCCGAGACGTCGACCTGGTCGGGGAGCTGGCACGGGTCAAGGAAGCGAGCGATGCGTTCCACCACAGCGTCAAGGACCTGCCGCGGCCCGCCTTCATGGACATTCGCGACGACCCATGGGCGTTCGGCGACCGCCTGGCGTGGGAGGCAGCCGAACCCGAGGGTGACGACGAGACCCTCGACGTGATCGGACAGCTGAGAGCCAAGCTGGCTCCAGTGACCAGTCCCCGGCAGGTGATCCACGGCGACATCCTTCCCAACGTGCTGGTGGCAGACGGGCTCCCCCCAGCCGTCATCGACTGGCCGCCATACTTCAGGCCCGTTGGGACGGCCAACGCGGTGGCAGTCACCGATGCCGTGACCTTTCGGCAGGCACCAATGTCCTTGCTCGACGAATGGGAGACCGGCCAGGACTGGAACCAAGTGCTGGTCCGTGCCCTCCTGTACCGACTCGGCCCGACCGGACTCTTCGCCTCACGGAACCGGTTGATGGGCAGCCTGGTCACGCACGTCGAACGAGTACGACCCGTCGTGAACGCGGTCCTTTCCCGTTGCTGATCTGGTTCCCACGCATGGGTACCACTTCGGCGGTCTGCCAGTGGCCCCAGTCAAACGTCCCCTCATCGAGATGACCGCGCGGATCGCGGCCATGTGAGGACGTCAGCGATGATGAGGCGTCCGCTCGGATAGGGGGTGATGATGAAGCAACCGACACTGTTCCTGACTGTGGGACTCCCATGCACAGGGAAGACCACTGCTGCGCGGCGCATAGAGATCGAGCAGAACGCACTTCGTCTGACGAAGGACGAATGGGTGAAGGCTCTCTACGGGCACGAGAATCCGCTGTCGGCCCAAGACGTGATCGAAGGACGGCTGATCCAGATCGGGCTGCGCGCTCTCGAACTCGGCAACAACGTCGTCATCGACTACGGCCTGTGGGGTAGAGACGAGCGCTCCGCTCTACGGCAGGCAGCAGCCGACCTCGGTGCGATGGTGGAGATGTGCTACTTCGAAGTCACCCCAGCCGAGCAGCGGCGACGACTTGATCAGCGCCAGGCCGAAGCGCCACATACGACATGGCCCATGTCTGACGAGGAACTTGCTCGAGTGGGCCGCCACCATCGACATCCCAACCCCAGGTGAACTCGACGGCAGCGAACCTATCGATGACCCACCGGCTGGATTCGCGACATGGGACGAGTGGCGCGGTCATCGCTGGCCGCCGTCGGTCTCCTGACTCTGCTCCTCTCCGCCACGACCGATCATTCATGTGTGTGCGCCCGGACAGCGGCTACAGATGAGGGCGCTTCCGTGTGCTCGCTTACCATCGGCTCCGTGACGAGTCGGTCCCGAAAGAGTGTCGGAGCAACATTCTGCTGGGCGCTTGTGTACGTGGTTCTCAGTGCCGCGTTGAAGCCCGCCTGGCTTGGTGATGCCGCACTCCTCGCGCTCTTCTTGATCGGGGCTGGAGTGCTTTGGAACTGGGACGGCATCGCCGCTGGCTGGCGAGAGGACCGAGCACGGAAGCTAGAGCCGGACGCACGCTGACATCGGCATGAGCGCGAGCCGGACAGCGGCTATGAGCGTGTGGGTGCGACCGTGCATTGCAGCTACCTCGCCACCGCAAGGCAGATGTCGGGCAACCAGGCCGCACGGGTCGTTGCGCACGTGGACGAACGCTGGTGGTCCCTGCCAGAGCACCGGGACACGGCCGCGGCCCGGGACCTGATCCGCACGGCGCATGGGTCGTGGTGGCCGCGGATCAGCGACCTGGTCCCCGATCCGAGCAGGAATCGAGAAGCGCCACGGTGGGGGCGCGTCTAGCCTTTTCTGCGGAGGGCTTGCGTGACGCCGAGCCCCGGACGAAAGGAAACCGAGAATGCCCGCGAAGACTGCCAAGTCCGAATCCGACGGCTTCACCGCGGAGGAGCGTGCCGCGATGAAGGAGCGCGCCGCCGAGCTGCGTGCCGAGGGCAAGAAGGGCGCCAAGAAGGCCGACGGCCTCCAGGCGGTCCTCGACAGGATCGCGCAGATGGCACCGGAGGATCGTGCGCTCGCCGAGCGGGTGCACGTGGCCGTGACCGGGACCGCCCCCGAGCTGACACCGAAGACCTGGTACGGGATGCCCGCCTACGCGAACGCGGACGGCAAGGTCGTCATCTTCTTCCAGGACGCGGGCAAGTTCAGCTACCGGTACTCGACCCTGGGCTTCCAGGACGCGGCGAACCTCGACGACGGCGACCTGTGGCCGGTGTCCTACGCGCTCCGGCAGTGGAGCCCCGCCGTGGAGAAGAGAGTCGTCGAGCTGGTGAAGGCCGCGGTCTCCTGACAGCTGCCGCGGTGCGCCTTGCCGATGTGCGTCGGGTCAGGTGACTTCCTGGACGGTGCGGCGCAGCAGGCAGAACTCATTGCCCTCCGGGTCAGCGAGTACGACCCAGGTGACGTCGTCTGGCTGACCGACGTCGGCGCGGGTGGCGCCGAGCGAGAGCAGCCGGTCGAGCTCGTCGTCGAAGGAGGAGCCGTCGGCCCGAAGATCGAGATGCAGACGGTTGTGGACGAGCTTGCGATCAGGAACCCGCACCAGGTCGATGCATGGCCAAGAACCGTCGTCGCCTCGGATGCTGACGACCTCGTCGTCCTCGTCAGCCCGACGCCAACCCAGCACGGCACACCAGAAGTCCGCGACCAGCTCGGCGTCGATCACGTTGATCGCGATACAGGCAATGCGGCTGGTCATGCCTCGACACCTACCACTGCTGCCCGCGACTCTTCCGGATGTTGTCGCGTGCCGTCCTCGACGATCCGAGGTCGGCGGCACTTGGCAGCACGTCCCAGACCGCGACGAAGTCAACGTCGCTCGCCTCGAAGAACTCCCCCCAGCACGACGAGCCGTGCAGGAAGAGCCTGGAAAGCCGGCCGGGGAGGCGGTTGTCGACCTCGCCGAGGAACGCGTTGGTCAGGTCTTTCACGCGGCGCGGTGGCGGCAACATTGGCGCACGGTAGCCGGTCCGCCCGAGTGCTGGAAGGCCATCGGGGCCGCCGCCTCGCGCAGGTTGCGAGCGTCGGGGGTGACGAATGGGTCAATTCCGATACGTTTCCTCGTAGCCGTGACAGGAGGCGTTGGTTCAGTGGGCAGCTTCGAGCCGCGACTCCTCACCCTCGCCAGCAAGGTCCCGCTCTCCTCGGCGCTCCCAGACCTCGATACGTCGGCGGGCGCCGATGCTCGGTGGCCGCTGGTTCGACCTCGGGGACGGTTGGCACGCGGTGGCCAACTCGATCTACGGGACCGAGGAGGACCCGGGCCTGCTGGCCTTCGTCTGGGTCAGGTGGCCCGAGGTCGTGGACCTGATCCTGCGCCAGACCGACCCGGTGGACCAGACCCAGGTCCAGCACCACGAGCCCGACGAGGCGTTGCTCGGCTTCGCGCCGTTGACCTACGCCGAGGCGCTCCGCCACGAGAAGGCGGCGGGACTACGACCGATGAGGACGGCCTCCTACCGGCTGACGGACGGCGCCTTTCGTTACTCCAAGCTCGCCAGCGAGGGCCGCGAGTACTACTTCGCCCCAGCCAACCCGGCCGACGACGACATGGCGATCGCGGTCCTGTTCCGGCTGTCCTGAGTACGGCAGCAAGCGTTGGTCGCCTCGGGTAGGAGTCCGATCAGCGGTGTACGTCAATCTATTCTTGACATCCTGGATGCGTCAAGACATTCTTGACACATGGAGGTCCGGGCCTCAGCGCGAAAGCACGGGATCGACGACGCCGACACAGAGCACGCCTGGACCAATGCGATCCGCTTCGTCGAGTACGAGTACGACGGCGAGGAGCGGCTTCTGGTAATCGGACCTGACCGCCACGGCCGGATGCTCGAACTGGTGGCAGTTCCGGCCGCGGAGCCCACCCGGATCATCCACGCCGACCGACTCCGGCCGGCGTTCCACGACTACCTGAGATGAGGTGACACACGTGACGAAGCTCAAGGCAGACCACGACAACCCCGGACTCGAACAGCTGGACGTGACCACGCACACAGCTCGGGACGCCGCGCACTTCCGGCGGATCATCGTCGCACGACAGAACCTGGCCGCGGCCGAACAGGAACTGCGTGACGCGGTGCATGCCGCACGTGACGCCGGAGATTCCTGGACCGTCATCGGTGCCGCTCTCGACACCACGCGGCAAGCTGCGCAGCAACGCTTCGGCAACTGACGCTGCTCATCAGTGCCGAGCTGACAGCCATGGTCGCGTG
>CAWGSW010000006.1:0-6489 GCA_963825275.1 uncultured Actinomycetota bacterium | reverse complement strand
GTGTCAGGGTCGCGTCAACACGCGACGGGTCGGCGTCAGGGAACCGTCAAGAACGACGAGGCCGGTGCCTGGTGGCTTCGACCATGGAGATGTGGCTGACTTCCTCTACCTCGCGCTGACGGTGGCGTTCTTCGCCCTGGCTGCCCTGCTGGTCGGCGTCATCGACCGGCGGCTGGGCCGGTGAGCGCGACCCTGCCCGCGCTCGGGCAGGTCCTCGCGCTCGTCCTGCTGCTGGCGGTGTGCGTGCCGTTCCTGGGTCGACACCTCGCCGGCGTCTACACCAGCGACCGGCACCTCGCCGTCGAGCGGGCGTCGTACCGGCTGCTGCGCGTCGACCCCGACGCCGACCAGCACTGGCGGACCTACTCGCTGTCGGTGCTCGGCTTCTCGCTGGTGAGCATCCTGGCCCTCTTCGCCCTCGGCCGGCTCCAGCAGCACCTGCCGCTCTCCCTCGGGATGGACGCGCTGCCGAGCGACGGGGCGTGGAACACCGCCGTCTCCTTCGTGACCAACACCAACTGGCAGTGGTACTCGGGCGAGTCGTCCGTCGGCCACCTGTTCCAGATGTCGGGGCTCACCGTCCAGAACTTCGTCTCGGCCTCGGTCGGCATGGCGGTGGCCGCGGCCTTCGCCCGGGGGCTGGCCCGGTCCGCTCGGGACGGCCGGGTCGGCAACTTCTGGGCCGACCTGGTCCGCTGCGTCGTCCGGGTGCTGCTGCCCGTCGCGGCGGTGGCGGCGCTCGTGCTGATCGCCCTCGGTGTGGTGCAGAACCTCGCCGAGCCCCAGGCGGTGCACACCCTCACCGGCGGCGTCCAGCACGTCACCGGCGGCCCGGTGGCGAGCCAGGAGGCGATCAAGGAGCTCGGCACCAACGGCGGCGGCTTCTACAACGCCAACTCCGCGCACCCCTTCGAGAACCCCACCCCGCTGACCAACCTGCTGGAGATCTTCCTGCTCCTGCTCATCCCGTTCGCGATGGCCTGGGCCTTCGGCCTGATCGTCGGCGACCGCCGCCAGGGCATCGCGATCCTCACCGTGATGGCGCTGCTCCTCGGGGTCTCGATCGCGCTGCTCACCTGGTCCGAGATGGCCGGGCCCGGGTCCGCACCCGCCGCAGCCGGGGGCGCGCTGGAGGGCAAGGAGACCCGGTTCGGTACGGCGTCCTCGGCGCTGTTCGGCGCCGCGACGACGGGCACGTCGACCGGCGCGGTGAACGCCATGCACGACTCGTTCACCGCCCCCGGCGGTGGCGTGGCGATGTTCAACATGATGCTCGGCGAGATCGCCCCCGGCGGCGTGGGCTCCGGCCTCTACGGGATGCTGATGCTCGCCGTCGTCACGGTCTTCCTGTCCGGCCTGATGGTCGGGCGCACGCCGGAGTACCTCGGCAAGAAGATCGGCCAGCCCGAGATCGTGCTGGTCGCGCTCTACGTCCTCACCACACCCGTGCTCGTGCTGGTCGGTGCCGCCGTCGCCCTCTCGGCCGGTGACGGCCTGGCCGGGCTCCAGGCGACGGGACCGCACGGCCTCTCCGAGGCGCTGTACGCCGTGGCGTCGGCGTCCAACAACAACGGCAGCGCCTTCGCCGGCCTCGCCAGCGGGACGCCGTTCTGGAACACCCTGCTCGGCACCTGCATGCTCGTCGGCCGCTTCCTGCCGATCGTGTTCGTCCTCGCGCTCGCGGGGCGGTTCGCCAGCCGGCAGCACCTCCCCGAGAGTGCCGGCACCCTGCCCACTCACCGGCCGCTGTTCGTGGTCCTCCTCACCGGCGTCGCACTGATCCTGGTCGGACTGACCTACGTGCCCGCGCTCGTCCTCGGCCCGATCGTGGAGTCACTCGCATGAACGCCCAGAGCACCAACCTCCGCACCACCGGCTCGCCGATCCCCGAGGACCACCACCACCGGCCCGCACCGGTCCGGCGGCCGCTGACCGAGCAGCTCGTCTCGGCGCTGCCCGACGCCGTCCGCAAGCTCGACCCGCGCCGGCTGCTCGACGCGCCCGTGATGCTGGTCGTCGAGATCGGCGCCGCGGCCACCACGGTGATGGCCCTGCTGGACCCCAGCGTCCTGGACGTCCTCGTCACCGCCTGGCTCTGGCTGACCGTCCTCTTCGGCACGCTCGCCGAGTCCGTGGCCGAGGGCCGGGGCAAGGCCCAGGCGGCGAGCCTGCGGGCCCTCCAGCAGGAGACGACGGCCCGCCGGGTGCGTGGGGGCCGCGACCAGCTCGGCTCGGCCGGCAACCTGGCCCGGCTGCCCACCGACGAGGTGCCGAGCACCGAGCTCCGGGCAGGGGACGTGGTGCTCGTGGAGGCCGGCGAGCGGATCCCCGGCGACGGCGACGTCATCGAGGGGGTCGCCAGCGTGGACGAGTCCGCGGTCACCGGCGAGTCCGCCCCCGTGATCCGCGAGTCCGGCGGCGACCGGTCGGCGGTCACCGGCGGCACCGTGGTGCTCTCCGACCGGATCGCCGTCCGGATCACCTCCGAGCCGGGGCAGTCGTTCGTGGACCGCATGATCGCGCTGGTGGAGGGGTCCGAACGGCAGCGCACCCCCAACGAGATCGCCCTGAACGTGCTGCTGGTCTCGCTCACGGCCGTCTTCGTGGTCGTGTGCGCCACCCTCTACCCGCTGGCCCGCCACAGCGACGCGGACCAGTCCGTCGTGGTGCTCACCGCGCTCCTGGTCTGCCTGATCCCGACGACCATCGGGGCCCTGCTCTCGGCGATCGGCATCGCCGGCATGGACCGGCTGGTACGCCGCAACGTGCTGGCCATGTCCGGCCGCGCGGTCGAGGCGGCCGGCGACGTCGACGTGCTGCTGCTCGACAAGACCGGCACCATCACCTACGGCAACCGGCAGGCCACCGAGCTGCTGCCCCTCCCCGGGGTCGGCGGGGACGAGCTCGCGGAGGCGTCGCTGCTCGCGTCCCTGGCCGACGAGACACCCGAGGGGCGCAGCATCGTCGCCCTGGTCGAGACGGACCTCGAGAAGGTCGACCGGAGCACCGACGGCGCCACCCTGGTGCACTTCTCGGCGGCCACCCGGATGAGCGGCATCGACCTGCCGCACCGGCTGATCCGCAAGGGCGCCGGGTCCGCCGTGACGACGTGGGTGCACGGCACCGGCGGCGACGTCCCGGACGCGCTCGACGCGCTCGTGGACCGGGTGAGCGCGAGCGGGGGCACCCCGCTGGTGGTGGCGGACCAGGTGGGTGCGGGGCCGGCCCGGCTGCTCGGCGTCATCCACCTCAAGGACATCGTCAAGGAGGGCATCCGGGAGCGCTTCGAGGAGCTGCGCGCGATGGGGATCCGCACGGTGATGATCACCGGCGACAACCACGTCACGGCCCGGGTGATCGCCGCGGAGGCCGGCGTGGACGACGTACTCGCGGAGGCCACGCCCGAGGACAAGATGGCGCTGATCCGCCGGGAGCAGGAGGGCGGCCGGATGGTCGCCATGTGCGGGGACGGCACCAACGACGCCCCCGCCCTGGCCCAGGCCGACGTCGGCGTCGCGATGAACACCGGCACCATGGCGGCCAAGGAGGCCGGCAACATGGTCGACCTCGACTCCGACCCGACGAAGCTGCTCGAGGTCGTCGAGATCGGCAAGCAGCTGCTGATCACCCGGGGCGCCCTGACGACGTTCTCGATCGCGAACGACGTCGCGAAGTACTTCGCGATCCTGCCGGCGATGTTCGTGGTCGCCTTCCCCGAGCTCGACGTCCTCAACGTCATGCGGCTCTCCAGCCCGGAGTCGGCGATCGTCTCCGCGGTCGTCTTCAACGCGCTGGTCATCGTCGCCCTGATCCCGCTCGCGCTGCGGGGCGTGCCCTACCGGCCGGCGTCGGCCTCGGAGCTGCTCCGCCGCAACCTGCTGCTCTACGGCCTCGGCGGCCTGGTCGCCCCGTTCGTCGGCATCAAGCTGCTCGACCTCGTCATCTCGCTGATCCCCGGTCTCTGAAAGGCGGTGCGCAGACCATGAACGACCTCTACGCCCTGTTCCGGCACAGCCTCGCCGGCCTCCGCGCGCTGCTGCTCCTGACCGTGGTGCTCGGTCTCGCCTACCCGCTCGCCGTCACCGGGATCGCCCAGGTCGCGATGCCGTGGCGGGCCGACGGCTCGCTGGTCGACGTGTCGGGCGGCCACGTCACCGAGCCACGGGACGCGGTCGGCTCGGCGCTGCTGGGCCAGGTCGTCGTCGGCCCGGGCCTCTTCCAGCCCCGGCCCTCGGCGGCCGGCGCCGGCTACGACCCGCTCAGCACCTCCGGGTCCAACCTCGGCCCGGAGGATCGCGGCCTGGTCGCGACCATCGAGCAGCGCAGGTCCGCGGTGGCCGCGCGGGAGGGGGTCGCCCCGGGCGCCGTGCCGCCCGACGCGGTGACCGCCTCGGGCTCCGGGCTGGACCCGGACATCTCGCCCGCGTACGCCGACCTCCAGGTCGCGCGGGTCGCGGAGGCCAACGGCCTGAGTGTCCCCGAGGTGCGGCGACTCGTCGAGCAGAACACCTCCGGCCGGACCCTGGGCATCCTCGGTGAACCCCGGGTCAACGTCCTCGAGCTCAACCTCGACGTGCTCCGGCTCTCGGGCGCGCGGGCCGCCGACTGACTGGCAGGATCGAGACATGGAGGAGGAGCGGCGCCGCGGCAGGCTGACGGTCTACCTCGGTGCCGCGCCCGGGGTCGGCAAGACCTACGCGATGCTGGGCGAGGCGCACCGGCGACTGGCCCGGGGCACCGACATCGTGGTCGGGTACGTCGAGGCGCACGGCCGCGCCAACACCCTGGCCCAGGTCGAGGGCCTCGAGGTGGTCCCCCGCCAGGAGATCTCCTACCGCGGCACGACGTTCACCGAGATGGACACCGACGCCGTCATCGCGCGGCGGCCCGCCGTCGTGTGCGTCGACGAGCTCGCGCACACCAACGTGCCCGGCAGCCGGAACGAGAAGCGCGCCCAGGACGTGGAGGAGATCCGGGCCGCGGGCATCGACGTCATCACGACCGTCAACATCCAGCACCTGGAGTCGATCAACGACGAGGTGGAGCGCATCACCGGGGTGCGCCAGCGCGAGACCGTGCCCGACGAGGCGGTGCGCACCGCCGACCAGATCCAGCTGGTGGACATGTCACCGGAGGCGCTCCGGCGCCGGATGGCGCACGGGAACATCTACCGCGCCGACCAGGTCGACGCCTCGCTGTCGTCGTACTTCCGGGTCGGCAACCTCACCGCCCTGCGCGAGCTCGCCCTGCTGTGGCTCGCCGACCGGGTCGACGACGCGCTGGACGACTACCGCCGGGCGCACCGGATCGAGGCGCCCTGGCCGACCAAGGAGCGCATCGTCGTCGCCGTCACCGGCGGACCGGAGAGCGAGACCCTGCTGCGGCGGGGAGCCCGGCTCGCGCAGCGGGCCGCCGGCTCGGAGCTGCTCGCGGTGCACGTGGTCGCCACCGACGGGCTGCGCAGCGCGGACGAGAGCCGCATCGAGCGGTCCCAGCAGCTGGTGGGGGCGCTCGGCGGCTCCTTCCACTCCGTGGTGGGCGAGGACGTGTCGGCGGCGGTGGTCGACTTCGCCACCGGTGCCAACGCGACGATGATCATCGTCGGGGTCTCCCGGCACAACCGCCTGCGGCGTCTCTTCACCGGCAGCACCGGCGACCAGATCGCCTCGCTCGCCGAGTCGATCGACGTCCACCTGGTCACCCACGAGGAGGCCTCGGGACGGTTCCGGCCCCGGTGGCCGGCCTCGCCCCTGGGTGCCCGCCGGCAGCTGCTCGGCTGGCTCGGGGCCGCCCTGCTGCCCGTCCTGCTGACCCTGGTCCTGAGCGGCCTCGAGGACAACCAGCTGCCGCTGGCCGTGCTCCTGTTCCTCGCCGCGGTGGTGCTGGTCGCGCTCGTGGGCGGGATGCTGCCGGCACTCCTCGCCGCGGTCGGCGGCTTCCTGCTGCTCAACTGGTACTTCACCCCGCCGGTCGGGCGATGGACCATCTCCGAGCCGACCAACCTGGTCGCCCTGCTCGTCTACGTGGCGGTGGCCGCCGGGGTGGCCACCGTGGTCGACCGGGCCTCCCGGCGTGCCTCGGAGGCGGCCCGGGCGCGCGCCGAGGCGGCCACGCTGGCCTCGCTGTCCCAGTCGGTGCTGACCGGGCAGGACACCGCGGAGGCGATCGTGGACCGGCTGCGCGAGACGTTCGGCCAGGACGCCGTCGCGTTGCTGACCCGCTCCGGGACGGGGTGGTCGGTGCTCGCCACGTCGGGCACGGATCCCGCGACGGCTCCCGAGGTGGCCGACAGCTCCGTCCACGTGGACGCCGACCACGTGCTGGCGCTGCGCGGGCATCCGCTGCAGGCGACCGACCAGCGCGTGCTCGAGGGGTTCGCGGTGCAGACCGGGCTGGTGCTCGAGTACCGCCGGCTGCGCGAGCAGGAGAACCGTGCCACCGCCCTCGAGCGCGCGGAGGCCACCAGCACCGCCATCCTGCGCGCGGTCT